>NZ_JBIVCU010000001.1:0-96306 GCF_044746785.1 Pseudomonas sp. NPDC090208
AATGACAGCGGAACCAAGCGAGGCGTCAGGCGCATCTATGGCGGGAGATCGAAGCTGCGCCGAGCGGTGTACATGAGCACGTTGGTGATGGTTCGGCACAACGATGATTTCAAAAACCGTTATGCCCGCCTGCGAGCAGCGGGCAAATGTTCGAAGGTCGCGTTGGTTGCGTGTATGCGTGTGTTGTTGATCAGGCTGAACGCCATGGTTCGGGATGGAAAACCATGGCAAGACTCGCCTGCCAGCCGTTAGTCGGGTGGGAGGCTTAAGACAGTTGGCTCCCTCCCTCAAGGCTCATCTGAGATCTCAGGTTCATGAAGCCAGCCGATCATCCTCCAGCGCCGACAACATGATCGCCAGCCCGCTCAACGTGACGCTGTTCGCATCGATGGTGACTTCGCTGTCGCCCACCCGAAAGCGCAACTCGTTGTGCTCGGACAGGTGGACGAGCCACTGATCATTGATATGAAACTGCTGCGAGCCATCGAGAAATTCGACCGGGTCGATGCGTGTGGTGATGACCCGCCGCCGTGGTTTGACCTCGGCGTCGTCAGTCCGCGGGTTGATATCGGGGTCGATCAGGCTGTCGATGATCAGCGGCCGGTCGGGATCGTCGTCGATGAAACTCACCAGCACTTCCATGCCACCCCACCATTGCGGCTGAACCTCGCTCAGGTGTGGGTCCAGCGCAATCCAGCAATCATTGAAGCGCGCGCCGTCACCCTGGTTGCCCCAGTCGAAACGCACTTGCAGGCGACCCTTGTCGTCCAGCTCGGCAATGTCGAACAGCCGCCCCGCCACGCAGGCGCGCTGCAGGCCCATGGGCTCCTGTGCCGGCAGCGCGTCCGGCTCCGTACCGACCATGCCGCCCGGCAGACAGCCGACATCGTCGGTGAACACCACCACATGCCGACGGCGGGAGTGAATGAAGTAATAGCGCATCCCCTCCTCCACACACAGACGCTGCAACAGTTGCAGATCGCTCTCGTGGTATTGCGCGCAATAGTCGCGCTTGCGGCTGGGTTCGCGGCGCTGCCAGCGGTAAAGGGAATCGTCGATGCCGTGTTCGAGCAGCAGGCGGGCGACGATCTGTTCGGCACTCATGTCCTGAAAGAACCGGCGGTTGTAGCGGTAGCCCATCATCCCCAGCCGCGGCCCGAAGATGATCAGGTAATGCACCGGCGTGCCCCCGGACAATGGCCGTGGCGACGGAATGGCGCGACTGCGCACGATGCTGTGGATATGTCCGTGCACGCCGGGGGCCGAACCGCCGCCATGCAGATAGCCGGTGCTGAACAACAAGTCGTGAGCATCCAGTTCCCCCTGGGTACTGACGACTTGCAGCTCGAAACTGTAGGGATGACTGACGGCTTCACTGCCCGTACACGAGAGCACCTCAAGGGTGCAGGCGGGCTGCTGGACATCCAGTCGTAGCTGCGTGGCGCGAGCGAAGCGGTGCATGTGCGAGGACCTCGACAGACGGTAGAGGTCGCAGATTCTGGCCGAGAAGCCGGAGCAAGTAGAGGGGGTAAAAGCAGAACAGGAAATGGCCTACGCTGCGGATCGTCGCCTGTGACGAAATATGTAGGAGCGCGGCTTGCCCCGCGACCTGCCGGGAACCGGCAGTGAAACCGAACGCATTGGCCGTGTCAGCCGAAACGCGTACACAGGTTTCACGACGAGTTCCTCGTCGGTCGCAGGACAAGCCAGCGCCTACATCGAGCGCGGCAAAACGCGTTACGACGACAGGTACGACGAGCGGGTCAGGCCCAGACGCAGTGCGTCCAGATACTGAGTGCGCTCGCGCGGGCTAATCTTCGCGCTGGCGACCTTGTCGCGGTAGTGGGTCATCAACTCCTCCGGCGACAGGTGCACGTAGCGCAGCATGTCTTCGATGGTGTCGTGGGTCTCGATACCGGCGTGGTACACGCTGCCATCGGCGCTCTGGTAGATGTTCACCGAGTCGGTGTCACCGAACAGGTTGTGCATGTCGCCGAGGATTTCCTGATAGGCACCGACCAGGAACACGCCCAGCAGGTAGTCCTCGCCCTCGTTCAGCGCATGAACCGGCAGACTGGTTTCAATGCTCTGCTCGTCGACGTACTGGTTGATCTTGCCGTCGGAGTCACAGGTCAGGTCCTGCAGCACGGCGCGACGCAGAGGCTCTTCGTCGAGGCGGTGCAGCGGGATGATTGGCAGCACCTGATCGATGGCCCAAGTGTCCGGCAGGCTCTGGAACACCGAGAAGTTGCAGATGTACTTGTCGGCCAGCTTGTCGTTGAGTTCGTCCAGCACCTGACGGTGGGAACGCTGACGCGCCTTCAGCGAGTTGTGCAGGCGGCGGCACACAGCGAAGTAGCACTGCTCGCCCAGCGCTTTCTGCGCCAGCGTCAGCTTGCCGTCCGAATACTGCGCGGCCAGATCACTCATGTAGTGGGTGGCACGCCAGTAGGTTTCGGTGACCATCTCGATGTCGGTCGGGCCGAGCAGGTCGATCAGCCACTGCAGGGTTTCAGGCAGATTTTCCTTGTCTTCGATCTCCGGCACTTCGTCGTTGTGGCGCTCCACGTCGGTGACCTGCACCACCAGCATCGCGTGGTGGGCGGTCAGCGAGCGGCCGCTTTCCGAGAAGATGTGCGGATGTGGCAGGCCTTGCGCGTCGCAGAACTCCTTGAGCATGCCGACCACGACACCGGCGTAGTCGTCCATGTCGTAGTTGATTGAGCTGGCGTTGCGCGAATGGGTGCCATCGTAGTCGACGCCCAGACCGCCACCGACGTCGATGTGATCAACCGGCAGGCCGAGGTTGCGCAGCTCGCCGTAATAGCGGATCGCTTCCTTGAAGCCGTGCTGGTAGTCGGCCAGGTTGGCGATCTGCGAGCCCATGTGGAAGTGCAGCAGGCGGATGCCCTGGTCCAGGCCAGCCTTGCGGAAACGCTCGACCACCGACAGCAGCTGCGCGGCGGACAGACCGAACTTGGACTTTTCACCACCGGTGTCGGCCCACTTGCTCGACGCCAGCGACGACAGACGCACGCGCAGGCCCACCTGCGGCGCGACCTTGAGCTCGGCAGCTTCTTCGATGACCAGTTCGACTTCGGATTCTTTCTCGATGACGATGAAGACGTTGTGGCCCAGTTTCTGGCCCATCAGCGCCAGACGGATGAACTCACGGTCCTTGTAACCGTTGCAGACGATGGTGCCGCCTTTCGGCGCCAGCGCCAGCACGGCCATCAGCTCGGGCTTGGAGCCGGCTTCCAGACCGATGGAGACGTTCTGCGTGGCGATGATGTTTTCCACCACCGCTTCCTGCTGGTTGACCTTGATCGGGTACAGCGCGGTGTATTTGCTCTGATATTCCAGGCGCGCGATGTTCTCGTCGAACGCGCCGGTCAGCTTGCGCACGCGGTCTTGCAGGATGTCGGGGAAGCGCACCAGCAACGGCAGCGACAGGCCGCTCTTGCGCAGCTCGGCGACCTGCTCGTAGAGGTCGATCGGCGAGCTGCCCGGACCGTTCGGACGAACCTCGACCCGGCCGGCTTCGTTAATGGCGAAGTAACCGGCTCCCCAGTGACGGATCCCGTAGACACTGCGGCTGTCCGCCACGGTCCATTGGCTGCCATCGTCTTTGCGTGTGCGTCGTACGGACATCGAAGTCCCCTGTATAAAAAGTCATAGAGCGCGGGCCTGACTGGCCGGGCGCAGTGTATAGAGTGCAAATGACGGTTTGGCGCCGGCCCGCAACGGGTCTATAGACCCGAACGGGGCAGCGGAGTTTGCCTGGATAGCCTTTGCCAGACCGACAGCGATACGTCAGGTGAAACGAAGGTGCGGCTCAGCCGCCTGACTTCTTCGCCTTGAAACCCTGTTTGACCAGTTCCGCCAGCAGCGTTTCGACGTGATCGCCCTGAATTTCGATGACGCCATCCTTGAGCGCACCGCCGGTTCCGCAACGACGTTTGAGCGTAGTCGCCAGTTCCTTGAGTGCGTCTTCAGGCAACGGCACGCCGGTGATGGTGGTCACGGTCTTGCCGCCACGGCCTTTGCTTTCGCGGCGCACACGGCAAATGCCATCGCCTTCGGGGATGACCGATTTCTTGCAGATGCAGGCATCGACGGGTTGACGACAGTCGGGGCAATGGCGCCCGCCGTCGGTTGAAAATACCAGGCCACCGAGGGCAGCGAAGGATGCGGCTTTTTTGGCCACCGGCAATCCTCTTTTTGAGGACCAAAGTCTGGTCAGCAGAACTGACCGCGAAGCCCCACTCAGGCAGGGGCAGCGCTACCGGATCGGGGTGACCGGTCCGGGTTGAAAAGGTCGCGCAGTTTAACGGCAAACTGCGCCGATGCTAAGTGCAAATTTGCGCCAATTTACGGGGCTTTTGCGACGTCGCCCAGATAGCGTTTCAATGCGTCCAGAGAGTCCGGGCAATAAGGCTTTTGCGTGGTTTCGCGAAGCACCTGATCGACCGGCATGAAACGCGCTTCCAGCACCTCTTCGGGCTGCAACTTCAGAGGCCCGTCCCAGACCGCCGAAAACACCGCACACCAGAGCCGGTTGCCCGGCTGGTCGAAGAAAAATCGCTCGTGGGCGCGGACTTCGACACCGCCCACGCCCAGCTCTTCTTCCAGTTCCCGTGCGGCCGATTCGGCATAGCTCTCGTCGGCCTGGACCATGCCACCCGCGGCGACATCCCAGTAACCGGGGTAGATCGCCTTGCTCAAGGTGCGACGATGCACGCACAACTCGCCGGCCGAGTTGAACAGCAGGATATAGGTGCCACGGCCGATCAGACCGCGCTCACGCAGCTCGGCGCGGGGCAGCGAGCCGAGCAACTGGTCATGATCGTCGACCCAGGCGATCTGCTCGGCGTCGGAGGCTGCGCGGTGCGCGGCTTCGTGTTCGGAGACGGCCACCGGTCAGCCCTGCGACAGCAGTTGACGCAGGTCGATGACCGCTGCGTTGGCCCGCGACAGGTAGTTGGCCATGACCAGCGAGTGGTTGGCGAAGATGCCGTACGGGCTGCCGTTGAGAATCAGCGGGCTCCACATCGGTTCCTGCGACGCTTCCAGCTCGCGGATGATCTGACGCACGCTGACCGTGGCGTTCTTCTTCGCCAGCACATCGGCAAAGTCGACCTCGATGGCGCGCAGCAGGTGCGACAGCGCCCAGGCCTGACCACGGGCTTCATAGAACACGTTGTCGATCTGCATCCACGGGGTTTCGACGATTTCCTCGTCGACCTGCGGCGCCTCGCCCGGTTTCATTGCCACGTCGGACTGGCTTTCGGTCTTCAGCGCACTGTTGAGCTTGACCCGGCCAACGCTGGCCGACAGACGCTGGGACAGCGAGCCCAGACGGGTGCCGACATCGCCCAGCCAGTTGTTGAGGTTGTCGGCGCGGGTGTAGAACAAAGCGCCCTTGAGGTTCGGATCGGACAGGCGCGCCTGATAACGGCTCAGCGCGGCGATGCCTTCGCGGTACTGTGACTCGCTGGACGGCAGGATCCAGCTGCGGTCATTAAAGTTGAACAGCGGCTCGGCGCGGGCCAGATCGCCATCTTCGGCGGACTGCGATTGCGAGCGGGCGAAGTCCTTGCGCAGGGCACGGCTCAGGTCACGCACCTGAACCAGCACGCCGTATTCCCAGCTCGGCATGTTGTCCATCCACAGGCCAGGCGGGAAACGGTCGTTGGAAATGTAGCCACCGGGCTTGTCGAGGAGGGTCCCGGCCACGGTCTTGAGGGTTTCGATGGTGGTGTAACCGACCACCATCTGCTTGCCTTCACGCTCGGCGGCCGCCTGGGCGTTCTGCTGGACCGGAAACAGGGGCGGCTCGCTGCTCCACCAGATGCCGAGCACCACGGTGACCACCAGGTAGATGCCGACCACCGCACCCAGGGCGCGGCTGAACAGCAACCCACTCCAGTACCCCCGGGCACGCGGAGCCTTGCCTACAGGCTTTTCGTCCACCCGCTCGGTCGTCCCCGCACCCGAGCGTTTTTTCCAATCCAGCATGGCCTTGTCCTTTCAATCGCGGAATTCGGTACGTCAGACCGCAACCTTACAGCAACGTGCGTTTCGCCGGAACGCAGCGGCGTGCCCAGATGCGTTATTCGCTGGCCTGGGTGCGCCATGGAGGCACGCCGTTTACAAGACACACCAGAAACCCTGTGGGAGCGAATTTATTCGCGAATGGCCTCTTCAGGCGACACGGATGTGCAGGCCGGACCACCGCCTCGCGAATGAATTCGCTCCCACAAAAGACCCCCATCAGACACCACATGCGATGACAGCCCGCCCCAAACGGCCTGCTCCATTGCATGATCAGCCAGACAGTAATCGAGCGCTGTATAGGGCAATACCTTACGCCCCGTTTTCCGTCAGCCCCTACCTTCACATGGCAGAAAAGGATGGATTTTTGACGCAAAAACGCTTGAAAAAATGACGACAAAATGACTTACGGCGAACTTATTGACGAAAATGAGTGCTAGCATAGCGCCAGCATTTGTATCAGGGTTTCCCTTATAAGTAGTCAGGACATGACCGAAGCAGACGATCCGAACCGCGACCGCCTCAAACACCACTTCGCCCAACGCGTCATTCACCAGGCCCGTCAGATCCTGGAGGTCTGGCAGCGTCTGCAGCAGAGCGAGTGGTCGGCCGCCGACCTGGAAGAGCTGAGCGACGCCAACCAGCGCCTGCTGCGTTTCGCCGAACGCTTCGAGCAAGCCGAACATGTCCAGCTGGCGCGCGGTATCAGCCAGGCGCTGCAAGAAGTGGAAGCCAACCGGGGCCGTCTGAGCAGCACGCTGATCACCGACCTCAACCGCCTGATGCAACGTCTCTCCCGTACCGGCCTGCGCCACGGCGACCGGTTGGAGCAGATCTCGCTGCCACCGTTGCGCAAGCCGATCTACATCATGTTGCAGGACCACGAACGCGCCGAGCGGCTGGCCAAGCAACTGGAATTCTTCGGACTCAGCGCGCAGTCGCTGGACAGCATCAACGCCTTCCACTCCTCGCTCGCCGAGCGGCTGCCGGCGGCAGTGGTGATGGATGTGGACTTCGGTGGCTGCGGCGAAGGCCTGAAGCTGGCGAGCAAGATGCAGGAAGGCCTGGAACAGAAGCTGCCCTTGCTGTTCTTCAGCCATCACGAAACCGACACCCCGACCCGGCTTGCCGCCGTGCGTGCTGGCGGTGAGGAGTTTCTGACCGGCACTCTGGAGGCTTCCAGCCTGCTGGAAAAGATCGAGATTCTCACCCGGGTCGCCCAGTACGAGCCTTATAAGGTGCTGGTCATCGACGACTCCCGCGCCCAGGCCACACACACCGAGCGCCTGCTCAACAGCGCCGGCATCGTCACCCGCACCTTGTTCGACCCGATCCAGACCATGGCGCAACTGGCGGAATTCCAGCCGGACCTGATCATCCTCGACATGTACATGCCCGGCTGCACCGGCACCGAGCTGGCCAAGGTGATTCGCCACAACGACCGCTATGTCAGCGTGCCAATCATTTACCTGTCTGCTGAAGACGATCTGGACAAGCAGCTGGACGCGATGAGCGAAGGCGGCGACGACTTCCTGACCAAGCCGATCAAGCCGCGTCATCTGATCACCACTGTGCGCAACCGCGCGGCGCGGGCACGCAACCTCAAGGCGCGGATGGTGCGCGACAGCCTCACCGGCCTGTACAACCACACCCATATCCTGCAATTGCTGGAAGACTGCAGCTTCCGCGCCCGACGCGAGAACAAGCCGCTGAGCTTCGCGATGCTCGACATCGACCATTTCAAGAAGGTCAACGACAGCCATGGCCATCCCATGGGCGACCGCGTGATCAAGAGTCTGGCGCTGTTTCTCAAGCAACGCCTGCGCAAGACCGACTACATCGGCCGCTACGGCGGCGAAGAGTTTGCCGTAGTGATGCCCGACACCGACTTGCAGGCTGCTCATCGCGTGCTCGACGAGATCCGCCGGCGCTTCGCCGAGATTCATTACCCGGCGCAACCGGCGGACCTGTTCTGCACCTTCAGCGCCGGGGTGGTGGAACTGGGCGACAACGACGACGCCCTGACGCTGGCCTCCCACGCAGACGAAGCGCTGTACCGGGCGAAGAAGGCCGGACGTAATCAGGTGCATGGAGTACGCGAAGTCGAACTTTTGTAGGAGTGAGCTCGCTCGCGATAACGGTAGGCCAGACAAATATTTGCCGCTGACATATCGCAATCGCGAGCAAGCTCACTCCTACAATTTTGTCTTCCTGCGGCCTGCCTCTGGCCGAAGGCCGTGGGAGGGAGCCCTGCTCGCGAAGGCGTCCGGTCAGTCGACACAGCATTGCCCGCACTGCCCCATTCGCGAGCAGGGCTCCCTCCCACGGTCTTGTGTTGCTCTCCAGATATCGGCATACCGCCAGACCGGTCTTGTGTTGCTCTCCAGCGATCGACACACCGCCGATTCCGGACTGTTCATAGAGCCCATCCCCGATCACAGCTATCATGCGCGGACCCTTGTACTGCGAGACCGCCATGCGCCGCCTGCTTTGTCTGATCCTGCTGACCCTTGCCCTGCCCGCCTTTGCCGCCAGCCTGCTGGACAGCCGGCCGAGCTCGACGCTGGGTGGTGCGGTGGTCGACAACAGCAAGGACTTCCTGCCGGTGCGCCAGGCGTTTCAGCTCAACCTGATCGACAGCAATGCCGAGGCGATCAAGCTGCAGTTCGTCGCCACCGAAGGCTATTACCTGTATCGCCACCGCTTCCAGTTCCGTACCGAACCGGCCGACATCGGCCTGGGCGCGGCACAGTTGCCGGACGGTGAAAAGAAACACGACGAGTACTTCGGTGATGTCGAGGTGTACCACGGCATTCTCGACATCAACCTGCCGCGCAAGGCCGGCGACAGCCGCCCCTTCACGCTGGTGGTGACGTATCAGGGCTGCGCCGACAAGGGCCTGTGCTATCCGCCGGAAACCGAACGCTTGAGCATCGGCGGCACGGGCACGCCAACCACCTCGATGAGCGCCACCGGCAACGCAGCCCCGGCGCCGTTCAGCTGGAAACAATTGGCATTGTTTTTCCTCGCTGGCATCGGCCTGACCTTCACGCCTTGCGTGCTGCCCATGCTGCCGATCCTGTCCGGCGTGGTGTTGCGCGGTCAGGTCGGCGGCCTGCGCGGCTTTTCCCTGTCGCTGGCGTACGTGCTGCCGATGGCGATCTGCTTTGCCATTCTAGGCGCACTGATGGGCCTGTTCGGCGCCAGCCTCAATCTGCAGGCGCGGCTGCAATCGGCGTGGGTGCTGGTGCCGTTCGCGCTGTTCTTCGTGGTGTTCGCCATCGCCATGTTCGGCGTGTTCGAGCTGCGCCTGCCGCGCGCCCTGAATGACCGTCTCGACCGCATCGCCGGCAATACCCAGGGCGGTTCGCTGTGGGGCGCGGCGGTGCTGGGCGTGGTGTCGAGCCTGCTGGTGTCGCCGTGCGTGTCGGCACCGCTGGCTGGTGCGCTGCTTTATATAAGCGCCAGCGGCGATGCGCTGGGGGGCGCCTTGAAACTGTTTGCGCTGGGTCTGGGCATGGGCGCCCCGCTGGTGCTGGTGGCGACCGGCGGCGCGGCCTGGTTGCCGAAAAGCGGGGCGTGGCTGGTCACCGTGAAAAACGCCATCGGCGTCTTGCTGCTGGCCCTGGCGATCGGTCTGCTGAGTCGGGTAATTCCGGGCCAGGCCACTCTGCTGCTGATCGGCCTGCTGTGGGCCGGCGTTGCACTGTTTCTCGGTGCGCTGGAGTTCACCCCGAAAACCAGTCGCGGACGCCTCGCGCAACTGCTCGGTCTGTTTCTCATGGTCTACGCTCTTGCCTGCTGGTACGGCGCACTGAGCGGACAGACCGATCCGTTGCGGCCTCTGGGGAGACCGCAAAGCGCGCAAATCGCCAACGATGGCGCACGACCGACAACGGAGCAGTGGCAGACGGTGACCCGGGCAAGCGAACTGGACAACATCCTCGAAACCTCGAAAAACACCGCACAACCGGTGCTGGTCGACTGGTATGCGGACTGGTGCATCAGCTGCAAGGTGATCGAGCACGAAGTACTGCCCGATCCGAAAATTGTCAGTCAGCTCAAGGGCTTCCGACTGATTCGCTTCGACATGACCGACAGCAGCCCCGAGCAGCGTGCTCTGCTCGATCGTTACAAATTGTTCGGCCCGCCCGCGCTGCTGTTTTTCGGAAAAGACGGCAACGAGCTGGAAAATGCCCGTGTCGTCGGCGAAATCGACGTTCAGGGCTTCTCCGAGCACATTTCTAGAGCAAATGACCAAATTTAACCTATTAGTCACAAACTTTGCGCGAACATCGGACATCGTGCTGAACATTGTCGATATCTGGGTCGGTAACTGGACAGTCCATTGCGCTTTCCGGCATAGTCGCTGCGCATCAACGGCTCGCACCTGATTGCGGGCGTCGACAACGCAAACAACAAGGAACACACGATGGCGACTTTTCTGGTTCTGCACGGACCTAACCTGAACCTGCTGGGCACCCGCGAACCGGGGATCTACGGTGCGGTCACGTTGGCCGACATCAACCAGGATCTGGAAAAGCGTGCGCGCGAAGCCGGTCACCATCTGATGTACCTGCAGAGCAATGCCGAGTACGAATTGATCGACCGCATCCATGCCGCCCGCGACGAAGGCGTGGACTTCATCCTGATCAACCCGGCTGCTTTTACTCACACAAGTGTTGCAATACGTGACGCGCTGCTGGGAGTGAGCATCCCATTCATCGAAGTGCACCTGTCGAACGTGCACAAACGCGAACCTTTCCGCCATCACTCCTACTTTTCCGATGTTGCTGTAGGAGTGATCTGCGGCCTTGGCGCCAGCGGTTACCGACTGGCCCTGGAGGCTGCCCTGGAACAACTGGCCACCCGTTCGAAGGCGTGACCGGCACAGTCCCGGACTGAACCGCACAGCCCGAACCGGCTACCGAATACCCCTGACCGACCCTTGGGAGTTGATGATTAATGGATATCCGTAAAGTCAAGAAACTGATCGAACTGCTGGAAGAGTCCGGCATCGACGAACTGGAGATCAAGGAAGGCGAGGAGTCCGTACGAATCAGCCGCCACAGCAAGACTCCAGCGCAGCAGTACTACGCGCCAGCTCCGGTTGCCGCTCCGGCTGCACCTGTTGCCGCGCCTGCCGCTGCACCGGCTGCCGCCGGCGCAGAAGCCCCGGCCGCACCGAAACTGAACGGCACCATTGCCCGTTCGCCAATGGTCGGTACTTTCTACCGCAAAGCCTCGCCAACCTCGCCGGCTTTCGTCGAAGTGGGCCAGACCGTGAAGAAAGGCGACACCCTGTGCATCGTCGAAGCGATGAAAATGATGAACCACATCGAAGCCGAAGCAAGCGGCGTGATCGAGTCCATCCTCGTCGAAGACGGCCAGCCGGTTGAGTACGACCAGCCGCTGTTCACCATCGTTTGAACCGCGGAGAGCCGACGATGTTGAAACCTGCGAAGTTGGAAAAAGTGCTGATCGCCAACCGCGGTGAAATTGCTCTGCGGATTCTGCGTGCCTGCAAGGAACAAGGCATCAAAACCGTCGCCGTTTACTCCAAGGCCGACAACGAACTGATGCACCTGGGTCTGGCCGACGAATCCGTCTGCATCGGCCCGGCATCGGCTGCCCAGTCCTACCTGCACATCCCGGCGATCATTGCCGCCGCCGAAGTCACCGGCGCCACGGCGATTCACCCCGGCTACGGCTTCCTGGCCGAAAACGCCGACTTCGCCGAGCAGGTCGAGAAATCCGGTTTCGCCTTCATCGGCCCGAACGCTGACACCATCCGCCTGATGGGCGACAAGGTGTCGGCCAAGGACGCGATGATCAAGGCCGGCGTACCGACCGTTCCCGGTTCCGACGGCCCGCTGCCGGAAGACGAAGAAGAAGCGCTGCGTATCGGCCGCCAGGTCGGTTACCCGGTGATCATCAAGGCCGCCGGTGGCGGTGGTGGTCGCGGCATGCGCGTGGTGCACAAGGAAGAGGATCTGATCGCCTCGGCCAAACTGACCCGTTCGGAAGCCGGCGCAGCCTTCGGCAACCCGATGGTCTATCTGGAAAAGTTCCTGACCAACCCGCGTCACGTGGAAGTTCAGGTGCTGTCCGACGGCCAGGGCAACGCGATTCACCTGGGCGACCGTGACTGCTCGCTGCAACGCCGTCACCAGAAGGTGCTGGAAGAAGCGCCGGCACCGGGCATCGACGAGAAGGCCCGCGCGGAAGTGCTGGCTCGCTGCGTCAAGGCGTGCGTCGACATCGGTTACCGCGGTGCCGGTACGTTCGAATTCCTGTACGAAAACGGCGCGTTCTATTTCATCGAAATGAACACCCGCGTACAGGTCGAACACCCGGTATCGGAAATGGTCACCGGCATCGACATCGTCAAGGAGATGCTCAGCATCGCCGCTGGCAACAAGCTGTCGTACACCCAGGATGACGTGCAGATTCACGGCCACGCACTGGAGTGCCGGATCAACGCTGAAGATCCGCGCACCTTCATGCCGAGCCCGGGCAAGGTCAAGCATTTCCACGCCCCAGGCGGCAACGGCGTTCGCGTCGATTCGCACCTGTACAGTGGCTATGCCGTACCGCCGAACTACGACTCGCTGATCGGCAAGCTGATCACCTGGGGCAAGGACCGCGACGAGGCCATGGCCCGCATGCGTAACGCCCTGGACGAAATCGTGGTCGACGGGATCAAGACCAACATCCCGCTGCACCGTGATCTGACCCGCGATGAAGGCTTCTGCAAAGGCGGCGTCAACATCCACTATCTGGAACACAAACTGGCCGGTGACAAACACTGATTCACCAGTAAGTGCTGCAGACCAACAGAGCCGCTTTCGAGCGGCTTTGTTGTTTCTGTCGTAGCGGTCGGTGGCGCCTTCGGAATCGCTGACGCCGGCAAGCCGGACTGCTACGGGGTCGGTAGCGCCTCAGAGTCGATCAAACACCATAAATCTTGTAGGAGTGAGCTTGCTCGCGATAGCGTCTTTCCGGACACAACGATGTCGACTTATAGCCCGCCATCGCGAGCAAGCTCACTCCTACCGATACATGCGCAAGGCAGCACTTTGTCGTTTCCCCCCGAACCCCGTAAACTTGCCGGTCTTTCGCGGTGTCATACCGCCTGTCCTCTTTACATTCGAAGGTAATCGCCATGCCCTGGCTGCAAGTCCGTCTCGCCATCAGCCCAGAACAAGCCGAAACCTACGAAGACGCGCTTCTGGAAGTCGGCGCCGTGTCCGTGACCTTCATGGACGCTGAAGACCAGCCGATCTTCGAGCCGGAACTGAACACCACCCCACTGTGGACGCACACCCACCTGCTGGCACTGTTTGAAGCCGACACCGATGCCGATCTGGCCCTTGCGCACCTGAAGTTGCTGACCGGCACCGAGCTGCCGGAGCACACCCATGAAGTGATCGAAGACCAGGATTGGGAACGCAGCTGGATGGACAACTTCCAGCCGATGCGTTTCGGCCAGCGGCTGTGGATCGTGCCGAGCTGGCACGCGGCGCCAGAGCCGGGTGCGGTCAACCTGCTGCTGGATCCGGGTCTGGCCTTTGGCACCGGCACCCACCCGACCACCGCACTGTGCCTGGAATGGCTGGACGGTCAGGACCTGAACGATTGCGACGTACTCGACTTCGGCTGCGGCTCGGGCATCCTGGCGATTGCCGCCCTGCTGCTCGGCGCACGCCGCGCCGTGGGCACCGACATCGACGTACAGGCGCTGGAAGCCTCCCGTGACAACGCCGGGCGCAACCATGTCGCCGAAGAAAAATTCCCGCTCTACCTGCCGGAAGACCTGCCAAAAGAGCCAGCCGACGTATTGGTGGCTAATATTCTTGCAGGCCCGCTGGTTTCTCTGGCACCTCAGCTGGCGAGCCTGGTCAAACCCGGTGGCCGCCTGGCGTTGTCCGGCATTCTTGCCGAGCAAGGCGACGAAGTGGCTGCAGCCTATGCCGACACCTTCGATCTGGACCCGATCGCCAATCGCGATGGCTGGGTGCGGATCACCGGTCGTCGCCGCTGATCACCCCTTCTCATCACCTTTACACTCTGGCGCCCGCTCACCCTGGATACCCGCATGACCGACAGCTTCGTCACTCAGTGCCCTCACTGCCAGACCAGTTTCCGCGTCAGCCACGCTCAATTGAGCGTGGCCCGAGGCATGGTTCGCTGCGGCTCGTGCCTGCAGGTGTTCAATGCCGCGAAACAGCTGTTGGAACAAAGCGCCAAAGCCAGGGCCGAAGCCGCCGAGGCCGAGACACCCGTCGAAACTGTAGCGGCGCCCGTTGCACCACCCGCCGTCGCACCGGTCCCCCTTGCGACTCCACCTGCTCCACTTGTCGTCGAGCCACTTGCACCCGCACCCAAGCCTGCGGCGCACCCGGTGGACCTCGACAGCCTCGATCTGGACGACCTGGACGTCGAACTGGCGCGTCTGGAACAGCGGGAAATCCAGCTGCCGCAGTCCTTCGGCCGTGCCGCGCCGGTTCGCCATGACCCGCGCGAAGAAGACGCCGTCGAGTCTTTCAGCGCCCGCCGCGACGAGCCGGATGTCGACCATGAACGCTGGGACAACGAACTGACCCACGACGATATCGAACAGCTGCCGGAGCTGCGCGCCGAGGTCGTCGAAACACACGACGACCAGCCGACTCTGAGCGCGCCGCTTGAGCCCGAAGAAGCCGATGTCGACGACGATCACCGCACCGAACCCTCGCTGTCGCTGACCGATCACGATCTCGACGACGAGCCCGTGCAGCGTCTGCAAGCTGATGCAGAGCCGGACGAACCGGCTTCCGAGCGCTTTTCGGCGCTGGATGGCGATGACGAACATGCTCGCCATCACCAGGATGATGACGACGAGGACGAACGCCCTGTCGCCAACCATGGCAAGCGCGAACGCAGCGAGCCGGGTCTGCGCGATCCGGCGCTGCTCGATTTGACGGACGACCCGCTGCAACTGTCCTGGCAGAAGCCCAAGCCACGCTGGGGCCGTCGCCTGCTCTGGCTGTTGCTGGCGCTGATCGCCCTGTGTGCGCTGGCCGGACAATACATCTGGTATCACTTCGACGAACTGGCGCGCCAGGACCAGTACCGTCCATGGTTTCAGCAACTGTGCCCGCAAGTCGGCTGCACGGTGCCGTCCAAGGTCGATATCAAGCTGCTCAAGAGCAGCAATCTGGTGGTGCGCAGCCATCCCGAGTTTCAGGGTGCGCTGGTGGTGGACGCGATCATCTACAACCGCGCGTCCTTCTCCCAGCCGTTTCCGCTGCTCGAACTGCGCTTCGCCGATACCAACGGTCAGCTCATTGCCAGTCGTCGGTTCAAGCCGGGCGAATACCTGAGCGGCGAACTCGCCGGGAAGGCCGAAATGCCGCCTCAGACGCCGATTCACATCGCCCTGGACATCCTCGATCCGGGTCCGAAGGCGGTGAATTACAGTTTGAGTTTTCGCTCGCCGGAGTAGACTCGACCTGCGCCTGAAGGGAATAGCGGGCCAGAGAGACTGCACTGAAATGCGGCAGCGGACTGTCCGAAAGACGACGACAGTTTTATGACAATGCGGGCTGGTACCTAACCGTTCGCGATAAGAATGCAGCTGTTCAGATTTTATCCAATTCGGCCTTTATCCGGTCATCGAGAGCGGGTATCATGCCCACCCTTTTTCATACTCTGGGTCCCGTCCGGATTGGCGTTGAAGCACTTTTCGGACCGGAGCTCGTGATCCGGCCCCACAACAGGTCACCCTATGTCGGCGGTACGCATCGGCCCCTATACATTGCAAAACGGCTTGATCCTCGCCCCCATGGCGGGCGTCACCGACCAACCCTTCCGGCAACTGTGCCGCCGACTCGGCGCCGGTCTGGTGGTTTCGGAGATGGTCACCAGTGACATGAGCCTGTGGAACAGCCGCAAATCGCGGTTGCGCATGATCCACGAAGGCGATCCCGAGCCACGCTCGGTACAGATCGCCGGTGGCGACCCGCAGATGCTTGCGGACGCTGCGCGCGCCAACGTCGAGTTGGGCGCGCAGATCATCGACATCAACATGGGCTGCCCGGCCAAGAAGGTCTGTAACAAGGCCGCAGGCTCGGCACTGTTGAAAGACGAGCAGTTGGTGACCGAAATCCTGCACGCGGTGGTCGCGGCAGTCGAGGTACCGGTCACGCTGAAGATTCGTACCGGCTGGGACCGGGCGAACAAGAATGGTCTGACGGTCGCCCGGATCGCCGAACAAGCCGGCATCCAGGCAGTGGCGGTACATGGACGGACCCGCGCAGACCTTTACACCGGCGAAGCCGAGTACGACACCATCGCCGCCATCAAGCAGGCGGTGTCGATTCCGGTTTTCGCCAATGGCGACATCGATTCACCCGAGAAAGCCCGGCACGTGCTGCACGCGACCGGTGCCGACGGATTGCTGATTGGCCGGGCCGCCCAGGGGCGTCCATGGATTTTTCGCGAGATAGAGCATTACCTGCGCACCGGGGAGACATTGCCCGCGCTGCCGCTGGCCGATGTGGAACGCATTCTGCTAGAGCATCTGGCTGCGCTTCACGGGTTCTATGGCGACGTGATGGGCGTGCGGATTGCCCGTAAACACGTCGGCTGGTATCTCGCAACCTTGCCGGGCGCCAGGGAGTTTCGCGCCCTTTTCAATCGTTTGGAAGATACGGAAGCACAGTGCGCCAACGTCAGGGAGTTCTTCTCCCGACGCGAAAAAAGCCCGCAAGCAGGGAACGAACAAGAGGTGGCCGCATGACGATGATGACAGAGACTTTAGTGAGTGGAACAACACCCGTGAGCGACAACGTCAATTTGAAACAGCACCTCAATACGCCGAGCGAAGAGGGCCAGACCCTGCGCGGGAGTGTCGAAAAGGCGCTGCACAATTATTTCGCCCATCTGGAAGGTGCTGCCGTCACTGATGTCTACAACCTGGTGCTCTCGGAAGTCGAGGCGCCACTGCTCGAATGCGTGATGAATTACGTCAAGGGCAACCAGACCAAGGCCTCCGAGCTGCTGGGCCTGAACCGCGGCACGTTGCGCAAGAAGCTCAAGCAGTACGACCTGCTGTAAGCCGCCAAAACACTAAAAGCGACCTCACTCCCCTGCGGTCGTTTTTTTTGCGAATCCTTTTGCTTTGATGGAAGTTGAGATGACCGACCAGACTACCCGCCTGCCGATCCGCCGCGCCTTGATCAGCGTTTCCGACAAGACCGGGATCCTTGAATTCGCCCGTGAACTCGAAGCCCTGGGCGTCGAGATCCTCTCCACCGGCGGCACGTTCAAGCTGCTCAAGGACAACGGCGTCGCAGCGGTAGAAGTCGCGGACTACACCGGTTTCGCGGAAATGATGGACGGCCGGGTCAAGACCCTGCACCCGAAAATCCACGGCGGCATTCTGGGCCGTCGCGGCACCGACGACGCCATCATGAGCGAGCACGGCATCAAGCCGATCGATCTGGTAGCGGTCAACCTGTACCCGTTCGAAGCCACCGTTTCCAAGCCGGGCTGCGACCTGCCGACCGCTATCGAAAACATCGACATCGGCGGCCCGACCATGGTCCGTTCGGCAGCGAAAAACCACAAAGACGTGGCCATCGTGGTCAACGCCAGCGATTACGCCCAGGTGCTGGAAAGCCTCAAGGCCGGCGGCCTGACCTACGCTCAGCGTTTCGACCTGATGCTCAAGGCGTTCGAGCACACTGCCGCCTACGACGGCATGATCGCCAACTACCTGGGCAGCGTCGACCAGAGCGCTGAAACCCTGTCCACCGAAGGCCGCAGCGAATTCCCGCGCACCTTCAACACCCAGTTCATCAAGGCCCAGGAAATGCGCTACGGCGAGAACCCGCACCAGAGCGCGGCGTTCTACGTGGAAGCGAAACCGGCCGAAGTCGGCATCGCCACCGCTACCCAGCTGCAGGGCAAGGAACTGTCCTACAACAACGTGGCCGACACCGACGCCGCACTGGAGTGCGTGAAGAGCTTCGTCAAGCCGGCCTGCGTCATCGTCAAGCACGCCAACCCGTGCGGCGTGGCGGTCAGCCCTGAAGGCGGCATTCGTCAGGCTTACGAACTGGCCTACGCCACCGACAGCGAATCGGCGTTCGGCGGCATCATCGCCTTCAACCGTGAACTGGATGCCGAGACGGCCAAAGCCATCGTCGAGCGTCAGTTCGTCGAAGTGATCATTGCCCCGAGCGTCAGCGCCGAAGCCCAGGCCATCGTCGCCAGCAAAGCCAACGTGCGTCTGCTGACCAGCGGCCAATGGGCCGCAGAGCGTGTACCGGCGTGGGACTACAAACGCGTCAACGGCGGTCTGCTGGTGCAGAGCCGCGACAACGGCATGATCAGCGCCGATGACCTGAAAGTCGTGACCCAGCGCGCCCCGACCGAGCAGGAAATCCACGACCTGATCTTCGCCTGGAAAGTCGCCAAGTACGTCAAGTCCAACGCCATTGTCTACGCCAAGAACCGTCAGACCATCGGTGTCGGCGCGGGTCAGATGAGCCGTGTGAACTCTGCACGCATCGCCGCCATCAAAGCCGAACACGCCGGCCTGCAAGTGCAGGGCGCGGTCATGGCTTCCGATGCGTTCTTCCCGTTCCGCGACGGTATCGACAACGCAGCCAAGGTCGGCATCACTGCGGTGATCCAGCCAGGCGGCTCGATGCGTGACGCCGAAGTCATCGCGGCGGCCGACGAAGCCGGTATCGCGATGGTGTTCACCGGCATGCGCCATTTCCGTCACTGATACGACAGCGGGCGCGTGGATTCACGCGCCCGCTTGATTCAACGAAATCCCCTGTAGGCGTGAGCTTGCTCGCGATTGGAGGTACAGCCGACGCCTATTCGTCGGCAGGCAAACCGAATCGCGAGCAAGCTCACTCCTACAAAGCTTGCACACTGCGAGCTTTGCGCGGCTTGCTCTGCGCACTACAAAAATTAGATGCATCGAGGTTTTTGAAATGAACGTATTGATCATCGGCAGCGGTGGCCGTGAACACGCTCTGGCCTGGAAGGTCGCGCAGGACCCTCGTGTCGAGAAGGTCTTCGTTGCACCGGGCAACGCCGGTACCGCCATTGAAGCCAAGTGCGAAAACGTCGCCATCGACGTGCTGGCCCTTGAGCAACTGGCCGACTTCGCCGAGAAAAACGTCTCGCTGACCATCGTCGGCCCTGAAGTCCCGCTGGTGGCGGGCGTTGTCGACCTGTTCCGCTCCCGTGGCCTGGACTGCTTCGGTCCAACCAAGGGCGCTGCGCAGCTGGAAGGCTCCAAAGCCTTCACCAAGGATTTCCTGGCGCGTCACAAGATCCCGACCGCCGACTACCAGAACTTCACCGAGATCGAGCCGGCGCTGGCCTACCTGCGCGAGAAAGGCGCACCGATCGTGATCAAGGCCGACGGCCTGGCCGCGGGCAAGGGCGTGATCGTCGCCATGACCCTCGAAGAAGCCGAAGAAGCTGTGCGCGACATGCTCGCCGGCAACGCTTTCGGTGACGCCGGTTCGCGCGTGGTGATCGAAGAGTTCCTCGACGGCGAGGAAGCCAGCTTCATCGTCATGGTCGATGGCAAGAACGTGCTGCCAATGGCCACCAGCCAGGACCACAAGCGCGTCGGCGACGGCGACAGCGGTCCGAACACCGGCGGCATGGGCGCCTACTCCCCGGCTCCGGTGGTCACCGCCGAAGTTCACCAACGCGTGATGGATCAGGTGATCTGGCCGACCGTCCGAGGCATGGCCGAGGAAGGTAACATTTACACCGGCTTCCTCTATGCTGGTCTGATGATCGACAAGGCCGGCAACCCGAAAGTCATCGAGTTCAACTGCCGTTTCGGCGATCCGGAAACCCAACCGGTGATGCTGCGTCTGCAATCGAGCCTGGTACTGCTGGTCGAAGCGGCCATGGCACAGGCACTGGACAAGGTCGAAGCGCAATGGGATTCGCGCCCAAGCCTTGGCATCGTGCTGGCGGCTGGCGGTTATCCTGGCGACTACGCCAAGGGCGCAGCCATCGAAGGTCTGGACGCAGCAGCGGCATTGCCGGGTAAAGTGTTCCACGCCGGTACCGCACTGAAGGATGGTCAGGTCGTGACCTCCGGCGGTCGTGTATTGTGTGCCACTGCGCTGGGTGACAGCGTCGGTGAAGCACAGCAGCAGGCCTATGCACTGGCTGCAAAGATTGACTGGCAAGGTTGTTTCTACCGCAAGGACATTGGCTACCGCGCCATTGCCCGGGAACGCGGCGAGCATCTGGAGTAAGGCCCGGCCCGGACAGTCGCTCCACGGGGCCGACTGTCCGGGTACCCGCTGTCACCCAGAGTCAACTGGCTACATTTACGAAGGGATTTCGCCGTGCGCTGGCTCAGGATTGCCACAGGATTGATCGTCACACTGCTGACCCTGCTCTGTATGCCACCGGCCAGTGCCGAAGTCAGTGCAGGATGGTCGACCCTTGTCGACGATCAGGCCAATCTGCAACTCAGCGATGTCCGCTCCTCCCGTTACGACGCCCAATTCAGCCCGGTCGAGCTCGACCAAGTACGCGCCACCAGCCGCGATTCCGCCTTGTGGCTGCACTACAAACTCCCCCCTGACGATCACGAGCAACTGGTGCGCATCTTCGCCCCGGACCTCGCCACCGTGGACATGTATGTCCTGGACGGCGACACCCTGATCGACCATTCGCGCTCCGGCAACAAGGTGCCACGCGATGCCCAGCCGCTGCCGGCCATCGACTTTCTCCTGCCAGTGCCGCACAGCGACCGCCCGCTGGACCTGTTTCTGCGCCTGAAGTCAGAACAGGAACTGCGCCCGAACATCTCGCTGGAAGCCGCCGTCGCCAGCGCCGCCGATGAACGCCGACCACTGCTATTGGGGCTGTTTTTCGGCTCGCTGCTGATGCTGATCGTGCAGAACATCACCCGCTACACCCAGTCGCGTTCGGTCAGCAGCCTTTGGCTGGCAGCCTGCGAAGCCTTTCTCGGCCTCAGCGCCTTGCTGCTGCTCAACCTGCAGGCGCCCTGGCTGTCGCACTGGCATCTGGCCCAGACCCCGAGCGCACACCTCGCGCTGTTGATGGCCGCCGCCACCGGGTTGATGTATGCCTACTGTTTCTTCATTCAGCGCGGCGTCGAGATGCTCAACCGCCTGTTGATGAGCGTGCTGCTGATCGTCGGGTTCGGCGCGCTGCTGGTGCTGTTCGTCGACACCCTGCCGCTGAATATCCTGACATTCCTGCTGGTGGCACTGACTACGGTCAGCATTACTCTGGTCTCGATCTATCACTTGCAAAAGGGTTATGCGCCGGCCCGGCCCTTCGTGATTGCCATGATCGTCTTCAACATGGGCAATCTGGTGATCCTGCCGGCCATGCTGTGGCTGACGACAGTGCCTGCCCAGTCGTTGATCATCGGCGTATTGGCGGTGTTCTGCCTGTGCGGCCTGCTGATGAGCATCGCCCTGAGCGAACGCACCCGCAGCATCACCGAAGATAACTTCAGCATCAGCCGCGAACTGGCGGCGAGCACCGCGGAGATCAACGCCAAGGCCGAGTTTCTGGCAAAGATCAGCCACGAAATCCGCACACCCATGAACGGCGTGCTGGGCATGACCGAGCTGCTGTTGGGCACGCCGCTGTCGGTCAAGCAGCGCGATTACGTGCAGACCATCCACAGTGCCGGCAACGAGCTGCTGACCCTGATCAACGAGATCCTCGACATCACCAAGCTGGAGTCCGGGCAGATCGAGCTGGACGACGTGCAGTTCGACCTCAACGCCATGATCGAAGATTGCCTGAGCATCTTCCGCGCCAAGGCCGAGCAACAGAGCGTCGAGCTGATCAGCTTCATCCAGCCGCAAGTGCCAAGGGTCATCAGCGGCGACCCGACCCGCCTGCGTCAGACGCTGTTGAGCCTGCTGGAAAACGCCCTGAAAAAGACCGACGAAGGCGAGATCCTGTTGGTGGTCGCCCTCGATTCCCGAGGCGGCAAGCCGCGCCTGCGGATCGCCGTGCAGGACAGCGGCACGCCGCTGACCCTCAAGGAACGCGACGCGCTGTTGCATGCTGAGCTGCACAGCAAGAACTTCCTCGCCGCCAGCAAGGTTGGCGGGCACCTGGGTCTGGTCATCGCTCGCCAGTTGATCCTGTTGATGAACGGCGAGTTCGGTATCCAGAGCGGCAGCAATCAGGGCAGCACCCTGTGGCTGAGCCTGCCGCTGGACCCGGAACGGGTGGAGCAGCCGCCGGCGGACCTCGACAGCCCGCTCAAGGGCGCGCGAGTGCTGGTGGTCGACGACAACGACACCTGCCGCAAGGTGCTGGTGCAGCAATGCAGCGCCTGGGGCCTGAACGTCAGCGCGGTGCCATCGGGCAAGGAGGCGCTGGCACTGCTGCGGACCAAGGCCCACCTGCGCGACTATTTCGACATCGTCCTGCTTGATCAGAACATGCCCGGCATGACCGGCATGCAGCTGGCGGCCAAGATCAAGGAAGACCCGAGCCTCAACCATGACATTCTGCTGATCATGCTCACCGGCATCAGCAATGCGCCGAGCAAGGTCATCGCCCGTAACGCCGGGGTCAAGCGCATCCTCGCCAAGCCGGTGGCCGGCTACACGCTCAAGACCACCCTCGCCGACGAATTGAACCAGCGCAGCAAGGGCCAGGGCACTGTCCAGCCGGTGCCAGTGGTCAGCAACGACGTCAGCGTGCCGAGCGACTTCCGCATTCTGGTGGCCGAGGACAACAGCATTTCCACCAAGGTCATCCGTGGCATGCTCGGCAAGCTCAACCTGCACCCGGACACGGCCAGCAACGGCGAGGAAGCCCTGCAGGCAATGAAAGCCCAGCGCTACGACCTGGTGCTGATGGACTGCGAAATGCCGATCCTCGACGGCTTCTCGGCGACCCAGCAATTGCGCGCCTGGGAAATCGGCAACCAGCGCACACGCACGCCGGTGGTGGCGCTGACCGCGCACATTCTGGCCGAACACAAGGACCGCGCGCGCCAGTCCGGGATGGACGGCCACATGTCCAAACCGGTCGAGCTGTCGCAGCTGCGCGAGCTGGTCGAGTACTGGGTCGAGCAACGTGTCCGGGGCCAGCTTGAAGGTGATGACAGTCCCCATGATCGTTATCAGCAAAACTGATCTCGAACGGCCATGACGCCTGATAGACTGGCGCCAATCCGGTCTGCCGCCACGAGCCCACATCATGCTCCATGTGCTGTTCAGCGTTTATCTGAAGATGCTGGTGCTTTATAGCCCGTTCTTCGTTCTTTCCTGTTTCATCAGCCTGAGCCGCGGTTATTCGCGCAAGGAACGTCGTCATCTGGCCTGGAAAGTGGCGCTGGCCACACTGATTTCCAGCGTGCTGCTGTACCTGTTCGGGCGCGTGATATTCGGCGTGTTCGGCATCACCGCCGACGCCTTCCGCATCGGCGCCGGTAGCGTGCTGTTCATTTCTGCGCTGGGCATGGCCCAGGGCAAATCCGCGGTACAAACCGACAATGTGCAGCAGGACGTGGCGATCGTACCGCTGACCATTCCGCTCACCGTCGGCCCCGGCACCATCGGTGCGCTGCTGGTGATGGGCGTCAGCCAGCCGCACTGGGACGACAAGCTCACCGCCATCGTCAGCATCGCCCTGGCCAGCCTGACCGTCGGCATCGTGCTGTACCTGTCCAACAGCATCGAGCGCCTGCTCGGCGAACAAGGCCTGCAGATCGTCAGCCGGCTGATGGGCCTGTTCGTCTGCGCCCTGGCGGCACAGATCATCTTCACCGGCATCAAAGGCTATCTGCTGCCGTGACCCGGCGCCTCAGAGATCCAGCTTGAGAATGTCCCGTCGGCCCCGTTCCCCAACCGTCTCGCGGATGTTTGCACGATGCGTGGCAAACACCTCGCGGTTCAGGGAATAGGCCGCACAGCTGACCCGCATAATCATTTCGCGGCGCTCTCCCGTCCACGAACCATGCTCGGCATCATCCACACGGCCTGTCAGACCGATGCCGCAGATAAACAGCATGAGCTCGCCATTCACCACCTGCGCATACGGCAGTATCTGAAAATTCGCCGTGGCGCTGTTGTGTCCGCCATCAGTGAAAAAACGCTCGGCAAACGCGACAGCGCCCATGGCATCGAACATCGCCTTGCTCTGCATCGCCACGGCACGCAGGCCGGTCTGATCCAGCACTTTGTAAATCGACCGGTTGAAGTCATCGGCGCTGACCACGATCCGCGTGTCGTGCACGGCCGGCGCCATCAACTGAAAACCGCGTTCTTCCAGGCAACTGCGATACATGTACATCCAGAGCAGGAAGTTCATGCTCGCCTTTGCCGTCTGATTGGCCGCGCCCTCGGCCAGCGCCAGGCAATCGAGAACGTCATTTCGGTCCTGCTCGCCAGCATTGCCGAAAGAGATAACACTGCGGCCAATCATGCCTTCATTCACGCTGCTCACAGGGCACCTCCCTGCAACTGAAAGGTCAGCGCCGCACGACGGTCTTCAAGGCCATTACCGATGCCCTCCCGCAAATAGCCATACACCGCCTCGATTTGCTGGCGGACCTGAAAGGCGATCTCGACATTGCCGGCGATGTCGCTCGCAGAAAGCGTTTCAAACAGCGCATCAGGCCTGAACGGCTTACGGCGGGTGAAGATGATCGACATCAGCGTCAGCACGGCACCGGCCTGAGCAAAAGCAAATTGCAGCACCGCCTTGTTTGCGCCGCCCTGCTCCGGGCCCATGGCCGCTTTGGCATAAGCCTGCCATCCGGGCTGAGCGGGATCGTGACGATGACAAGTGCTGGCCGATGACCACAATCGGTCAAATTCGGCCACCGAAACAAACGAAGGCAATTTGCTGCGTAGCCAGTCGCATACACCGCCTTTGGGCAGGTCGCTGGCCGGCAGGCTAAAGGCTTCGCGACCACCCATCTTCCAGCCAAACGTGTGCAGCGCTTCGCTCTGAATCACGCTCCATTCAGCTGTGGCGGTGAAACGGTTGAAGCGCTTGTCCGCGCACAGTTGCGTGTACAGCAGCGAGTCCAGCGCATCGGAACGCTCCTGCGCCCGACAGCCTTCGGCAAAGCGCAGCAGGCAACCGGCGTTGGTGTAAATGTCGTTGAGCGGGTTATTCATCAATGTCACTCCGTTGACATAAAACGAAGGCGGCTTTCGCCGCCCTCATCGTGATCAAATGTCGAACTCGGCAATCGCCTGTTTGGCCTTGTCGCCCAGCTTCTTCCTGACTTCCTCACGCACGACGCCGTATTGCACCGAGTTGAGGACCAGATTGTCTTCGCCACGATGAACGTTGACGTCGGCACTGTGCCAATCCCAGAAGAGGACATTGGTCACGGTGCTGGCGGTGTCGAACGAAACCGCGCCCATCGCCACGCACGCCTCGCCGGTGGCGCTCTGCGAGCAGGCACCCATGGCGAAGCTGGCACCGTTATGGGTGCGTGCCTGACGCTCGAAGATACCCAGTGGTTTTTCTCGCGCCTGCAGCGCGGCGATGGTATCGGCGGCAACCTTGAGCATGGCCAGGGTCGCAGGCCCTGGCAGCGAGGCGGCGGCGATGGCAGAGGCCAGCACCTGCAGGCCGGTCTGATCCATGGTGAATTTCTTGTCGCCGGACTGGTAGCGCGAATAGCTCCAGTTCCACGACCCCAGGCCCAGCTGATTCAGCACGGTGCGGAACGAGCCGAACCACTTTTCGCTGCCCACTTCATTGGCGAACTCCTTGTTGGCCTTGAGCTGAGCCAGCAGGAAGCAATCCATGATGTCCTGTCGGTTCTGGTCGGAGACACCTTCGGTGAAGCCCAGAATGGCGGAACCCACCACCGCAGCGACCGGTGCATCGGGCGCCAGCGGCGGTACATCGGCCGTGATCGGATCAGCCATCATGCGCATCATGCGGCCATCCACCGCATCCATGGTGAAGTCAGCGAGATCGAGGTCGGCGATGTAGCGGCAACGGTCAGCGGCGTTCATGTTCATTTCAACGTTCATGTTCTGTAAGTCCTTTACTGTGTGATGCCCGAAATGGACACACACCGGAACTAATCAGATTTCTGCCCGCGTGGTGCATGCCTGCAATGCTTGCGCGCAGCCGCAACCCTTCGCGACAAGCGCTGCCACTTAGCCGTGTCCTGCCATCCAGCCTGAGGTCGCTCGCACGCTGCGCGGCCTTGAAATACGCGGTGTGCGTTGAAAAGAGGCAGCCGACCGTTGCGGCCGGCATACCCAGGTTTCGTGCGATCAGAAAGGTCTTTGCCTGCCAGAAAGGCAGTGAACTCGCGTACAGGCATCCATGTTTGCCCGCTGCTGATCAGCATCTTCCTACTGGGCGTCGTCATGCTTTCGACGACGCCCTCGCCTCAGGCTGTAGGCTTTGCGCCGTACCAGCGTGGCGTGTACACCCACTGAGTGCCATCGGCGCGTGGGAACACGCACGTGGTCGACGAGCCGATCAGCACCATGGTGCGCATGTCGACCTGATCGGGCGTCAGTTCGCCCAGCGTGATGACCCGCAATGTCTGGCCCGGACGGCCGATGTCGCGCCCCAGCGTGACGGGCGTTTGCGGGCTGCGATGCTGACGGACGATCTCCAGCGCACGACCCAGTTGCCAGGGTCTCGAACGAGAAATCGGGTTATAGAACGCCAGCGCCAGATCGGCCTGGCAGGCCAGATCCAGGCGCTTTTCGATGATGTCCCACGGCTTTAGGTTGTCCGACAGCGACATCACGCAGAAGTCATGACCCAACGGTGCGCCCGCCTGCGCGGCGGTCGCCAGTGAAGCGGACACGCCCGGCAGGATCTCCAGATCAACCGAATGCCAGAGTGGATTGTCCGACTCATGCAATGCCTCCAGCACCGCAGCAGCCATGGCGAACACGCCCGGGTCGCCGGACGACACCACCACCACCGAACGCCCCTGCACCGCCAGCTCGAAGGCGTGACGAGCGCGCTGCATTTCTTCGCGGTTGTCGGTGCAATGCAGCACTTGATCGTCACGAAACGGCCCGGCCATGCGCACATAGGTTTCGTAGCCGAGCACATCGTTGGCGCGCGCCAGTTCAGCCTTGACTGCCGGGATCATGAACTCGGCCGCGCCCGGCCCCAGACCGATCACCGCCAGACGCCCGCGTGGGCGGCCGATCGTGTCGATATCCAGAGGCTGCTCTGCCACGGCAATCGCCACGCCGTCTTGTGCAGTAGACGACAGCGTCGCGTTGGGCAGCGCCTGTTGCGCCATCTCGCTGGCCGATGCCAATGCGCTGAAACGCAGCGGTACGCCCAGCGTCTCGGCGGCGGCGTACAACGCGGGCTGCGCCATGTCCGTGTCAGCGGCGAGCAGACAGGCCAGCGCCTGTGGCGCAATGAGCGCGTGCTGCAAGGCCGCCCTGACGGCACTCACCGGCTCCGCAACGTCGCCATTGAGCGCCACCAGTACATTGCGCGGATAGATCAGCAGTTCACGGGGCGATGGCGCACGCTCGACATGGCCGACATGGATGGTTCGTTGTGCCTGGCTGTCTTCGGGCAAGTGCGCCTCGGCCAGCCATGGCGCAGCACCTTCGATGCGCACGCTTTCGCCGGCCAGCAGATCGGACACGAAGCGTTTGCCCTGCTCCAGATCACCCAGCGCATAACCCGCTGGCGGGTTGAGCAGGCAAGTGCCGAAGCGCAGTTCGCCGCTGGTGGTGATCGCCGCCACGCTGTTCAGCGCGTCGGCAATCCTGCGCGCCATGACGTTGACCCCGCCCAGCCCGCCAAGCAGCGGGACCACCGCGCTACCGTCTTCCGCCACCGCCAGCACGGGCGGCTCGGCGCCCTTCTCCAGCAGCATCGGCGCCAGCGTGCGAATGACGATACCGGCGGCGCACAAGGCAATGATCGGCGTGTCTTGTTGATAAAACTGGCGCAGGGTCGCACCAAATTCGGCGTAAGCCTGATCGGCGCCTTCGACGCGCCCTTGCAGGCCATGGATCAGCGCGCCGGGGTAGACCTGCTGAATGTTGCGCGCCGTCGCCAGCGCGCCTTGCCCCAGAATGACGATGGCCGGGGCCTTGAAAGTCGGAGCGTCCATCAACCTTGCCACCTTTCACCCGGCACGATGATCAGCGAGAAATACGGCGACGACATCGGGTCGACATCAGCCAGCGGCACGATCTTCTGGTTGCTCATGGTCGCCCGCTCGACGTACAGCGCGCGCTCGGCCAGGCCGGTCTCGATCAGCACCTGGCGCACCTTCGGCAGGTTGCGGCCGAGCTTCATGATCACTGCAGCATCGGCGTCTTCCAGCTTGCGCTTGAGCTCGTCCGCCGACAGCACGCCGGACAGCACCGACAGGCTCTGGTTGCGGTACACCAGCGGCGCACCCAGCACCGAGGCGCCACCCAGCATCGAGCAAACGCCCGGCACCACTTGCGCCTCGTAGCGTTCGGCCAGGCGGTCGTGCAGATACATGTAGGAGCCGTAAAAGAACGGGTCGCCTTCGCAGATCACCGCAACGTCGCGCCCGGCGTCCAGGTGCGCTGCCACATCAAGGCTGGCGGTGTCGTAGAAATCGCTGATGATCTGCTCATAGGACATCGGCTCGGGCAACACCTCGGTGGTCACCGGGTAGACCAGCGGCATCAGGGTCTGGGCGTCCTGCAGATGCGCCTCGATGATGCCAAAAGCGTTGCCTTTCTTGCCCTTGGCGACGAAGTACGCCACCACCGGCGATTCGCGTAGCAGGCGCAGCGCCTTGACGGTAATGAGTTCCGGATCACCGGGGCCCACGCCCAGACCAATCAGTCGACCGCGAGCCTGCATCATTCGATCTCCGTGGCGAGTGCATTGACCGCCGCAGCGGCCATGGCGCTGCCGCCACGACGTCCCTGCATGATCACGTAAGGCACGCCGCGACTGTCAGCGGCGAGCATGTCCTTGGATTCGGCTGCGCCGACGAAGCCCACCGGGAAACCGAGAATCAGCGCCGGTTTCGGTGCACCGGCGTCGAGCATTTCCAGCAAGTAAAACAGTGCGGTCGGCGCGTTGCCGATCACCACCACGGCGCCTTCCAGATGCGGACGCCACAGCTCCAGCGCCGCCGCTGAGCGGGTGTTGCCCAGCTCGCGGGCCAGCTCAGGAACGCCGTCGTGCTTGAGGGTGCAGATCACCTGATTGTTGGCCGGCAAGCGCGCGCGGGTCACGCCTTCGGCGACCATGTGCGCATCACAGAGAATCGGCGCACCGGCTGCCAACGCCTGCCGGCCTGCCGTGCCAGCGCCCGGCGAGAAGCGCAGGCCCTCGACCGCATCGACCATGCCGCAGGCATGAATCACCCGCACTGCAAGTTTTTCCAGGTCGGCCGGGATTGTGTCGAGCCGGGCTTCGGCGCGGATGATCGCGAAGGAGTTGCGATAGATCTCCTGGCCGTCGCGGATGTAATCAATCATCAAGGGAGCTCCGTGCGTCGGCGGTCAATAAGGCACCAACGGCTTCAATAGTGAGATCGTGCCCACGCAACGTGCCGAAACCCGGCTGATCGGCGTGGCGCACATACAAATCGTAATGGCCGGCGGACAACGCCAGCAAAGTAATCGGGGCGATATGGGCGGCAGCGCAAGAGCGCTTGCAGCCGGACAGATGAACCGCCTGACGGACGCCGCTGTCCTGCAGCAACGCGGCCAGTCGCAGCGCATCGGCCTTGGTGTCGGCCAGCCCCTTGGCGCAGGCCGCCGAACCGGTGCAGGCGATTGCATGAGCCAGTGCCTGATGCGCGTCGCCGAGCAAGCCAGCACCCTGCAAACCGTGCAGCGCTGCCTCAGCCTTCGCGGTCGGAACATTGCGCAGCATCAGGCTCTGCCATGGCGTCATCACCAGCGAGCCGTCGCCCAGTTCCAGCGCCAGCCTCGCCGCCTCGCGCAACATGGACGGCTGCAGGCGGCCCAAAGGCACCACCGCACCGACTGCGCAAAGCTCAGGCTGTGCCTGTGGATAAATACCGATATGCACGTCAGCCTGAATCGGCGCCCGGCGCCAGCCTGTGATCGCCGCATCCATTCTGAACGGCTGGGGCAAACGTGCCGCCAGTTGCTGCAGAAACCCTTCCACCGAGATATCAGCCAGCAACTGACGCATCCGGTTCTGCTCCGGCGTCGCCAGGTCGAGAAACAACTCCAGAACCGCGACCACCAACTCATGCCCTGCCACCAGCGGCACCGCCGCCACAGGACTGTCGCTGACAGGGCAGCCGGCCAGACCAAAACCGAGCAGCGTTTCACCGCCGACCGTCAGCGCCGACAACCACAGGTCATGAGGGTGCTCCAGCATCACCAGCCCTTCACCGCCGTCCAGCGACAGTGCGAACTTGGGCGACAACTCATGAAAACGCGGATGGTTTTCCAGCGAATGAAGAATCTGCGTGGCCAGCGGACGGGCATCGAACAACTGCTGCGGATCGAGCCCGACCGTTGGACTGAGCATCAGATTGCGCACATCGTCCCCCGCCGGATTCGACGGCCCCAACCCGGCCGCGAGCAAGGCCGCGATCAGCCCGCCGTGATCGGCACCGATGCCACGAATCTGCAAATTGCCGCGATTGGTCGCCTCGATCACCCCACCGGCAAACCGCTCGGCCGCATCCGCCACCGCCACCGCCTGCGCCGCCGTCAACACCCCGCCAGCCAGCTTGATCCGACAGATCCCCCCATCCAGCGCCGGGACAATACGCAACAACCCCGGACAAGCCGAGGGGCGAATGGGCGCAGCAGAAAGGCGAGCAGACAACGGCTCGGTCAAAGGATCACCTGACAGACTCGGGCTGAAAAGCGCAGATCGGGACATCTGCAAGGGGCCGTATTATGCCTGCTTTGGTTGCTGGCATGAAAAGGTGGTCTGTCGGATCGAGTTTTTCTTACGTGGTTATCGGGACTTATCTGACTCGCGGCGGATAACGCTTTTCGTGTGGGAGAGGGCGCTGCTTGCGAAAGCGGTAGATCAGCCACCATCGTAGCGACCGGTAAATTGCATCGCGGGCATGCGCGCTCCTGCGGTTGGCGCCGGATTCGCTGAAGGTGCTGGATACATACGATACCTGTGGGAGGGAGCCCTGCTCGCGAAAGCGTTTTTTCAGTCAGCACGATGGTGTCTGACCTGACGCCTTCGCGAGCAGGGCTCCCTCCCACAGGTTCCGTGTTTGCCTTGCCAACGGTGGCGGCTGTGAAATCGCTGCCGCCGGCAAGCCGGACTGCTAAGGGAATGGTGTCAGACTCCAATATTGCGGATGACGCAACTCATGTGGGAGGGAGCTCTGCTCGCGAATGCGGTAGATCAGCCACCACCGTAGCGACCGGTAAATTGCATCGCGGGCAAGCGCGCTCCTGCGGTTGGCGCCGGATTCGCTGAAGGTGCTGGATACATACGATACCTGTGGGAGGGAGCCCTGCTCGCGAATGCGGTGGATCAGTCACCATCGTAGCGACCGGTAAATCGCATCGCGGGCAAGCGCGCTCCTGCGGTTGGCGCCAGATTCGCTGAAGGTGCTGGATACATACGATACCCGTGGGAGGGAGCTCTGCTCGCGAATGCGGTGGATCAGTCACCATCGTAGCGACCGGCAAATGGCATCGCGGGCAAGCGCGCTCCTACGGTTGGCGCCAGATTCGCTGAAGGTGCTGGATACATACGATACCCGTGGGAGGGAGCTCTGCTCGCGAATGCATTCTTTCAGTCAGCACGGCAGTGTCTGACCTGACGCTTTCGCGAGCAGGGCTCACTCCTACAGGTTCCGTGTTTGCCTTGCCAACGGTGGCGGCTGTGAAATCGCTGCCGCCGGCAAGCCGGGCTGCTACGGACGGTTTCGCGAACCGACGCGATCAGGGCTTCGACGCGCTATCATGCCGCCTTTGTCCACAGGCCCTTCGCGCGGTCTTGTGGCGGGTTTCGGGTTTGAGGGCAATGCATGACGCCGTGGCTGACAGTCGTGGGTATCGGTGAGGACGGCTACAAGGGGCTGGGCAGGAATGCCCGGCATGCGCTGTTGCAGGCGCGGCAGGTGTTCGGCAGTGCGCGTCAGTTGGCGTTGTTGCCGCCTTGCATTGCTGCCGAGCGGCGGCAGTGGCCGAGTCCGTTTTCGCTGATGCCGGTGCTGGAGCAGCGTGGCGCGCCGGTCTGCGTGATTGCCAGTGGCGACCCGATGCTTTACGGCGTGGGCGCCAGTCTGGCGCGGCAGGTGGCGGTCGAGGAGATGCGGGTGATTCCTGCGCCGTCGTCTTATTCGCTGGCCGCCGCTCGGCTGGGTTGGGCGTTGCAGGATGTGGTGACGCTGTCGGTGGTCGCCCGACCGTTGGCGGCACTTAACGCCCATCTGCATCATGGCTTGCGGCTGTTGGTGCTGAGCAATGACGGCTGTAGCCCCGCGGCGATTGCGACGTTGTTGCGCGAGCGCGGTTTCGGGCCGAGCCGGATGACGGTGCTGGAGCATCTCGGTGGCGAAGCAGAACGGCGTATCGACGGCATGGCCGGTGAATGGGATGAGCCAGACATTGCAGCGTTGAATCTGGTCGCCATCGATTGTCGTGCGGCGCCGGATACATTGCGCCTGTCCCCCGCCAGCGGTCTGCCCGATGAAGCGTTCCGCCATGACGGTCAACTGACCAAGCGCGATGTCCGCGCCATCACCCTCGCCCGCCTGGCACCGCTTCCCGGCGAGTTGCTGTGGGATGTCGGCGCCGGTTGCGGCTCCATCGGGATCGAATGGATGCGCGCGCATCCCACCTGCAGAGCGATTGCCATCGAGTCCGATGAAGGCCGTCAGGCGTTGATCGAGCTCAACCGTGATGCGCTGGGCGTTCCGGGCCTGCAATTGGTGAGAGGGCGAGCCCCCGATGCCTTGCACGAACTGGAGCAGCCCGACGCGATTTTCATCGGCGGCGGCGTGACCCGTGCCGGGGTGCTGGAACATTGCTGGCAGCAGTTGCGCTCTGGCGGCCGGCTGGTGGCCAATGCCGTCACACTGCAAAGCGAGGCGCTGCTGGTCAGCTGGCGCGAACAACATGGCGGCGAGCTGACGCGCGTTCATCTGGCCCATGCCAAGCCGCTGGGCGAGTTCGACACTTGGCGTCAGGCGCTGCCGATCACTCTGCTGGAAGCGGTCAAACCCTGATGCGCGAAGAAACCGCCGAGCAACCCGCACCGCTGCGCAGCGGCCTGACCACGGGCAGTTGCGCCACCGCGACCTCGCTGGCTGCAGCGCGTCTGTTGCTCGCCGGTGAGGTCAACGATGCCATCCAGATCACCCTGCCCAAGGGCAAGCAGGTGCAGATGCGTCTGGAGTTCTGCCGACCATTTGAGGACGGCGCCGAGGCGGGCACGATCAAGGACGCCGGCGACGATCCGGACGTGACCCACGGCGCCTTGCTCTACTCACGAATTCGGCTGATTGCCGAACCGGGCGTGCGCTTTGTCGCGGGCACCGGCGTCGGCACCGTGACCCGGCCAGGGCTGGTGCTGGGTGTCGGTGAGCCGGCGATCAATCCGGTGCCACGGCGAATGATGACCGAGCACCTGACCCGGCTGGCCGAAGAGTTCAGCTACGGCGGCGGTTTCGAAGTGACGGTCTGCGTCGAGAACGGCAGCGAGCTGGCGCTCAAGACCATGAACCCGCGTCTGGGTATCCTCGGCGGTCTGTCGATTCTCGGCACCAGCGGCATCGTCCGGCCGTTTTCCTGCGCGGCGTACATCGCCTCGATCCACCAGGGCATCGACGTTGCCAAGACCAACGGCTACCTGCACATCGCCGCCTGCACCGGCAACGCCAGCGAAGACACCATGCGCCGGGTCTACAACCTGCCGGACATCGCCCTGATCGAGATGGGCGATTTCGTCGGCGCCGTGCTCAAGCACCTGCGCAAAGTCCCTGTGGACAAACTCAGCCTGTGCGGCGGTTTCGGCAAGATCAGCAAGCTGGCCGCCGGGCACATGGACCTACACAGTCGTCATTCCAGCATCAACCTCGCGCAACTGGCGCAATGGGCGGCGGACATCGGTGCCGATGCCGGTCTGCAACAGCGGATTCGCGAGGCCAACACCAGCCAGCAGGCGCTGGCCATGGCATCGGCGGAAGGCGTGGCACTGGGCGATGCGGTCTGCCAGCACGCGCTGGACTTCGCCCGCAGCGTGGTGCCGACGCAGGTTCAGGTGGAAGTGTTCGCCATCGACCGTCAGGGCGGCATCGTCGGTCACGCCGGAGCCTTTTCATGACACAAAAGCGCATCCTGCTGCTCGGCGGCGTGACCGAGGCGCTGGCGATTGCCCGTACGTTAGGGCCGCAACACATCTATAGCCTCGCTGGTATAGGCCGGGTGCCCAGCGACCTGACCTGCCAGGTCCGCGTCGGCGGTTATGGCGGCGCCGAGGGGCTGGCGCAGTTCATTCGCGACGAGCAGATCGGATTGCTCTTCGATGCCACCCACCCTTATGCCGCGCAGATCAGCCACAACGCAGCCACTGCCGCACAACTGGCCGACATTCCCTGCTGGGCGCTGCGGCGTCCGGGATGGCAGGCCGGACCGGAGGATGACTGGCGCGACGTCGCCGACTGGGCCGAGCTGATCGAGGCACTGACCCCGTTTCAGCGCCCGCTGTTTACCTTGGGGCGCGAGCCGCTGGAACACCTGGACGAAATCCCCGCTCATCAGTTCTGGACCCTGCGCGCGCTGGACGTCTACCCCGGTAACGCGCGCTGCGAAGTCATCGGCGCCCGCGGCCCGTTCCGGCTGGAAGATGAACGTGCGCTGTTCGAACGTCGTGATATCGACGTGCTGATCAGCAAGAACAGCGGCAGCAGCGCCACCGAACCCAAATTGCAAGTGGCTCGGGAGCGCGGAGTGCCGGTGCTGGTGTTGAGGCGGCCGGCGTTGCCGCAGGTGGATCACGAATTCATGGGCGTTGAGGATTCACTGAGCGGCCTGGCTGCATGGCTCAAGTCTGCCGTAAATATGTAACGCGTCAGGCAGGGCTATCCACGAGAGAATCAAACCCTCTCATCAACACTAGCCTGAAGGTAACCTAAACGTTACCATCCATATCCGTGATCATAGTCCAGGAATATCTGTCCAGCGATCAGCGAAGCCCATTCAGTGAGTGGTTTTCGACACTATCACCGCCTGCGGCGATCAAGGTCCGAACGGCGCTTGCCAGAATGGAGTCGGGAAATACCTCGAACATCAAGTGGTTCAATGGTTTGGGGGAATATCGAATCGATTGGGGCCCTGGCTACCGGATTTACCTGATTCAGGAAGGCCTTCGACTCGTCATCCTGTTTGGCGGCGGGACCAAATCAGGCCAGACCGCTGACATCAAGCGAGCAAGAACCTTGATCGCGGACTACAAAGCGGCCAAGAAGCAACGTCATGAGAGAGACAGCCGATGCCCCTGACCCGGAGCTACAAAACCACGATCGACGAAAGAACCCGTCAGGATCCTGAGTTTGCCCAAGGCTTGCTCGACGAAGCCGCCATGCTTTTTCTCAACGGCGAACCGGAAGTCGCCCGGATCATCCTGCGCGATCTGGTCAATGCCACGGTGGGTTTCGAGGGATTGGCGAAAGAAACCGACAAGCCAAGCAAGAGCCTTCATCGCATGTTGTCCGCCAGCGGCAACCCAAGCATGGATAATCTGTCAGCCATTTTTCGCGCAATGCGTGAATGGTTGGGGGTGGAAATTCAGGTGCAGGCGATCCCGGTCCGATAACCCACCCCGCCTGCGACACATCGCCGCACCCCGCTTTTTTACTTCCGGCGGGCATTCAGGCTAAATGGCGCCCATGAAAACACAACAAAACACTTCCACCCGTCTGCAACGACGCCGGGCCTTTGCCTGGGTGGCGTGTTTTGCCTTGTTGTTCGGCATGCTGGCCATGCCGATGACGCCGACCATGCCGCGTCCTCAAGGCGAGCAACTGATCTGGGGTTCGTTCTGCACCGGCAGTGGCACGCAGTGGGTGGCGACGTCGGTCGGGCTGGTCGAGCAGGGTATGCCGTTACCGGACAACCACGCCGGGATGCAGCATTGTCCGTGCTGTTCCGGATCGCTGACGATGGTGGCGATTCCGGCAGGCACCAGCCTGGGTCTGTTCACGGCCGTCGAAGCGCCGCACTTCCCCAGCGATGTCGTGGTTTTCGTGCCACCCCCGCGCCTGCAATGGCCCAGCCTCAGTCCCAGAGCCTCTCCCCGCGTCTGATTCTTCGTTCACGCCGTGCCCCGTGTATCTGAATGAATTGGAGATTCGCGTCCATGCTGAAAAAAATTCTGCTGCTGGCAACATTGCTGTTGCCGGCCTGCTATGTTGATGCTCATGAGTATGCAAAAGGCCATCTTTCTATTGCTCACCCGTGGTCGATGGAGTTGCCGCCGAATGCGCCGACCGTTGCGGCGTACTTCGTTATCAGCAATGCAGGCCCCGATACCGATCGTCTGACCGGTGTCGACAGCCCCATCGCCGGCGACGCTCAATTGCACGAGCATGTGAACAAAGACGGCCTGATGAAGATGCAGCATGTGCAGGCGGTGGACATTCCGGCCGGTGGCGAAGTGACCTTCGCCCCCATGGCTTACCACGTCATGCTGCTGGATCTGAAAGACCGCTCGAAGCTTGTGGATGGCCAGACCTTCCCGCTGACCCTGCACTTCGAGAAAACCGGCGACGTGACTGTCGAGGTCATGGTGCAAAAGCAGGCACCTGACGTAGGCCCGGCACACGTCCATTGACGCCACGCAGACTGACGGTCGCTGACTGTCGAAGTTGAACGAAGTGAAGCGCACGCCCGCGATACACGCCCGGTCCGCCTCCGCACCCCGCAAGACATCGGGTGCGTGGCTGAGCCTGTTCGCCATGCTGATGATCTTCATCGGGCCGCTGATTTCCCAGTCGATGCCGATGGAGCATCACGCGGGCATGTCGATGCCGGTGTCCATGTCGATGCCGTCGGGGGTCGACATGCCGGCGTCGATGGACATGGCGGCCGACAGCCATGCCAGCAGCCACGCCGACCATCACGCCAGTGGCGCCGACATGGCCGGCGTCGACCATGTGATCTGGGCCAAGTGCGGCTATTGCACCCTGCTGTTCAGTTGCCCGGCCATCGCCCAGACGCTGGCGGTGATCGCTCCTGTGCCACCGCATCCCGCCGATTTCTACAGCGCGCTCCCACAACAGGGGCACGCTGAACGCACGGTTTTCCCCAACGCCCTGTCCCGCGCGCCACCGTCCGCACCCGTCGTCTGAACCCAAAAAAAGATCCGTAGCCGTTGGCGACCCCAAGCCTGGGGTGGCCTGCGCGTTGCGCCGTGTTTTTCCCTGACGGGGGCGTTTCATCATGTCCAAACCCAACGTGTCGTTCTATAACCTGGCCTGGCGCTGGCACTTCTATGCCGGCCTGTTCGTCGCGCCCTTCATGATCCTGCTGGCACTCACCGGGATGATTTATCTGTTCAAGCCGCAGCTCGATTCGCTGATGTACAGCGACCTGCTGACGGTCAAACCTGCCCACCACCTGCTGACGGCCGACGAGCAGCAACAGCGGGTGCTGGAGGCTTATCCACATGTGGCGGTCAGCAAGTACCTGCCGCCCGTCAACGCCGAGAGCAGCGCGCAGTTCGTGGTGAAACAGGATGGCCGCGAGGTCAATCTGTTCCTCGACCCGTACAGCGGCAAGGTGCTCGGCGCCCAGGACGCGCAGAACAACCTGCAGGCCATCGCCCGCAAACTGCACGGTGAGTTGATGGTTGGCACGGTCGGCGACCGCCTGGTTGAGCTGGCCGCTGGCTGGGGCATCGTGCTGGTGGTGTCCGGGTTGTACCTGTGGTGGCCGCGCGGTCGCTCGGCGGCGGGCGTGCTCTGGCCACGGCTGAACGCGCGAGGCCGACTGATCTGGCGCGACCTGCATGCCGTGACCGGCTTCTGGGGTTCGGTGGCGCTGCTGTTCATGTTGCTCAGCGGCATGACCTGGACCGGCATGTGGGGCAAGGTCTACGCCGACGTATGGAACACCTTCCCGGCGGCCATGTGGAATGACGTGCCGAAATCCGCAAAACAGGCCGGTGAATTGAACACTGCCAGTGTGCAGACCGTGCCATGGGCCTTGGAAAACACGCCGATGCCGGTGTCGTCCGGCGATCACGCCGAGCACATGAACCATGGCGGCATGTCCGCTGCGCCGGCCAGTCCGAGCATTACCCTGCAACGGGTGGTCGACATCGCGAGCGAACGCAAGATCGAACCCGGCTACAGCATCACCGCGCCTAAATCCGCGGACGGCGTATTCACGGTGTCGGTGTTTGCCGATGACCCACGCAACGACGCGACCCTGCATGTCGATCAATACAGCGGCAAGGTGCTGGCCGACGTGCGTTACAGCGATTACAGCACGGTGTCGAAAGCCACCGAGCTGGGCGTGATGCTGCATGAGGGCAAGATGTTCGGCTGGCTGAATCAGCTGGTGATTCTGTTCATCTGCCTGATGGTGCTGCTCAGTTCGGTCAGCGGCATTGTCATCTGGTGGAAGCGTCGTCCGCAGAATGGCTTCGGTGTTCCGCCGCTGCGTCATGACCTGCCGCGCTGGAAAGTCGCGACCGGGGTGATGCTGATTCTGGGCGTGGCCTTTCCGCTCGTCGGGATTTCCATGCTGGCAGTATGGTTGCTCGATCGGATAGCCCTTTCGCGCTTTGCCAAATCGGCGGCAACAGCTTAGATTGCGTGCTGCGGGGCCTGAAACCTTTTTGAGTGGTTTAGTGATGAATTCCTCCTCGATTCCGGTTTCAGGCCCCGCTCTTTTTTCCCGCCATTCGCAATTCGCACACACGCCCTCCTGACTGGCCCCTTTCCTGTGGGAGCCGGCTTGCTGGCGAACCGATTTGCCAGCCACCCCGTTCGGCGACAGACCCACCGCTTTCGCCAGCAAGCCGGCTCCTACGGGCTTCGCCCAGAATCCAGATCGATGCCGGGCCCATCCGCCTGGATGTAAAAACCTGTCGACCACGACAGCTTTGCGCACCAGATCAGAGCGCCGGGCGCACCACGCGGCGCCGTTCATCCCAGATTGGTGCAACCCCTCCCCCGCAAGCGACGCTTTCCTTCGATTTTGCGACGTTTTTCGCCTTGGCCCACCCTTTGCTATGACCTCTGCAGCCTCAACCTCTGCACCGCCAACTGCAGTCATTTCTAAAAAATCAAAGAATGGAGCTAACCAATGAAGCGTCGTAGTTTGCTTAAAGCGTTCACCTTGTCCGCATCGATCGCCGCCATGGGTTTGACCTGGACCGTCCAGGCCGCCGAGACCATCAAGGTCGGCATTCTGCATTCTTTGTCCGGCACCATGGCCATCTCCGAGACCTCGCTCAAGGACATGGCGCTGATGACCATCGACGAAATCAACGCCAAGGGCGGCGTCAATGGCAAGAAGCTGGAGGCGGTGGTGGTCGACCCGGCGTCGAACTGGCCGCTGTTCGCGGAAAAGGCGCGTCAGTTGCTGACCCAGGACAAGGTCTCCGTGGTGTTCGGCTGCTGGACCTCGGTCTCGCGCAAGTCGGTATTGCCGGTGTTTGAAGAGTTGAACGGCCTGCTGTTCTACCCGGTGCAGTACGAGGGTGAAGAGATGTCGCCGAACGTGTTCTATACCGGCGCGGCGCCTAACCAACAGGCGATTCCTGCGGTCGAGTACCTGATGAGCGAAGACGGCGGCGCAGCCAAGCGCTTCTTCCTGCTCGGCACCGACTATGTCTACCCGCGTACCACCAACAAGATTCTGCGTTCGTTCCTGCACTCCAAAGGCGTGAAGGACAGCGACATCGAAGAGGTCTACACCCCGTTCGGCCACAGCGACTATCAAACCATCGTCGCCAACATCAAGAAATTCTCCGCTGGCGGCAAGACTGCGGTGATCTCCACCGTCAACGGCGACTCCAACGTGCCGTTCTACAAGGAACTGGGCAACCAGGGCCTGAAAGCCACCGACGTTCCGGTCGTGGCGTTCTCGGTCGGCGAAGAAGAACTGCGTGGCGTCGACACCAAGCCGCTGGTGGGCAACCTCGCCGCCTGGAACTACTTCGAATCGGTCAAGAACCCGGTCAACACCAAGTTCGTCGCCGACTGGAAAGCCTACGCCAAGGCCCACAACCTGCCGAACGCCGACAAGGCCGTGACCAACGACCCGATGGAAGCCACTTACGTCGGCATCCACATGTGGGCGCAGGCGGTCGAGAAAGCCAAGTCGACCGATGTGGATAAAGTCCGCGAAGCCATGGCCGGCCAGACCTTCGCCGCGCCGTCGGGCTTCACCCTGGAAATGGACAAGACCAACCACCACCTGCACAAGCCGGTGATGATCGGCGAGATAAAGTCCGACGGTCAGTTCAACGTGGTCTGGAAAACCAAGGAGCCGCTGCGCGCCCAGCCGTGGAGCCCGTTCATTCCAGGCAACGACAAGAAGCCGGACTATGCGGTGAAGGGTAACTAAGGAAAAACAAGGTACACAGCCGGACGAATTTTCCGGCTGAACCTATCCCTGTAGGAGTGAGCTTGCTCGCGATTGCGGTGTGTCAGGCAATACAGATGTCATAGACAGCACGCAATCGCGAGCAAGCTCACTCCTACAGTTCCTCGCACGACGTACGTCGTGCGGGTGCTTTCAGGACACCGATATGCCCAAATCTCTCTACCGCCTCATTCTCGCCCTGAGCCTGTTGCTGCCGTTCGCAGCACATGCCAGTGATGCCGGTGACTTTGTCGCGGCCGAATCCTCCGAGCGCGCCGAACTGCTGGAAGCCTGGGCGGCCAAGCCCGAGCCGGCGCGCCTCGATCTACTGATTGCCCTGCAGGAAGGCCGCGTCGCCGCCGACAGCAGCAATCGCGCTTTTATCCAGAACGGCGATGCGTTCACCGCCGTCGACCCGAACGCCCCGGCGCTGGCCGATGCGCCCAACCCGGACGAGCCGCAATCCATCAGCCTCAACAACCGCCTGCGCGGCCTGGTGGAAACCGCGCTGGCCAGCCATCGCCTGTTCGACCCGGATGCCAAACGGCGTCTGGCCGCAGCGCAAACCCTGCAAAAGAGCGCCCGCCCGGCCCAGTTGCAGCTGCTCATGCAACGGGTGGCCGATGAAAAAGACGACGCCGTACATTCGGCGCTGAATCTGGCACTGGCCAACCTGCAACTGGTCGACACCAGCCCGACCGTACGGCTGGCGGCGGTGCGCCTGCTCGGTGAAACCGGTGACCCGCTGGCCCGCACCCGCCTGGAAAACCTGCTGGAACCGAATGTCGAAACCGACCCCACCGTACGCCTGGCGGCGGAAACCAGCCTGGCGCAAGTCAAACGCAAACTGATGGTCGGCGAAGTGCTCGGCCAGGTGTTCAGCGGCGTCTCGCTGGGCTCGATCCTGCTGCTGGCAGCGCTGGGTCTGGCGATTACCTTCGGCCTGCTCGGCGTGATCAACATGGCCCACGGCGAGATGCTGATGCTCGGCGCCTACGCCACCTATGTCGTGCAGATCATGTTCCAGCGCTACGCCCCCGGCGCCATCGAGCTGTATCCGCTGGTGGCGCTGCCGGTGGCGTTCTTCGTCACAGCCGGCATCGGCATGGCGCTGGAGCGCACGGTGATTCGCCACCTCTATGGCCGCCCGCTGGAAACCCTGCTGGCGACCTGGGGCATCAGCCTGATGCTGATCCAGCTGATCCGCGTGCTGTTCGGCGCGCAGAACGTCGAAGTGGCCAACCCGGCCTGGCTGTCCGGCGGCATTCAGGTGCTGCCGAATCTGGTGCTGCCATACAACCGCATCATCATCATTGGCTTCGCCCTGTTCGTGGTGGTGCTGACCTGGCTGCTGCTGAACAAGACCCGTCTGGGCCTGAACGTGCGCGCCGTGACCCAGAACCGCAACATGGCCGCCTGCTGCGGCGTGCCCACCGGGCGCATAGACATGATGGCCTTCGGGCTCGGCTCCGGCATCGCCGGCCTTGGCGGTGTGGCCCTGAGCCAGATCGGCAACGTCGGCCCTGATCTGGGCCAGAGCTACATCATCGACTCGTTCCTGGTGGTGGTGCTCGGCGGCGTCGGGCAACTGGCCGGCAGCGTCATGGCCGCGTTCGGCCTGGGCATCGCCAACAAGATTCTCGAACCGCAGATCGGCGCAGTGCTGGGCAAGATTCTGATCCTGGCGCTGATCATTCTGTTTATCCAGAAACGTCCGCAAGGCCTCTTCGCTCTCAAGGGACGGGTGATCGACTGATGAACCAGCCACTGATGGTCACTGCCGCGCAACGCGCCGGCACCAAAGTCACGATCAGCGTGGGCGTGATCGTTCTCGCCCTGCTGATCGCCCTGCCGCTGCTGTCGCTGCTGCCCGATGGCAACAGCCTGCAGGTGTCGGCCTACACCCTGACCCTGGTCGGCAAGATCCTCTGCTACGCCATCGTTGCCCTGGCGCTGGATCTGGTTTGGGGTTACGCCGGCCTGCTGTCGCTCGGCCACGGTCTGTTCTTCGCCCTCGGCGGCTACGCGATGGGCATGTACCTGATGCGCGAAGCCTCGGGCGACGGCCTGCCGGCGTTCATGACCTTCCTGTCGTGGACCGAGCTACCGTGGTACTGGGTCGGCACCCAGCATTTCCTCTGGGCCATGTGCCTGGTGGTGCTGGCGCCAGGTTTGCTGGCACTGGTGTTCGGCTTCTTCGCCTTCCGCTCGCGGATCAAGGGCGTGTATTTCTCGATCATGACCCAGGCCCTGACCTTCGCCGGCATGCTGCTGTTCTTCCGCAACGAGACCGGCTTCGGCGGCAACAACGGCTTCACCAACTTCCGCAGCATTCTGGGTTTCAGCATCACCTCCCAGGGCACCCGTGCCGTGTTGTTTCTGCTGACCGTGGTGTTGCTGGTCGGCAGCCTGTACGTGGGCTGGCGGCTGGCGCGGAGCAAGTTCGGCCGGGTGCTGACAGCGGTGCGCGATGCAGAAAACCGCCTGATGTTCTGCGGCTACGACCCACGCGGCTTCAAGCTGTTCGTCTGGGTGCTGAGCGCCGTGCTCTGCGGCCTGGCCGGGGCGTTGTATGTGCCGCAGGTCGGCATCATCAACCCCAGCGAAATGTCGCCGACCAACTCCATCGAAGCCGCCGTATGGGTGGCGCTGGGTGGTCGCGGCACGCTGATCGGCCCGCTGCTCGGCGCAGGGCTGGTCAACGGCATGAAGAGCTGGTTCACCGTGGCCTTCCCGGAATACTGGCTGTTCTTCCTCGGCGCGCTGTTCATCGTGGTGACGCTGTACCTGCCCAAGGGCGTGATCGGCCTGATCAAGACCCGCTCAAGATGAGGAGCGAACCATGAAAAACTCTGCCACGCCCGCCTTCGATCCGGTGCTCGACCCGAACAGCGACGCCGGCACCAGCCGCGACGCCATCGGTCTGGGTCAGAGTGCCGGTCGGGGCCTGAACACCCTGCACGGCACCATCCTGACCCTGGAAGACATCAGCGTCAGTTTCGACGGCTTCAAGGCCCTCAACGATCTGAACCTGTACATCGGCGTCGGCGAACTGCGCTGCATCATCGGCCCCAACGGCGCGGGCAAAACCACGCTGATGGACGTGATCACCGGTAAGACCCGCCCGACCCACGGCAAGGCCTGGTTCGGCGAGACGCTGGATCTGACCAAGATGAGCGAAGTGCAGATCGCCCAGGCTGGCATCGGCCGCAAGTTCCAGAAGCCGACCGTGTTCGAAGCGCTGAGCGTGTTCGAGAACCTGGAACTGGCGCAGAAGACCGACAAATCGGTATGGGCCAGCCTGCGGGCGAAGCTCAACGGCGAACAGCGTGATCGTATCAACGAGGTGCTGGAGACGATTCGCCTGACCACCTCGATGGCGCGCCCGGCGGGTCTGCTGTCCCACGGCCAGAAGCAGTTTCTGGAGATCGGCATGCTGCTGGTCCAGGACCCGCAATTGCTGCTGCTCGACGAGCCGGTGGCCGGCATGACCGACGCCGAAACCGAATTCACCGCCGAGCTGTTCAAGAGCCTGGCCGGCAAGCACTCGCTGATGGTGGTCGAGCACGACATGGGCTTCGTCGGCACCATCGCCGACCACGTCACCGTGCTGCACCAGGGCAGCGTGCTAGCCGAAGGCTCGCTGGAAGACGTGCAGGCCGATGAGCGGGTGATCGAGGTGTATCTGGGCCGCTGAGCGAAACCTTTGTAGGAGTGAGCTTGCTCGCGATGAGGACTTCAGAATCGACATCTTCATCGGCTGAGAGTCCGCTATCGCGAGCAAGCTCACTCCTACAGTTTGAACACAATTGCATGGGGACCCGGACATGCTCCAGGTAGAAAAGCTTCACCAGTACTACGGCGGCAGCCACATCCTGCGCGGCCTGTCTTTTGACGTGAAGATCGGCGAAGTCACCTGCCTGCTCGGCCGTAACGGCGTGGGCAAGACCACGCTGCTGAAGGTGCTGATGGGCCTGCTGCCGGCCAAGGAAGGCGCAGTGCAGTGGGAAGGCAAGCCGATCACCGGTTTCAAGCCGCACCAGCGCGTGCATGCCGGCATCGCTTACGTGCCCCAGGGCCGGGAAATCTTCGGCCGGCTGACCGTGGAAGAAAACCTGCTGATGGGCCTGTCGCGTTTTCCCGGCTCCGAAGCCAAGGAAGTGCCGGCGTTCATCTACGAGCTGTTCCCGGTGCTGCTGCAGATGAAGCACCGTCGCGGCGGCGATCTGTCCGGTGGTCAGCAACAACAACTGGCGATCGGTCGTGCCCTCGCCAGCCGCCCGCGTCTGCTGATTCTCGATGAGCCGACCGAGGGCATTCAGCCGTCGGTGATCAAGGAAATCGGCGCAGTGATCAAGAAACTCGCCGCCCGTGGCGACATGGCGATCCTGTTGGTCGAGCAGTTCTACGACTTCGCCGCCGAGCTGGCCGATCAGTACATCGTCATGTCCCGTGGCGAGATCATTCAGCAAGGTCGCGGCGAGCATATGGAGGCCGAAGGCGTGCGTGGTCTGGTGACCATCTGAGGCCGCCATTCGGTTAAGGTAGACGCCCTCGAAAAACGATAATGAATGCCATGAATCTTCCTGCCCGTTCCGACCTGTTCACCCCCAGCTGGCATGCCGAGCTGGAGCTGGGCTATGGCCGCTTCGGCGACAGCACGCGGCCGGTCCAGCGTCGTCACAAGGGCCCGCTGCGGGTGCAGAAGCACCTGTACGCCGAAGGCCCTGAAGTCTGCCAGCACATCATTGTTCACCCGCCGGGCGGTATTGCCGGCGGCGACCGGCTGGACATCAGCGCCGACGTCGGGGCCTACGCCTGGGCGCAACTGACCAGCCCCGGCGCCGCCAAGTGGTACCGCGCGACCAGCCCGGCCTATCAGCAACTGGATCTGAAAGTGGCCGCAGGTGCGACCCTGGAATGGCTGCCGCAGGAAACCATCGTCTACAGCGACGCCCGCGCCGAGCTGACCACGCGTATCGACTTGCAAGGCGACGCCCGCCTGCTCTACTGGGATACGGTCGCGCTGGGTCGTCCGGCCAGTGGCGAGCGTTTCGACCAGGGGCATTTTCAGGCGCATCTGGACATCCGCCGCGACGGCAAGCTGCTCTGGCACGAACGCCAGCGCATCGTCGGCAATGACGGCCTGCTTGATTCGCCGGTGGGGCTGAATGGCAAACCGGTGTTCGCCACGCTGATCGTCACTGGCGAGATCGACGCCGAACTGCTGGAGCGCTGCCGCGAACTGGCCGGGCACGCCTCGCTGCGCGGCGACCTCAGCCAGTTGCCGGGGCTGATCATCGCCCGCTGCCTGGCCGATGAAGCCCTGCATGCACGGGCCTGGCTGATCGAATTATGGAAACTGCTGCGCCCGGCCCTGTTGGGCCGCGAGGCGGTGGCACCGAGGATCTGGAGTACCTGAAGAACCGCATCGCCCAGGCCGGCGCCATCGCGAATGAATTCGCTCCCACAGGGGTAACACATCCCCTTGTAGGAGCTGGCTTGCCCTGCGACCGGCTGCGAAGCAGTCGTAAAACCGGTAAATGCGGTGTGTCAGGATCGCATAGTCGTCAGGTTTTACGGCGGGTTCCCCGCCGGTCGCAGGACAAGCCAGCTCCTACAACGGTCGGCGAACCCGAGTTATTGAGTTATTTGAAACGGAAAAACACATGGATCTGACGCCACGCGAAAAAGACAAGATGCTGATCTTCACCGCCGGACTGGTCGCCGAGCGGCGGCTGGCACGGGGTTTGAAGCTCAATTACCCGGAAGCCATGGCTTTCATCTCCGCCGCCCTGCTGGAAGGCGCCCGTGATGGCCAGACCGTTGCCGAGCTGATGCATTACGGCACCACCCTGCTGAGCCGTGAACAAGTGATGGAAGGCGTCCCGGAAATGATCCCGGAGATCCAGGTCGAGGCCACCTTCCCGGACGGCACCAAACTGGTCACCGTGCACCAGCCGATTGCCTGACACCCTGCTTTTTACCAAGTGAAAACGAACATGACTTATACGATTCGTGACGCGCTGCTGACTGACATGCCTGCCGTGCTGGATATCTACAACGACGCCGTCCTCAACACCACGGCGATCTGGAACGAACAACCGGTGGACCTGGCCAACCGCGAGGCGTGGTTTGCCGCCCGCCAGACCCAGGCCTACCCGATTCTGGTGGTGGTCGACGCCGCCGGACAGGTGCTGGGCTATTCGTCGTTCGGCGACTGGCGCCCGTTTGAAGGCTTCCGCCACACCGTGGAACATTCGGTGTACGTGCGTGCCGATCAACGCGGCAACGGCCTCGGTCCGCTGCTGATGAAAGCACTGATCGAACGCGCCCGCGCCTGCGACAAGCACATGATGGTCGCGGCCATCGAAAGCGGTAACGCGGCGTCGATTTACCTGCACGAGCGTCAGGGCTTCGTCACCACCGGGCAGATGCCCCAGGTCGGCACCAAGTTCGGTCGCTGGCTGGACCTGACGTTCATGCAACTGGACCTGTCGCCGGGCGCCTCGGCGCCACCGTCGCAAGCACCGGCCAAACCCGCTGTAGTCTGATTTTCTCATCGAAAGGACGTCTGCCCATGAATGCTGCCCAGTTACGACGTGTCACCAGTGAAAGCTTTGCGCATTACCGCCACGGTCTGGTGGCGCTGTTGCTCGACGCGGTGCATCGCGGCGCATCGGTCGGGTTCATGGCCGACCTGAACGCCGATGAAGCGTACAGCTGGTGGGAAGGCATCAGGACTGAGGTCGAGGAAGGCAAAGTGCTGATGTGGGTGGTGGTTCAGGAAGAGCAGGTGCTGGCCACGGTGCAACTGGCGCTGTGTCAGAAGGCCAACGGCCTGAACCGTGCCGAAGTGCAGAAACTGCTGGTACTGCACCACGCCCGCCGTCGCGGCCTGGCCACACAACTGATGAACGCCGTGGAGCAGGCGGCTCGCCAACACAATCGCGGGCTGCTGTTTCTCGACACCCTGTCAGGTTCGCCTGCCGAAGATTTCTACCGCGCCCTGGGTTACGAGCTGTCCGGCAGGCTGCCGGACTACGCCTGCAACCCCGACGGCGAGTATCACGCCACCGCCATTTACTACAAGTTACTGTCGAGGAAGAGCGCATGATCCCTGGTGAGTACCGGATCCAGCCCGGTGACATCGAACTCAATGCCGGTCGCCGCACCGTCACCCTGAGCGTTGCCAACAGTGGCGACCGGCCGATTCAAGTCGGCTCGCATTTTCATTTTTTCGAGACCAACGACGCCCTCACCTTCGACCGCGCCGCCAGCCGCGGCATGCGCCTGAACATCCCGGCCGGCACCGCCGTGCGCTTCGAGCCGGGCCAGGCCCGCGAGGTGGAACTGGTAGATCTGGCCGGTCATCGTCGGGTATTCGGCTTTGCCGGGCGGGTGATGGGCGATCTTTGATGTCCGTTGCCTGAACTGACGTCATCGCGAGCAAGCTCACTCCTACAGAACGGTGCATGACCTGTAGGAGTGAGCTTGCTCGCGATGGGCCGCGCTGCGATCGCCAAGAAATCACACAAGGATTCAGCATGAAAATTTCCAGACAAGCCTACGCCGACATGTTCGGCCCTACCGTCGGCGACCGTGTGCGTCTGGCCGACACCGAGCTGTGGATCGAGGTCGAGCAGGACTTCACGGTTTACGGTGAAGAAGTGAAATTCGGCGGCGGCAAGGTCATCCGTGACGGCATGGGTCAGGGCCAGTTGCCAGCCGACGAGGTGGTCGACACGCTGATCACCAACGCGCTGATCATCGACCACTGGGGCATCGTCAAGGCCGACGTCGGCCTCAAGGACGGGCGCATCGCCGCCATCGGCAAGGCCGGCAACCCGGACATCCAGCCCGGCGTGACCATCGCGGTCGGCACCGCCACCGAAGTCATCGCCGGTGAAGGCATGATCCTCACCGCCGGCGGCGTCGACACGCACATCCACTTCATCTGTCCGCAGCAGATCGAAGAAGCGCTGATGAGCGGCGTGACCACCATGATCGGCGGCGGCACGGGCCCGGCCACCGGCACCAACGCCACCACCGTCACCCCCGGCAAATGGCACATGATGCGCATGCTGCAGGCTGCCGAAGCCTTCCCTATGAACATCGGTTTCACCGGCAAGGGCAACGTCAGCCTGCCGGAACCGTTGATCGAGCAGGTCAAGGCCGGCGCGATCGGCCTCAAGCTGCACGAAGACTGGGGCACCACCCCGGCGGCCATCGACAACTGCCTGAGCGTGGCCGACCAGTACGACGTACAGGTGGCGATCCACACCGACACGCTGAACGAGTCGGGCTTCGTCGAAACCACCCTCGGCGCGTTCAAGAACCGCACCATCCACACCTATCACACCGAAGGTGCCGGTGGCGGCCACGCGCCGGACATCATCAAGGCCTGCGGCTTCCCCAACGTGCTGCCGAGCTCGACCAACCCGACCCGGCCGTTCACCAAAAACACCATCGACGAGCACCTGGACATGTTGATGGTCTGCCATCACCTGGACCCGAGCATCGCCGAGGACGTGGCCTTCGCCGAAAGCCGCATCCGCCGCGAAACCATCGCCGCCGAAGACATCCTGCACGACCTCGGCGCATTCTCCATGCTCAGCTCCGACAGTCAGGCCATGGGCCGCGTCGGCGAGGTGATCCTGCGCACCTGGCAGACCGCCGACAAGATGAAGCGCCAGCGCGGCCCGCTGCCTGGTGACAGCGAAGGCAACGACAACTTCCGCGCCAAACGCTACATCGCCAAATACACCATCAACCCGGCGATCACCCACGGCATCAGCCATGAAGTGGGCTCCATCGAAGTGGGCAAATGGGCCGATCTGGTGCTGTGGCGCCCGGCGTTCTTCGGGGTCAAGCCGACGCTGATCCTCAAGGGCGGCTCCATCGCTGCCAGCCTGATGGGCGACGCCAACGCGTCGATCCCGACCCCGCAGCCGGTGCACTACCGCCCGATGTTCGCCAGCCACGGCAGCTCGCTGCACGCCAGCAGCCTGACCTTCATCAGCCAGGCGGCCATGGACGCAGGCGTACCGGAGCAACTGGGTTTGAAGAAGCAGATTGGCGTGGTCAAGGGCTGCCGCAGCGTGACCAAGGCCGACCTGATCCACAACGACTACCTGCCGAAGATCGACGTCGATCCGCAGACCTATCAGGTCAAGGCCGACGGCGTGCTGCTGTGGTGTGAACCGGCCGAGGTGTTGCCGATGGCACAGCGGTATTTTCTGTTCTGACAACCCGAGTGCTTGCCTGCGCGTAACGGCAGGCAAGCACCTGTTCGGCTGCCTCCCTCTGTTTAGCGCAAATTGGCGACGATGGTCGGCAATGTGGCCCGGCCGTCGATCAGTTGCAGCTTTTGCAAGGTGTCATTGACCGCCCCAATGATGCCGCGAGCTTCATTGGAAACCTGTCCGGTCATGAACCCCCGCAATGCCAGATAGAACGTCAGCTTCCCGGCCGACACTTCATCGTTGGCTGAATGCTTGTCGTCGTTGACTTTTTCGGTCAGCAGGGAAATTTCCCCGTCGATGTATTGCTCAAACTCTGCTTTAAGCATGACGTCCATCCTTGAACCATGAATTGAGTGGTACTGCACACCTAACGTTAGGCGTCCCTCAAGGCGGCTTCCACCGCAGCGACTGACAACAGACCGGCGGGCGTACTGCCGATGGCGCAGCGGTATTTTCTGTTCTGACGAGCCTTCTTGCGCCTTTCTGTAGGAGTGAGCTTGCTCGCGATAGCGATCTGACTGTGACATCTGAGATGACGGTCAGAACGGAATCGCGAGCAAGCTCACTCCTACAAGGTCTGGGTGGTCCGCAGCGCCATGTTCCACGCCGACCCACCGTAGGAGCGCGCTTGCCCGCGATGCGTCGTTTCAGACACCCCACAACGAATGACTTAGCGCATTCGCCAGCAAGCCGGCTCCTACAGGTTCGTGGTGTTTCGGGTAAATCCTCTGTCCTTCCGGTCTAGACTTGGCGCAAGATGCCCCTCATTCCCAGTGCCAGACCAGCAAGGTAGCCGCCCATGCGTTTATCCGATTTCATCGTGCAGAACGTAGACCGCATCGTCGATGAATGGGAAAAGTTCGCCGCCACCCTGACCCCGGCCGCCGAGACGATGAACCGCGTGGAGCTGCGCGATCATGCGAAATCGATCCTGCTGGCCGCGGCCCGCGACATGAACACCGCGCAGACCCGTGCAGAGCAGATTGCCAAGGCCCAGGGCGAGGACGTCGGCAAGACGCCGACGCTGGATGAGGCCGCCGCCAGCCATGGCGAATTGCGCCACATCGTGGGCTTCGATCTGGTGCAAATGACCTCGGAGTTTCGCAACCTGCGTGCAACGGTGATCCGCTTCTGGGCAGACAGCCTGGTTTCACCGGAGATCACGCACTTTACCGACATGATCCGCTTCAACGAGGCCATCGACGAAGCGCTGGCCGAGTCCACTGCCGCCTACGCCGAGCGGGTCACCCGGTCACGGGACATCTTTCTCGCCATCCTCGGCCACGATCTGCGCGCACCGTTGCAGGCAATAAGCCTGTCCTCGGAAGTGTTGCTGCGCAAGGCCGGTCTGGGCGAGTCGGAATTGGCGTATATCAAGCGCATCAAGAGCAGCAGCCGGCACATGGCGACCATGGTCAGCGACCTGCTGGAATTCGTTCGCAGCCGTCTTGGCGTGACCCTGCCGGTGGAACGCAGCCCCATGGAGATGACCGCCGCCTGTCGCGAGGCCATCGAAGAAGCCAGCGCCGGGCAGCCAGACTGCGACCCGGTGTTCAACACCAGCGGCAACACCCAGGGTGAATGGGATCGCGCGCGGATCAGCCAGATGCTGCAGAACCTGATCGGCAACGCCCTGCAACACGGCGCCTCGACCCACCGGATCACCGTCACGCTGGTGGGCAGCGACAATCACGTCAGCCTGTCGGTGCACAACGACGGCGAGCCGATCGCCCAGGAAGCCATTGGCAGCATTTTCGACCCGCTGGTGCGCTCAATCAACGAAGAAGCCGGCGTCCACAGCCCGTCGACCAGCCTGGGGTTGGGCCTGTTCATCGTCAAGGAAGTGGTCAACGCCCACGGCGGCAGCATCACCGTGACCTCGAATTTCGGGGATGGCACGACGTTTACGGTGGTGTTGCCGAAGAAAGCCTGATGCTGCCCGCCTGGATTGGACGCCCGATCCTGTAGGAGCTGGCTTGCCCTGCGAGCGGCGACGAAGTCGTCGTAAAACCTGACGACAATGCAACCCAGACACACCACGTATCCCGGATTTACGACTGCTGCGCAGCCGGTCGCAGGGCAAGCCAGCTCCTACAATGGTCGTGGGGCAAGCCAGCGCCTACAGAGGCAGGCCGCAGCTAATCCTCGATAAACCGCCCCAACCGCTGCTTGAGCATGCGGTTCTCGGCGCGCACCTGCTCGAGCTCGTCCAGCAGGTCCAGCGCCAGGGCGACGCCGTCCCATTCCATGGCCAGATCGTGATGCAACTTGGCCGCACGCTTGGCGATGGTCATCGAACCTGTGTCGAACAACCATTCATCCGGCCTGTGCCCCTGGGGTTCGACGATGCCGTGCTCGACGATCTCGATGACGTAGGCGGCCGGCATGTCGACCACCTGACAGAATTCCTGCATGTCTACGACCAGGGTGTTGCGCATGATCAATTACTCCCCGTTAGCTGCTCCACTGGCTCCTCGGATCGAACGCAGCCTTCTCGGCCAGCTTCTCCCAAAGAGCTTTGGTGGCGTCATCGGTGGACTTGGGCATGACGATCTTCAACTGCGCGTACAGATCGCCACGCTCGCCCTGCTTGTTCAACAGACCATTTCCCTTGACCCGCAGTCGCTGACCGCTCTGGCTGTCCGGACGAATGGTCAGGTTGATTTTGCCGGTCAGGGTCGGCACCGCGACCTTGGTGCCCAGCGCCGCCTCCCATGGCGCCAGCGGTACGGTGATGATCAGATCGTGCCCTTCGACATCGAAGCGCGGGTGCGGCGCCAGACGAATGGTCAGGAACAGATCGCCGTTTTCACCGCCAGCCACGCCCGGTGCGCCCTGCCCCTTGAGGCGGATGCGCTCGCCGTCGGTGACACCGGCCGGAATCTTCACGTTGAGATTCTTGGTGATGTCGGCCATGCGCTGGCCGTTGGCGGCGTGCTGCGGCACCTTGAAGCTGATCTTCTTCGATTCGGTCGACAGGGTTTCCTCAAGGAAGATCGCCAGATCCAGTTCCACGTCCTGCCCTCGACGACCGCTGCTGCGCGCACGGCCGCCCTGTTGTCCGCCACGATTGCCGAAGATCGAGCTGAAAAAGTCGGAGAAGTCGCCGCCTTCGAAGCCACCACCACCGCCGCCGAATCCACCGCCTGCGCCGCGCCCCTGCCAGCCCGGAGGCGGCTGGAAGCGGCCCTGCTGGCCGTATTTGCGGATGTCGTCGTACTCGGCGCGCTTTTCAGGATCGCTCAGCGCCTCGTAGGCCTCGGAGGCCTCCTTGAATTTGTCTTCCGCGCCCGCCTCTTTGCTGACGTCGGGGTGATACTTGCGCGCGAGCTTGCGATAGGCGGTCTTGATCGTCTTTTCGTCCGCCGTCGGCTCTACGCCAAGGATCTTGTAATAGTCTTTGAAGTCCATCTTAACGGTCACCCATTCCGGATTATCCAGCCAGTCCCGAACCGCGCTATCAAATGAGAACGTGGGCAGCGCTGAATGTTGCAAGGTTATCGGCACACGACCGTGCGAGCTTGAAAGCGTGTTCAAACTGGCCGAATGCAATGAGAGTTGCCTGCAAGATTGGGGATGAAAGGCGCCAGTTCAAGGCTTGCATGTCGATTGGGCGGCTATCTGTAGAAAAACCGTGCTTTCGCGCATACACTGCGCGGCCGTTTTTTTGACCGGAACGTACAGAACATGAGCACCCCATCCCCAGCCCGTGCCGTCGGCATCGATTTCGGCACCTCCAACTCCACGGTCGGCTGGCTGCGCCCTGGAGCGGAAACGCTGATCGCGCTGGAGGACGACAAGATCACCCTGCCCTCGGTGGTGTTCTTCAATATCGAAGAGCGTCGCCCGGTGTACGGCCGTCTGGCGCTGCACGAATACCTGGAAGGTTACGAAGGCCGTCTGATGCGCTCGCTCAAGAGCTTGCTCGGCTCCAAGCTGATCAAGCACGACACCAGCGTGCTGGGCACGGCCATGCCGTTCAAGGATCTGCTCGGGCTGTTCATCGGCGAGCTGAAGAAACGCGCCGAAGCCGTTGCCGGTCAGTCGTTCGAGCAAGTGGTACTGGGCCGTCCGGTGCATTTCGTCGATGACGATGCGGTGGCCGACCAGGAAGCCGAAGACACCCTGGCCGAAGTGGCGCGCAAGATCGGCTTCAAGGATGTGTCGTTCCAGTTCGAACCCATTGCTGCGGCCTTCGACTACGAGTCGACCCTGGACCGCGAAGAGCTGGTGCTGATCGTCGACATCGGCGGTGGTACCTCGGACTTCTCGCTGGTGCGCCTGTCGCCGCAGCGGCGCATGGTCGCCGACCGGCAGAGCGACATCCTCGCCACCGGCGGCGTACACATCGGCGGGACCGACTTCGACAAACAGCTGAGCCTGCAAGGCGTGATGCCGCTGTTCGGCTACGGCAGCCGCATGAAGAGTGGCGCCTACATGCCGACCAGCACCCACATGAACCTGGCGACCTGGCACACCATCAACTCGGTGTACTCGCAAAAGTCGCAACTGGCGCTGGGCAGCATGCGCTACGACATCGAAGACACCCTGGGCATCGACCGTCTGTTCAAGCTGATCGAACAGCGCGCCGGGCACTGGCTGGCGATGGAAGTGGAAGAGACCAAGATCCAGCTGACCCACGCGCACAACCGCGTGGTGCCGATGGACCGCATCGAGGCCGGCCTGACTGCCGACCTGACCCGTGAGCTGTTCGAGTCGTCGATCGAATCGCTGCTGGAGCGGGTACGTGAAAGCGTGACCCAGTTGCTGGGCGATGCCGGTGTCGGCGTGGCCAATGTCGACACGGTGTTCTTCACCGGCGGCTCCAGCGGCATCCCGGCCCTGCGCAACAGCGTCTCGGCGATGCTGCCAAACGCGCGGCATGTGGAAGGCAACATCTTCGGCAGCATCGGTGCGGGCCTCGCGATCGAAGCGCAGAAGCGTTACGGCTGATAACCCAATCGCCATCAAATCTGTAGGAGCTGGCTTGTCCTGCGACCGGCGGGGCACCCGTCGTAAAACCAGCGCACGCGGTATATCTGACATACCGCGTGCTCAGGATTTGCTGCCGGTCCCCGGCAGGTCACAGGACAAGCCAGCTCCCACAAGTTGGATCGCCGTTACACCAACTCCACCTTGCGCAGTTCGCTTTTCAGATACGCATAGAAAATCGGTCCGGCCACCACGCCCGGCAGGCCGAACGCCGCTTCGAAGATCAGCATCGCCAGGAGCAATTCCCACGATTTGGCACTGATCTGCCCGCCGACGATCCGCGCGTTGAGGAAGTACTCGACCTTGTGGATAACGATCAGATAGCCCAGCGCCGCCAGCGCCACCCAGATCGACAGCGACATGCCGACGATAAAGATCAGCGTGTTGGACATCAGATTGCCCACCACCGGCAACAACCCCAGCAGGAAGGTCAGCACGATCAGGGTCTTGGTCAGCGGCAGGTGCACGCCACACAGCGGCAGGATCACTGCGAGGAACACCGAGGTGAACGCGGTGTTGAGCAGGGAAATCTTGATCTGCGCGAAGACAATGTTGCGGAACGCCTGACTCAGCAAGTGCAAACGCTCGAACAATGCAGCCGCCAGCGGCTTGCGCTTGGTTACGTCGGGAATCCGCTGCAGCGCGATGATCGCGCCCAACACCATGCCGATCAGCAGGGTCACGAACATGTGCGCGGCGCCCTTGCCGAGCAACTGCAACTCACCGATGTGCTTGCTCAGCCAGGCGCTCAGCGAAGCCTGAAATTCGGAAGCGCTGGCGGGCAGGTAACCATCGATGATCGGCGGCAACTGCCCTCGGGCGCGGTCGACCAAAATCATGAACTTGTCCAGCGACGCGCCGGGATTTTCCGCCTCGTGCAGCAGGAAGCTGATCGCGCCGGCGAAGAGCAGCGACAGCACACTGACCACCAACGTCCCCAACAACGCCACCGCCAGCCAGCGCGCACGCTCGCCGGCAATCAAGCGTTGCAGTTGCGGGGTGAGCATGTCGACCAGTTCATACACCAACAGGCCGGCCAGGAGGCTGGGTAGAAGATTGAGCGGCAACACCAGCAGCAGGCCACCGAACACCAGGATGCAACTGGCCAGATAGATTTGACGCGGCGAAAACGTTGGCATACAGCCTCAAAACAAGCGGCGTGAAAAGATGGGCAGTCTGCCAGCGTTCCGAAGCGAGAACCAGTGATGCGAGGGGCGTGACAGCTTCAGGCGAAAGGATGCGACGACAGCTATGCGCATCATCGGCTGCAATCTCAGGAAGTACAGGGCCCGGCGCCGGTTTCCGACATCCGGGCCCCGTCCGGGAAATTATTTCTTCTTGAGACAATCGCTCATGAAGGTCTTGCGTGCATCGCCCTTGAGCGCTTGCGTGCTCGCCGTGGCGTTACAGGTCTTCATCTTGTCCTGCTGGGTCGCCGGTGCCGGCGCGGCTTTCAGGCAAGTGCTCATGAACGCCTTGCGGTCATCGCCCTTGAGCGACTTGGCCGACGCATCGGCGTTGCAGGTGGTCATCTTGTTCTGCTGCGCGGTAGCGGCAAAGCCTTGCGCACTGAGCAACAGACCCACGATCAACAGCGGAACACGCAGCATTTTCATCGACATTCTCCTGGGGCGTCGCGCGATGCGCGGCTTTCGAAGCAGTGTAGTCAAAGAATGTTGCGACATATTTCAGAGAACCGTGCCGTAGCGCTGGACGTGGGTGACACGCCGTCGATAATGGCCGCTCACTCTGCCGCCGGTCTTTCCATGCAATACCTCTATCCCCTGCTCACCGTCATGATCTGGGCGGGCAACAACGTCACCACCAAGGCTGCCGCCGGCCGTATTTTCCCGGCCGAGATCGGCTTTTATCGCTGGCTGCTGGCGGGCCTGTTGTTCACGCCTTTCCTGCTCGGGCCGGTGTGGCGCAACCGCGCGATCATCAAGCCGGCGCTGGGCAAGATCGCGGTCCTTGGCGTGCTGGGCATGGCGATCTATCAGAGCCTGGCCTATTACGCGGCGGGCATCACCACGGCCACCAACATGGGCATCATTCTGTCGCTGGTGCCGGTGATGACCCTGGGCATGTCCATCGCCACCCTCGGCACCACGCTGACCGCCGGTGCGCTGGTCGGTGCGCTGGTGTCCTTTGCCGGCGTGCTGCTGGTGGTGTCGCAGGGCAGCTGGGCGGTGCTGATCGCCCACGGCGTCAACCTCGGCGACCTGTTGATGCTGGTCGCCACGCTGGCCTACGCGACTTACAGCACCCTGTTGAAAAAGTGGCAGCTACGCATGCCGCCGTTGCAGTTGCTGTACCTGCAAATTCTGGTGGCGATCATCGCCTTGTTTCCGTTGTTCCTGATCTCGGCGAAAACCGGGCTGAACGCCGGCAACATTCCACTGGTGCTGTACGCCTGCATCCCGACCTCGATGCTCGCACCGCTGTTGTGGATGAAAGCCATCAGCCTGCTCGGCCCGAGCCGGACCACGCTGTTCTTCAATCTGGTGCCGATCCTCACGGCACTGGTGGCCGCAGTGGTGCTCGGCGAACGACTGGCCGCCTATCACTTCATCGGCGGCGCGCTGACCCTGAGCGGTGTCATCCTCGCCGAACGCTGGACCCTGCCCCTGCGCAGGAAGACGGCATTACAGGCCGACTGACTTCAGCCGTGCGGCGTGTTCCATGAACAGCCGCACCGGCTCGGCGCCCTTGCCGACCAGCCCCAGATGCTGGTTGACGATATCGAAGTGATCGAGCGGAAAGTCATCGCCGATCACCGTACCCAGGTGCGAGCTGTAGCGCCCGACCATGCCGTCGGATTCGCGCTCGTTGCGGAAGGTGCGGGCGAACAGCCGGCAGGTGAGATTGGTGCTGTCGAGCCGGTTCTTGCCTCGGTCGGTGCGCCCCGGTTGCAGGGTGCCGGACCACGAGTAATAGCGCACGCCGTTGACCAGCTCCTCGCCCTGCCCGCCCCAGGTCGTCGGCAAGCCCTGGGGAAAGCGCTGGTTGAATCGCGCCACACCGCTGGTGGTCAGCGAATGGTGCGCCGCATCGACGTCGGTAGGCAGGCGGGTGCCGCGATAGCCGGTGTCGAGCGCGCCGAGAATCAGTGTGGTCATACGGATCGCCGCATTGACCAGACGGCCACGGGCGGTGTGCGGCGGGTAGTGTTCTTCGAGGTAATCGGCCAGTTCCGAACCGTGATTCGGCCCGGCCACCGATGTCACCGACGCCACCCGATCCGGGCGCATGGCCGCCACGTAGCGAATGGTCAGCGCGCCCTGGCTGTGGCCGATCAGATTGACCTTGCTGGCGCCGGTCTGACGCAGGATCTCGTCGATGCGCGCCAGCAGTTGCTCGCCGCGTATCTCCGTAGAGTTCACCGCCGACACCATCACCGGAATCACCGTCGCCCCGCCCCGGCGCAGGGCCGGCACGATGCCGAACCAGTACGGATAGACCACCAGTTTCACGAATCCCAACAACCCCGGCACCAGCACAATCGGATAACGCGTGGCCTGTTCTTGCGTCATGAGCGAGCGAACCCTTTGCGATGAAAATCCCGTTTAGAAGTTAGCTGCAAAAGATGACAACCGACGTTGTAGGAGTGAGCTTGCTCGCGATTGCGGTGGGTCAATATCGGATGGCTTAAGCACCGTCATCGTCCGGATGCGGCCCAGACCAAGCTCACTCCTACAACCGGCGATCTGCAGGCGCATCACCTACCGTATGAGTTACTGCACGGTTTTCGGCGCCTTGCCGGCGCGCATTTGCTCCAGCAGCGTCGCGCACTGATTAGGCTCGCCGCCACTCGGTGCCACCAGCGCCAACAGCCCGGCCGCCGGGCCGACTATCGCGCCCAGCGCCACCATCCCGGCACCACGCAGCAGCAGCGGGCCAGTCTGCACCCCGGCGCTCGGTTTGATGAACGGCCCGCGCACATACAGCGGCGAACGCAGGGAGAACACACGGAACCCCTTGGATTCCGGAGTGATCTTCAGATCCAGCTGCTCGGACTTCATGTTCGCCGTGCCATCGATATAGACGATGGCGTTCTCGGTGTCGAAGACGAACAGCTTGGTGGTCGCCAGACCGTCCTTGATGCCGAAGTCCGACGCCGCGCAGTTGATCTTCACGTTCTTGTCGCCAAACAGAGTGCCGACCACGTAGTTGCCGACGTTGAGCCCGGCAATTTCCATGAGGTCACGGCTGATCGCACCGTCGTTGACCAGCATCTTCAGCTCACCGTTGGCCGTGCCCAAAAGCGCCGCCACCGAGTTGCCCTTGCCGCTGATGTCGGCATCGCCATTGAGCTCACCGAAACTGGTTTTCATCGGCTCGAAGGTCGGAAACAACTGCTTGAGTTTGAAGTTGCGCGCGGTCAGCTTCGCCCGGCCTTCCAGCGGCTGCGCATGACCGTTGAGTTGAATGTCGGCATCGAGCTTGCCACCGGCCACACCAAAGCGCAGCGGTTGCAGGCTCAACTGGCCGTCATTGAGCACCACGTGGGTGTACAGATCAGTGAAAGGCAACTCGGCGCTCTGCACGATTTTCTTGCCGGTGAACTCCACGTCGGCATCCATCGCACTCCAGCGGTCGGTCTTGAACTCCTCGACCGGCAGCACTTTGTCCGCCGGCTGCTTGCTCTCGCCGCCACGGCTTTTCTGCTCAGCGTTGGAGTCGGCACCGATCAGCGGCTTGAGGTCAGCCATCAGCAATTGGTTGGAGACCAGCGCACCGGTCAGCTTGGGTCGAGGCTGGCTGGCGACGAAACCGAGGTCGCCGTGGATGTCGCTGTTGCCGATCTTGCCGTTGAACGCCTTGTACTGAAACGTGGCGCCCGCCGGATCGTGCAATTTGGCGATCAAGCGCCCGTCGGTGGCGTACGGCGGCGAGTCCGGCAGGGTCACGCCGGTCAGCGGGTAGAGATTGCCCAGGCTGTCACCGGACAGTTTCAGGCGCAGGTCCAGCTCGCCGAGGTTCTGCGGGTCGGTCACGGTACCGGCGACGGCCACGCGGGTGTTGCCGGCGCTGACATCGGCCTGCACCGGGAAGGGCAGCGCCGCATCCTTGAGCGCCAGTAAGCCGCCGACCTTGCCGCTGCCATTGAGTTTCTGCCCGTGGTACTGGCCCTTGGCGGTGAAACCGAAGGCGTAATCCTGGGCCGAGGCGCCCTTGTCCTGCACCTTCTTCGCCTCGTTGCTGCCGACGATGTCGCTGAACGGCACCGGCTTGCCCAGCGGGTCGACCACCACGTCGATCTGGGTGTTGATCATCTGGTCGTTGTAGCTGACCAGGCCCTTGTCGAAGCCGATGGTGCCGATGTCCAGCACCCATTTCGACGGCTCGGCATTGGGGTCGCTTTTCGGCAGATCGAACACCCAGTTGGCGCGACCGTCAGCCAGCCGCTCAATGCGCGCGTTGGGCTCGGTCAGATCAATACGTGGAATCACCACCCGCTGGGCCAGCAATGGCAACGGCGACAGGCGCAGTTCCACGCGTTTGAGAGTGACCATTTGCGGGGTTTTCGACCATTCCGGGTTGCCCAGCGCGATGTCTTCGGCCGACATGTGCGGCCACGGCACCCACGCCCGCCAGCCGCCTTCGCCCGGCTCACGGCGCCAAAGCACGGCCAGGTTGCCATTGATGGCGAATGGCCGATGCAGCTCGGCGGAGACTTTTTCGTTGATGGTCGGCTTGAGCCGGTTCCAGTCGAAGGTGGCGATCACAATGATCAGAACGGCCAGCAACAGCAGCACGACGGCGGCGGTCCAGGCGAAAATCTTGCGGCTTCGCGTCATTGCGTTATCTCCCCAAATACCGACGGGCCTTCCTGCCCGTCGCAAACGTCATAAGCGGTTCGACTGATAAAAGCGCTGCGGGTTTGATGAAATCGCAAAAAACCGGTGTTTCGCACGACCCGAACGTGACGGGTTCGATGAACCTGTAGGAGCTGGCTTGTCCTGCGACCGGCTGCGAAGCAGTCGTAAAACCAGTAAACGCGGAGTGTCAGGAGTGCATAGTCGCCAGGTTTTACGACGACTGCGTCGCCGGTCGCAGGACAAGCCAGCGCCTACAGAGTTCGCGGAGCAACCCAAATTCGACAACGCCGCACCGCTACACACCCCGTTTTACAAGCCCTGCAGCCCGAATCAATTCCGTCGATGGTCATCATCAACCCTTTGAACTTCTTAATCGGCGGTGCCCCGGTAAAATCGCTCCCATGTTCACTGATCGCCCTTTCGAGGAGCACCCATCCATGAAAAGCCAACTTCTGCTCAGCCTGACCCTTTCCCTTCTCGCGTCGAGCGCGTTCGCCCTGCCTGCCAGCGAACAGCCAGCTCTGGGTGAAGTGAAAGCCGCTCAGCAAGTCGGCCTGCCTACCGTGGCACAGGATGGTCCGGGCCGTCTGGTCAACCAATACCAGCGCGTCGCTGCCGAAGAAAACTGCAACAGCCTGGCGCACCGCTACCAGCGTGTTGCCGACAACGGTCCAGATCGTCTGGTCCAGCAGTATCAGCGCGTATCCTGATCCCGACCCGATTACGCCAAAAGCCCGGCTCCCACGCCGGGCTTTTTCATGCCTGTCTGAACGCCGGTTCGACGCCGCGCAAGGGCTTTTGTTAGAGTGCAGACCACTCTTTCTTCAGATACCGCCTGCCCCATGCTGCCCCGCGCCGAACAGAAACAGCAGACCCGCCACGCCTTGCTCGATGCAGCACGGGGGTTGATGGAGAGCGGACGCGGCTTCGGCAGCCTGAGCCTGCGCGAAGTGGCAAAAACCGCAGGCATCGTGCCCACCGGTTTCTACCGCCATTTTGACGACATGGACCACCTGGGTCTGGCACTGGTCAGCGAAGTCGGCCAGACCTTCCGCGAAACCATCCGCCGGGTACGCCGCAACGACAACCTCAACAGCGGCATCATCGATGCGTCGGTGCGAATTTTTCTGGAAGTCGTGGCGGCCAACCGTTCGCAGTTTCTGTTCCTCGCCCGCGAGCAATATGGCGGTTCGCTGAAGGTGCGTCAGGCACTCGGCGCCCTGCGCGAGGCGATCATCGCGGACCTGGCAACTGACCTGGCGTCGATGCCCAAATTTCAGCACCTCAATGCCAACGACCTGTCGGTGATGGCCGACCTGGTGGTGAAAAGCGTATTCGCCATGCTCCCCGAGCTGATCGACCCGCCGCCGGTGACCCTCGCCGCGCACCTGACCCCACGGGCCAAGATCACCCAGCAGCTGCGCTTCATCTTTATCGGCGCTCAGCGCTGGAAGGGGTTGGGCAGTACGGAGTGATACCCACTCCTATGAACCCGACTGCGAAACCTGTGGGAGCGAGCCCTGCTCGCGAAAGCGCCCGTTCTGACACCGTTGTGCTGAATGACAGATCGTATTCGCGAGCAGGGCTCCCTCCAACAGAACATCGACGAGCCCTAATTTGGTGCGAGCTTTCCGCAATTGCACCAACAGCACTCACACTAACGCCCCGCCGTTACGCACGCCTGCACCGTATGTAGGCAATTTCCTTCATCTCTGTCTTTTGGCAAGCCACTTGCTCTGGCTAGTGCATCGCACATTGCTGGAAGCTTTCCGATGCTGGTGATTCACCAACGAATCGAACCCCAAAACGAATGGGCCGCCGAGCTGCATTTGAATTTCGAAGCGCGCAGCAAGAGTCGCCTGCGCTGTTTCAGTGCCGATGGCGAAGACGTCGGTCTGTTTCTCGAACGTGGGCAACAGCCGCTGCGTGACGGCGACTTTCTCAAGGCCGAAGACGGCCGTGTGGTACGGGTCTGTGCCCGTCCCGAGCAGTTGATGCACGTCACCTGCGCCAGTGCCTTCGAGCTGACCCGCGCCGCCTATCACCTGGGCAACCGCCACGTCGCCCTGCAAGTCGGCGATGGCTGGCTGCGCCTGCTCGACGATTACGTGCTCAAGGCCATGCTCGACCAGTTGGGCGCCACCACCGAATCCATCGAAGCGCCGTTCCAGCCGGAACACGGCGCCTATGGCGGCGGCCACCACCATTCGCGGGCCGGTGAAGAAGACTTCAACTACGCCCCGCGCATTCACCAGTTCGGCGTACGCAAATGAACAAGGCCTGGGCGCTGCTGCGTCTGGCCAGCCCGCAACTGCCGATTGGCGGCTACAGCTACTCGCAGGGGCTGGAAATGGCGGTGGAGAACGGTGTGGTCAACGACCCGTCCAGTGCCGCCCGCTGGATCAGCGATCAACTGCAACTCAACCTCGCCCGCTTCGAAGCACCGCTGCTGCTGGCCCATTGCATGGCGGCGGCTGAAAACGACTGGGCGAGCCTGCAACGACTGAGCGAGGAGCACCGCGCCAGCCGGGAAACCCGCGAGCTGCACCTGGAAAGCCGGCAGATGGGCTATTCCCTGCAGCAGTTGCTGTGTGGCCTGCCAGAGCTGGACGACGCGGCGCGCGCCTTTCTGCAACAGATCGGCGAACCGCATCTGGCCCTCGGCTGGGCGCTGGCCGCCCGCGCCTGGCAGATAGAACCGCAGGATGCGCTGGCCGCCTGGCTGTGGAGCTGGCTGGAAAACCAGTTGGCCGTGTTGATGAAAACCCTGCCGCTGGGACAACAGGCTGCACAACGCCTGACCAGCGAGCTGTTGCCGCTGCTGCAAAGCGCTCAACAACAGGCCACGGCGCTCGACCCGGAACACATCGGCAGCGCCGCTTTCGGTCTGTCGCTGGCGAGCATGGCCCATGAACGCCAGTACAGCCGGCTGTTCCGGTCCTGATTCGTCACCCCTTTGAACCGCACAAGAAGATCAACGGAGAACACTCAATGAACAGCCAACCTCTGCGTGTCGGCATCGGCGGTCCGGTCGGATCGGGCAAGACCGCCCTGACCCTGGCCCTGTGCCTGGCCCTGCGCGAGCGCTACAACCTCGCGGTGGTCACCAACGACATCTATACCCGCGAAGACGCCGACTTTCTGGTGCGTAACGAGGCCCTGGCGCCAGAGCGCATCATCGGCGTGGAAACCGGCGGCTGCCCGCACACAGCGATCCGCGAGGACGCGTCGATCAACCTGGAAGCCGTGGACCAGTTGAACCGTCGCTTCGAAGGCCTGGACCTGATCATTGTCGAATCCGGCGGCGACAACCTCTCGGCCACGTTCAGCCCGGAGCTGTCCGATCTGACCATCTACGTGATCGACGTTTCCGCCGGCGACAAGCTGCCGCGCAAGGGCGGCCCGGGTATCTGCAAATCCGACCTGCTGGTGATCAACAAGATCGACCTGGCCCCGATGGTCGGCGCCTCTCTGGAAATGATGGATCGCGACACCAAGAAGATGCGCGGCGACAAGCCGTTCGTGTTCAGCAATCAGAAAACCGGCCATGGTCTGGAAGACATCATCGCCTTCATCGAGCGCCAGGGTCTGCTGACCGCCGCCTGAATTCATTCACTCAAGGAAAACCCGTTCATGAACTGCAAAAAAGTCTTCGGCGCCCTCGCGCTGCTGCTGGTTCCGGCACTGGCCTTCGCCCACCCCGGTCACGATGAAAGCGGCCTGGTGGCCGGCATCAGCCACCCCCTGGGCGGCCTTGATCACCTGCTGGCGATGGTTGCCGTGGGCCTGTGGGCCGCGCAGCAGAAAGGCGCAGCGCGCTGGGCGCTGCCGTGTGCGTTCGTCGGCACCATGCTGATCGGCGGCCTGCTGGGCTTTGAAGGGCTGGAGCTGCCAGCACTGGAAAGCGGCATTGCCGCGTCAGTGTTCGCGCTGGGCCTGGCCGTTGCACTGGCGGTGCGTCCGCCGCTGTTCGTCGCGGTCGCCGCCACGGCACTGTTCGCCCTGTTCCACGGCGTGGCCCACGGCCTGGAGCTGCCGGAAATGTCCAGCCCATGGGGTTACGCGCTGGGCTTCGTCGGCGCCACCGCCGCACTGCACGCCGCTGGTTACGCCGTGGTGCGCTACCTGCCTGCGGCCGCTGCGCCGGTGGTGCGGATTGCCGGCGCGCTGTCGGCTGCGACCGGGGTCTGGTTGTTCGCCGCTTGATTTGACCTCATTCCTGTAGGAGCGCGGCTTGTCCCGCGACCGGCTGCGAAGCAGTCGCAAACCCCGTGAACGCGGTGTGTCAGGCATACCGCATTCACCGGATTTACGACGGGTTCCCCGCCGGTCGCGGGACAAGCCACGCTCCTACAATTGATCTGCATCTGCCTCAAAATCCCCGCCTCCTGCTACCATGTCGCGCAATTTGCCCCTGCCGTGACGCCAATCGATGCCTGACGCTGCCCTCCCCTCCGAACTGTCCGCTGTGTTCGCTACCGTGCAGCAGCACTTCATGCGCGTGATCGTGCCCATGTGGATCGGTCCGGGCTGGAATGCCGAGATGGCCCTGCCCTTCGAAGCCCTCGACTCACAGCACCAGCCGTTGCCACCGCAGCGCTATCGGGCCATGGCCTGTGCCCGGCAGTTGTTCCTGTTTTCCAGCCTGATCGGCGATCCACAGGTGCCGCAGGCCGAAGAACGCGCAGGCGCACTGTTCCGCTCGCTGCAGCGGCACTTCCATGACGCCGAGCACGGTGGCTGGTTCTACAGCATCGATCCACAAGGCGCACCGCTGGACCGGCGCAAAGACCTGTACACCCACGCCTTCGTCATCTTCGCCTGCGCGCATTACTGGGCGAAGGTGCGCGAGCCGTTGGTGGAATCAGTACTCAACGCTGCGCTGCAAGTGGTCGCCGAGCGTTTTGCCGACGGCGATGGCCTGTATGAAGCGGTGCTAGAGGAAGACTGGTCCTCGCTGGACGCAGGTCCGCTGCAGAACCCGCTGATGCACCTGGCCGAGGCGTTTCTGGCCACGCTGGACGTGCGCGAAGACGCTGACACCCTGGCGGCCCTGAATGCGCTGACCGAGGCCATGCAGCGACGTTTCGTCGATGTTGCTCACGGGGTGATGCTGGAGAAGCCACTGGACGCTGTGGATAACTGGTCCGAGCCGGGTCATCAGTTCGAATGGTTCTATCTGCTGGAGTCGTCGGCGCATTTGCGCGGCACGCCGTTGCATCGTTCGCTGACCACGGCGTTCGCCTATGCCGAGGCACAGGGTGTGGATACATCCACGGGCGCAGTGGCTGCCACGCTGGCGGTGGATGGCACGATCAAGGATGGCACCCAGCGCATCTGGGCTCAGGCCGAATACCTGCGGGCGCTGACCTTGCGGCCGAACAGCGAGGCATTACTGGCCCGCCAACTGAATGCCCTGCAACAGCGTTTTCTGCACCCTGCCGGCTGGAATGAATGCCTGGACAACCAGGGCCAGCTCAGCCGCCGCGACATGCCGTCGACCACGCCGTATCACCTGGCGACGTGCTATATCGGCTTGGCATCTTACTTTCGCCCCTGAACCGTAGGAGCGCGCTTGCCCGCGATGGCAATGTCGGTCATCCCGGCCTCTCGCGAGCAAGCTCACTCCTACGTTGACCGCATGTCCCTGTAGGAGTGAGCTTGCTCGCGATCGCATTCTTCCGGTCACCACATCGGTCACAGGCCCACCGCAATCGCAGGCAAGCGCGCTCCTACGGGCAGTGGCGTATTCAGGATCGCCACCGCCGGCAAGCCGGACTGCTACAGGTTTCGGGACGTTTATCGAATCTGTAGGAGCCGGCTTGCTGGCGAACGCGGTGCATCAGCTACATAACGGTGTCTGACACACTGCATTCGCCAGCAAGCCGGCTCCTACCGGTCATATGCGGCTTGGCGATCCCGCCTTACTTCGCATCACCGCGCGTACGATCAATCGCAAATCCTGCCCAGGTCTGGCTGACCGGCATGATTTCCAGGTTGTTGACGTTGACGTGGGCTGGGGTGTTCATGATCCAGAAGATCGTCTCGGCGATGTCCTGTGGCTGGATCGGCTCGGCGCCCGCGTAGGTGGCGTCGTACTTGGCCTGATCGCCGCCGAAGCGCACCAGCGAGAACTCGCTTTCACACAGGCCCGGCTCCAGGTTGGTCACACGCACGCCGGTGCCGATCAGGTCGTTGCGCAGGTTCAGCGAGAACTGACCGACGAACGCCTTGCTACCGCCATACACGTTGCCGCCCGGGTACGGGTAGTTGCCGGCCACCGAGCCCAGGTTGACGATGCTGGCACCGCGACCGTAGGCAATCAGACGCGACAGCAGCAGGCGGGTGGTGTAGACCAGACCCTTGATGTTGGTGTCGATCATGGTGTCCCAGTCATCCAGATCACACTTCGGCGCCGGGTCGATGCCCAGTGCCAGACCTGCGTTGTTGATCAGGCCGCGAATCTTGCCGAACTCGGCCGGCAGGCCTTCGATGGCGCTCTCCATGGCTGCACGGTCGCGCACGTCCAGGGTGATGGTGTGCACCTTGGTCTGTTTCGACAGCTCGGCCTGCAGCGCCTGCAAACGGTCCTCACGGCGACCGGTCAGCACCAGCGACCAGCCCGCTTCTGCAAAACGCCGGGCGCACGCTTCGCCAAACCCGGAAGTAGCGCCGGTAATGAACACGGTGGAAGTCATTGGAATCTCCTGACTTGAGTGGTGCGGGCTTATGGGAAATAAGCGCGGGTTAACGCAGCCTGCGCTGCGCGTAGGAAAGTTCTGGAGAATGCCCGCGCAGACGGTGACGGATCAAGCCTGACGCGCAAGATCGTCGTACAACCGCATGTGCTGTACAAAAAACGACCAGAAACCGCAAAGCCACGTAACGTGCGGCCTGCACGCAGTTTTGCCCATCTTATCCACAGCCGCACGCACAATCTCTGGGGGCAACTCGAAACCACGCAGGCCGCGCCATACGGGGTCTGTGGGCAATTTTTCGAGTGTTTTTCCTTGACCCGCTGAAACGTATCTGCAATAGCGCACCAGCGCTGATGGCACGATGAACCCCTTCATGCCGCCACAAGCCAGAGATTGCGCTACCTGCGGAGGTCTTTCCAAGGGTTGCACACAGAGTTATCCACAGGGTTATCACCTGTAAAAGCTGTATAAAAAACCAGCCATGATGGCGTTGACAAATCACTCGAAAATACCGACCAAAAACACTGGTCAAATACTGATCAATAGGCTACAAGCCACGCCAATCGTGGCCTGCAGCCACCTGCCACCAACTTATTCACAGCCGTCTCCACAGTAAAACTGAACAAGTCAAAACCGTGACAAAACAACCATTTGCAGCGGCTAACTGTCGCGCTTTGGCAGCAGTTGAAAAGGGTTTTCCACAATTGCAAACGACGACGCCCCGAGTGTTATCCACCCGGGGCGTCGCGTACCGCAAATCAAGCGAAAGGATCAATGCCCGCCGAGATAGGCGTTGCGCACTTCCTCGTTGCTCAGCAGCTCCTTGCCGGTGCCGGTCAGGCGGATTTCGCCGTTGACCATCACATAGGCACGGTCCGACAGCTTCAGCGCGTGGTTGGCGTTCTGCTCGACCAGGAAGATGGTCATGCCGGTCTGTGCCAGTTCACGCAGGGTGGAGAAGATCTGCTTCACCACGATCGGCGCCAGGCCCAGGCTCGGCTCGTCCAGCAGCAACAGCTTGGGACGGCTCATCAGCGCACGGGCAATCGCCAGCATCTGCTGCTCGCCACCGGACATGGTCATCGCCCGCTGATTACGCCGTTCCTTGAGGCGCGGGAACAGCTCGAACATGCGCTGCATGTCTTCGCTGGCGTATTTGTCGCCGATCGGGATGGTGCCCATCATCAGGTTCTCTTCCACCGACATGTCGGGGAACACCCGACGGCCTTCCGGCGACTGTGCAATGCCGTTGGACGCGATGTAGTGCGACGACTTGTGGGTGATGTCGGTGCCCTGATAGATGATCTGCCCGCGAGCCGCCCGCGGCTGGCCGAAGATCGACATCAGCAGCGTGGATTTGCCCGCGCCGTTGGAGCCGATCAGGCTGACGGTTTCTCCTTCGTTGATTTCCAGCGAGACTTTCTTCAGGGCCTGGATCGGCCCGTAATACACGTCGATCTCTTTCAGTTCGAGGATCGGCTTACTCATACCAGCTCCTCTTCATCAGCACCCAGATACGCAGCAATCACTTTCGGATCGTTGCGGATCTGCTCCGGCTTGCCCTTGGCAATCACGTTGCCGTGGTCCAGCACGACGATATCGTCGGAAATGCCCATGACCATGCCCATGTCGTGCTCGATCAGCACGATGGTCATGTCGTGGTCGTCGCGCAGGTGGCGAATCATGCCGCTCAACGCTTCGGTTTCCTGCGGGTTGAGGCCTGCGGCCGGTTCGTCCAGGCAGATCACCTGCGGGCGGGTACACATGGCCCGGGCGATCTCCAGGCGGCGTTGCTGGCCGTAGGACAGCTCACCGGCCAGACGGTTGGCGCAGTCCACCAGATCGACCACTTCCAGCCAGTAGAACGCCGTGTTCAGCGCGTCCTCTTCCGCCTTGCGATAGCCCTTGGTGTTGAGGATGCCGGCCAGCATGTTGCGGTTGACCCACATGTGCTGGGCCACCAGCAGGTTCTCGACCACGGACATTTCCTTGAACAGGCGAATGTTCTGGAAGGTCCGGGCCAAGCCTGCGCGGTTCACCAGATGGGTGCCACCGAACATCTTGTAGAACAGCCGGCTGCCGAAGCGTTTCGGCGAGGCGAAATCGCTGGCACGGAACTGCTCGCCGAGCAGCTGGATGACGTTGGTCTTCTTGCCGCGCGCATTGAGTTCGATGCGCCCGCCGGTGGCTTTGTAGAAACCGGTCAGGCAGTTGAACACGGTGGTCTTGCCGGCGCCGTTGGGGCCGATCAGGGCGAAGATCGAGTTGCGCCGTACTTCCAGACTGACGTCGCTGAGGGCCTTGATGCCGCCGAAGTGCATCATCAGGTTTTCGACGGACAGAACGATATCGTTGCTCATCACACGCCCTCCGCTTTGGCCAGCACGCCTTTGCGTGGGCGCACGCCGCTACGGCTGATGCGAATCAGGCCGCGTGGGCGCCAGATCATCATCAGCACCATGAGCACGCCGAACAGCAGCACGCGGTATTCGGCGAAGCTGCGCAGCATTTCCGGGGCAACGGTCAGCACGAATGCAGCGATCACCACACCGACGGTGGAACCCATGCCGCCGAGCACGACGATGGCCAAAATCAGCGCCGATTCGAAGAAGGTGAACGACGTCGGGTTGACGAAGCCCTGATAGCTGGCAAAGAACACCCCGGCCAGACCGGCGGTGGAAGCACCCAGGGTGAACGCCGAGAGTTTGACCAGCACATGGTTCAGGCCCATGGCGCGGCAGGCGATCTCGTCTTCACGCAGGGCTTCCCAGGCGCGGCCGACCGGCATGCGGGTCAGGCGATGCTTGATGTACAGCACGGCCAGCACGACGAGGAACAGCACGCCGTAGATGAAGATGAATTTCAGGTCCGGGTTGTATTCGAAGCCGAAATATTCATGGATCGGAATGCCGCCATCCTTGGCCCGACGGCCGAACTCAAGGCCCAGGAAGGTCGGCGAAGGCACCGCCACGCCGTTCGGGCCGCCGGTGAACGACAGCCAGTTGTTCAGCACCAGACGGATGATTTCACCGAAGCCCAGGGTCACGATGGCGAGGTAGTCACCGTGCATGCGCAATACCGGGAAACCGAGGATGCAGCCGGCGAGCGCCGCCGCGATGGCCGCCAGCGGCAATGCCGACCAGAAGCCCAGCCCCAGGTACTGATAGCCCAGCGCCAGACCATAGGCACCGATGGCGTAGAACGCCACATAGCCGAGGTCGAGCAGACCGGCCAGACCGACCACGATGTTCAGGCCCAGGCCCAGCAACACGTAGATCAGGCCGAGGATGACCACGGTCAGCACGTATTTGTCGGCAAACACCGGGAAGACCACCGCGATGACGATCATCAGCGGGATGATGTAACGCAGGCGCGATTTGTAGTCAGGCGGCAATACGTGAACGCCGGAGCCGGAGCCCTCGAAGTTCTGCAGGATCGCCAGGCCCTTGGGCGTTTGCAGGAACAGGCTGAGCAGGAAGCGGCCGATCACCACCACGCCGACCAGCGCGGCAACACGTCGCGGCTCCATGTTGAACTGGTAGCCGTCGAGCACGACGCCGACGATGGGACCGAACACGATCAGCGCCAGCAGGCCGGCGATCACCGCGTCGATCAGGCTTTGTTTGATATCGATGGGTTTGACGGGAGCAGACATGGTTACACCTTCGCCACGAGTGGGCGACCCAGCAGGCCTTGAGGACGGAAGATCAGGATCAATACCAGCAGGCCGAAACTGAACACGTCTTTGTAGTCGGAGTTGATCAGACCGGAGAATTGCGACTCGGCAACCCCCAGGATCAACCCGCCGAGCATGGCGCCCGGCAACGAGCCGATACCGCCCAGTACCGCAGCGGTGAAGGCCTTGATGCCGATGACGAAGCCGGCGAAGAAGTCGAAGGTGCCGTAGTTCATGGTGATCAGCACGCCGGCCAGCGCGGCCATGGCAGCACCGATGACGAACACGTAGGAGATGATCCGGTCGGTGTTGATGCCAAGGATCGACGCCATCTTGCGGTCCTGCTGAGTGGCGCGGCACATCCGCCCCAGCTTGGTGTACTTGATGATGTAGGTCAGCACACCCATGCCGACGAAGGCGGCAATCAGGATGAAGATCTTGGTGTAGGTGATCTGCACGAAGCCACTGCCGACCTCAAAGCGCATGGCGCCTTCAAGAAGGGTCGGTACGCCTTGCTGACGTGGGCCCTGGGCGATCTGCGCGTAGTTCTGCAGGATCAGGGAAATGCCGATGGCGCTGATCAGCGGTGCCAGGCGGGTCGAGTTGCGCAGTGGCTTGTAGGCCACCCGTTCGATCACGAAGCCGTAGATACCGGTCACCACGATGGTGAACACCAGCGTGCCGAGAATCAGGAAAGGGAAAGACTGAATGCCGAAGAACGACAGCACGGCCAGGCCGATGGCTGCGAGGTAGGCGGAGATCATGTACACGTCGCCGTGGGCGAAGTTGATCATGCCGATGATGCCGTAGACCATCGTGTAACCGATGGCGATGAGGCCGTAGACCGAACCGAGAGTCAGGCCGTTGACCATTTGCTGCAGGAAAATACCATCCATCACGCACGCTCACGAACTTGAAAGGCCAACCCGGCGTACACCGCCAGCCCCCTCGTGAGGAGCGGCGTGACACGCACGATGGCAACAGAAGAAATCCGGCGCCGCGTGGCGCGGCACCGATTACCGGGCCAGGCCGCGAGCGAGCCCGCAGCCTGTCCGACTAAGCGCTCAACTCACTTCTGCTTTTCGAGCTGGTGATATTTGCCGTCCTTGTCCCACTGATAGACCACGTAGTCGGAGACTTTCAGGTCGCCCTTGGTGTCCCAGGCCTTCTCGCCCATGACGGTCTTCACCGGGTGGGCTTTGAGGAACTTGGCGGCGTCTTCGCCCTTGTTCGACTTGGCGCCGTTGAAGCCGGCAGCCAGGGCCTGAACCGAAGCGTAGGCGTACAGGGTGTAGCCTTCAGGCTCGTAACCGGCCTTGCGGAACTGATCGACCACGGCCTTGCTGTCTGGCAGCAGGCGCGGGTCGGCACCGAAGGTCATGTACACGCCATCGACGTATTTCGCGCCACCGGCGGTGGTCACCAGTTCGTCGGTCACGACACCGTCGTCGGACATGAACTTGACGTCTTTCAGACCTTGTTCACGCATCTGGCGAACCAGCGGACCGGCTTCCGGGTGCAGGCCGCCGAAGTAGACCACGTCGGCGCCAGCGCCACGGATCTTGGTGACCAGGGCGCTGAAGTCTTTCTCGCCACGGGTCAGACCTTCTTCCAGCACCGGCTTCACGCCACGGGCGGTCAGCTGCTTGGCGGTGGCATCGGCCAGGCCCTTGCCGTAGGTGTCCTTGTCGTTGATGACGGCGACTTTCTTGCCCTTGAGCACGTCGACGATGTAGTCGCCGGCGACGATGCCTTGCTGGTCGTCACGGCCGCACATGCGGAACATGGCGCTCAGGCCGCGCTCGGTCACGGTCGGGTTGGTGGAACCTGGAGTGATCGCGATGATGCCCGCTTCGTCATACACCTCCGACGCCGGAATGGTCGACGAGGAGCAGAAGTGACCGACCACGCCGGCAACCTTCTCCTGGGACATCTTGTTGGCCACCGCTACGGCCTGTTTCGGCTCGCATGCGTCATCGCCCTGAACCAGAACGATCTTCTCCCCGTTGACGCCGCCCGCAGCGTTGATTGCATCCGCCGCCGCCTGGGCGCCCTTCATGTACTGCAGACCGAACGAGGCGTTGGCGCCTGTCATCGGGCCTGCAACGCCGATCTTGACGTCGGCCTGCGCAAAAGTAGCCGCACCCATTGCAGTAGCCACTGCGAGTGCCAGAAAGCCTTTCCTGTAAAACGTCTGCGACATGAGTTGGTGCTCCTAGGTTTTTTAATTAGCACTGCGACCACAGAGATGCTCTGAGCAAGCGGCGTGCCATCGGTTTTTTATTCTGAAAAAAGTCATCGTTTTGTTGTTTTTTTGACTGTTTCGAGCCCACTTTCATTGGGCGTGCAACCGTCTGAACCGCGCAAGGTGCAACCTTTTTCGTTCCGAAAGAGCAACCCTCCTCATTTATCCGCGCAACCTTGTGGCAACAGACCGTACAACCCAATGGTTACAGCATGCGTCACCGAACTGCACACCAGAGGTGCGCAGCCGCTACAGCACGCACCATTTGAGGTTAGTGGACGTACAGAAAACCACCGCTATCCGTAGGACATTTCTGCCTTAGATGACGATTCGCAGGCATTGCCCTGCGTGATATAGCGAAAAGCCAGCTTCATACAGCGAACTGCGCAGCCCAATGCCCGCCAACGGACGCATGGGTGCGAAGGGAATCGGCAGCACGTCAGTGTTACCGCTGCACAAATAATCGGCAAACGCCTTGCCGACCACCGTGCCAGTGGTGTTGCCGCGACCGTTGTAACCGGTCATCGCGACCAGTCCCGGTGCAGGTTCAAACATGCGTAACAGGTGATCGGGCGTGAAGTCGATGCAACCGGTCCAGGTGCATTCCCACTCCACCTTTTGCAGGTACGGGAAATAGTGCTGCTGCACGCGGTCGGCCCAAGCCTTGAGGAACCAGGCCGGCTTCTGGTTGCCGTTGCCCAGGCTGCCCAGCAACAGGCGACCGTCGGCGTCGCGGCGGATGCTGCTCAGCACCTGACGGGTGTCCCACGAGCCCTGACCACCGGGCAAGATCTGCTGCGCGGCGTCTTCGGTGAGCGGCACCGAGGCGACCTGATAGTAATAACCGGGGAAAAAATTGCGCTTGATGTCGGTCCATTCGCCTTCGGTGTAAGCGTTGGAGGCGATGACCACCTGATCGGCAAGCACCGACCCTTGATCGGTGATCACGCACCAGCGCTGACCCTGACGCTCCAGGCGCTTGACCGGCGAATGATCGTAACGCTGGCCGCCGAGCTTGCTGACAGCTGCCGCCAGACCGCTGGTGTAGGCCATCGGGTTGATGGTGCCAGCACGGTGGTCGAGCAGCGCGGCGGTGATTTCTTTGGTACCGGTGGCCTCCTGACAGGCCTTGCCGGTGAGCAATTCGATGGGCGCGCCACGGCGTTTCCATTGTTGCTCACGGCTGCGCAGGTCGACTTCGCCCTTGGCGTTGTGCGCCATGTGCAACGTGCCCTTGCGCGTGGCCTGGCAGTCGATGGCGTATTTTTCGATCAGGCCGAACACCACCGACGGTGCGTTGCCAAGCATGCTGTTGAGCTGGCTGCCGACCTTTTCGCCGAAACCGGCTTCGATCTCGTCCGGCGGAATCCACAGACCGGCGTTGACCAGCCCGACGTTGCGCCCCGAACCGCCCTGGCCGGTGCGATGGGCTTCGACAATGGCGACCCGCTTGCCTTGCTCCAGCAAGTGAATGGCCGCCGACAACCCGGTAATGCCCGCGCCGATCACGCAGACATCGACCGTCATTTCCCCTCTCAACGCTGGCGCCTCAGGCCTCTGCGGCGTCAGCGTTTCCCACAGACATTCTTCGCGTAGCGGCATCGCAAAACCTCGGAAAGAGACAACGATGATTCAAGATTCAATTGCAGCGTCGTTTGTTATACCGCCATCGCGAGCAAGCTCACTCCTACATGTTCTACGCAAGACCTGTAGGAGTGAGCTTGCTCGCGATCCGGGTGTACGCGGTGCGCTTGGCACACCACGTACGGGTCAATCGAAGGTAATCCCCTGCGCCAGCGGCAGTTCGCGGGAGTAGTTCACCGTCGCGGTCTGGCGGCGCATGTAGCCTTTCCACGAATCGGAGCCGGACTCACGGCCGCCGCCGGTTTCCTTCTCGCCACCGAACGCACCGCCGATTTCCGCGCCGCTTGGGCCGATGTTGACGTTGGCGATGCCGCAGTCGCTGCCCAGCGAGGAGATGAACTGCTCGGCTTCACGCACGTCAGTGGTGAAGATGCACGAGGACAGGCCTTGCGGCACGTCGTTGTTCAGGCGCACGGCGTCGTTGAAGTCGTCGTAACCGACCACGTACAGGATCGGCGCGAAGGTTTCGCTGCGCACCACGTCGCTCTGCTCCGGCATTTCCACGATGGCCGGCGAGACGTAGTAGGCATTCGGGAATTTGTCGGCCAGCTGGCGCTTGCCGCCGAACAACTTGCCGCCTTCGCTCAGGGCCTGTTCCAGCGCTTCCTGCATGTTTTCGAAGCTTTGCTTGTCGATCAGCGGGCCGACCAGATTGCCTTCCAGCGGGTGGCCGATGCGCACTTTGGCGTAGGCGGCTTTCAGACGCTCGACGAACTCGGCCTTGACCGAATTGTGCGCGATCAGGCGACGCAGGGTGGTGCAACGCTGGCCGGCGGTGCCGACGGCGCTGAACAGTACGGCGCGCACGGCCAGATCCAGATCGGCGCTTGGCGCGAGGATCATGGCGTTGTTGCCGCCCAGTTCGAGAATGCTGCGAGCGAAACGCGCGGCGATCTTCGGCGCCACTTCGCGGCCCATGCGGGTGCTGCCGGTAGCACTGACCAGCGCGACGCGGCTGTCGTCGACCAATGCCTCGCCGGCATCACGACCACCGACCACGCACTGCGCGAGGAACTGCGGCGCATCCGGGAATTCGGCGGCAACGCGGTCGAACAGTGCCTGACAGGCCAGTGCGGTCAGCGGAGTCTTTTCCGACGGCTTCCAGATCACCGAGTTGCCGCAGACCAGCGCCAGCGCGGTGTTCCACGACCATACCGCGACCGGGAAGTTGAACGCACTGATCACGCCGACCACACCCAGCGGGTGCCAGGTTTCACGCATGTGGTGGCCCGGACGCTCGGAGGCGATGGTCAGGCCGTAGATCTGCCGCGACAGGCCAACGGCGAAGTCGCAGATGTCGATCATTTCCTGCACTTCACCCAGACCTTCCTGGGTGATCTTGCCAGCTTCCCACGACACCAGTTCGCCGAGATCGGCCTTGTGCTTGCGCAGTGCTTCGCCGAACAGGCGAATCAGCTCGCCACGGCGTGGCGCCGGCACTTTGCGCCAGGCTTCGAAAGCGTGTTCGGCACGGGTGATGCGCTGCTCGACCTGCGCGGCGCTTTCCCAGCTCACCGAGGCGACCTGGCTGCCATCGATCGGGGTATGCACAGGCTTGTCGCCCTTCTGGTACAGCGCGGGGTCGACACCGAGACGGGTAAGCAGGTCGTTGAGCATGATTTCTCCTGGGGTTCGTTCGAACCGTAAACACGAAAGCGGAATGCTGTGACGCGGATAAATTGTCAGCCTCTAGTAATAGCCCTGATGCTTGAGTCCAACAAACGACGATTAAGCGAGATATCATTCCGTTTTTTCATGCTGAGCCGAGTACGCCGAGTATGTTGAACAGACGCCACATGCCTTCCATCACGGCCTTGCAGTGCTTTGAAGCGGTGACCCGGCACCTGAGCTTCACCCGCGCGGCCGAGGAGTTGAACCTGACCCAGAGCGCAGTCAGCAAGCAGGTCGCGCAGCTGGAAGAACTGGTGCAGCACCTGCTGTTCCGCCGCGTGCGCCGACGTTTGCAGCTGACACCCGCAGGTGCGCTGTATCTGGGCGAGGTGCGCAAGATCCTCACCCAGGTGGAGATGTCCACGCACTTCCTGCGTTCCTACGGCGGCGAGACCGAAGTTTTGCGAGTGTCCACGCCTTCGACCTTTGGCGCGCGCTGGCTGGTGCCGCGCCTGAAGGGCTGGCGTTTGCGTCATCCGCATATCCATCTGGACCTGGTCAACGAACAGGACAGCGACGACCTGGCGCAGAACCGCTGTGACGTGTCGTTCTACTTTGGCCAGGGCGCCCGCCCCGGTGCCGAGAGCGTCAAGCTGTTCAACGAAGAACTGGTGGCCGTCTGCGCACCGGGCGGTCTGCCAGACAAACCGTTCAAGGAGCCGACACAACTGGCCGAACTGGTGCTGCTGCAGAACGCCCACCGCCCGCAGGCCTGGCACGAATGGTTCGAGGATCAGGGTTATCAGACCGAGCACAGCTACCACGGCCCGCGCTTCGAGACGTTCTACATGTGCATCCGCGCAGCACAGGTCGGCTGCGGCGTGGCCCTGTTGCCGAAGTTTCTGGTCGAGGAAGAACTGGCCGACGGCAAGCTGGTGATCGCCTGGCCCCACGCCCTGCCCAGCCGCGACGCCTATTACCTGGCCTACCCGGAACACACGGCGGAAGTGCCGAAGATCCGAGTGTTCGTGGAGTGGATGCTGGAGCAGCTGGATTCGCCGACGCCGCAATGACGGTGAAATCTTCCTGTAGGAGTGAGCTTGCTCGCGAGAGGCCGGCGAATCCAACGGATATTCATCGATCTGACAAAAAGCATCGCGAGCAAGCTCACTCCTACAGGTGCCTTGTACCCAAGGCTGAAACATTTCTGCCCCAACCCGCCCGTGACTGGCATTATGTCGGTCATCGTCAACAACAGACCGGACGTAGTGGCTCTGCGCTACCGCAAGGTCGTATGCGACATCGACTTCTTTTCCATGGGCCGCACTGTGGCGGCCGCTGCTGGCTGGAGCGACACAATGAGTGAGAGCGCTTTTGCGGAGCGTATCGTGCAGAACCTGCTCGATACCGACCTCTACAAGCTGAGCATGATGCAGGCTGTGCTGCACAACTACCCGAACGTCGATGTGGAATGGGAGTTTCGCTGCCGCAACGCCGAAGACCTGCGGCCTTACCTGATGGAAATCCGCCATCAGATCGAACAGCTCTGCGACCTGTCTCTGAGCCTGGAAGAAACCGGCTTCCTCGAACGCATCAACTTCATGAAGCCGGACTTCCTGCGTTTCCTCGGTTTGTTCCGTTTCAACCTGCGCTACGTGACCACCAGCGTCGAAAACGACGAACTGTGCATCCGTCTGGCCGGCCCGTGGCTGCACGTGATCCTCTTTGAAGTGCCGATCCTGGCCATCGTCAGCGAAGTGCGCAACCGCTACCGTCACCCGAAAACCCTGCTCAGCCAGGCCCGCGACCAGCTCTACCGCAAGTTCGACTGGCTGACCGCCACCGCCACGCCCGATGAGCTGGCCGAGCTTAAAGTGGCCGACTTCGGCACCCGCCGGCGCTTCTCCTTCGCCGTACAGGAAGAAGTGGTGTCGGTTCTGAAGAACGACTTCCCCGGCCAGTTCGTCGGCACCAGCAACGTGCATCTGGCGCGCAAATTCGACCTCAAGCCGCTGGGCACCATGGCCCATGAATGGATCATGGCCCACCAGCAACTCGGCCCGCGCCTGATCGACAGCCAGATTGCCGCCCTCGACTGCTGGGTCCGCGAATACCGCGGCCTGCTGGGCATCGCCCTGACCGATTGCATCACCACCGACGCCTTCCTCGGCGACTTTGACCTGTTCTTCGCCAAGCTCTTCGACGGCCTGCGCCATGACTCGGGCGACCCGGTGCAGTGGGCGGAAAAGTGCATTCGCCACTACCAGAACCTCGGCATCGACCCGATGAGCAAAACCTTGGTGTTCTCCGACGGCCTGAACCTGCCCAAGGCGCTGGAAATATTCCGTGCCTTGCGCGGTCGGATCAATGTCAGCTTCGGCATCGGCACCAACCTGACCGCCGACATCCCCGGCACCACGCCGATGAGCATCGTGCTGAAGATGACCGCCTGTGCCGGCCAGCCGGTGGCGAAAATTTCCGACGAACCCGGCAAGACGCAATGCAAGGACCCGGAATTCGTCTCGTACCTGCGTCACGTATTCAAGGTGCCAGCCTGACTCGAGCACCGCGTTTTCTGTCTTTGAATGCCTACTTTTCCTTCTCTGCACAAGGAGTTAATCATGCAAGCCGTACAGCTCGAGATCGCCCAGGCGCTCAAGGTTCAGGCACCGTTCGCCAGTCAGGGTGAACTGGACGCCGAAGTCACGCGCCGGGTGCAGTTCATCAAGGACTGCCTGCAGAACGCCCGGATGAAAGTGCTGGTGCTGGGCATCAGCGGCGGCGTCGATTCGCTGACCGCCGGCCTCATGGCCCAGCGTGCCGTGCGCGAACTGCGCGAAAGCACCGGCGACAACGCCTACCAGTTCATCACCGTGCGCCTGCCGTACCACATCCAGCACGATGAGCACGAAGCCACCGCCGCCGTGGATTTCATCAACCCGGACGAACGCCACACCGTGGACATCGCGCCGTCGGTCAAGGGCCTGGTCGAACAGGTCAAGGCTTTCGAGGGCCAGTCCGAGAGCGCCGTGGACTTCGTCAAAGGCAACGTCAAGGCACGTACGCGCATGGTCGCGCAGTACACCATCGCCGGCGTGCGCGGCGGCCTGGTGATCGGCACCGACCACGCGGCGGAAGCGGTGATGGGTTTCTTCACCAAGTTCGGTGACGGTGCCTGCGACCTCGCACCGTTGAGCGGTCTGGTGAAAAACCAGGTACGTGCGATTGCCCGTCGCTTCGGCGCGCCGGAGTTCCTGGTCGAGAAAGTACCGACTGCCGACCTTGAAGACCTGGTGCCGGGCAAACCGGACGAAGCTTCCCACGGCGTGACCTACGTCGAGATCGACGCCTTCCTGCATGGTCAGCCGCTGCGTCAGGAAGCTTTCGACATCATCGTCAACACCTATCGCAAGACCCAGCACAAGCGCGATTTGCCGTACGCACCTTGATACAGCAGCCACTTGTAGGAGTGAGCTTGCTCGCGATTGCGTCATACCTGTCAGCGCATCAGTGTCTGAAGGCCCTCATCGCGAGCAAGCTCACTCCTACAATGGATGGCGTTGGTCAGAACGAACGCAAAATCCCGCTTCATTCAAAAACGGAATGAACCCGTCGTTTTTTTTCGCTTGTCCGCCCTGCCCCGTCAACGCTTACATAGCGGCCTGACTTTCTCGCTCAGAGCGCTGCCCCATGACTGATTTTCAAGGCCTGTTCTCCCTCGTCGCCGGCACCGTCGGCCAACCCGCCGCCGACTGGCTCCGCCAGCGCGTGGAAGTCCCGCAGGCGCTGCAGGATTTTTCCTGGAGCGAGGATGCCATTCACCGCGTCTGGCTCGCCGAAGCGTTGAACCTGTGCCTGTTCCACAAGCTGGTGGAAGCGGTGCCGGACGGCCTGCGCTATGTCGACGAGCAATTTGAAAGCGGGCGCAAAGTGGTGTTCGACCATGGCGCCATCCGTACCGTCGACTGGGTCGACAACGGCGAACTGCCCCGTGGCCGTCTGGCCTTTTCGCGGCTGCTGGAGCCGCTGGGCTTCACCGACGTGCGCACTTACCCGTTGACCAAGCTGAACATGACCGGCTGGGGTTATCGGCAAATGGACCTGCCGGAAGACATCGCCCAGTTCTTCGTTTCCGAGCTGCATCCGGGCCGTCTGAGCCAGGCGTTCCAGAGCGCCGTAAGCCGCGTGGTCGGTTCCAGCCGCGATCCGCTGGGCAGTGAAGACCTGAGCATCCTCAAGCGCCTGCACAGCACCCGCCATTGCAGCCTTGCAGAAGCCACCCGCCTGTTGCCGGGGCTGTATCGCGCATTCGGACGCCAGCACGGTGTGGTGCAGGAAGCCGACTACCGTCAGTTGCTCAGTGAAAGCGCGGAGATGGCGTGGATCGCCACCGAAGGGAATGCCTTCAACCACCTGACCGACCGGGTCGCCGACCTTGAAGCCACGGTGGAAGAACAGATTCGTCTGGAACGGCCGATGAAAGACAGCATCGAGGTGTCGACCTCCGGGCGCGTCATGCAGACCGCCTACAAGGCCTGCACCGTCAGCCGCGATTTGCTGGATGCCGAAGGTGTGATCAAGGCGCACAAGGTGCCGGGCTCGTTCGTCGAGTTCATCCAGCGCAAGATCGACCCGGACACCGGCAGGCTGGATCTGAACTTCGACAGCAGCAATGCCCAGGGCATTTTCAAGATGACGGCTTCGTAAGCGCGTCTGATTGGCGGAACGTGGGGACATCTGTAGGAGCGTGGCTTGTCCCGCGACCGGCTGCGAAGCAGTCGTAAATCCGGTAAATGCGGTGTGTCAGGCGAACCGCGTGTGCAGGGTTTACGACGGGTTCCCCGCCGGTCGCAGGACAAGCCAGCTCCTACAAGTCCATCAAACAGCGCGCATCACTTCAGCGTAACAGTGCCTTTCATCATGCTGATGTGGCCCGGGAAGGAGCAGAAGAAGCCGTACTTCTCGGCGGCGTCCAGCTTGGAGACGTCGATTTTCAGCGAGTCGGTTTCGCCGGCGCCGATGATCTTGGTGTGCGCGATCACGCGGGCATCACCGTCCTTCAGATAATTCTTGTCGATCCCCGCACCCAGGCCGTCGGTGGCGATCGGCTGCATGTCGGCTTCCTTGCTGATCACGATGTTGTGACCCATGACGTTCTTCGGCAGGCTGCCGGAGTGAGTCAGGTTGACGGTGAATTCCTTGCAGCTCTTGTCGATTTCGATGGCCTTGCTGGTGAAGGACATCTGGTCGGTGGAGTCGACGGTGACCGAACATTCTGCCGCCAGCAGGTGCCCACTGGCCAAGGTCAGCAGGGATGCAGCGACGAGTTTGCGAATCATGGTGAGTCTCCTGAATGGGGTGGACTTGTTTTTGTATACAAAGATTGCCTGAAATCTAAACAATTTATCAACCGCTGTTCATGAAATCTGCCACGGCAGGCTCTATCAGGCCCATCGAGACAATCAAGCGGCTGACCGTACAGTGTCCTCCTATGATGGCGTTGTCACTCATCAATTAGGACGATCTTCATGCAACTCAATAGCCTTTTTCGCAGCCTGCTCGCCGCCTACGCCTGTGGCGCGAGCGGTAGCCATGCCGGACTTGATGCTTATAGAAACGAATGAGCGCGGGAAATCTGTAGGAGCTGGCTTGTCCTGCGACCTGCCGGGCACCGACAGTAAATCCGCCCCGTGCGGTGCATAGGACACGGCCAGTGAATCTGGTTTTACGACTGCTTCGCAGCCGGTCGCGGGACAAGCCACGCTCCTACAGGTGACGCAGTCGTCTTCACTCTCCCAACGGCATCACTGTCACCCGCACTTCCGGATCGTGGTTGCCGCCGCCGAGGATCACCCCGCGCAGCGGTGAAACATCGGAGAAGTCGCGGCCCCAGGCCAGGCTGATGTGCTCCAGCGCCGGCTGGATGTTGTTGGTGGGGTCGAAGTCGACCCAGCCCAGCACCGGGCAGAACACCGACACCCAGGCGTGGGAAGCGTCGGCGCCGATCAGACGTGGCTGGCCGGGCGGTGGCTGGGTCAGCAGATAGCCGCTGACATAACGCGCCGCCAGCCCGCGTGAACGCAGACAGGCCAGCATCAGGTGAGCGAAGTCCTGGCAGACACCGCGACGGGTCTCCAGCACCTGCACCAGCGGCGTCGCCACCTGGGTCGCTTCGCCGTCGAAGGTGAACTCGTCGAAGATCTTTTCCATCAAGGCCTGGGCGCACAGCAGCAACGGTCGATCCGTCGGGAAGCAACTGGCAGAGAACTCGACGAAAGATTGCTTGAGATGCACGTAGGGTGACTCGAAGCGATAACGGCAGGCGTCGAGCAGGTCCGCCGACATCTTCGACGCACTGTAGGTCAGCGCGCTGCGGGTGTCTTCCCACGGCGCCGAACGGGTGAAGTCCAGCGGTGGCCGCGCCAGCACTTCGATGCGCAGGCGCGCGCTGACTTGCAACTCGTCATGGGGCCGCTCGAAGGCCAGCCGGGTCAGCGGGTTGCCGAACACATCCAGCTCGTCGCGGCGCGTGGTCGGCACCGGGCTGATTTCCAGATGCTGCTCCAGGCAGCGCTGCCACGGATTCTGCCGTGGCCACAGGTGCGCCAGTTGCTGGGCCAGCGACACCGGGCTGTCGTACTTGTAATGGGTATCGTGAAGGATCTGGTAATGGGCGCTGTTCATCAGACGGACACCGTGCGCTGGCTGACATCATCGACATGGGCGAAATGGCGCAAGGCCAGACGGTCGGAGACCTGGCCGCTGGTGTCGCCAATGCTTTGCAGCAGGTCCGCCAACCCGTGCAGCGCGGCCTTGACACTGCTTTCACCGAACAGGCCGTTTTCCAGACAGCCCAGGTCGAACACCGCCAGCCGCTGAATCAACACCGTCAGACTGTTGTCTCGCGGTGCGCCGAAATCTTCGTTCAGGCGTTTCAACGAACGCGCCACCAGCTTGAGCTGGAACAGCACCGCGTGGGGGTTCTGGTCGTCAAGCAGCAACAGGTCGAGCACCGGAATCAGCTGCGGCAGGGCTAAATAACGCGAACGGTAGGTGATGCTGCTGTTGCCCAGTTCCAGCAGCCATTCCAGTGCGTCCTGATCGAACACGGCATCGCTGCGCAGGAAAGCCGCCAGGCTGGTACTGAGGAACTGCAGACGCTCGATGCGCCGGCCCATCATCAGGAAGCGCCAGCCTTCGTCGCGGGTCATGTCGTCCAGCGCAAAGCCGGACAGCGCCGCCAGCGACATCACCAGCCGGTTGAGGAAATCCAGCAATTCGCCGAAATCCGGCTCATCGGTGTCCAGACTCGCCGCTTCGCGCTGCAATTCCACCAGCGCCTGCCAGTTTTCCCGGGACAGCTTGCCGCGCACCTGCGACGCCGCCCACTGCATGCGTTGCAGGTTGGCGCGCAGGCTGAACGGCCAGTCTTCGCCGAGCATCGCGGTGAGCAGCCGATCCGGCAGTTCGCCGCCCTCTTCGCGGTCGTCCTCGGCCGGCAGCAGATGCAGGCGCTGAGCCAGCTCTACCGCCGTTTGCAGGGCCAGCGGGTCGTCACCGTCGACGTAACGGCCAAGCATGATCCGCAGCAGCCGCGCACTGTCGTCGCAGCGTTCACAGTAGCGACCGAACCAGAACAGGTTTTCCACCACCCGCGACGGCAGATACGGGTCGCGGCGGATCAGGTCGTGAACACCAAGGGAGCGCCGGCCTTTCCACGGCTCGCTGCCGAGGGTGCGCTCACCGAGAATCCAGGTGTCCTTGCTGGCGCCGCCGCGCTGCATCGACACCACGTCGGCGTCGGCTTCGGCGGCCACCCGGGTCAAGCCGCCCGGCAGCACGCGATAGCCATCAGCATCGGCCACTGCATACACACGCATGCCAATGGCGCGGGGCTGCAATTGCTCGTCCTCGCCCTGCCAGACCGGCGCCTGGGAAAGCTGCGCCAGCTCTTGAGCGACGTAAGCGTAAGGCCGCGCCTGCATCTTCGCGGCGAGGGCCTGACGCTGTTTTTCATCGAGATCGCGGCCAAACACCGGGCTGAAACTTTGCGACGGAAACGCCGGTTTGATCAGCAGCTCCGGCATCTTTTCCAGCGCCTGGGCCAGTACCGGCGGCTCGCCGCACCACCAGGTCGCCACCGACGGCAGGATCAGTTCCTCGCCAAACAGGTGCTCGTTGATCTTCGGCAGAAAACCCAGCAAGCCCGGCGATTCCAGCACGCCGCTGCCCAGGGCGTTGGCCACCAGCACCCGGCCCTGGCGCACGGCTTCGAGCAGGCCCGGCACACCCAGCGCCGAGTCGGTGCGCAGTTCCAGCGGGTCGCAGAAATCGTCGTCGAGCCGGCGCATGATCGCGTGGACACGACGCAGGCCACTGAGGGTTTTCAGGTACACCGTGGCGTCGCGCACGGTCAGGTCACTGCCCTCGACCAGTGGATAACCGAGCTGACCGGCCAGATACAGGTGCTCGAAATAGCTTTCGTTGAAACGACCCGGCGTCAGCAGCACCACCAGCGGCGCCTCATGGCGGCTCGGCGCCTGACGGGCGAGGGTTTCCTGCAAGGCGCGGAAAAAGCCGGACAGGTGCTGCACATCAAGGTCGCGGTACAGCTCGGGAAACGCCCGCGACACGATCAGCCGGTTCTCCAGGGCATAACCGGCCCCCGACGGCGCCTGGGTACGGTCGGCGGTGACCCACCAGCGGCCATCCGGCGTGCGCGCCAGATCCACCGCGTACACGTGCAGAAAGGTGCCTTCCGGCGGCGTCACGCCCTGACACGGCCAGAGAAAGTTGTTGTGACCAAAGACCAGTTCAGCCGGCAGCAGCCCCTCAGCGATCAGCCGCTGCGGCCCGTACAGGTCCGCCAGCACGGCATTGAGCAGGCGCGCACGCTGGGCAATGCCGGCGGCCAGTTGCTGCCATTCCTCGACCGGAATCAGGTGCGGCAGCAGGTCCAGCTCCCACGGACGGTCCGCGCCCTTGGGATCGGCATAGACGTTATAGGTGACGCCGTTTTCCTGAATCTGCCGGGCCAGCAGCGCCTGACGTTGCAGCAGTTGCGCCGGGGTGCTGCGCTGCAGGTGCTCGTACAGGCGCAACCAGTGCGGGCGGACCGCGCCGCTGGCGTCGAGCATCTCGTGATAGGAGCCCGCAGAGAGCGGGTATCGGTCAAGCAGGTCGGGCATGGGGGGCTCGGCAGAGTACTAAAGCAGTCAGATTAGCGCAGACAATGTGACACGCGAGGCGCGCTTCCCTGCTGCCCCTTTTGTTGTTCCGGCCTGCCCGCTGAACGGCGCAGGCAGGTTGTCCGGGCCGTTATCGGTGCAGACGCAGATCCAGCGTCATGGGCATTTCATCATTACGGGTCAACGCGGGCAGCGTCAGTTTTCCGGGACGGTGGCCGATGCGGAAAAACCGCGCTAGACGCCGGCTTTCCGCTTCGTTGGCGTTGACCGGCAGGGTTTCGTAATTGCGCCCGCCGGGGTGGGCGACATGATACTCACAGCCGCCCAGCGAACGCTGCATCCAGGTGTCGACGATGTCGAACACCAGCGGCGCATGCACCGGGATGGCCGGTTGCAGCGCGTTGTACGGCTGCCAGGCCCGATAGCGCACACCGGCGACGAACTCGCCGATTCGCCCGGTCGGTTGCAGCGGCACGGGTACGCCGTTGCAGGTCAGCACATAGCGCTCCGGCGGCAGACCGCTGACCTTCAGTTGCAGACGCTCCAGCGACGAATCGACATAACGCACCGCACCGCCGCCACTGCCCTGCTCGCCCAGCACATGCCAGGGTTCGAGGGCCTGACGCAGTTCCAGCTCGATGCCACTGACCGCGTAATCGCCGACTTTCGGGAAGCGGAATTCCAGGTGCGCGGCGAACCATTCGGCGCGCAGTGGATAACCGGCGGCGTTCAGCTCGACGATGACGTCGGCGAAATCCTGCTCGATGAAGTGCGGCAGCATGAAGCGGTCATGCAGTTCGTTGCCCCAGCGCGCCAGCCGTGGCGGCGCATAGGGTTCGCGCCAGAAACGCGCGACCAGCGCCCGCAGCAACAATTGCTGCGCCAGGCTCATGCGCGCATGGGGCGGCATTTCGAAGGCGCGCAACTCCAGCAGGCCCAAACGCCCCGTTGCACCATCGGGCGAATACAGTTTGTCGATGCAAAACTCGGCGCGGTGGGTGTTGCCGGTGACGTCGATCAGCAGGTTGCGCAGCAGCCGGTCGACCAGCCACGGCGGGCATTCTTCGCCCGGCGCAGGCATTTGCGAGAAGGCGATCTCCAGCTCGTAAAGCGAGTCGTTGCGTGCTTCGTCGACTCGGGGCGCCTGGGAGGTCGGGCCGATGAACAGCCCGGAAAACAGATACGACAGCGACGGGTGGTTATGCCAGTAGCTGAGCAGGCTGCGCAGCAGGTCTGGCCTGCGCAGGAACGGCGAATCTCCCGGCGTGGCGCCGCCCAGCACGAAATGGTTACCGCCACCGGTGCCGGTGTGGCGACCATCGATCATGAATTTCTCGGTGGTCAGTCGGGTCAGGCGGGCCTGTTCGTAGAGGAATTCGGTGCGCTCGACCAATTCGTCCCAGGTGGCGGACGGCTGCACATTGACCTCGATCACGCCCGGGTCCGGGGTGATGCGGAAGTTGGCCAGACGCGGGTCGAAAGGCGGCTCGTAGCCTTCCAGCAACACCGGACAACGCAGTTCTTCGGCGGTGGCCTCGATGGCCGCCACCAGTTCAAGGTACGCCTCAAGGGACGGCAGCGGCGGCATGAACAGGTACAGACGCCCGCCACGCACCTCGGCGCTCAGCGCCGTGCGGGTCAGCCAGTCGGCAGACTCGTCGATTTGCGGGACGCGCTCGGCATTGATGTCGTCCTGCTTGCTCAAGGCGTCGAGCCGGGCCTGAACTTCGTCACGATCAGGCAGTTCGGCAAAGTCCTGATTGGGGTCAGCCGGGTGGATGTAGGGGTATTCGGCGGCCTTGACCCAAGGCTGAGACGCCAGCGGCAGGCGATAGCCCAGCGGCGAATCGCCCGGTACCAGTCGGCAGTGTTCGCCACGCAGATACCAGCGCCCGCTCTGCCAGCGGTCATCGGCGGCAGTGCGCGCCAGCGGCAGCACATGGCCGACGACCTTATCCAGGCCTTGCGAGAACACCTTGCTCAGCCGCGCCCGCTCCATTTCATCGCTCAGGCGCGGATCTTCGGCGTTGACGTTGCTGGGCAACGCGCCCTCGCGCCACAGGTAATAGAAATTGTCTTCGTAGGCAGCAAAAACATGCCGCGCCGGCAGTTTCAAACGCTCGGCGACGCTGGCAAGGAAGCGCCCTGCGGTCGCGCTGTCGGTGCCGTAATCTTCGTTCTCATCGGCGATCAGCGCCTTGTTGCGCCACACCGGCTCACCGTCGCGCCGCCAGAAGCAGTTCAGCGACCAGCGCGGCAGTTGCTCGCCCGGATACCACTTGCCCTGACCGAAATGCACCAGCCCCTGCGGCGCGTAGTGCTCACGCATGCGCTGGAACAGCTCGGCGGACAGCACGCGCTTTTTCGGACCCAGCGCGGCGGTGTTCCACTCGGCGCCGTCGCGGTCATCGATGGAGACGAAGGTCGGCTCGCCGCCCATGGTCAGGCGCACGTCGTCGCGCAGCAGGTCGGCATCGATCTGCCGACCCAGCGCTTGAATCTCCTGCCACTGCTCTTCGCTGTACGGCTTGGTGACCCGCGGCGCTTCCCAGATGCGCTCCACCGACATGTCGTGGCTGAATTCGGTCTTGCACGGTTCGACCAACCCGCTGATCGGCGCCGCCGAGGACGGATCGGGGCTGCACGCCAGCGGAATGTGCCCTTCCCCGGCGAACAGCCCGGACGTCGCATCCAGGCCGACCCAGCCGGCGCCAGGCAGATACACCTCGCACCAGGCGTGCAGATCGGTGAAATCGACATCAGTGCCTGACGGACCGTCGAGCGCGGCGACATCGGCCTTGAGCTGGATCAGGTAACCAGAGACGAACCGCGCCGCCAGCCCCAGATGCCGCAACAGTTGCACCAGCAGCCAGGCCGAGTCGCGGCACGAACCGGAGGCGTTTTCCAGGGTGAATTCCGGGGTCTGGATGCCCGGTTCCATGCGGATCAGGTAATTGATGTCGTGGGCCAGACGCTGGTTGAGGTTGACCAGAAAGTCGATGGCCGGCACCGGCGTGCGCTCGATGCTGTCCAGGTACGCCTGAAACTTCGGCGTCAGCGGCAGTTTTTCCAGGTACGGCAGCAGTTCGTGATGCTCTTCCTTGGCGTAGTTGAACGGGATCTTCTCGGCGTACGGCTCAAGGAAAAAGTCGAACGGGTTGAACACCGCCATTTCGGCGACCAGATCCACCTCGATGCGCAGCTCATCGGTCTTTTCCGGAAACACCAGACGCGCCAGGTAATTGCCCTGCGGGTCCTGCTGCCAGTTGATGAAGTGACCTTCCGGCAGGACTTTCAGCGAATAGGACAGTACACGCGTACGGCTGTGAGCCGCCGGACGCAGCCGGACGATCTGCGGGCCGAGTTCAACCGCTCGTTCGTAGCGGTAATGCGTGACATGGTGCAAGGCGATGTGAATCGACACGGCGTGCCTCCTGCGAGCCTGGAAGGTTGCCAAACCGCGCAAGACTTATGCCATCCGGGGCACAACCTGCGGGTTCGGTGCGGGTGCTGCCCGCTCAGCTAAGCACAGCACCAAAATCGCGCCAGCATCGGCGGACAGTGCGAGGGTCGCACGGAAATGAGGCGATCGGGGTTATTTCCCCTTCGTCAGCGTCACGCCTTGCTGGCGAAGCTCCACCATCCGTCGGCGCCATTGCCGGTGACGGCTGCTGTTGAGCAGGCACAGCCCGATCAACGGACTGAACACCCCGACCGCGTAAACCGGCCTCACCGGGCGATGCTCGATGGCAGGCAAGGTGAAGCACAGGCAGGCCAGCAATTGCAGAGCGATGCCCCAGACCCACGCGGCTCGCCCCTTCAACAGCATCAGATGACACAGGACCAGCAGCGCGAGAAATACCGCAACCGTCACAATCACCACACGCAGGCTGACCGACAGCGAGTGATCCTGAAAGAACGTGGTGACGCCGAGCAAGGCAGCCATGCCGACAGAGTTGATCGCCAGCACGACCACGGCGGCCACCACCGGCCAATAGCGACGGCCAAGCGTCAATGACAGGGCGCTGTCGGCAGCGGGGCTGCGCGGCAACATTGAACTCATGGTGGGGCTCCTCTCAGCGGAAAGCCCTGGAGGATAGAAAGACAGCAGCGTCGCCAGAGTAGGAATGGAAATCCTGCGTCGTAGGATTCTTCTTTTTTTGCAGTGAGCAGGGGATGACTCAGCGCTGGTGAGGCTGTCTGCCCAATCCCCTGTACAACAGGCCTCCCTGTGGGAGCGAATTCATTCGCGATAGATTTTTCAGCCAACAGTCCCGTGTGGCCTGTACCAACATCTCGCGAATGAATTCGCTCCCACATCAGGCCCGGCGTCAACCAGTGGGCAAGCCAGAATGCAAAACGCCAGCTCGAAAGCTGGCGTTTTGTGCATCAGGACGCGGTTAGCGCGGGAAGACCGGCTGGCGCGACGGCTTCTTGCTCTTGCCGCCCTTGCCCTTGGCGGCCTCGGCGCGTTCCTTGGCGGCCTGTTTGTTGCGGGCGGCTGCGGCGGCCTTGGCTTCTTCGCGCTTGTCCCACGGCTTGCTGCCATCGCTCGCACGCGGCGGCAGACCGGTGTGCTGGGTCAGCAGCTTGGTGGTCTTGGCGACTTTGTGGCTGCCGGCCGGCGTCGAGTTCTTGCGCCGCGCACTCTGGTAGCTGTCGCTGTCCGGCTGGTGCAGCGGGATCAACTGATGCTTGCCCGGACCGATCAGATCGGCACGGCCCATGCGCTCCAGCGCCTCGCGCAGCATCGGCCAGCCCTTCGGATCGTGGTAGCGCAGGAACGCCTTGTGCAGACGGCGTTGCTCTTCGCTCTTGACGATAGTGACCGAGTCACTCTTGTAGGTGACCTTGCGCAGCGGGTTCTTGCCGGAGTGGTACATGGCGGTCGCGCTGGCCATCGGCGACGGGTAGAACGCCTGCACCTGGTCGGCACGGAAACCGTTTCCCTTGAGCCACAGCGCCAGGTTCATCATGTCTTCATCGGTGGTGCCCGGGTGGGCGGCGATGAAGTAAGGAATCAGGTACTGCTCCTTGCCCGCTTCCTTCGAGTACTTCTCGAACATGCGCTTGAAGCGGTCATAGCTGCCGATGCCCGGCTTCATCATCTGGTTGAGCGGGCCTTCCTCGGTGTGCTCCGGGGCGATCTTCAGGTAGCCGCCGACGTGGTGAGTCACCAGTTCCTTGACGTACTCCGGCGACTCGACCGCGAGGTCGTAGCGCAGGCCGGAGGCGATCAGGATCTTCTTCACACCCGGCAGTTCACGGGCGCTGCGGTAAAGCTGAATCAGCGACGAGTGGTCGGTGTTCAGGTTCGGGCAGATGCCGGGGAACACGCAGGACGGCTTGCGGCACGCGGATTCGATTTCCGGGCTCTTGCAGGCGATGCGGTACATGTTCGCGGTCGGCCCGCCGAGGTCGGAAATTACGCCGGTAAAGCCTGGAACCTTGTCGCGGATCTCTTCGATTTCACGAATGATCGAGTCGTGGGAGCGGTTCTGGATGATGCGGCCTTCGTGCTCGGTGATCGAACAGAAGGTGCAGCCACCAAAGCAGCCACGCATGATGTTCACCGAGAAACGGATCATGTCGTAGGCAGGAATCTTCTCCTTGCCATACGCCGGGTGCGGAATGCGCGCGTAGGGCATGCCGAACACGTAGTCCATTTCTTCGGTAGTCATCGGGATCGGTGGCGGGTTGAACCAGACATCGACTTCGCCGTGCTTCTGCACCAGCGCACGGGCGTTACCCGGGTTGGTTTCCAGGTGCAGCACGCGGTTGGCGTGGGCGTAGAGAACCGGGTCGTTGCGCACTTTCTCCATGGACGGCAGACGAATGACCGTCTTGTCGCGGGTCATGCGCGGGCTCGCCAGGATCTGCACGACCTTGGCTTCGTTAGGGTCTTCGACCTCGCCCTTTTCCTGCTCGATGGCGCAGGCCTGGGTGTCCTGGGTGTTGACGTACGGGTTGATGATCTTGTCGACCTTGCCCGGACGGTCGATGCGCGTGGAATCGACTTCGTACCAGCCTTCCGGCGTGTCACGACGAATGAACGCGGTGCCGCGAACATCGGTGATTGTTTCGATCTTCTCGCCGTAGGACAGACGGTTGGCCACCTCGACGATGGCGCGCTCGGCGTTGCCGTACAGCAGAATGTCGGCGCTGGCGTCGATCAGGATCGAGTTGCGCACCTTGTCCTGCCAGTAGTCGTAGTGAGCGATGCGACGCAGCGAAGCCTCGATGCCGCCGAGGATGATCGGCACATGCTTGTAGGCTTCCTTGCAGCGCTGGCTGTAGACCAGGCTCGCGCGGTCCGGGCGCTTGCCAGCGAGGCCGCCCGGCGTGTAGGCGTCGTCGGAACGGATCTTCTTGTCGGCGGTGTAACGGTTGATCATCGAGTCCATGTTGCCGGCCGCGACACCGAAGAACAGGTTCGGCTCGCCGAGCTTCATGAAGTCGTCTTTGTTGCGCCAGTCGGGCTGGGCGATGATCCCGACGCGGAAGCCTTGCGACTCCAGCAGCCGGCCAATGATCGCCATGCCGAACGACGGGTGATCGACGTAGGCATCACCGGTGACGATGATGATGTCGCAGGAATCCCAGCCAAGCTGATCCATCTCTTCCCGGCTCATCGGCAGGAAGGGCGCCGGCCCGAAACATTCGGCCCAGTACTTCGGATAATCAAATAATGGCTTGGCTGCTTGCATGTCAGGACCTGCGCGTTGGCACGCTGAAAAATCGCGGGCGCGGAATATAGCACAAATTTTGATCAAATCCGACGGTGTGGGTCGGATTTGTGGTTGGGGTGATTTGAGGGTGTTTGGCTTGGGATTGTTACATTGATGCCCTTCGGGCGCATCGCGAGCAAGCTCACTCCTACATTTTTTGCAACGTGCCGCAGTCTGACAGACCGCGTTGTCAGCCTTTGGGCCAGCCTCAAGATCAGGCTAGCCACGCAAAGCGAACAACGGAGGACCATCAGACTGCGGCACGTTTAAAAAAAGTAGGAGTGAGCTTGCTCGCGATAGGCCCGAAGGGCATCAAAGTCGCGATATCAAGCCAACATCACTCATCATCATCAAAGTTATAACTACCCGGCGCCAAATTCTCGAAGCGGGTGTACTTGCCAATGAAGGCCAGCCGCACGAAACCGATCGGGCCGTTACGCTGTTTACCGATGATGATTTCGGCGATGCCCTTGTGCTCGGTTTCCGGGTGGTACACCTCGTCCCGGTACACGAACATGATCACGTCGGCGTCCTGCTCGATCGCTCCGGATTCACGCAAGTCAGAGTTCACCGGGCGCTTGTTGGGGCGCTGTTCCAGCGAGCGGTTGAGCTGGGAGAGTGCCACCACCGGGCAGTTGAATTCCTTCGCCAGCGCCTTGAGGGAACGGGAGATCTCGGAAATCTCGTTGGTCCGGTTGTCGCCGCTGGAGCCGGGAATCTGCATCAGCTGCAGGTAGTCGATCATGATCAGGCCGACGTCACCGTGTTCGCGTACCAGACGACGGGTGCGCGCGCGCATTTCCGAAGGGCTGATACCGGCCGTGTCATCGATGAACAGCTTGCGGTCGTTGAGCAGATTGACCGCCGAAGTCAGGCGCGGCCAGTCATCATCGTCCAACTGACCGGAACGCACCTTGGTCTGATCGATGCGCCCGAGCGAGGACAGCATACGCATGATCAGCGATTCGCCTGGCATCTCCAGCGAGTAGACCAGCACGGCCTTGTCGCTGCGCAGCACGGCGTTTTCCACCAGGTTCATCGCGAACGTGGTCTTACCCATCGACGGACGGCCGGCGACGATGATCAGGTCGGAGGGCTGCAGGCCGCTGGTTTTCTCGTCCAGGTCGGTGTAGCCGGTGGACAGGCCGGTGATGCCTTCACCCATGTTGAACAGGGTGTCGATGCGGTCGATGGCTTTGGTCATCAGCTCGTTGACGCCCACCGGACCACCGGTCTTGGGCCGCGCTTCGGCGATCTGGAAGATCTGCCGTTCTGCCTCGTCGAGGATCTCTTCGGCGGTACGCCCTTCCGGGTTGAACGCGCTGTCGGCGATCTCGTTACTGATGCCGATCAATTGGCGCAGCGTGGCCCGCTGGCGAACGATCTGTGCATAGGCCTTGATGTTGGCGACCGACGGCGTGTTTTTCGCCAGTTCCGACAGATAACCGAGGCCTCCCACCTGAGAGGTCTGACCTTCCTTGTCCAACTGTTCGGACAGGGTGACGACGTCGATGGGCAGGTTCTGATCGGCCAGTTTTGCGATGGCACGGAAGATCAGGCGGTGATCATGTCGATAGAAATCGCCGTCCGAGACCTGATCCAGCACGCGCTCCCAGGCGTTGTTGTCCAGCATCAGACCACCGAGTACAGCCTGTTCGGCCTCGATGGAATGCGGCGGCACCTTCAGCGCAGCGGTTTGCAGATCGTATTGCTCGGGAGCGGAAATATCGTTCATGGCCACAGAGTGTCAGGGGGTTTGCAATCAGAATACTCAGAAATGACAAAGGGCACGACCTGATAAACAGGACCGTGCCCTTTGCTGACCGGTTGGCGACAAGTCGTCAACCGGTCGGATTTCAGCACCGAAGTACCGAAATCAAGCAGCTTACGCAGCCACCACGACAACGCGGACGGTAGCTTCAACGTCGCTGTGCAGGTGCACGGCAACGTCGTACTCGCCGACGTTACGGATGGTGCCGTTCGGCAGACGAACTTCAGCTTTGGCCACTTCAACGCCAGAGGCGGTCAGTGCGTCAGCGATGTCGTGAGTACCGATCGAACCGAACAGCTTGCCTTCGTCACCAGCGGTGGCAGTGATGGTCACTTCCAGCTCAGCCAGTTGGGCAGCGCGAGTTTCGGCAGAAGCCTTCTTCTCTGCAGCCAGTTTTTCCAGCTCGGCACGACGCTCTTCGAAAGCGGCCAGGTTGGCAGCGGTCGCAGCGGTGGCTTTGCCGAAAGGCAGCAGGTAGTTACGGCCGTAACCAGCCTTAACGTTTACTTTGTCGCCCAGGTTGCCCAGGTTGGCGATTTTTTCCAGCAGGATCAGTTCCATTTGGTAATAACCTCTTAACTTTAACCTTCACCGTTCGCAGAACCGTTATCGGCATCTTTCGACGCCAAGCGGCCGCGAAAATCAATCAGGCTGTCGACAATGGCAAACACCACCAGCACCGGATAAATCAGCTGCATGAACAGCAACAGCGTGACGTACAACCCCACCAGCCAGAACCGTGTCAGGTGCCTTGCGGCAACCAGACCGTGAACCAGGGCTAGCCCGGCGAACACCAGCGGCACGCTGCACAACGGTGTCAGCATCGCCAGTTGCGGACCGAAGTTCGGCCCCACCAACATGCACACCAGCAGCACCAGCATCGGTGCCCGCGGGAGCCGCAGACTGCGAAATTCGCGTCCGAAACCGCCCGGGTTATACAACAACGCCTGCCAGTAACGCCCAAGGATCAGGCATACCACGCTGACGATCTGCAACACCGCTGCGATCAGGCCGTTGAGGACCGGTGCAATCAGTGCTTCCAGACGCGCTCGCTCGTCTACCGACATCTGCTGGTAGACATCCCCGAAGACGTGCGGCAAGAGTTTCTGCAACTCCCCCGCCATGGCTTCGATGGGCTCGCGGAATACCGCCCCCAGAACCACTGCATACAACAATCCCAACGCTACGCTGACCAGCAGCACGCGCCCCCACGACTCGCTGGCGCGCAACAGCGCTGCCAACCCCCAGGAACCGAGCAACACCATCAGGGTGCGGGGTTCACCGAAATACCACCAGACCACGGCCGGCAGCAGAGCCCAGGCGAGGACGCCAACGGCGTCGCTCAATCCGCGTCGCAGGAGCACAAGGCAACCTGCGGCAGCACTCAACCAGAACAACAGCGGCAATGCCGCACATCCAGCCACTACGAGAGTGGCTTGCATGCGGCCGCGCATGATGTAGTCAGCCAAGGCGCGCATGCGATCTATCCCTTACTGCTTTTTTGTCGACGAAACCTGGTCTCAGCGGCCGTGGCTGTCGGTGTAGGCCAGCAGGGCCAGGAAGCGGGCGCGCTTGATAGCGGTGGCCAGCTGACGCTGATAACGAGCTTTGGTACCGGTAATGCGGCTAGGAACGATCTTGCCGGTTTCGGATACGTAGGCTTTCAGGGTGTTGAGATCTTTGTAGTCGATCTCTTTAACGTTTTCTGCGGTGAAACGGCAGAATTTACGACGACGGAAGAAACGTGCCATGTAATAGGCTCCTCAAAAGGTCCGTGGATTACTCGTCAGCGTTATCGCTGTTGTCACCGTTGTCGCTGTCGTCGCCATCGGCGCTGTCAGCGTGTTCGGTGCGGTCGCGACGCTCACGGCGCTCACTGCGGTTTTCTTCAGCCTTGAGCATCTCGGACTGGCCAGTGATGGCTTCGTCACGACGGATGACCAGGTTACGGATAACGGCGTCGTTGTAGCGGAAGTTGTCTTCCAGCTCGGCCAGGGCCTTGCCAGTGCACTCAACGTTCAGCATCACGTAGTGAGCCTTGTGAACATTGTTGATTGCGTAGGCCAGTTG
>NZ_JBIVCU010000001.1:96316-686063 GCF_044746785.1 Pseudomonas sp. NPDC090208
CGGTGGATCTTGCCGCCGTCTTCTTCGATCAGCTTGGTGTAACGCTCAACCATGCCGCCGACTTGCTCGCTCTGGTCCGGGTGAACCAGAAAGATGATTTCGTAATGACGCATGAATGCTCCTTACGGGTTGTAGCCTGCCGCCAGAGCGGTCAGACAAGGAGTGAAAAACACTGGTTTATCTTGCACAGGAACAGGCACATGAGCGCCTGCCATGACAGCAAGGGGCGCAATTGTAGAGAAGGGGCCGGAACGGCGCAAGGAAATTGGTGAATATTTGAGCAGAAGCAGCTTCGAGCCATGAGCCGCAAGCTACAAGCCTGAACGCGTACCGCCTTAGCTTGAAGCTTGCAGCTTGAGACTCGTCACTTCCGCAAAGCGGCAGCCTTGGCAGCGCGCTGACGCATGGCCTCGAACAGGCACACGCCAGTCGCGACCGACACGTTGAGGCTGCTGACACTGCCTGCCATCGGCAGACGCACCAGGTAATCGCAATGCTCACGGGTCAAACGACGCATGCCTTTGCCTTCGGCGCCCATGATCATGATGGTCGGGCCAGTCAGGTCCTGCTGATACAGTTCCTGTTCGGCTTCGCCCGCCGTACCGACGACCCACAGACCGCGCTGCTGGAGTTTCTCCAGCGTACGCGCCAGGTTGGTCACCGCTACCAGCGGAATGACTTCGGCCGCGCCGCAGGCCACTTTACGCACGGTCGGCGTCAGAGTCGCGGACTTGTCCTTGGGCACGATCACCGCCAGCGCACCGGCCGCATCGGCCGTGCGCAGGCAAGCGCCCAGGTTATGCGGGTCGGTCACGCCGTCGAGCACCAGAATCAGTGGCGCGCCTTCGGTACGATCCAGCAGCTCGTCGAGCATGGCTTCGCCCCAGACCTGGCTCGGGCTCACTTCAGCTACAACACCCTGGTGAACGCCTTCGACCCAGGCGTCCATCTCGCGGCGCTCGGCCTGCCCCACCTGCACACGGTTCTGCGCGGCCAGATCGACCAGGACTTGAACACGCGGCTCGCTGCGCCCTTCTGCCAGCCAGATCTGCTTGACCCGCTTGGGGTGATGGCGCAACAGCGCTTCCACGGCATGCACGCCGTAGATTTTTTCCAACTGACTCATGACTTGGCCTTCGGTTTACGTGACCCGCTGCTCTTCGCCGCCGGCGCCGACTTGGGCGGACCCTTGCGGTGCTTGCTCGGCTTGGTCGCCTTGCCGGCCGCTGCGGAATCACCGCGAGCGGATTTGCCGCCGCTCTTGGCTTCAGCCAGCAGGGCTTTCTTCATCTCGCGACTTTTGCGCACTTCGGCGTTCTTCGCCGCAGCATCGCTGGCACGGTAGGCCTCGACAGGTTCCTTGGCCGGGCGACGGCTCGGCTTGGACAGCGAGAGTTTTTCTTTCTCTTTTTCAACCTTTTCGGTCTTCTGCGCCGGCGCAGGCTCTGCAGCCTTGCGCTTGCGGGTTGTCGGCGAGACAACGGCCTTATCCGACATTTCGAAGTCGATCTTGCGCTCGTCGAGATCAACGCGCATGACCCGCACTTCCACGGTGTCACCCAGGCGGAAGCTGCGACCGGTGCGCTCGCCCGCCAGACGGTGATGGACCGGATCGAAGTGGTAGTAATCGCCCGGCAAGGCCGTGACGTGTACCAGACCCTCGACGTAGATGTCGGTCAGCTCGACGAACAGGCCGAAACCTGTCACTGCGGTGATAACGCCCGGGAACGACTCGCCCACGCGGTCTTTCATGAACTCGCACTTGAGCCAGTTGACCACGTCGCGGGTGGCTTCGTCGGCACGGCGCTCGCTCATCGAGCACTGTTCGCCCAGTTGCTCCAGAGTCGCTTCGTCGTACGGATAGATGCGCGCCTTCGGAATGGTCGCTGCACCGGCACGCCGTACATGCGGGGTGTCCTGTTTCGAGCGGATCACACTGCGAATGGCACGGTGGGTCAGCAGGTCCGGGTAACGACGGATCGGCGAAGTGAAGTGCGTGTACGCCTCGTAGTTCAGACCGAAGTGGCCATTGTTGTCGGAGGTGTACACCGCCTGACTCAACGAACGCAGCATGACGGTCTGGATCAGATGGTAGTCCGGGCGATCCTTGATCGACTCCAGCAGCGCCTGATAGTCCTTCGGACTCGGACCGTCCTTGCCCTTGTGCAGGGACAGACCCAGTTCGCCGAGGAACGCACGCAGCTTTTCCAGACGCTCCGGCGGCGGACCATCGTGAACGCGATACAGCGCAGGGATTTCATGCTTCTTGAGGAATTCGGCGGTGGCCACGTTGGCCGCCAGCATGCATTCCTCGATCAGCTTGTGGGCATCGTTGCGCGTGGTCGGGCGGATTTCCGCGATCTTGCGCTCGGAACCGAAGATGATCCGGGTTTCCTGGGTCTCGAAGTCGATGGCACCACGGGTATGGCGGGCGCCCAGCAAGACCTTGTACAGCGCGTAGAGCTGCTTGAGGTGAGGCACGACTTCGCCGTACTCGCCGCGCAGGTTTTTCGCCTCGGTGGTCTTCGGATGCTCCAGGATGGTGCTGACCTTGTTGTAGGTCAGGCGCGCATGGGAGTGGATCACTGCTTCGTAGAAGACGTAATCGGTCATCTCGCCGGTCTTGGAGATGGTCATCTCACAGACCATCGCCAAACGGTCGACCAGCGGATTCAGCGAGCACAGGCCGTTGGACAGCTGCTCAGGCAGCATCGGCACCACCCGCTCAGGGAAATACACCGAGTTGCCGCGCACCTGGGATTCGGCGTCCAGTGCCGAACCGATCTTCACGTAGCTGGAGACGTCGGCAATCGCCACATACAGCTTCCAGCCGCCGGAGAACAGGCGCAGCTTGCCGGGCTTGGCTTCGCAGAACACCGCGTCGTCGAAGTCGCGTGCGTCTTCGCCGTCGATGGTGACGAACGGCAGGTGACGCAGGTCGACGCGATGCTCCTTGTCCTTCTCCAGCACTTCGGGCTTGAGTCGGCCAGCTTCCTTGAGCACAGCTTCCGGCCAGACGTGGGGAATGTCGTAAGTGCGCAGAGCGACATCGATCTCCATGCCCGGCGCCATGTAGTTGCCCACGACTTCGATCACGTCGCCTTGCGGCTGGAAGCGCGGGGTCGGCCAGTGGGTGATTTTCACCTCGACGAACTGACCGATCTTGGCGCCGCCGTTGCGACCCGGCGTGACCAGCACTTCCTGCTGGACCTTGGGGTTGTCCGCAACGACGAAACCGATGCCGCTCTCTTCGAAATAACGACCGACGATGGTTTCGTGGGCACGGGAAATGACTTCGACGATCACACCTTCACGACGGCCACGGCGATCAAGGCCGGAAACCCGCGCCAGCGCACGGTCGCCATCGAACACCAGACGCATCTGCGCCGGGCTCATGAACAGGTCGTCGGAACCGTCGTCCGGCACCAGAAAACCGAAACCGTCGCGGTGACCACTGATGCGCCCCAGGATCAGGTCCAGCTTGTCCACAGGTGCGTAGGTACCACGGCGGGTGTAAATCAGTTGCCCATCACGCTCCATGGCACGCAGGCGGCGGCGCAAGGCTTCGATCTGGTCCTCGGTGGTCAGACCGAACTCGGCGACCAGCTCCTCACGGGCAGCCGGCGACCCGCGCTCGGAAAGATGCGACAGGATCAGCTCACGGCTGGGGATGGGGTTTTCATATTTTTCCGCTTCACGAGCGGCCTCGGGATCGAGGGACTGCCAATCGGCCATTAGAATGAGTTCACCTTATCTGTATGCAATTAGTTTGGCATATACCCGATTGAAACGCGAAGCCAGCGTTTGCTGAGACTTTTCGCTATTTCAAAAAAAATTTCGTCATGGGGGTTTACAGCTCCAAAACTCATCCGTAAGATGCGCCCCACAACGACGGCAAGCGCCACGTTGTAGTTGAAATCAAACAGCTTTTTCAACAAAAAGCCGAGTGAAATCAACGATTTGCCCAGATGGTGAAATTGGTAGACACGCCAGCTTCAGGTGCTGGTGACCTTACGGTCGTGGAAGTTCGAGTCTTCTTCTGGGCACCAATTCAAACAAAACCGAGCTTAGGCTCGGTTTTGTGCTTTCTGCGGTTTGAAAAATAGCACGCAGCGCAAAACAGTCGTCAATTTCTCTTAACTTCCTTTCCTCTCCTTCGCTCACGGGCAGGCACTTTGCGTGCGCGGATTATTTTGCCGGCATACGCCCCTCGCTGACTTTTGCAGACCCGTCACAATAGCGAGCCATGCATCACATGCAGACACTCTCCTGCTCGATCACGATAAATCGATGTTTTGCCCACTCTTTTTAAAAAAATCTGAAAATTCAGTTGCGCTCGGACGAAAAATCTAATTAAATCAGCGCCATGCCCAGGTGGTGAAATTGGTAGACACGCCAGCTTCAGGTGCTGGTGACCTTACGGTCGTGGAAGTTCGAGTCTTCTCCTGGGCACCAAACAAAACGAAACCGAGCCAAGTGCTCGGTTTTGTGCTTTCTGGGGTTTGGAAACTTTCCCAGTCCACGTGCGGCATCTTGTAGCAGCCTGGCTTGCCAGCATCAGCACTTGTTAAATCGCCGACGCCGGCAAACCGGACCGCTACAGAAATCTGCGCTACGCCTTGAACTGCCCCAGACTCGCCTTCAATTGCGCCGCCAGCCTGTCGAGCGTCTTGCCGCTCGCCGTGGTCGCCACCACCGCTTGCGCCGCTTTTTCGGCCTGGGCATGAATCACTTCCACGCGCCCTCTCACGGCTTGCGCCCCTTGCGCCTGGTGCTCTGCCGCCTTGGTCGCCAGACCGATAGCCGCGTGCACCTGCTCGACCGACGCCTGAACGGTTTGCTGCAGGCGCGCACTGTCACGCAACACTGCCAGACCTTCTTTGGCCTGACGCCCCGCCAGGCCAATTGTCGCCACCGCTTCTTTCGCACCCGATTGCAGCTTGGCGATGTGCTCCTGAATATCCCCGGTCGAACTCTGGGTCTTGCTGGCCAGCGCCCGCACCTCGTCGGCCACTACCGCAAAACCACGGCCGGTTTCCCCAGCGCGAGCCGCTTCGATGGCGGCGTTGAGCGCCAGCAGGTTGGTCTGCTCGGCGATGCCATGAATGACTTCAAGGACGACTTCGATCTGCTCGCTTTGTCGAGCCAGACGCTCGATCACCTGAGCGCCGTTATCGACCTGCCCAGCCAGCGCTTCGATCAGCCCGCCAACCTGATTCGAGGTACGAGTGTTTTCATCCGTGGCCTGACGGATATCGATCACCTGACGCAGCGCCGCCTGCATGGCGTGGCTCTCGGCCTGTGCTTCGTCAGCCATTTGCGCCAATGCCTGGAGACTCGCCGCCACTTCGTCACGCTGCAATTCCGCTGCCGCATCAGCTCCGGCATTACGCTTGCTCATCGCACCGATTTCGACGCCGGTCTGCTGCGCCACATCCCCCGCCTCACGAACGATCGGCTGCAGCTTGTCGACAAAGCGGTTGACCGCCGACGCCATATCGCCAATTTCGTCGTTGCTGGTGATCTTGACCCGCTTGGTCAGATCGCCCTCGCCCGCCGCCAGGTCGTCCAGCGCACGGTTGAGCAATTGCAGACGCAGCACCACGCGACGCCCCAGCACCACCGCCAGCGCCAGCAAAACGCCCAGCCCAACCAGCGCCAGGCCCATGCCAATGCGCCAGCGCAGATCAGCCGCGGCATCCTGAACCGCAGCACGCGTATTGGTGACCATTGCTGAAGCAGCCGTCTGCGCGGTTTGCAGACGCGAGCGCAGCGCCGTCGAGCTCTCTGCTGCGGCACCACCCAGGCTGTCGGCCACCAATTGCTCACCACTGCCAATGAGCGCGTTGAATCGCTTGTCCAGCGCAGCCAGGTTCTCCTCCACGGACGCAGTGGAAACGCCCATGCGCACCTTGCCGATCTCGACCCCGTTGGGGCTGATCGATGCTTCGACATAGAACACCGAAGCATCTTTCTGCGCCGCGTTGAGCACCTTGTCCATGGCCCGCTCACCCTCGCCTTTGGCCAGCAGCGCCTTGATCAGCTCGTTGTCACGGTTCAGGTAACGAGTCAGGTGCTCGCCCTGAGCATCGTCATACACCACGAACAGCACGTTGGGATTGCGCTGAGCGCGCCGTGCGAATTCGGACAGCGTGGGCGTGTCACCGTCCCACATGGCCCGTGGCGCTACAGCCGCCAGCAATTCAGCCATGTCGGTGGCCGATTCATGCAGATCCTTCTCAAGCGTGGCCCGCAGCTGTTTCTGCTCATCTTTAAGACGTGTGGACAGCCCGCTGCTCAAACGCTGACGGGTATTTTGCGAAAGACTGTCCAGACTGGCGGTGACATCGCGGCTTGCCTGTTCCAGCTCGGTCGACAAGTGTTGCGAATCTACACCCAGACGTGTGGTCAGGTCGGCTTCCAGCGCGGTAACGGTGCTCCGGGTCAGAGCGACAGCCACCAGCACCTGCACCAAAAGGGCGATGCCAAGGGCAATGAATACGGGACGCAGCAGACGGCTGCGCAGAAGCGAAAGGACGGCTGACACAGGAGGCTCCCCCACAACAGACGCCATTAAAATGATGGCATCTTTTCTGACGGTATTTACAGCAAGTGCCGTGCCGATGTCGTGACCACGATCAAGCAGAAAAAACAAAGGGCCGCCTGAGCGACCCTTTGTTTGCATTTCAACGACTTATCAAGCGAACGGATGACGCAGGATAATGGTCTCGTTGCGATCCGGACCTGTCGAAATAATGTCGATCGGCGCACCGACCAACTCTTCCAGGCGCTTGATGTAAGCGACGGCGTTGGCTGGCAGCGCGTCCAGGGTCTTGGCACCCAGGGTCGACTCCGACCAGCCCGGCATTTGCTCGTACACCGGCTCCAGGCCGATGTAGCTGTCGGCATCGGTCGGCGCGTCGATCACTGCACCGTTTTCGTTCTTGTAACCGACGCAGATGTTGATGGTCTCCAGACCGTCGAGCACGTCCAGCTTGGTCAGGCAGATGCCCGAGATGCTGTTGACGTCGATGGCGCGACGCAGGATGACGGCATCGAACCAGCCGCAACGACGGGCACGACCGGTGGTTGCACCGAATTCATGACCACGCTTGGCGAGGAAAGCGCCAACATCGTCGAACAGTTCGGTCGGGAACGGACCGGAACCGACGCGAGTGGTGTAAGCCTTGGTGATACCCAGGATGTAGTCGATGAACATCGGACCGACACCCGAACCGGTGGCGATACCGCCGGCGGTGGTGTTGGAGCTGGTGACGTACGGGTAGGTACCGTGGTCGATGTCCAGCAGCGAGCCTTGCGCGCCTTCGAACATGATGTCTTTGCCAGCACGACGCATCTCGTGCAGCGCAGCGGTCACGTCCAGCATCATCGGCTTGAGCTGTTCGGCGTACTCCATGCACTCGTCGAGCGTCTTCTGGAAGTCGATGGCCGGCTCTTTGTAGTAATTGACCAGCACGAAGTTGTGGTAGTCCAGCAGCTCGCCGAGCTTGGCAGCGAAGCGCTCGCGGTGGAACAGATCACCGATACGCAGGCCGCGACGGGCAACCTTGTCTTCGTAAGCAGGGCCGATGCCGCGACCGGTGGTACCGATCTTCTGCTCGCCACGGGCTTTTTCACGGGCCTGGTCCAGCGCGACGTGGTACGACAGGATCAGCGGGCAGGACGGGCTGATGCGCAGGCGCTCACGCACCGGGATGCCCTTCTCTTCCAGCTTGGTGATTTCACGCATGAGCGCGTCAGGCGCCACGACCACACCGTTACCGATCAGGCACTGCACGCCTTCGCGCAGGACACCGGACGGAATCAGGTGCAGAACGGTTTTCTCGCCATCGATCACCAGTGTGTGACCGGCGTTGTGACCGCCCTGATAGCGAACTACCGCGGTAGCATGTTCGGTCAGCAGATCGACGATCTTGCCTTTGCCCTCATCACCCCACTGGGTGCCCAGGACTACGACATTCTTACCCATAACACTTGTCCTCATTCACGCAAACTTGGGTGCCGGCTGCGCCGACAGGAAAACTCAAGAGGCCAGCGGCATTACCTGCCAGTGCTCGCCGTGCTGAATCAATTGCCGATCACAGTCGGCTTCTTTGGCCGCCGACACCGACTGACCCGGCAGCGCCTGCACCACGCGCTGACCTTCGCTGCGCAGCTGGCAAACGGTCTGCCACAGTGCCGCATCGGTGCTGTCAGGCATCCAGATACCGCCAGACGGCAGCTCGATCTGCGCCTGTCCGAGCGTGACCAGGGTTTTCAGATCGGTGGAAAAACCCGTTGCCGGGCGCGCACGACCGAAATCGGCACCGATGTCATCGTAACGACCGCCCTGAGCGATGGACTGGCCCACACCCGGCACGAACACGGCGAACACGACGCCGGTGTGATAGTGGTAGCCACGCAATTCGCCGAGGTCGAAATACAACGGTAGCTCAGGGAAACGAGCTGACAGGCGTTCGGCGATTTCCACCAGATCATCCAGCGCTTCGATCACTGCCGCCGGCGCACCGGCCAGACGCTCGCGCGCCGCTGCCAGCACTTCACGGCCGCCACACAGATCGACCAGCGCACGCAGCATGGCGGCGAGATCGCTCGGCAGGCCCTCGGTCAAAGTAATGACCTCGTCGATGGCCTTGCGTTGCAGGGCATCGAACAACAACTGCTCGGCTTCACCGGACAGACCAGCCGCACGAGCCAGACCACGGTAGATACCGACGTGGCCCAGGTCCATGTGCACATCCGGCACATCGGCCAGTTGCAGCATCGCCAGCATCAGGCTGATGACTTCGACATCGCTGCTCGGGCTGGCGTCGCCGTACAGCTCCGCACCCAGCTGAATCGGGCTGCGCGAGGACGACAAGGCGCGTGGCTGGGCATGCAGCACACTGCCGGCGTAGCACAGACGGCTAGGGCCTTCGCGGCGCAAGGTATGTGCGTCGATGCGGGCAACCTGCGGCGTGATGTCCGCCCGGAAGCCCATCTGCCGGCCCGATTGCGGGTCGACCACTTTGAAGGTGCGCAGATCCAGATCCTGGCCAGCACCTGTGAGCAGTGATTCAAGGTATTCGATGTGCGGGGTGACGACGAACTCGTAGCCCCAGCTTTGAAACAGATCCAACACCTGACGACGCGCCACTTCAATGCGCGCAGCTTCCGGCGGCAGTACTTCTTCGATGCCATCCGGCAGCAGCCAGCGGTCAACCGTTGCCATTACGCCTTTCCCCTATCATCCGGGCGGCCAACCCTCGGGCGGGCCTTGTGTGAAGCAGGCCGTGCTCTGCAGACGCCTGCCCGGGATTTCCATCTCCGGACAAAACACGTCGCAGCGTTGCCAGCACGGCCCTCGAAAAAACTGCCGCGCACGAACAACGCCACGGCCAATCAATCGTGTAGACGCAAAAAAGCCGGGAATTCCCCGGCTGCCGCATCATACACACGTTTTTACGCAGGAACACCCCGTCAGGCGGTTTTACCGCCCGACGGGGTCGTGATTCACGGCTTGGCTTTTTCCAGGTAGCGGAAGAATTCGCTGCCCGGATCGAGCACCATCACGTCGCTCTTGTTGGCGAAGCTTTCACGGTAGGCACGCAGGCTGCGGTAGAACGCATAAAACTCCTGATCCTGGCCGTAGGCCTTGGAGTAGATCGCCGCTGCTTGCGCATCGCCGTCACCGCGGGCCTCTTCCGACTCACGATAGGCTTCTGCCAGCAACACGCGACGCTGACGATCGGCGTCGGCACGAATACCTTCCGCCAACTCGTTACCCTTGGCGCGGTGCTCGCGAGCCTCACGCTCACGCTCGGTACTCATCCGCTCGAACACGCTGCGGTTGACTTCCTTGGGCAGATCGATGGCCTTGACCCGGACGTCGATGACTTCGATGCCCAGCTCTTTTTCTGCCATGCGATTCAGCGTTGCGGTGATGTCCGCCATCAGTGCGTCACGCTCACCCGACACGGCTTCGTGCAGGGTGCGCTTGCCGAACTGGTCACGCAGACCGGATTCCAGACGACGGGACAGGCGCTCATCGGCGATCTGCTTGAGGCCGGAGGTCGCAGTGTAGAAACGCTCGGCGTCCTTCACTCGCCACTTGGCGTAGGCATCGACCATGACCGCTTTCTTTTCCAGAGTCAGGAAACGCTGAGTCGGCGCATCGAGGGTCAACAGGCGACCGTCGAACTTGCGCACCTGGTTCACGTAAGGAATCTTCACGTGAAGACCCGGTGGCACATCGGTCTGAACCACGCGACCGAATTGCAGCAACACTGCACGCTCGGTCTGGGAAACGATGTAGAAGCTGTTCCACGCGACCACAGCCAGCACCACGCAGACAATCAGCGCTACCAGAGATTTATTGCTCATCAACGAGTCTCCCTAGTGCGCGTGTCACGTTGCTGTTGCATGTCCGCTGCTCGCGAGCCCGGATCCACGACCGTCGCGGCCGAGCCGCCGGTGGAGGATGCCGCACCGCTGCGACTGCTTTCGATCATCTTGTCCAGTGGCAGATAAAGCAGGTTGTTCTGCCCCTTGTCGCCGGTCACCAGCACCTTGCTGGTGTTGCTGTAGACCTCTTGCATGGTTTCCAGATACAGGCGCTCGCGAGTGACTTCCGGTGCCTTGCGGTACTCGGCGACCAGCTTGGTGAAGCGGTCGGCCTCACCCTTGGCGCGCGAGATGACTTCGTCACGGTAGCCGTTGGCATCTTCGAGGATGCGCTGAGCCTGACCACGGGCTTCCGGGATCACACCGTTGGCGTAGGTTTCAGCCTGGTTGCGTGAACGCTGCTCGTCTTCACGGGCACGGATCACGTCATCAAAGGCTTCCTGAACTTCACGCGGCGCCGCAGCGCTCTGCACGTTCACCTGGGTCACGGTGATGCCGGTGCGATAGGTGTCTAGGAAACGCTGCAGGCGCTCCTTGATCTCGCCAGCCATCTGCTCACGCCCTTCGGTCAGCACCTGATCCATGGCAGTCGAACCGACCACATGGCGCAGCGCGCTCTCGGTTGCGTGCTGCAGGCTGACTTCAGGCTGATCGACGTTCAGCACGAAATCCTGCAGGTTGGTGATGCGGTATTGCACGGTCAGCGGCACCTCGACGATGTTCTCGTCTTCGGTGAGCATCTGGCCCTGCTTGCTGTACGCACGCTCGCGCGTCACGTTTTCGAGGTACTTGCGGTCGAACGGCGGGAAATAGATGTTCAGACCCGAACCGACCGTTTCGTAGTACTTGCCGAAGCGCAGAATGACTGCCTGCTCCTGCTCGTCGACGACATAGATTGCGTTGTAAAGCCAGATGGCGAGCAGCACCACGAAGCCGATGCCGAGCAGGCCGAAGCCACCGCCCTTGCCCGACCCGCCGTTACCACCACCATCACTGCTGCGTTTCTTGCTGGCACCGAACAACCCATTCAGGCTTTCCTGCAGCTTTCGGAAGGCCTCGTCGAGATCCGGTGGCCCCTTGCGGTCGCCGCCCTTGCGTTTTCCGCCCCAGGGATCCTGATTATTCGAGTTGCCACCCGGCTCATTCCAAGCCATAGCGCTCTCCATCTGATAAAGCAAAGACGCGCCCGCGGCGCGCCGACCAATGCTACAGAATGCCTGTGGAAGCCGTACAACCGCTTCTTCAGGCTTTTATTGCAAAGTGTGTTGCTCGATGAATTCCAGCGGCTGCAGTCCTTCGCGACTCACCAGGCGATTGAATTCAACTCGGGGCAGCCTTACAGCCAGCAGACTCTGGCCTTCTTCGTCATGCTCCTCGCTCTGCACCGCACCCAGCTGAAAGAACTGGGCACGCAGCCGTGCGAAGCGTTGCGACAGGCACAAGGTGCCAATGAACAGATCGTCCCCCAACAGCTCGGCGATGGCCTGTTTCAACAGGTCCAGACCACGCCCGTCACGCGCAGACACCCAGACCCGCTGCGGCTTGCCATCGGCATTGCGCTGAATCTGGGGCTCGACCCCTTCGAGCAAATCGAGTTTGTTATAGACCTCCAGCATCGGCAAGTCCTGGGCACCGATCTCGCCCAGCACCGCCATCACCTGTTCGATCTGCTCCATGCGGTCCGGCTCGTGAGAGTCGATCACATGCAGCAACAAGTCCGAGTTGCTCGATTCTTCGAGCGTAGCCCGAAAGGCCTCGACCAGCTTGTGCGGCAGGTGGCGAATGAAGCCCACGGTGTCAGCCAGCACGATCGGTCCCAGGTCGTCGAGATCGAGACGGCGCAGGGTCGGGTCGAGGGTTGCGAACAACTGGTCAGCAGCGTAGACGTCGGAATCGGTCACCGCATTGAACAGGGTCGATTTGCCGGCGTTGGTATAACCGACGATGGAAACCGTAGGGATTTCGGCACGGGAACGGCCACGACGGGCCTGATCACGCTGGCTGCGAACCTTCTCCAGACGGCTCTTGATCTGCCGCAGGCGTACCCGCAACAGGCGCCGGTCGGTTTCCAGCTGGGTTTCACCCGGGCCGCGCAGACCGATACCGCCACCCTGACGCTCAAGGTGAGTCCAGCCGCGAACCAGTCGGGTACTCATGTGCTCGAGCTGTGCCAGCTCGACCTGCAGCTTGCCCTCGTGAGTCCGGGCGCGCTGGGCGAAGATGTCGAGAATCAGCCCGGTACGGTCAAGCACGCGACACTCGAACACACGTTCAAGGTTACGTTCCTGACTGGGCGTAAGGACATGATTGAAGATGACGAGATCGACTTTCTCGGCACTGACCAGGTCACGCAACTCTTCGACCTTGCCACTGCCTACGAGAAACTTGGCGGTTGGCCGATGTCGTGGCACGTTGACGAATGCGACGATATCGGCGCCTGCCGACAGAGCCAGTTCCTGGAACTCCTGCGGATCTTCGCGCGCCTCAGGGTCCTGACCATCCAAGTGAACGAGGATTGCCCGCTCACCACCACCGTGGCGCTCAAAGAACAAGGCAGACTCCTATCAGACGTTACCTGGCTCAGCGTCACCCTGGTCGGACTCGGATGCGCTAGGCAGACGAATCGGACGGACAGGAACGACGGTGGAGATAGCGTGTTTGTAAACCATCTGGCTGACAGTGTTCTTCAGCAGAATGACGAACTGGTCGAAAGATTCGATCGTGCCCTGCAGCTTGATGCCGTTGACCAGATAGATCGAAACCCCGACCTTCTCTTTACGCAAAGTATTCAGGTAAGGGTCTTGTAGCGAATGCCCTTTTGACATGTGCCGCACTCCTTTAAGGATCAATAGAATAAATTCGAAAACATTGGCTTGGGCCGTTACCCCCCAAGGATAGACGGCTATTGCAGAGACTCAGCTCAATATGGAGAGTGATCCCAGGTATTTCAAGGTGCGTGGCAGATTGTCGCAAGCCAGGCTGTCCAACCAGTGTAAATTTTCCCAGCTTCGCAACCAGGTGAACTGTCTCTTGGCCAATTGACGCGTGGCGATGATGCCGCGTTCCTGCATCTCTTCACGGTCCAACTTGCCGTCCAGATAATCCCAGACCTGGCGATACCCTACAGCTCTTATAGACGGTAAATCCGAGTGCAGGTCACCCCTCGAACGTAACGTCATCACTTCTTCAATGAATCCTTCGTCGAGCATTTGCCGGAAACGCAGGGCGATCCGCTCATGCAAGACCTTGCGATCCGTCGGTGCGATCGCAAGATTCGCGACAGTATAGGGCAATTGATGTCGCCCCGAAGCGCTGGCTTGAGCAGTTTGCGCACTTTGTTGCTCACGGTGCGCGGTCATACTCATGCCGCTGACCCGATAAACCTCCAGCGCACGAACCAGCCGCTGCGGGTCATTGGGGTGAATCCGCGCCGCCGACACCGGGTCGATACGCGCCAGCTCGTCATGCAACGCCTGCCAGCCAAGGCTGGCCGCTTCGGCCTCCAGCTGCGCACGCACTTGGGCATCGGCGGCCGGCATGTCGGCGAGGCCCTCCATCAGAGCCTTGAAATACAACATGGTGCCGCCCACCAGCAGAGGAATTTTTCCTCGACCGGTGATTTCTTCCATCGCCTGCAGCGCATCGGCGCGGAAATCCGCCGCCGAATAGCTTTGCGACGGGTCGAGAATATCGATCAGCCGGTGCGGATACTTGTCCAGAAGCGCTTTTGAAGGCTTCGCCGTGCCGATGTCCATGCCGCGATAGACCAGCGCCGAATCGACGCTGATCAGCTCGCAGGGCAGCACTTTGGTCAGTTCGATCGCCAGGTCGGTCTTGCCGGCGGCGGTCGGCCCCATCAAAAAGATGGCAGGAGGGAGAGCACTCATCAGCGACCGCGCAGGAACAGTTTGTCGAGATCATCCAGACCCAATTGGGTCCAGGTCGGCCGTCCATGGTTGCACTGACCGCTGCGCTCGGTGTTTTCCATGTCGCGCAACAGGGCGTTCATCTCCGGAATGGCCAGACGCCGGTTGGCGCGCACCGCGCCGTGGCAGGCCATGGTGCCCAGCAATTCGTTCATGTGCGCCTGCACGCGGTCGCTGGTGCCAAACTCCATCAGGTCGGACAGCACGTCATGCACCAGCCGGTTGGCCTCGGCCTGTTTGAGCAATGCGGGGATCTGCCGGATCGCCAGGCTTTCCGGGCCCAGACGCTGCAACTCGAAACCCAGTTGCTGGAAAGTCGCCATGTGCTCCTCAGCGCAATCGGCCTCGCGCTGACTCACCGCAATCGACTCCGGCACCAGCAGCGGCTGGCCGCTCAGGCCTTCGCTGGCCATGGCGATCTTCAGCCGTTCGTACATGATCCGCTCGTGGGCAGCGTGCATGTCGACCAGCACCATGCCCTGAGCGTTTTCCGCAAGGATATAAATGCCTTTGAGCTGCGCCAGTGCATAACCCAGCGGCGGTATGTCGCCCTGAGACTCCGGCAGCGCCACCGCGCCAGAAGCCATCGGCGCCGGGGCAGCCGGCGTACCGGGCAGCGGCGCGAAGAATTCGCGATAGGCCGCCTGAGCCTCTGCCGCCGGCAATACCGATGCCGGACGCGGCGTGTATTGATACTGATAACCCGCACCACTGCCGGAACCGGCCGGAGGGTTCCAGGCCTGCCCCTGCGGGGTTTCCAGCACGTTATTGGCCAGACGCATCTCGCCCTGCGGGCCGAACTCGCCGGCTTCCGCGCCGGTCGGACGCACCAGCGCCGTCACCGACGTGGTACCGGCCAACTGGTCTTCCGGGCGTACATCGCCCAGCGCACGGTGCAGCGTGCCATACAGGAAGTCATGCACCATGCGGCCGTCACGGAAGCGCACTTCGTGCTTGGTCGGGTGTACGTTGACATCGACCGCCGCCGGATCAATCTCGAAAAACAGCACAAAGGTCGGATGGCGACCGTTGAACAGCACGTCGCGATAGGCCTGACGCACCGCGTGGGCGACCAGTTTGTCGCGCACCGCACGGCCGTTGACGAAGAAATACTGCAAGTCGGCCTGGCTGCGCGAGAAAGTCGGCAGACCGACCCAGCCCCACAGCCTCAGGCCATTGCGCTCGATCTCGATCGGCAGGGCCTGTTCCAGAAAACCCGGACCGCAGACCGCCGAGACACGCCGGGCACGGGCCACTTCATCGCGGGCCTCGTGCAGGCTGAGCACGGTCTTGCCGTTGTGACGCAGGTGAAAAGCCACGTCGAAACGGGCCAGCGCCATACGTTTGATCACTTCTTGCAAGTGATCGAATTCGGTTTTTTCGGCCTTGAGGAATTTACGACGCGCCGGGGTGTTGAAGAACAGATCGCGAACTTCCACCGAGGTACCCACCGGATGCGCCGCCGGCTGCACCCGCGAAGCCATGTCGCGGCCTTCGGTTTCCACCTGCCAGGCCTGGTCGGCATCACGGGTACGGGAAGTAAGGGTCAGACGTGCGACCGAACTGATCGACGCCAGCGCCTCGCCACGGAAACCCAGGCTCATGACCTGTTCCAGGTCCTCCAGTTCGCGAATCTTGCTGGTGGCATGTCGCGCCAGAGCCAGCGGCAGGTCATCGGACGAGATACCGCCACCGTCATCACGCACCCGCAACAGCTTGATGCCGGCCTGCTCGACGTCCACGTCGATACGCCGCGCACCGGAGTCCAGGCTGTTTTCCAGCAGCTCCTTGATCACCGAGGCCGGCCGCTCGACCACTTCGCCGGCAGCAATCTGGTTCGCCAGTCGCGGGCTGAGCAGTTGAATACGCGCCGCCTGGAGTGCCGGACTGTCAGTTTTCGCAGTGATGTCGAAGCCGTGTTCGTCGAGCAGCAGATCGGTCATGGCTCGCCCGCCAGTTCCCCGCTCGGGATTTTCAGTTGCTGGCCAACCTTGAGCTCGTCGGAGCTCAGATTGTTGGCCGAACGCAACGCCGCCATGCTCATGTCATAACGCACCGCGATCATGCTCAGCGACTCGCCGGGACGAACGGTGTGCTCACGCGGGCCCATGGCCAGCTTGCCGTTATCACGCAGCCAGGCAATGTAGGTGCCCTGTGGCGGGTTCTGCTGGAAGAATTGCTTCACGCCGGCCGTGATCGAACGTGCCAGCGCCTGCTGGTGGCTCGCACCTTCCAGCTTGTTGGCTTCGGCGGCGTTGGAAATAAAGCCGGTTTCGACCAGGATCGACGGGATGTCCGGCGACTTGAGCACCATGAAGCCAGCCTGCTCGACTCGCGATTTGTGCAACGAAGTCACGCGACCAATGTTGGTCAGCACTTTCTGCCCGACGTTGAGGCTCGACGTCAGCGACGCGGTCATCGACAGGTCCAGCAGCACGCCGGCGAGCATGCGATCCTTGTCGTCGAGGCTCACGGCCCCGGCACCGCCGATCAGGTCGGAGCGGTTTTCGCTGTCCGCCAGCCAGCGCGCGGTTTCCGACGTCGCGCCGCGCTCGGACAGGGCGAACACCGACGCACCGAAGGCGGCGGAAGACGGCGCGGCGTCGGCGTGAATGGACACGAACAGGTCAGCGCCCTTGGCCCGGGCGATCTCGGTACGTTTACGCAGCGGAATGAAGTAGTCGCCAGTACGGGTCAGCTCGGCGCGATAACCTTTTTCGGCATTGATCTGGCGCTGCAACTCCTTGGCGATGGACAACACCACGTTCTTTTCCTTCTGCCCGCGACCACCGGACGCACCCGGGTCTTCCCCGCCATGACCGGCGTCGACCACGACCACGATGTCGCGCTTGCCGTTGGGCACTGGGGCGAGCTTGATTTCAGGCTTGGACGGGCTGACCGGCACCGCAGGCGTGGCTGGAGCCGCCGTTGCCGGGGTGTCCGCGACGGTCGGCGTCGGGTTGGCATCGGCCGGGTTGTCGTACAGATCGACCACCAGACGGTTACCGTATTGCTGGTTCGGCGCCAGGGTGAAGCTTTTCGGGGTCACGGCCTTTTTCAGGTCGATGACCACGCGCAGGTCGTCAGGCGTACGCTGAGCCGAACGCATGCTGGTGATCGGCGTGTTGGCGGTGCCGATGTTCAGCGAACCGGCCAGCGTCGCGCCATTGATGTCGATCACCAGACGGTCGGGCGATTGCAGGGTGAAAACGCTGTGCTGGACCGGACCGGACAGGTCGAACACCAGTCGCGTGTTATCCGGCGCACGCCATAAGCGAACACTTCGTACCTGTGAAGCGGCCAACACGTCGACAGCCAATGTCGTCAACAGCAGTCCTATCACAGTCACCAGCGCGCGCATGCGCATACCTAACCCCATATCTATTTGAATTCCAAAGCCAAAGCGGCACACCATCGCTCACCGCGCGAGCTCTCCGGGCTCAGCGTCAGCACTCGACCTTCCGCGTGCGGCCTAATGGTAATGATCAGGTCAGGCTTTGGCAAAAAGCCTGCACCGAGATTGGGCCACTCGATCAGGCAAAGCGCGTCTCCCTCGAAGTAGTCGCGTATGCCGAGGAATTCTAGCTCTTCTGGATCAACAAGTCGGTAAAGATCAAAGTGATACGCGCGATTCTTGCCAATTTCATAAGGTTCCACGAGCGTAAAGGTCGGACTTTTCACCGCCCCCGTATGGCCCAGACCACGAATGATGCCTCGGGAAATCGTCGTCTTGCCGGCGCCGAGATCCCCTTCCAGAAAAATAATCCCATTACTTTCAGTCACTTGGGCAAGTTGAGTGCCCAGGTTCGTCATGGCTTCTTCACCGACCAGGTGCAGGGTTAGCTCAGACACGGTTGTTGCTCCTCCAGAAGCAGACGAATGACAGGAATCAGATCAGCGGCAGCCAGCCCGCGGCCGGTGCGGCCGCATTGCTCGCCGGCACGGGCGTGCAGCCACACCCCCAGGCACGCCGCGTCGAAAGGTGACATGTGCTGCGCCAGCAGGGCGCCAATCAGCCCGGCCAGCACATCGCCCAGACCGGCGGTCGCCATCGCCGGGTGACCATGGTCGGCCAGCGCCAGCTCGCCGGCGGGGTTTGCAATCAGGCTGCCGCTGCCTTTGAGCACACACACGGCGTTGAATTTCTTCGCCAGCGCCCGCGCAGCCGCCGGGCGATCCGCCTGGATTTCCCGGGTACCGACGCCAAGCAATCGCGCCGCTTCGCCGGGGTGCGGGGTGATCACACAACCCTTCGGCAAGCTGACCTGCCCGGCGGCCAGCAGATTCAGCGCGTCGGCATCCCAGACTTGCGGGCGTTCGGCATTGGCGGCCGCCGACAGCAGGCTGCGGCCCCACGCCTGCTGACCGAGGCCCGGCCCGACCACCAGCACGCTGGCCGGTTCGATCAGCGCCATCAATTGATTGGCCGAGCCGACCGCGGCGGTCATCACTTCCGGGATGCGCGCCAGCGCCGCAGAAACGTGCTCGGCGCGGGTCGCCAGGGTGATCATCCCGGCACCGCTGCGCAGGGCGCTCTCGCTGGACAGCAACGCAGCACCGCCAAAACCGCGATCACCGCCGATCACCAGTACCCGACCGAATTGCCCTTTATGGGCAGAAAGCGGTCTGGACGACAGTTTTGGCAGGCTGCCATGGTCCAGACGCTTCACGCTGACCGGTGTGGCGGCCACGATAGCGGTATCCGCCTGAAGGTCGTCGAATTCCAGCTCGCCGATCAGATCGACCGCTTCGCCGGTAAACAGGCCGACTTTCAGGCCAATGAAGGTCACCGTCAGGTCGGCGCGGACCGCCACGCCAAGGATCGCGCCGGTATCGGCACAGAGCCCCGAAGGAATGTCCACCGACACCACCGGCAGGCCGCTGGCGTTGATGGTTTCAATGGCATTGCCGTAAGGGGGGCGAACCTCGCCGGTCAGCCCGGTGCCCAACAACGCATCGACGACGATTCCGCTCAGCGTCTGCGAATGCCAGGGCTGTACGTCGACGTGAGCAGCCAGCGCTTCTTGATAAGCCGCCTCGGCATCGCCCTTGAGCACGGCACAGCTGCCGACTGCCAGTACCACGACCTGCCAGCCGGCACGCTGTGCCAAGGCTGCAATCAGATAGCCATCACCGGCATTGTTGCCATGTCCGGCCAGCACCGTCAGCTGCCGGGCATCCGGCCAGCGCCGACGGATCGCCCGCCAGGCGGCATGGGCCGCGCGCTGCATCAGTTCAAAGCCCGGCATGCCGGCGGCGATCAGGCGTGCGTCGAGGTCGCGCACCTGCGCGGCGCTGTACAGTGCGTCGGGTAATGGGGGTTTGCTGTGCAACATGCGTCTTTGGGCTCCGATGTCTGGCAGAATTATACGCACCTGCGCCCCGGTGTCCCCTTTGCATGTCCGCGATTACTGTAGATCCAACCACAAACTCAGCGCCGTTGACGGCGGCCGAACTGACTGACCTTGCCCAGAGCATCAAGGACTGGGGGCGTGAGCTCGGCTTTCAGCAAGTCGGTATCTCGGGACTGGACCTGGGCGAACACGAACAGCATCTTGAGCGCTGGCTGGCGGCCGGTTACCACGGCGAGATGGACTATATGGCAGCCCATGGCAGCAAACGTTCGCATCCCGACGAATTGGTGCCGGGCACGCTGCGCGTGGTTTCGCTGCGCATGGACTATCTGCCCGGGGATACCGAAATGGCGCAGCGTCTGGCCCAGCCGGAAAAAGCCTACGTCTCGCGCTACGCCCTGGGCCGCGACTACCACAAGCTGATCCGCAAGCGCGTGCAGCAACTGGCCGAACGCATCCAGCAGGCCATCGGCCCGTTCGGTTTCCGTGCCTTCGTCGACAGTGCGCCAGTGCTGGAGAAGGCCATCGCCGAGCAGGCCGGGCTGGGCTGGATCGGCAAAAACACCCTGGTGCTCAATCGCAAGGCCGGCAGCTACTTCTTCCTCAGCGAGCTGTTCGTCGATCTGCCGCTGCCGGTGGATGAACCGCACAAGACCGAGCACTGCGGGCGCTGTCAGGCCTGCCTCGACATCTGCCCGACTAACGCCTTCGCCGGCCCCTACGTGCTGGACGCCCGCCGTTGCATTTCCTACCTGACCATCGAGCTGAAGACGTCGATTCCGGAAGAGCTGCGCGCGATGATCGGCAACCGGGTGTTCGGTTGCGACGATTGCCAGATCGTCTGCCCGTGGAATCGCTTCGCCCGCCCCACCGACCAGACCGATTTCAAACCGCGCCACGGCCTGGACAATGCCGAGCTGACCACGCTGTTTCTGTGGGACGAGCCCACCTTCCTCAGCAATACCGAAGGCTCACCCCTGCGACGCGCCGGTTACGAACGCTGGTTGAGGAATCTGGCGGTGGGACTAGGGAACGCACCGTCGACCATCCCGGTGATCGAAGCCCTGAAAGCGCGGCGGGATGACCCGTCGGAGATGGTGCGTGAGCATGTGGAATGGGCGTTGCGTCAGCATGAACAACGCTCTCCTTCGTAGGAGTGAGCTTGCTCGCGATTGCACTTGATCAGACAGAACATTGCCGTCCGACACGCCGTCATCGCGAGCAAGCTCACTCCTACTCAGATCAAGATCAGTGCCCATCCTTGTAGACAAACTTGGGCATTTCCCAGTGAAAGCGGATTGCCAGCAGCCGCAGCAATAGCCCGCCGAACAGGGTAATCAGCGTGCCCTGCTCCAGCGGCAACCCTGCGTACTGACACAGCAGAAAGCACCAGGCCGCAGCAAAGGACACACTGGCGTACAGCTCGCGGCGGAAGATCAGCGGGATGTCGTTGCAGAAGATATCCCGCAGGATGCCGCCAAATACGCCCGTGATCACCCCACTGACCGCCGCCACCGGAAAGCTCAGGCCCATGTCCAGCGCAGTCGTGCAGCCAATGACGGTGAACGCCACCAGCCCCAGCGCATCGAGCACCAGAAACAGCGAGCGCAGATGCCGCATCAGTGGGGCGATGAAAATCGTCACCAGCGCCGCAACGCTGGTGAGAATCAGGTATTCCGGGTGTTTGACCCAGGTCAGCGGGTAGTGCCCGAGCAGCACGTCACGCACGGAGCCGCCACCCAGCGCAGTGATGCAGGCGATCAGCACCACACCAAACCAGTCCATGCCGCGACGTCCGGCGGACAAGGCGCCGGTCATGGCCTCGGCGGTGATGGCGATCAGATAGAGCATCAGCAACATGGTGGCAGTCCCTGCAAGAAAGCGCGCAATCTAAAACGGTAGGAGCGCGCTTGCCCGCGATTGCTTCGGGCCTGTACCGCATGGGCAATCTGACAACACGCTATCGCGCCCCTGCATCGCGAGTCACACCTTGATGAAGTGCTCGCGATAGAAACGCAGCTCGGCGATGGATTCGCGAATGTCGTCCAGAGCCAGGTGCGTGCTGCCCTTCTTGAATTTCAGCTCCGGCGACCAGCGCGCAGCCAGTTCCTTGAGGGTCGACACGTCAAGGTTGCGGTAATGGAAGTAGGCTTCCAGCGTCGGCATGCGCTTGTACAGGAAGCGGCGGTCCTGGCAAATGCTGTTGCCGCAGATCGGCGAGCTGCGCTCTGGCACCCACTGCTTGATGAAGTCCAGGGTCATGGCTTCGGCTTCGGCCGCAGAAATCCTGCTCTCGCGCACGCGCTGGGTCAGGCCCGAGCCGCCGTGCTGGCGAGTGTTCCACTCATCCATGCCGTTGAGAATCTCGTCGCTCTGGTGCACGGCGATCACCGGCCCTTCGGCCAGGGTGTTGAGTTCGCTGTCGGTGATGATGGTGGCCATTTCGATGATGACGTCGTTGTCCGGGTCCAGACCGGTCATTTCCAGGTCGATCCAGATCAGGTTCTGCTTGTTCTGCATATGTCGGCTCCTCAGCGTAGGCGCGCAGTTTAGCCCAGACAGGCGTGGTAGACTCGCGGCGTTTTATCTTCTGCAGTTTTACGCGTCATCAAAACGGAACACTGAATTTCCATGGCCAAACGCCAACTCAACCGCCGCCAGAACTGGCGCATCGAAAAGATTCAGGGCGAGCGCGCCGCGCGTGCCGCCAAGCGTGAATCCCAAGCTCTGGAAACCCTGGAAGGCGGTGATCTGGGCCCGGAACAGACCGGCCTGGTGATCGCGCACTTCGGCGTGCAGGTCGAGGTCGAGGCGCAGGATGGCGAACTGAAAGGCCAGGTGTTCCGTTGCTATCTGCGGGCCAACCTGCCGGCGCTGGTCACCGGTGACCAGGTGGTCTGGCGGGCCGGCAATCAGGGCACCGGCGTGATCGTCGCGCAACTGCCGCGCGATACCGAACTGTGCCGCCCGGACTCGCGAGGCCAACTCAAGCCGGTGGCGTCCAACGTCGACCTGATCGTCATCGTCTTTGCACCGATGCCGGAGCCTCACGCCAATCTGATCGACCGTTATCTGGTGGCCGCCGAGCACGCCGGCATTCGCCCGCTGCTACTGCTGAACAAGGCCGACCTGATCGACGAACAGAACGCCCCGGCGCTCAACGCCCTGCTGGCGGTGTATCGGCAATTGGGTTATCCGCTGCTGGAAGTGTCGGCGCACCATGGCGACGGCATGCAGCAACTGCAGGACTTGCTGGATCACCACACCAGTGTGTTCGTCGGCCAGTCCGGCGTGGGCAAGTCGTCGCTGGTCAACAGCCTGCTGCCGGAAGTCGGAACCCGGGTCGGGCCGCTGTCGGAGTTTTCCGGTCAAGGCACGCACACCACCACGACCGCGCGACTGTTCCACTTCCCCCGTGGCGGCGACCTGATCGACTCGCCGGGCATTCGCGAATTCGGTCTGGTCCATGTCAGCCGCGCCGATGTCGAAGCCGGGTTCATCGAATTCAACGACCTGCTGGGCCGCTGCCGCTTCCGCGACTGCAAACACGACCGCGAACCGGGCTGCGCGCTGCTCAAGGCCCTGGAAGAAGGCCGCGTGCAACAGCAACGGATGAACAGCTACCGCTCGATCATCGCCAGCTTGCCGGAGAACAGCTACTGAACTCAGGCGACGCCACTGACTGTAGGAGCGCGGCTTGTCCCGCGACCGGCGACGGAGTCGTCGTAAATCCAGTAAACGTGGTGTGTCTGGGCTGCATAGTCGTCTGGGTTTACGACTGCTTAGCAGCCGGTCGCGGGACAAGCCACGCTCCTACAGGTTGACCAGCAGCCACAACGAAAAACGCCGCGATGATCGCGGCGTTTTTATTGGGGACGAGCCTCAGTTCTTGGTTTCGTCGATCTTCAGTTGCCCTTGATCGAAGAGGTTCAGCTTCTGCCGGATCTCGTGAGGTTGGGCGTAGGCCTGTGGATCGACCGCCGGTGCGCCGTTCGATGCCCCCGGTTGGCCGGCCGGTGCAGCCGGTGCCGGAGCCGGGGTGGTCTTCGGTGCTTCGCCGGCGTTCTGGTCGCCTTCGATGCGGCTCTGCGCCTTCTTGGTCAGCACCACGATGTCGATGCGGCGGTTGATCGGGTTGTTCGGGTTTTCCTTGTCGTACAGCGACGACGAGGCATAGCCGACCACCCGTGCAACCTGCGGGTCCGGATAGCCACCGGCGATCAGCGCACGGCGAGCGGCGTTGGCGCGGTTGGCCGACAGCTCCCAGTTGCCGAAACCGTTGTTGCCCACATAAGGCGTCGCGTCGGTGTGACCACTGATGCTGACCTTGTTCGGCACAGCCTTGATGGTGTCAGCCATCGCCAGCAGGATGTCCTCGAAGTACGGCTTCAGACGCGCACTGCCGATGTCGAACATCGGGCGGTTCTCGGCATCCATGATCTGGATGCGCAAACCGTCCTGGGTGATCTCGAACAGGATCTGGTCCTTGAACTTGGCCAGCTGCGGGTTCTCGTTGACCTTGGTCTGCAACTCTTGCAGCAGCATCTCCAGACGCTCCTGCTCGACCTGCTCGGCCGCCGCATCCTGCTGATCGGCATCCACCGGCACCTTGTCCGGTGCAGGCGTGGACTTCACCTCGGGATTGAGGGTCTGGTCCGGCGACATTTCCGGCGAACCGCCAAGGTCGATGACGTAAGGCGAGCCGCTGTCGGAGAAGCCCACCGGGTCCTTGAAGTAACCGGCGATGGCAATCAATTGCTCAGGCGTGGCCGAGGACATCAGCCACAGCACCAGGAAGAACGCCATCATCGCCGTGGCGAAGTCGGCGAAGGCGATTTTCCAGGCGCCGCCGTGGTGGCCTCCGCCGAAGCGCTTGACGCGCTTGACTATGATCGGCTGATTATTTTCCATGGATCAACGACCGCGAACAGCTTGTTCCAGCTCGCTGAAGCTGGGGCGGTGGGCCGGATACAGAACCTTGCGACCGAATTCGACAGCCAGTGAAGGCGGTACGCCGGAAGCCGAAGCCACCAGAGAAGCCTTGATCGCTTCAAAGACGTTCATCTCTTCCTTGGCGTCGTGAGCCAGGCACTGTGCCAGCGGGCCGAAGAAGCCGTAGGCCGCGAGAATACCGAAGAAGGTACCGACCAGCGCCGCACCTACGTGCATGCCGATCGCCGCCTTGTCGCCGGAACCCAGCGACGCCATGGTCACCACGATACCCAGTACCGCCGCGACGATACCGAAACCGGGCATGCCGTCGGCAACGCCGGTCACCGCGTGGGACGGGTGCTCCAGCTCTTCCTTCATGCTCAACAGTTCCATGTCGAACAGGCCTTCCAGTTCGTGGGGAGCCATGTTGCCGGACGACATGATGCGCAGGTAGTCACAGATGAACGCGATCATCCGCTCATCCTTCAGCACGCCGGGGTACTTGGCGAAAATCGGGCTGTTGGCCGGCTCTTCGATGTCACCCTCGATGGCCATCATGCCTTCACGGCGGCTCTTGTTGAGGATCTCGTAGATCAGGCCGAGCACTTCCAGGTAGAAACCGTGAGTGAAGCGCGAGCCGAACATCTTCACGGACTTCTTGATGACGTGCATGGTCATGTAGCCCGGGTTCGCTTGCAGGAATGCACCGAACGCGGCACCGCCGATGATCATCACCTCGAAAGGCTGGATCAGCGCAGCGATCTGACCGTGTGAGAGTACGTAGCCGCCGAGGACGCTCGCGAAAACGACGATGATGCCGATAATTTTTGCCATAGAGAGAGATTACTTACTTGAAGTCCGGTTCATGGTCATTGTGCGAGAGCGCTGAAAACTCTTGTTCTACTTATCGGCATGAGTGCGCCAGACTATAGTCAAAACACATGAAAATCCTGACTGGCGCCTGGCTCGGGCACTGCAGCGCGAAGGCCAGCATGATGCCACTATTCATCGCCGTTCAAAACCTCCCAGCCGTATGGGTCTTGTGAATGCAATCAGAAAACGCTTCGACGCTCCCGGTTCCGCAAACCCTCGACAGCTGGATCAAGCAGCTGGACGGCCTGCCATTGCCGGTCCCCGCCGTGGCCCATGGCAAGGTGCTTGCCGCGCTGAACGACAGTCGCCGCTCGCTGCGTGACATCGCCGACCTGATGCAGAACAGCCCGGCGCTGGTGCTCAGCGTGCTGCGCGAAGCCAATCTCAACAGCGGCGGCCTGGCCGAACCTGCTGAAAGCCTGGAAGTGGCGCTCAATCGCCTCGGTCTGGCACGCACCGCCACCCTGCTCGCTCGCCTGCCATGCGTGGAAATGCAAAAGATCCCGGTGGCGCTGCGTCAGCTGCAATTGATCAGCCAGCATGCCACGCAGCAGGCGTATGGCCTGTTCGCCAACCAGTTGGCCCGCCTGTGGCAGGACATTCAACTGGGCAGCCTGCTGTTTCTCTCGCCGCTGTGGCCGCTGGCCCTGGCGCACCCGAAACTGCTGGAAGAGTGGGAGCTGAGAGTTATCCACAAAGGCGAATGCGCGAAGCGTGTGGAAAAGTCGCTGTTCGGCGTGCGCCTGCTGAGCCTGTGTCAGAAGCTCGCCGAGCACTGGCGTCTGCCGATCTGGGTCACCCAGGGTTACAGCCTGCTGATCCGCGAACAGCGAAGCCTGGTCCGAGTGCTGCACATCGCCCACGAAAGCGACGACCCGCTCAAGCAGCAACAGAAACTGGATGCCAACCTGCCGCTGCGCCGCTGGTTCAACCAGCCGGCCAACACCATTCTGCTGGCCAACGGTCTCGCACTGTCGGCCCAGCAGTCCTGGGATTCGCCGCACAACCTGCGCTGGCAGTTGCTGACCAGCCTCTATCTGCAACAGCCGTTGATGGAGCTGCAACAACAGGTGCACCAGAACGCCGCTGCCAGCGCGCGCCAGCATGCGGTGCCCGGCGTCTGGCACCCGGCCGAGGCGCTGCTCTGGCCCTGGGATTTCCGCCGCGTGCAAAAAGGCGCGCTGCCGGCGCCGCCGCCATCGGCCGAAGCCTTGCAGAACTGGCGCAAGCTCTGCGGCGATCTGCTCAAGGAACCCACCCTGTTCACCAACGCCATGCACCTGACCATCTGCGCCCGCGACGCCCTGCTCGCTGCCGGCCTGCGCCGGGTCGCACTGTTGATGATCGACCGCAAGACCGACAGCCTGCGGGTGCACCAGTTTGCCGGTGTGGATAACTCTGCCGCAGCCCTCACACTCCCTTACAAAGACAGCACCGTCCTGCAACGACTGCTGACTCAGGCCACGCAATTGCGCCTGACGCCGGCCAACAATGCGCAGTTCTCCGCTCTGCTACCGCCTCAATTGCGCAATCTGTTCAGCGGGGAAAACCTGCTGATCCGCTCGCTGGCCAGCCAGGGCCGAGTGCTGATGCTAGTGGTGGCCGATCAGGGCGGCGGGCCGTTCTCGGAAGTCACCGTGCAAGCCTTCGGCAAGACCGGGCAATGCATCGAGAAGGCACTGACCACCTTTAGCCAACGCAATGGCTGACGGCTGAGCTACAATTCGCCTCTTTTTTCATCATCTGGAGACGTTACATGTCTGCCTTCTCAAGCTTGCCGCTGGTGATCGAGCCCGCAGACCTGCAGGCACGCCTCGGCGCTTCAGAGCTGATTCTGGTCGATCTGACCAGTGCCGCCCGTTACGAGGCCGGCCACATTCCGGGCGCGCGTTTCGTCGACCCCAAGCGCACGCAACTGGGCCAGCCCCCGGCACCCGGCCTGATGCCGACCCAGACACAACTGGAAGCGCTGTTCGGTGAGCTGGGCCACAACCCCGATGCGGTCTACGTGGCCTACGACGACGAAGGCGGTGGCTGGGCCGGCCGTTTCATCTGGCTGCTGGACGTCATCGGCCACTCGAAGTACCACTACCTGGACGGCGGCCTGCTGTCCTGGCAAGCGGCAGGCCTGCCGCTGTCCACTGAAGTGCCTGCCGCTGCCGGCAGCCCGTTGCCGCTGACCCTGCACGACGCACCGACCGCCACTCGCGAATACCTGCAAAGCCGCCTCGGTGCTGCCGATCTGGCGATCTGGGATGCTCGTGGTCCGACCGAATACTCCGGTGAGAAAGTGCTGGCGGCCAAAGGCGGCCACATTCCCGGCGCGGTAAATTTTGAATGGACTGCCGGCATGGATCAGGCACGCCAGCTGCGCATCCGTAAGGACATGCCACAAATCCTCGAAAGCCTGGGCATCACGCCGGACAAGGAAGTGATCACCCACTGCCAGACACACCACCGCTCCGGCTTCACCTATCTGGTGGCCAAGGCGTTGGGCTACCCGCGCGTCAAGGGCTATGCAGGCTCCTGGGGCGAATGGGGCAATCATCCGGACACGCCGGTCGAAAAATAATCTGGCGCACCAGACTGTCGCACCAGACCGTATGGAACGCCGCCTTTCCGAAACGCTTTAGGATCTCTGATGAAACAGCGTCTGTTTATCCTCTTCCAATACCTGCTGCCCCATCACCTGCTGTCGCGCCTGGCCGGCTGCGTCGCCGAGTGCCGGGTGCGCTGGTTCAAGAATGCCTTCACCCAGTGGTTCGTGCGCCGTTATCAGGTCGACATGTCCCAGGCGCTGGTTGAAGACGTTACCGCTTATCCGCACTTCAACGACTTCTTCACCCGTGCCCTGAAACCGGGCGCGCGCCCGCTGGACGAAACACCGGGTGCAATTCTCTGCCCGGCCGATGGCGCCGTGAGCCAGTTGGGCCCGATCGAACACGGCCGGATCTTCCAGGCCAAGGGTCACAGCTACAGCGCGCTGGAGCTGCTGGGCGGCGATGCGCGCCTGTCAGCACCGTTCATGGGCGGTGAATTCGCCACCATCTACCTGTCGCCGAAGGACTATCACCGCGTCCACATGCCGCTGGCCGGCACCCTGCGCGAGATGGTGTATGTGCCGGGTCGCCTGTTCTCGGTCAACCAGACCACCGCTGAAAACGTACCGGAACTGTTCGCCCGCAACGAGCGCGTCGTCTGCCTGTTCGACACCGAACGCGGCCCAATGGCCGTGGTACTGGTCGGCGCGATGATCGTGGCTTCGGTGGAAACCGTGTGGGCCGGTCTGGTCACCCCGCCAAAGCGTGAACTGAAAAGCTTCAAGTACGATGAAGCCTCCCGCGCGCCGATCCATCTGGAAAAAGGCGCCGAAATGGGTCGCTTCAAGCTGGGCTCCACCGCCATCGTCCTGTTCGGCCCGAACCAAGTGAAATGGGCGGAACAATTGGTCGCCGGCTCTCCTGTACAGATGGGCCAAGCCTTGGCAGCACCTGTCCAGGCCTGATTCTTGCCTTCCAAAAATTGTCTGCGATTTCTCTGACGGGGCTGCGTTCATGCAGCCCTGTCAGAGGCTGTCATCAATCTGATGTAACAGTTCTGAGACAATGTCACTTTGATATTAAAGCTGCGATATCTGACCGATGCTGTTACAGTCGTCTGTCGGTGCTGTAGGAAACTTCGCTTTAACTTGACGTACACTTGCTCGTTTTTCGCTCGGCCGACGTGCCACTGCCCTGCAGTTCACCCAGCCACCCGAGCCAGTAGTTGTTGGAGTTTGCCTGTCACATGAACCAATTAAGTCTCCCACTGTTGTTGCGCGCCCCCGTGCCGACTCAGTCGAGCCTGTCGTTCTGTGATGCGACACCCAAAGATCTCAAGCGCTGGATCGCTACCCTTCCCAAAGCCAACCTCGGCGAAATGGCCCGCCAGCTCTATCAGGGCCTGGGCGAGCTGAATCAGTTGCTGACCCCCAGCGAAAACCGCCTGCAATTGCTCGAACTGCTGCGCCCGGAAGTATTTTTCGTGTGCAAGCACCTGGAGCGGCATTTCCTCAACCAGTCGGTGGTGCTGGAAGAACGCCCGCGCAAGGTCGCCAACCTGTGCCAGGCCCTGCAAAACCATCTGGCCATCGGCTACAAACAGATCATTGCTCGCGTTGCGCCTCGGCCCAGCAAGGACCGCATGCAACTGCTGACCACCGCATTGCAACGCGCGCTGCATTGCCTCAACGGCCCGCTGATTCGCGCCAACCAGCTGTATTGCCCGGTACAGGACGGCCTGTGGCTGGAGTTGCACCTGATCTATCAGATCGCCCGGCAAAATCAGCTGCACACGATCCCGGTGGCCGACAACCAGGCACATCACACTCGCACACTGACCGTCGAACAGACCTATATCGTCGCGCTATTGATGGGCTGCTCGCGCTGCAACCAGATGCGCCAGCACAACATCGGCAAACTGGCCGACGCACTGGACGCCTGGAGTTCGATGGTCACGCTGCAGGCGCCAGCCGACAGCACCAGCCTCTATGCCGTGTCGCCGACCACCGACACGGCGCCGCGTTACACCTCGCTGTACGCCGAAGAGCAGCGCGGCAACCTGCTGGGCTTCGACCCTCGCGCACTTTCGGCAGCCCTGCTGCGCTATGTCGACATGCCAGCCGAGCAGCGTTCGCAGTCCTATCTGCATGTACCGCCCGGTCTGTCGCTGGACGTGTTGCAGCATCTGGCCGCAGCCTGGGGTGACGTTGCCGAGCGTGCATTCCAGCGCACACCGGGCCAAGGCACGCTGACCGTCTGCATCGGCATGAGCGCACTGCACTATTTCGTCGGCGGGCAGAAATGCTTCAGCGACCTGCTGCTGGTCCCAACGGCCGAAGTCAGCAAGATCACCGAATACACGCTGGAGCCGCTGGAATCCACCAAGCATGATCCATGGGGTCAGGCGATGGACGTGCAACGCAGCGGCACGGCGAGTCATCTGCTGCCGTTCGAGGAAATCGAATATCAGAGCGGCGAGGCTGACAACAGCTCACCGCTGGACGGTCAGAAGGGTTTTCCCACTTACAGTCTGCAGATCGTCAACCACAGCCCGGGCGGATACTGTCTGGCGTGGCCGAAGGATGTGCCAGATCAATTGCAGGCTGGCGAGATGATCGGCATTCAGGATCACGGCCACGGCTGGAGTATCGGTGTGGTGCGCTGGGTCCGTCAGGTCCGTGGCGGCGGCACGCAGATGGGCGTCGAGCTGATCGCGCCTTTCGCCCAGGCGTGCGGCATGCAGTTGCTGCGCGCCGAACAGAGCAGCCAGTACCTGCGTGCCCTGTTGTTGCCGGAAGTGCGCGCCATCGACGTGCCAGCCACCGTGATCGCGCCGCGCCTGCCGTTCGAAGACGGCTGCAAGGTGATGATCAACACCTGCGGCGATGAGCGTCAGGCCAGCCTGAGCAACCGCAAGGCCACGACCGGCAGCTACAACCAGTTCGAATATCAGATGCAGGAAGACCCGAAAAAGAACGACGCCAAGGCGGGGCCGGAGCAGGAATTCGATTCGTTGTGGACGTTGCTGTAAGAACGACGAACATATTGTCGAGATCGCACACCTTGTAGGAGTGAGCTTGCTCACGATTGCGTTGCAACAGTCAGCACAGTTGGCACTCAACAATGGCAATCGCGAGCAAGCTCACTCCTACAGGTCATGCATCACGCCACAAGCGCTACTTACCGCCCCTGCCCTTCACGATCACGGAAGCCCAGCAGGTACAGCACGCCATCCAGACCCAGGGTCGAGATCGCCTGCTTCGCCGACTGCTTGACCAGCGGTTTGGCACGGAACGCCACACCCAGACCGGCAATCGCCAGCATCGGCAGGTCGTTGGCACCGTCGCCGACTGCAATGGTCTGCTCCAGGCTCAAGCCTTCCTTCGCCGCCAGTTCACGCAACAGATCAGCCTTGCGCTGCGCATCGACAATAGGCTCGATGGCATTGCCGGTGCACTTGCCGTCCACCACTTCCAGCTCGTTGGCGAAGATGTAGTCGATGCCCAGTTTCGCCTGCAACTGACGGGCGAAATAGGTGAAACCGCCGGACAGGATCGCCGTCTTGTAGCCCAGACGCTTGAGCTCGGCGAACAGGGTTTCGGCCCCTTCGGTCAGCCGCAGCGACGCACCGATTTCGTCCAGCACCTTGATGTCCAGGCCCTTCAGCAACGCCAGACGCTCCTTGAAGCTGGCACGGAAATCCAGCTCGCCGCGCATGGCCCGCTCGGTGATCTCCGATACGCGATCACCCACGCCATGGGCCTTCGCCAGCTCGTCGATCACTTCGGCCTCGATCAGCGTCGAGTCCATGTCGAACACCGCCAGACGGCGATTGCGACGGAACACCGAATCCTGCTGGAAGGCGATATCGACGTTCAGTTCCTGGGCCACATGCAGGAATTCGGCACGCAGTTGCTGCGGATCGGCCGGTTCGCCGCGCACGGAAAACTCGATGCAACCCTTGCCCTTGTCGGTCGGCATGTCCAGTGCCATGCGCCCGGACAGACGATCGATACGGTCAATGTTCAGGCCGTATCGGGCGGTGATGGCGCTGACCGTTTGCAGTTGCTCGGCGGTGACCTTGCGGGTCAACAGCGTCACGATGTGCCGGTCCTTGCCCTGGTCCTCTACCCAATGCTGGTAGTCGTCATCGCTGACATGGGTGAACAGCACCTGCAGGCCAAGCTCGTCGGCCTTCAATTGCACCCGGTCCAGCACCGTCGAGCCGCTTTCGGTGTCCGGAATCTGCACAAGAATGCCGAACGACAGCGTGTCATGGATCACGGCCTGACCAATATCCAGAACATCGGCGCCGCCTTGAGCCAGAACGCCGGTGATGGCCGCTGTCAGACCCGGACTGTCTTCGCCGGTAATGTTTATCAGGACAATTTCGCGCAAGGCGCACCCCCGCTGTGGAAAAAAACCGCATTCTACGCACTTTCAGTGACCGCCGGGCACAGCGAGCGCTTTGCCGCCTCCGGGTCGCTCGCTATACTGCGCGGCAACTTCTCCAAGAGAGCCGTGCTCAGTGAACCGGCCCACGCCAGTAAAAACCGATAATTTCTTCTTGCTGATCTTCCGGGCATTGCGTCATCGACGCGTTCCGATTGCTTTGCGCATCGCCAGCCACAACGTGATTCTCGTCGCGCTGGCGCTGGTGATCTACGCCTGCGTGATGGGTCTGCAATTCAAGCAGGCCATGCACGAACAGGCTGACGCGCTTGGCCAGGCCCTGACCACGCAAACCGCGACGTCCGCCACGGAGCTGTTGGTGTCCAACGACATCCTCAGCCTCAACGTGCTGCTTGGCAATCTGGTGAAGAACCCGCTGGTGGCCCATGCGGCCATCTACAGCATGGACAACCGCATTCTGGCCGAAGCCGGCCAGCGCCCGAAAAACGGCCTGCTGGGTGAAGCCGAAGGGCTTTACGAGATCAAGATCACCTTCCAGGACGTGGTTGCCGGTACGCTGCGCATCAGCCTGGACATGAGCCAGTTCCAGCAGCCGCTGACCATCAGCCTGCAAAGCATGGGCATTCTGGCCGGTATTCTGCTGGCGCTGGCGCTGGCCTTGAGCCTGCGTCTGGGGCGGCACATTTCCACGCCGATGCTGCAATTGCGCATGTGGCTGCGTTACATCGACCCGTACACCCCGGCCACCGACCGTCAGGACGAGATCGGCGACCTGGCCCGCCAGCTCAAGGCCTCCTACGCACCGCCAGAGCCGGAACCTGCGCCATTGCCTGAGCCTGTGGCAGCGGACGATGAAGATGAGATTTCACCTGAATTCGACGCCAGCGACCTGCGCGACCCTGACTTCGACGACGAGCCGAAGCCACGCGCCACGGCAATCCCGGCCCGACGCATCGTCGCCGAGGAAGATCAGGACGACGAAGAAGATCCGTTCGCCGATTTGCGTGACGAAACACCGGTCGCGCAGAAACCGGCGCCTCGCCCGATCCTGCCGGTCGTACCTTCGCAACCGCAATACAGCGCCGTGCTGGCCGTGCAGCTGGGTTCGCAGGAGCAACTGCGACGCCTGCCTCGCGCACGCCTGACTGAACTGCTGGAGCGCTATCGCGATTGCATCGATCAGGCCGCTTCGCTGTACGACAGCGAACTGCACACCCTGAACGACGGCAGCTCGCTGATGGTGTTCAGCACCCAGGACAGCGGCGACGACTACCTGACCAACGCCATCTGCTGCGGCGAGCTGCTGCGTGCACTAAGCCATGCCTTGCAGATCGAAGTGGCCGACAGCGGCATCACCCTGCAGCTGCAACTGGGCCTGACCCTGGGCGAAGGCCTGCACGGCATGGACCAGATCGACCTGCTGCTGACCGAAACCGCACAGGATGCCCTGGCCCTGTCGCAACACAGCCGCAACCTGCTGCTGGTGGAGCGCAAGATCAGCGAAGACCACACCATCCGTCAGCGTGCGCGTATCCGCCCGATTGCCAGCCCTGAAGGCGCCAGCTGCGTGGAACGCCTGATGGAGCCCTACCCGTCGATGCTGGAGCGCCAACTGGCGCGCATGCATGAGGCGCGCAAGGCCTGATCGAATCGGCTGCCGCCGGATAGGCGGCAAGTACGACCTGTGGGAGCGGGCTTGCCCGCGAAGAGGCAGTAACAGTCGCAACATCTGTGGAGGGCGGGCATAGCTTTCGCAAGCAAGCTCGCTCCCACAGGTCACAGGTCACAGGTCACAGGTCAGCCTTCAGCCGCCCACAAAAAAGCCCGCATCGCTGCGGGCTTTTTGTTGTCTGGCTGAACCTCAGAAGCGGAACACTTCCAGATCGGTGCGGATCGGCGAGGCCATCGGGATCTTTGGCTTGTCCTGATCGGTACGCGTCTTGGCCGGCTGCGCGGCTTTCTTCGGCTCATCGGCGACCAGCGGTTGCGACGCAACCGGTTTGACCGCCACGCTGAGCTGCTCGGCCAGACGCTGCAACAACACGCCCTGAGCCTTGACCTGCGCGGCCGACGTGCCGGCATGCGGCTCTTCCAGGTGGACCAGCTTGCTGTCGCGCACAGTGCCGCGACGATCAAGCAGACGCCACTGAGCATCCAGTACCGCCGGTTGGTTTTCGCCGGAATCCAGACGGGTGATCGACAGCACGACCTGCACGTCCGGCGTGAAATTGGCCGCCGCTGGCGCCATCACCACACGCTGGCTGTCGAGTTTCCAGGCCAGCTGACGCAACAGCAACTGATCGATATCCGCCGACAGGCTGCCGGCCCAGCGACCATCCGTCGACGCCGTCAGGCTGCCGTCGGGCTGACGCTGAAGCAATGTTTCCCGTTGCAGGTAGTCGGCAACGGAGACCGGACCCAGCAATACCGCCACGCCCGCACTTTGTTTAGGTTGTCCAGGATCGCCACTGTCGAGTTGATAGAGCGATGTTGGTTGATGAACGCTGCACCCGGCCAAACCCAGAACGCCGGTCAATAACAATACAAAAGGAACGCGTAGAAAATTCATCATTCCGTCCAGGTGGACGCATACGGCGCGCCCACAAATGTCAAATACTCGAAAAACATGAAGGCACACAGCCACGCCTGTGCCAAAGGACGTCATATCATCCGTGAATATGCGCAATGACTCCAGCGATTCTGCGTCGATCTTCGTGACGAAACGAAGATCGACAGCCGAAATCGCCGCTTTAAGTAGCGCTTTCCACCAACAATGCGTCCACACGCTGGAATCCGCGCGGTAGCTTATTGCCACGTCTGCCACGCTCACCCTTGTAGTGTTCCAGATCGTCGGGCTTGAGTGACAGCGTACGCTTGCCGGCCTGAAGCACCAAGGTGGCGCCGTCCGGAATCACTGCCAAATCGGTCACATATTCCTCACGACTGGCGACGCGCTCACCCGGAATACCAATGATCTTGTTGCCTTTGCCCTTACCCAACTGCGGCAGGTCGCTGATCTTGAACACCAGCAGGCGACCTTCGGTGGTCACCGCCGCCAGCCAGTTCTGCTCGCGGTCAGCCACAGGACGTGGCTGCAGGACCTTGGAGCCGTTCGGCAGGCTCAACAGCCCCTTGCCGGCCTTGTTCTTGGCCTGCAGGTCTTCGCCCTTGACCACGAAACCGTAACCGGCATCGGACGCGACGACATACAACGCGTCATCATCGGGCAGCAGCACGCATTCGAAGGTGGCCGCTGGCGGCGGCGTCAGACGACCGGTCAGCGGATCGCCCTGTCCGCGCGCGGACGGCAGTGTGTGGGCTGCCAGCGAGTAGCTGCGCCCGGTGGAGTCGATGAACACTGCGAACTGGTTGGAACGGCCTGCCGCGGCAGCCTTGAAGCCGTCGCCGGCCTTGTAGGAAAGCCCGGTGGCATCGATGTCATGACCCTTGGCGCAACGCACCCAGCCTTTTTCCGACAGTACGACGGTGACCGGCTCGGTCGGCATCAGCTCGTTTTCCGACAAGGCCTTGGCTTCGGCGCGCTCGACGATCGGTGAACGGCGCTCGTCGCCGTAGGTTTCGGCGTCCTTGATCAGCTCGCTGCGGACCAGCTTGCGCAGTTTGCTTTCGCTGCCCAGCAGCGCCAGCAGTTTGGCCTGTTCCTTGAGCAACTCGTCCTGCTCGCCGCGCAGCTTCATCTCTTCCAGCCGCGCCAATTGGCGCAGACGGGTGTCGAGGATGTAGTCGGCCTGAATCTCGGACAGTTCGAAACGGGCGATCAGGTCGGCTTTCGGTTGATCCGACGTGCGGATGATATGAATCACTTCATCCAGGTTGAGGTACGCGGTGAGCAAACCTTCCAACAGGTGCAGGCGCTTCTCGACCTTGTCCAGGCGGAACTGCAGGCGGCGGCGCACCGTGGTGATACGGAACTGCAACCACTCGGTCAGCAGCGCCTTGAGGTTTTTCAGCTGCGGCTTGCCGTCCAGACCGATGATGTTGATGTTGACCCGGTAGCTGGATTCCAGCTCGGTGGTGGCGAACAGATGCTGCATCAGTTCGTCGGCATCGACGCGGTTGGAGCGCGGGATGATCACGATTCGGCAAGGATGCTCGTGGTCAGATTCGTCACGCAGGTCGGCGACCATCGGCAGCTTCTTGGCCTGCATCTGCGCCGCGATCTGCTCCAGCACCTTGGCACCGGAGACTTGATGCGGCAGCGCGGTGACGACGATATCGCCATCCTCGACGCGATAGACCGCACGCATGCGTACCGAACCACGGCCGCTTTCGTAGATTTTCAGCAAGTCGGCGCGTGGCGTGATGATTTCCGCCTCGGTCGGGTAATCCGGGCCGAGCACGTGTTCGCACAGCTGCTCGGTAGTGGCCTTCGGCTCGTCGAGCAGACGCACACAGGCAGCGGCGACTTCACGCAGGTTGTGTGGCGGCACGTCGGTGGCCATGCCCACGGCGATACCGGTGGTGCCGTTGAGCAGGATGTTCGGCAGACGCGCCGGCAGCACGGCCGGTTCGTCGAGAGTGCCGTCGAAGTTCGGCACCCAGTCCGCGGTGCCTTGACCCAGTTCGCTGAGCAGCACTTCGGAGTAACGCGACAGGCGCGCTTCGGTGTAACGCATCGCGGCGAATGACTTCGGATCATCCGGCGCACCCCAGTTACCCTGGCCGTCGACCAGCGTGTAGCGGTAGCTGAAGGACTGTGCCATCAGCACCATGGCTTCGTAACAGGCCGAGTCACCGTGGGGGTGGAATTTGCCGAGCACGTCACCGACGGTACGCGCCGATTTCTTGTGCTTGGCGTCGGCATCCAGGCCCAACTCGCTCATGGCGTAGACAATCCGCCGTTGCACAGGCTTCAGACCGTCGCCGATATGTGGCAGGGCACGGTCCATGATCACGTACATGGAGTAGTTGAGGTAGGCCTGTTCGGTGAAGTCAGCCAGTGAGCGGCGTTCTACGCCATCCAGGCTGAGGTCAAGGGAGTCGCTCATGCGGGCCTCATCATTTTGTCGTCTGGCGCAGCAGCAAGATGCCACCACGCTGGGTAAATTCGAGTTGTTTCATGGCGCTCATGCCCAGCAGCACCTCGTTGCCGTCAAAGCCCGACACCACCACCGCGCTGACATCGTTGAGCACGATGTCGCCGATCTGCACGCGCTGCAGCGTGGTGCGGAACGCTTCCGTACGGCCATTGGCGGTGCTGACCTCGACACGTGCGCCGCGCGGCAATTGCAGGGTATCGGCCACCGCCTCGGGAATCGCGACATGGGTCGCGCCCGTGTCGAGCATGAATTGCACGGGGCGGGCGTTGATCTGCCCGCTCATGACGAAATGGCCCTGACGATTGCTCGCCAGCTGCACTTCGACATAACCGTCGCCGTGTTGCGACTCGACGACGGTATTGGGATTTTCCTGACGCTGCTCCCATTCACCGAAGAACCGCGTCGCCAGAAACAGCGCCGCAGCCCAGGCCAGGATCAGCATCACGCGCCCAGCGCGTTTCCCGGGTGGATTCTGGGTCAAGGCTTGCCGACCCAGCCGCCGGCCGGTGCGGCAAAGCGCCAGACAATCGGGCGTTTTTCACCGTCGGCACGGGCACCGAAATTGTTGTCGATGCCGACCCAGGCGCCGCTGTCGTCGACGATCAGCGCTTCGGTCAGGCCGTATTTCTGGTCGTACAGCCGATTGGGCTGCAACGCCTCTTTGGCGAACGACCAACAGGTTTCCAGCTCGCCGGTTTCCAGGCTGCGGCGGCAAATGCGATAGGCCGCGCGCTCCAGGCTGAACAGCTTGCCCTTGTACAGCGAGATATCGGAAAAGTCCTTGGCCACGGATTTGCCGCCCAGTTGTGGCGGCAGAATGTCGTTGCCGGACTCGACCCGCAGAATGCAGCTGCCATCGCAGTCCCAGCCATCCTGCCCCAGGCGTACGCTGAGCAGACCGCGCTTTTCACGCTCGGCCGCCAGCCATAGCTGATCGCCGGCCGGGCTGATGGCAATGCCTTCGAAAATCGCGTTGAAGTGCTGCAACATGCCAGCGGACTGAGCTTCCTGAACCACCTTCTGTGGCAGTTCCAGCCAGCTTGGCGCACCATTGACCGGGACTTTCAGCACCGTCGCATAGGCTTCGCTGACCAGATAACGATTGCCGGCGGCGTCGCAGGTCACCCCCTCGAAATCCAGATCACCGCCGCGCACCAGCGCCGAAGCCTTGGCCATGCCGCGCAGGGTCGAAGACAGGCCGCTGTCGGGAATCGGCGGAATCTCCAGCACCTGGGCGCGGGCCTTCCACGTCGTCGCCGAAGTGTCGAGGCTGTACAGCAGCGTGTCGTCGCGGTCGGACACCGTCCACAGCACGCCATTGCACGACGCCAGACCCGACAGGTTGCCGCCGACCATGTCGTCGACCGCATGCTCGGACAGCAGCTTCAGCTCTGGCAGCGGTGCTGCGAAAGCGGGGGTGGCAATCAGCAGCAGCGCTGCGAGCCAGCCTCGCATCAAACCAGCACCTCGGCCAGGTTGCCCTTGGATTCCAGCCAGGTCTTGCGGTCGCCCGCGCGCTTCTTGGCCAGCAGCATGTCCATGACCTCGGACGTCGCTTCGAAATCTTCCAGGGTCAGCTGGACCAGGCGACGGGTGTTCGGGTCCATGGTGGTTTCACGCAGCTGCGGCGGGTTCATCTCGCCCAGACCCTTGAATCGCGTGACCTGCGGCTTGCCGCGTTTCTTCTCGGCCACCAGCCGGTCGAGAATGCCGTCGCGCTCTGCCTCATCCAGGGCGTAGTAGATGTCCTTGCCCAGGTCGATGCGATACAGCGGCGGCATGGCGACGTAAACGTGACCTGCCTCTACCAGCGGACGGAAATGCTGGACGAACAGCGCGCAAAGCAACGTGGCGATGTGCAGACCGTCCGAGTCGGCGTCGGCAAGGATGCAGATCTTGCCGTAGCGCAGTTGGCTCATGTCTGCAGCGCCCGGATCGACACCGATGGCCACGGCGATGTTGTGCACTTCCTGGCTGGCGAGCACTTCGCCGCCGTCGACTTCCCAAGTGTTGAGGATCTTGCCGCGCAACGGCAGGATGGCCTGGAACTCCTTGTCCCGCGCCTGCTTGGCCGAACCACCGGCGGAATCACCTTCGACCAGAAACAGCTCGGCGCGCATCGGGTCCTGCCCTGCGCAGTCGGCCAGCTTGCCCGGCAACGCAGGGCCCTGGGTGATGCGCTTGCGCTCGACCTTTTTGCTCGCCTTGAGACGACGGCCGGCGTTGCTGATCGCCAGCTCGGCCAGTTGCATGCCCATTTCCGGATGCGCGTTGAGCCACAGGCTGAACGCGTCCTTGACCACGCCGGAGACAAACGCCGCCGCCTCGCGGGACGACAGACGCTCCTTGGTCTGGCCGGAGAACTGTGGTTCCTGCATCTTCATCGACAGTACGAAAGCGATGCGCTCCCAGACGTCTTCCGGCGCCAGCTTCACGCCGCGCGGCAGCAGGTTGCGGAACTCGCAGAACTCACGCATGGCGTCGAGCAGGCCCTGACGCAGGCCGTTGACGTGGGTGCCGCCCTGGGCGGTCGGGATCAGGTTGACGTAACTTTCCTGAACGCTCTCGCCACCTTCGGGCAGCCACAGCAGCGCCCAGTCCACGGCTTCCTTGTTACCGGCAAAGGCACCGCAGAACGGCTCCTCCGGCAGACGCAGGAAGTCGTTGACCGAATCCTGCAGGTACGAGCGCAGACCGTCTTCGTAATGCCACTCGACCTTCTCGCCAGTGCCTTTGTCTTCAAAGCTGACGGTCAGGCCCGGGCACAACACCGCTTTGGCCTTGAGCACATGCTTGAGGCGGCTGACCGAGAATTTCGGGCTGTCGAAATATTTCGGATCCGGCGAGAAGTACACGCTGGTCCCGGTGTTGCGCTTGCCGACCGTGCCGACCACCGCCAGTTCGCTGGCCTTGAAGCCGTCGGCGAAGGTCATCTCGTATTCGTTGCCTTCGCGCTTGACCCGCACCCGTACCTGGGTCGACAGCGCGTTGACCACGGAGATACCCACACCGTGCAGGCCACCGGAGAACTGGTAGTTCTTGTTGGAAAACTTGCCGCCGGCGTGGAGCTTGGTGAGGATCAGCTCGACACCCGACACACCCTCTTCCGGGTGAATGTCCACCGGCATGCCGCGACCGTCGTCGGCCACTTCCAGCGAGTTGTCGGCGTGCAGGATCACCTGCACCGATTTGGCGTGGCCGGCCAGGGCTTCGTCGACGCTGTTGTCGATGACTTCCTGCGCCAGGTGGTTCGGCCGCGTGGTGTCGGTGTACATGCCCGGCCGTTTGCGGACCGGGTCGAGGCCCGAGAGGACTTCGATGGCGTCTGCGTTATAAGAGCTAGCGCTGGGATTGGCCATGGGGTCTCGTCGTCAAGTCGTTCATGAAATTGTGCAGTGACACTGTTCTACAGGTTTGTTGCATTACGCGCTTGGCTCACAGCACCGAAAGGTCGATGGCCTGGAGCAGTTCCGGCGCGAAACCGGCAAAACTCAGCAGCGCTGGCAGTTTTTCGGCAAAACCCTGGAAACCATGATCGCCGCCGGCCTCGATGCGCAATGCACAGGCGCGGTAGAAGGCTTGCGCGCGGCGATAATCCAGCGTCTCGTCGCCGGTCTGCAGCCACACCTGAATACGCTGCGGGTCCTGCGGGGCCGGCACTTCAAGCTCGGCCAACGCATCGACATGGTCGTGCGTCAGCTCCCAGCGTTCGCCGGTGTAGAGGTTTTCCTGGGTGCCGAGAAAGCCGTCGAACAGCTGATGCGGGTTCACCGCCGGGTTGATCAGCACAGCCTTGAGGCCATGGCGCTCAGCCAGATGAGTCGCATAGTAGCCGCCGAGCGAGCTGCCGACCAGTAATGGCCGCCCGCCCAACTCGTCGATGGCCGTCTCCAGCTGCGCGATGGCCTGGCGCGGATGGTGGTGCAATTCCGGCACGCGCAGTTGTTCGCTCAAACCCAGCGCCTGCATCAGCGCGGCCAACTGGGTGGCTTTTTTCGACATCGCCGAGCTGTTCAGGCCATGTATATAAAGAAGAGTCGAGTGATCCTGGTTCACGCTGCCGCCTCCGTAAGCCGCCAATCGATACATCTTCTGCAAGAGCCGGCTCCCACAGAGATAAAGCCACGCAGTCTACAGCGACCGTGGCGATAAGACTTGTGGTCGTGAACGATGGCGCAGCAACTAAGGAAATTTCCTTCAATATCCGTCGCCATTGAGGTCGACTTCGAACCGCCCTGCCTCGATCCGCGAGACACCGGTGTCGATCTGGCCGTCATCGTGCAGACGCAGCCAGCGATAACCCGGCGCCAGATTATCGAGTTTGAAGTCTTCGCTACCGGGCGCGAACTGAATGCAGGTTGACGGCGAAGCCATCAGGCGCAGGCCGTTTTGCGTCTGATCGAAGGCCTGATGCACATGCCCCCAGAGCAAGGCGCGGGCCTGTGGAAAGCGCTCCAACACGGCAAACAGCGCCTCGGGATTGCGCAGGCCGATGGGTTCCATCCACGCCGCACCGATCGGCACCGGGTGATGGTGAAGACAGACTAAATGATGCCGCTCCGGCGCCTCACTCAACGCCTGCGCCAACAACTGCAACTGCTTGTCTTCCAGATAGCCGGGCACCGAACCGGGCACCGCCGAATCGAGCATGGTGATACGCCAGCTGCCGACGTCGGTCACCGCATCGAGAAAATCGCTCTGCTGCGCAGCAATCGCCATCTCACGCAGCTCGTCATGATTGCCCGGCAACCAGCGCTTGGGCGCGTCGAGCCGGTCGCTCGCCTCGCGAAACGCCTGATACGACTCCACCGAACCGTCCTGAGACAAGTCACCGGTTGCCAGCACCAGATCGATCAGCGGCTGTTCGTCCAGCACCCGATCCACTACGGCATGCAGACTGTCACGGGTCGTCATGCCCAGCAGACGACCGTCCGCCTCGCCGAACAGATGACTGTCGGACAGTTGCACCACCAGAACGGAAGACGAAGGTAAGGATGCGCTCGGCAAAGGCCATCTCCTTGAGCAGATATGGCCGGATTATGGTGGTTGATTGTTTCAACGGCAAACCCGCAAAAGGGCCGCAGTTCTCATTTGCACGACATAGCCCCGGGGTTGAGGCTCACCTCACGCAGAACACAAGCAGCCGTAGCCGCCACGCGCTGCTTGTGCCCCCCTGTTTTCACGCCGCAATACTGGAATCGAGAACACCGCGTGTCGCTTTTGATTCTGCCCGGAGGGCGTAGGAGCGCGGCTTGTCCCGCGACCTGGCGCGAAGCGGCAGTAAACCCGGTGAATGCGGTGTTTCAGATAGATCGCGTGGGCAGGCTTTACGACGACTTCGTCGCCGGTCGCAGGACAAGCCAGCTCCTACGCCCTTCGGGCAGATGCGGTGCGTACCGCCATTGGAGGTCTGGTTTGCGAGATGAAAGCGAGAGGTCGCACGCTCAACGCACCACCTCAAACTCATGCCCGCACGCCAGGCAATGACTCAGCCACTCCCCGAGAAACAGGTTGAGCTGGGCCTTTTCATCCGGTTGATGCATGTGGGCATTCGGATACGGATAGATGCCGCGAAAGCGTCGGGCGTGTTCGGCGCCGATGACTTCGGCCATGCGGGCGTCGTGGTAGACCTGCACTTCCAGTACCGGCACCGGCAGCCACGGCAGGCTGTGTTCCTGGCGGACCAGCAGGGTGGAGGTGTACGGGCAGTTCTGCACGACTTCGATCGCCAGCACGCCCAGCATCTGATCGCCCTGGGTGACGGCCACCCGGCGGGCACGTTGTTCGTTGCGCATGTCAGGTAACAGACGCATCAAGCGCGCGTAGTTGGCCTCGCAGGCTGCCTGCAGCCCGGCAAGGTCGACACGATAGCGCTCGCGCAGAAGATTCACGACCACAGCCCCCTGATTTCGGCACGGTTCAGTGCCAGCCACTGTATTGCGATGATAGTTGCCGCGTTGACGATACGTCCGTCTTTCACGGCCTGAAAGGCATCGTCGAACGACCAGACCGACACACGGATGTCTTCGGCCTCTTCCTCCAGACCATGCAGCCCCCCTGCTCCCTCACTGTCGCACTTGCCCAGGTACAGATGAACGAATTCGTTACTGCCGCCGGGCGAAGGAAAGTACTTGGTGATCGGCCACAACGCGTTGAAGACAAGTCCAGCTTCCTCCTCTCCTTCGCGGTGAGCAACCTCCTCGGGCTGTTCTTTTTTATCGATCAGCCCGGCAACCATTTCGATCAGCCACGGGTTGTCATGCTTGCCCACGACGCCGACACGGAACTGCTCGATCAGCACCACTTCGTCGCGTTTGGCGTCGTACGGCAGTACACAGACAGCGTCGTGGCGAACGAACAGTTCGCGGCTGATTTCCGGGCCCATTCCACCGTTGAACAGCTCGTGACGCAAGTGCAGCCGGTCGAGTTGATAAAAACCCTTGAAGCAGGTTTCCCGCCGGATGATCTCGTGTCGGGTCGGAGTCGAACGGGTGGTATCGGTCATAAGGTTCTCACTGCGCAAGCGTGGCTGCTTTGCCGTCATCCTAACGTGCCGTCACGCCGGATGCAGCCCCTAAAGTCCGTCAAATCCAGCCGGCGGACTGGACGGCGGCGGGCGAAACGCACTCTAATCCGCCCAGCGGCGAACTGATGGCGCCGCGTGTAGTCGAAGCACGTTGCCATTGCGCTTACGCGATGGCCTTGTCTGCCAACGCCAAGGATCAACATGTCGTTTTTGAAGATCATTTCAATGGCCTGCCTGGCCCTGATACTGGGCGCCTGTCAAAGCCTGTTCCAGCCCAACTTTCGCAGTCCGCTGACCGTTCAGCGCGACGCGTCCGAGCTGATCAAGCCCGGCTGCACCACCGATGATTGCCCGCTGGTGAACATCGACACCGTGCACTTTCCGGATGAGCCGAAACTCGACGCCATCGTCCAGCGCACCCTGCTGCAATTGACCCGCAGCGACAGCGACGGCCCGGTGCCGGCGAGCCTGAAGGACTACCAGGAGCAGTTTCTGGCCCGCGCTCAGGCGCGTAACGCCAGTTATCTACAGGCCAAGGTACGCGAACAGCATGACGGAATCGTGGTGGTCGAGCTGTCCAGTTACCTGGACAGCGGCGGCGCTCACGGCAATCCCGGTCGTGCCTTCATCAACTATTCGCGCCAGCAGCAACGCGTGCTGACTCTGGCTGACATGCTGGTGCCGGGTCAGGAAGCGGCCTTCTGGGAGAAGGCGCAGCTGGCGCACCAGGCCTGGCTGGTCAGCACCAAGCTGGACAAGGACGCCGAGTTCCAGAAGACCTGGCCATTCAAGCGCACCTCCAACGTGGCGCTGACCTACGGCGCGGTGATCCTGAAATACCCGGTGGTGACCATCGCTCCGTACGCCATGGGCCATATCGAGCTGAAGATTCCTTATCCGCAGCTCAACGGCATCATCAAACCGGAACTGTTCCCCGGTCGGAGCTGATCGCTTTACCCAACACCAGTTGCAGCACGCCAGCGACGATCAGCGCTGGCAGTGTTGCCCCCACGTCCGGATACAGATTGGCCAGCAGGTGATAGGTGGAAATCCCGCCGAGCCAGGCCAGCAGGCTCATCCAGCGCAGCCCCACCGCCGTGCCGCCATGGCTGCGACGGCGCAGGACGAAGTGATCGACCAGCACCACGCCGAACAACGGCGCAAATACCGAGCCGATCAGCAACAGGAAGTTCTGGTACTGCGCCAGCGGCGCGAAGCAGGCGATCAGGGTGCAGATGACGCCCAGTGCCAGCGCCAGGTGCTCGACCTTGGCCTTCAGCAGAATGCCGCTGGACACCGCCGCCGAGTGGATGTCGGCAAAGGCGTTTTCTGACTCGTCGAGCAGGATCAGCAGCAATGGAATGCCCATGCCCGCCCCGGCCAGCGCCAGCAACAGCGCGTTGGCTTCACCGCTCGGCGCGAACGCCAGGGTGTAGGCCACGCCCAGGCTCATCAGCCAGAAATTGCCGATAAAGAAGCCCAGCACCGTGCCGCCGAACACGCCGGTGGCGCGCTTGCCGAAGCGTGAGTAGTCGGCGATCAGCGGCAGCCACGACAACGGCATGGCGATGGCGATGTCGAAACCGACGGCGAACGGCATCGAACCATCGCCGGCGCGAACCCACAGCGCGGGCAGATCAGCCTTGGCCAGCAGGTTCCAGGTCAGCCAGACGCAGGCGGCCAACAGCAACCAGATGCCCCACTTGCGCAGGATCTGGCGGACGAACGTCAGCGGCCCACTGACCGCAAGCAGTGTCGCTAACCCGCCGAACAGCAGGGTCCACAGCAATGGGCTGGCCCACAGGCTGTTTTCGGAAAAGGCGCCTGCACTCAGTAGCGTGGCGGCATCGCGCATGACGATGATTTCGAACGAGCCCCAGCCGACCAGTTGCAGCAGATTGAGCACCGCCGGCAGACCGGCACCTTTACTGCCCAGGCTGAGCTTGAGTGCAGCCATGGACGACAGGCCGGTGTCACTGCCGATGACACCGACCGCCGCCAGCAGCAGGACGCCGACCAGGGTGCCGAGAAAAATCGCCAGCATCGAGCCGGACAGGCCCAGCCCCGGCGCGAGCAAGGCGCCGGTCTGCAGGACCATCAGGCCGATGCCGAGGGAAAACCACAGGGAAAACAGATCGCGCCCGCCGAATACACGCCGGTCGGCGGGTACGGGGACGTCGGGGGAGTAGGTACCGGGTGTGTTCACGTTGTTGTCTCGGATGAACAATGACGCATTGATTTGTGGTGTTTGATCCATCGCTATCGCGAGCAAGCTCACTCCTACAGGAACGCGTGGTCCTGTAGGAGTGAGCTTGCTCGCGATAGGGTCGACGCGGTGTTCGTGACACACCGCATCAGTGTCAGACCTTTTTGTACAACTGACTGCCTTCCTGCCGGAACCGCTCGGCCTGCTCGCGCATGCCTTCGGCCACCGAGATATCCACCGCCTCGATCTTTTGGTTGGCCGCGTACTCGCGGACTTCCTGGGTGATCTTCATCGAGCAGAATTTCGGCCCGCACATGGAGCAGAAATGCGCGACCTTGGCCGAGTCCTTCGGCAGGGTTTCGTCGTGGAACGAGCGCGCGGTGTCCGGGTCAAGACCGAGGTTGAACTGGTCTTCCCAACGGAATTCGAAGCGCGCCTTGCTCAGGGCGTTGTCACGGATCTGCGCGCCCGGATGGCCCTTGGCAAGGTCCGCCGCATGGGCGGCGATCTTGTAGGTGATGATGCCGGTCTTGACGTCATCCTTGTTCGGCAGGCCCAAGTGCTCTTTCGGCGTCACGTAGCAAAGCATGGCGCAGCCGAACCAGCCGATCATCGCCGCACCGATGCCCGAGGTGATGTGGTCGTAACCCGGCGCAATGTCGGTGGTCAGTGGGCCAAGGGTGTAGAACGGCGCTTCGTCGCAGCATTCCAGCTGCTTGTCCATGTTCTCCTTGATCAACTGCATCGGCACGTGACCCGGGCCTTCGATCATGCACTGCACATCGTGTTTCCAGGCGATCTTGGTCAGCTCGCCGAGGGTTTCCAGCTCACCGAACTGCGCTTCGTCGTTGGCGTCGGCAATCGAGCCCGGACGCAGGCCGTCGCCCAGCGAGAAGCTGACGTCGTAGGCCTTCATGATTTCGCAGATTTCTTCGAAATGGGTGTAGAGGAAGTTTTCCTTGTGATGCGCCAGGCACCACTTGGCCATGATCGAACCGCCACGGCTGACGATGCCGGTGACGCGCTTGGCGGTCAGCGGCACATAGCGCAGCAGTACGCCGGCGTGGATGGTGAAGTAGTCGACGCCCTGCTCGGCCTGTTCGATCAGGGTGTCGCGGAACAGCTCCCAGGTCAGGTTCTCGGCAACGCCGCCGACCTTCTCCAGCGCCTGATAGATCGGCACGGTGCCGATCGGTACAGGCGAGTTGCGAATAATCCACTCGCGGGTTTCATGGATGTGCTTGCCGGTGGACAGGTCCATGACCGTGTCCGAACCCCAGCGGATGCCCCAGGTCAGCTTGGCCACTTCTTCTTCGATGGACGAACCCAGCGCGCTGTTGCCGATGTTGCCGTTGATCTTCACCAGGAAGTTGCGGCCGATGATCATCGGCTCCAGCTCGACGTGGTTGATGTTGGCCGGAATGATCGCGCGGCCACGGGCGATTTCCTCGCGGACGAACTCGGGGGTGATCTCTTTCGGAATGCTGGCGCCGAAGCTGTGTCCAGCGTGTTGCTGCTTGAGCAGGCCGGCGGCGCGGGCTTCCTGCAGCTTCATGTTCTCGCGGATGGCGACGTATTCCATCTCGGCGGTGATGATGCCCTGACGCGCATAGTGCATCTGGCTGACGTTGGCCCCGGCCTTGGCCCGACGCGGGTTGCGCACATGGGCGAAGCGCAGGCGAGTCAGCTCGGCATCGGCCAGGCGCTGCTGACCGAAATCCGAACTCAGACCGGCCAGACGCTCGGTGTCGCCACGGGATTCGATCCACGGCGAACGCACATCGGCCAGGCCTTTGCGCACGTCGATGATGACGTTGGGGTCGGTGTAGGGGCCCGAGGTGTCGTACACACAAACCGGGGCGTTGATCTCGCCACCGAAGTCGGTCGGCGTCACATCCAGGCTGATTTCGCGCATCGGCACGCGGATGTCCGGGCGCGAACCCTGAACGTAGATCTTCTGCGAACGGGTGAACGGTTGCACCGATCCCGAATCGACCTGGGCGGATTCACTCAGGTTGGCGTTTTTTAGTGTTGTACTCATCACGGGCTCTCCAGACATCATCCAGCGGCGGAATGCGTTGTCGGAGCGTGAGCCTGATTCGAACGGACGGATGCACCCATGGACGGATGCCGAGAATCGAAAACCGGAGACTGTTCAATAATTGAACAAAAGACGACCCCGGACGACACTCAAGAGGACTCGCCGGGAGACGAGAAATCTTGTTCCCTACGCAGGCGCTAACCTGATCAGGTTCAACGGGATCCGGATTATCCGATCTCAGCCTCACATCAAGGCACCCCGACAAGAACGGCGCCAGTCTAGTCGCCATCCGCAGCAAACGCCAAGCGCGGAATTCAAACGCTCGTTAAATGGCCGATATGTCCGATTGTTGTCGCGAACGTGCGGAACTACACTCGCTACGCGGCGCCAGAGCCATTCGGGCCGCGTTGGCGATCACGACTACTAGGGAATGTTTATGCTGCGCAAACTTTCACTGACCCTCGCGGTGTCATGCGCTTCAGGTGCGACGGTCTGGGCAGCGGACATGCCCTTGCCGACCCGTACCGGGCTGGTCAGCGTCTATCAGGAAGCGGTGAACAACAACGCCGATCTGGCCGCCGCCCGCGCCGAGTACGACGCGCAAAAGGAAATCGTGCCCCAGGCCCGCGCCGGGCTGCTGCCAAACATTTCCGGCGGTGCCGACGTCAACAACACCCGCACCAAGATCGACGAGCCGTCGGCGGTGATCAATCGCAGCGGCACTGTCTACCGCGCGACCCTGAGCCAGCCGATCTTCCGCGCCGACCGCTGGTTCCAGCTCAAGGCAGCCAAGGACGTCAACGAACAGGCCCTGCTGCAACTGTCGGCCACCGAGCAGAACCTGATCTTGCAGAGTGCTGTGGATTATTTTTCGGTGCTGCGCGCCCAGGACAACCTCGCCTCGACCAAGGCCGAAGAAGCGGCGTTCAAGCGCCAGCTCGATCAGGCCAACGAACGTTTCGACGTCGGCCTCTCGGACAAGACCGACGTGCTCCAGGCCCAGGCCAGCTACGACACCGCCCGTGCGGCACGGATCGTCGCCAAGCGCCAGGTCGACGACGCCTTTCAGGCGCTGGTGACCCTGACCAACCGCGATTACAACTCCATCGAAGGCATCGTCCACACGCTGCCGGTGCTGGCGCCGTCGCCCAACGACGCAAAATCCTGGGTCGACACCGCCTCGCAACAGAACCTCAATCTGCTGGCGAGCAACTATGCGGTCAGCGCCGCCGAACAGACCCTGCGCCAGCGCAAGGCCGGCCACGCACCGACCGTGGACGCGGTGGCTCAGTACGAAAAAGGCGATAACGATCCGCTGGGCTTCACCAACCCGAATTACACCGGGCGGGATTTCCACGGCAGCGTCGAGCAGCGCACCATCGGCCTGCAGGTCAACATCCCGATCTACAGCGGCGGCCTGACCAGCTCGCAGGTGCGTGAAGCCTACGCCCGCCTTGGTCAGACCGAGCAACAACGCGAAGGCCTGCGCCGTCAGGTGGTGGAAAACACCCGCAACCTGCACCGCGCGGTGAACACCGATGTCGAGCAGGTGCAGGCGCGCAAGCAATCGATCATCTCCAACCAGAGCGCGCTGGAAGCCACGGAAATCGGCTATCAGGTCGGTACCCGCAACATCGTCGACGTGCTCGATGCCCAGCGCCAGTTGTATGCCTCGGTGCGCGACTACAACAACACCCGCTATGACTACATCCTCGACAACCTGCGCTTGAAACAGGCTGCGGGCACCTTGAGCCCGGGGGATCTGCAGGATCTGTCGCGCTACCTCAAATCCGACTACAACCCGGACAAGGATTTCCTGCCGCCGGACCTGGCGAAAGAAGCCGCGAAGAATTTCGAGCGGCCGTCTGAACGGTAGGTGGGCCACTGATAGCGTAGTAGGGGCTGGTAACGCGTATTTCCGTAGGAGCCGGCTTGCTGGCGAACCGGTCTGCCAGCCGACATCGTCGTCACAGATCCATTGCATTCGCCAGCAAGCCGGCTCCCACAAGTCGAGGTGATTGAGCCAGATCGTCAGCGCAGCAAACTACCGATCCCGTCGAGCAGCTTCTGCAACGCACCCTGATTGGCTTTCATCACCGCCAACCCGGCATCGGCCATGCTTTTCGCCGCCTGTGGCTGGTCGATCAGGCGTTGCACCGTCGCTGCCAGCCCCGCAGCATCACTCACCTCCTCCAGCGCTCCGGCTTCGCGCAACATCGCCGCGATTTCGAGGAAGTTGAACAGGTGCGGGCCACTCAAGACCGGCTTGTCCAGCGCTGCAGGCTCCAGCAGGTTATGCCCGCCGTTGGGCACCAGACTGCCGCCGACAAAGGCGATGTCGGCCAGCGCATAGAGAAACAGCAGCTCGCCCATGGTGTCGCCGACCAGCACCGAGGTGTCCGCCGTCGCCGCCTCTCCCGTCGAACGGCGAACGCTGGCGAAACCCTGCTGCCGGCTCAACTCGAACACGCTGTTGAAACGCTCGGGATGGCGCGGTACCAGCATCAGCAGCGCGTCGGGATGGCTTTGTAGCAGGCTGCGGTGGGCCGCCAGCACCACCTCATCCTCACCGGCGTGGGTGCTGGCCGCGATCCATACCGGGCGCCCGCGGGTCTGCCACTGATCTCGCTGCTCGCTGGCACGTACCAGCAGCTGCGGGTCGATGGTCAGGTCGAACTTGATCGAACCGGTCACCTTCACGCGCTCAGGCCGTGCGCCCAGGTCACGGAAGCGCTGCGCTTCGGTTTCGGTCTGCACCGCGATCAGACTCATCTCTGCCAGCATCGGACGGGTCAAACCGGAAAAACGGGCATAGCCACGGGCCGAACGCGCCGACAGCCGGGCATTGGCCAGCACCGTCGGGATGCCTCGTTTGGCACATTGATGAATGTGGTTGGGCCACAGTTCGGTTTCCATGATCACGCCGATCTTCGGCTGGATATGATCGAGAAAGCGCCCCGCTGCCCAGGGAAAATCGTAGGGCAGATAGCAGTGCTGAATGCGCGGTTCGCTGGCAAACAGCGAGCGGATCCGCTCCGAGCCGGTCGGGGTCATGCAGGTGATGGTGATCGGCAGCTGTGGATAACGTTGCAGCAACGCGCGAATCATCGGCGCCGCAGCGATGCTTTCGCCCACGGAAACCGCATGGACCCAGATGCCACCACGCTCCATCGGCGGCAGGCCCATGGCGAAACGTTCGCCGACACGTTTGGCGTAAGCCGGCGCTTTTCGCGCGCGCAGCCACAGGCGCAGGGCGATCAGCGGCAGGCCGAGGTGAAACAGGACGGAGTAGAGAGTTCTATTCATGGGCGCGGAGTCTATCAGCCAATAGCCTTCAAATGACGGGTAAAACATTCGGCCAGCCAGCGCGCGGCCGGCCCCAGCGGCTCGTCGCGACGCCAGACCATTTCCACCACCAGCGCGGGCGGCGTCCACTCGCTGCTTAGCTCGATCATCTGGTTCTGATACGCCGGGTACTGCACCACGTGGCGCGGCAGCCAGGCCCAGCCCAGACCACGCATCAACAGCTCGGCCATGACGTAGAAACTGTCGGCGCGCCAGACCTGCGGACTCAACTGTTCGCCGCCGGGATAGCCACTTTGCTGCGGCGCGATCAGCAATTGCCGGTGCCGCGCCAGTTGCTGACGGGCCACATGGGGCTCGCTCGCCAGCGGATGATCGACCGCGCACACCGTAACCATTTCCACGCTGCCCAGCACCCGCCGCTCCAGCGCTTCGGGCATCTGCTCATGGTGAAACAACAAGCCGAGGTCAGCGCGTCGCTCCAGCAGCTTGCGCGCCACGTCGCCCTGTGCGCCGCTGGCCAGTTGCACTTCGACGCTGGGGAAACGCTCATCCAGCGCTTCCAGGCTGTCCAGCACCGGTTGATACGGCATGGCTTCATCGTGGGCCAGCCGCAGCCGGGCCTCCTGCCCGCGCATCAGCGCCAGCGCGCGACCGTCGAGACGCTCGCACTGGCGCAACAATTCCCGAGACTCTTCCAGCAACGCGGCGCCCGCCTCGGTCAGGCGCGGCTGACGTCCGCTGCTGCGGTCGAACAGGCTGACCCCGAGGTCGTCTTCGAGCGAGGCAATGGCGCTGCTGACCGCCGACTGCGCCCGTTTCGAACTGCGCGCCACTGCCGAAAACGAGCGTTGTTCGGCGACGCTGACAAACAGGCGAATCTGTTCCAGATTCCATTCCATCTTCCGACAACCTATCAGCCATTGAGATAGGTAATGACTTTACCCCATCTGCACAATCTCTAGAATCGCCAGCATTCAGAAGGAGTAACCGTCATGTCCGCCTACTATCTGCTCGCTATCGCCATCTGCGCCGAAGTCATCGCCACCGTGTCCATGAAAGCCGTGAAGGGCCTGAGCACTCCCCTGCCCCTGCTGCTGGTGATCGTCGGCTATGCCACGGCGTTCTGGATGCTGACGCTGGTGGTGCGCAGCATCCCGGTGGGCGTCGCCTACGCGGTGTGGGCCGGGATGGGCATCGTCATGGTCAGCGTTGCCGCGCTGATCATCTACGGCCAGAAACTCGACCTGCCCGCCATCGCCGGCATGGCGATGATCGTCGCCGGGGTGGTGGTGATCCAGCTGTTCTCGAAAACCGCCGGACATTAAGACGGCCATTGAAAAGCGCGTTCCCCTATAATGGCGGCATTCGTTCCGCCACTTAGGGGTGCCCATGCCTTCCGCTATTTCCACTGACGTACTGATTGTCGGCGCTGGTGTTGCCGGTCTCTGGCTCAACGCCCGCCTGCGCCGGCAAGGCTTTTCGACGATCGTGGTGGAAAGCGCCAGCCTCGGCGGCGGGCAGACCGTCAAATCCCAGGGCATCATCCACGGCGGCGCCAAATATGCACTGCACGGCGCGTTGTCCGGTGCTTCGGAAGCCATCGCCGACATGCCGCGTCGCTGGCGCGAAGCATTGGCCGGCAAAGGCGAATTGAACCTGTCCGGCGTGCGCCTGCTGTCCGAAGCCCATTACCTGTGGTCGCCGGGCACAATTGCCGGCAACCTCACCAGCTTTTTCGCCAGCAAGGCCGTGCGTGGCCGCGTCGATCAGGTCAAGGGCAGCGAACTGCCGCCAGCCCTGCAGGATCCGCGCTTCAAGGGCAAGGTCTACCGCCTTGCCGAACTGGTCATCGACGTGCCCAGCCTGATCGGGCAACTGGCCGAACTGGCCGGTGACAGCCTGCTGGCCGGCGAACATATCGAGCCACTGCACCACGAAGGCGAGCTGGTCGGCCTGCGGGTCGACGGCCGTGATATCCATGCCCAGCGCATCGTGCTCAGCGCCGGTGCCGGCAATGCCGACCTGCTCAAGGCGCTGAATGTCAGCCATCCAGCCATGCAGCGGCGCCCCCTGCACATGGTGATGCTCAAGGGCCCGGCGCTCAAACCGCTGTACGCCCACTGCCTGGGTGGCGGACCGAAACCGCGGATCACCGTGACCACGCACCCGGCGGCCGACGGCCAGTGGGTCTGGTATCTGGGCGGCGACATTTCCGAAGGTGACGCGGTTGCCCGCGAGCCGGCCGAGCAGATCGCCGTGGCGAAAAAGGAACTGGGCCAGTTGCTGCCCTGGATCGACCTCAGCCAGGCGCAGTTCGCCACATTGCGGGTTGATCGTGCCGAACCGCAACAGAGCGGCCTGACGCGCCCGGACAATGCTTTCCTCGATGTGCAGGGCCGCCTGATGGTCGGCTGGCCAACCAAGCTGGCGCTGGCGCCGGACTTTGCCGACCGCGTACTGGCGTCGCTGTCGCGGGACGACATTCACCCGATCCCGCAACCGGCCCGCACCGACCTGCCGCGTCCGCCGCTGGCGCAACCTGTCTGGGACGTGCTGCTGCCATGAAGACGCTGCACGATCTGCATCGCCCGCTGGGCAATCTGGGTATCGACGTGTCGCCGATTGGTCTGGGCACGGTAAAGCTGGGCCGCGACCAGGGCGTGAAGTACCCCAACGGCTTCACCATCCCCGACGATGACGAAGCGCGGATGCTGCTCAAGCTGGCCCGGGATCTGGGCATCAACCTGATCGACACCGCGCCGGCTTATGGCCGCAGCGAAGAACGCCTCGGCCCGCTGCTGCGCGGTCAGCGTCAGGACTGGGTGATCGTCAGCAAGGTCGGCGAAGAATTCGAAGCCGGTCAATCGAGCCACGACTTCAGCGCTGCCCACACGCGGCTGTCGGTGGAGCGCAGCCTGAAACGTCTGGAAACCGATTTCATCGACCTGGTGCTGGTACATTCCGACGGCAACGACCTGCATGTGCTCAATGACTGCGAGGTGTACCAGACCCTCGCGCAGCTCAAGGCCGAAGGCAAGATTCGCGGCTTCGGTTTCTCCGGCAAGACCGTCGAGGGTGGCCTGCTGGCGCTTGAGCAGGGTGATTGCGCGATGGTCACCTACAACCTCAACGAACAGGGCGAAAAGCCGGTCCTCGACTACGCTGCTTCCCACGGCAAAGGCATTCTGATCAAAAAGGCGCTGGCCAGCGGCCACGTCTGCCTGAGCCCCGGCGTCGATCCGGTGCAGGCCAGTTTCGAGCTGCTGTTCGCTCATCCGGGCGTGACCGGTGCGATCGTCGGAACGATCAATCCGCTGCATCTGTCCCACAACGTGGCCACTGCCGCTGCCGTGATCCGTCAGCGCGTCTGACGCGGGCGGCCGACCCCAACGCAAGAAGGAGCCGATATGCCGCGAACCCTGATCCGCAAGAACCCCAGCAACTTCAAGACCCTGCCCCTGTTCGTCGAAGCCACTCCCGACAGCCTGAGTTACCAGAGCGTCGGGATGCCGCTGAACTTCTCCCAGACCCTGTCCCGTCGGCGCAAGATCGAGGTGGAGAACAACGAGCGCTTTTCCGCCGAACTGGCCAACCTCGGCGTGTCGGTGCGGCTGACCCTGAACTGGCAGAATCGTGATTACTGGGTGCTGGTGCGGCAACGGCGGCAGGATCGCGGCGACGTGGTACTGAAGCTGATTTCCGGCTATGTCCCGGCCCATGAACTGAACCTGCCGCTGCACACGGCGATCCAGGAAGTGGCCGAGGAATGCCTGATCGAAACACCCCAGGGCTGGCTGGGCGGTCGTTTCAACGACACCTGGCTGCCGGCGCCCTATTCGGCGGCGCTGCATTACCGTGAAGCCATGCCCTTTCGCCTCAGCCCGCTGTCCGGCGCAGCCCGCCCGGTGCGTTGCGGCAACATGACCCTGATCGAACGGCCACGGGCGTACGTGCACCTGCCGACCGCTTCGCTGCAATTGATCTACGACATGCGTCTGGAGGTGCCGCGGGAAGCGCGTCCGCTGAGCCTGTTCCACGTCGACGAAACCCTGGAAAACGACCAGTTGGTGGCACGGCTCAACCGCAGCAAGCCGGACCTGTACCTGATGCCGCTGGAAAACGGTTCGCCCCTGCCGGAGCTGTATACGCTGAAGCGCGACAAGCTGACCCCGGCGGGCACCCGGGGGCTGTATCTGGCGGAGAGTTTCGCGGCCCAACAAGGCTGGGTGGTGCACGACGAGCGGATTCGCTGGAAGGACTGGTTGCTGCAACAAGGGCTGACCCCGCCGAAAGCCGGCAAGACCGGAATCAAACGCCGCCTGACCGTAGGCGCCAAACAGCTGCTGCGCATTGCGCGCAAGCGCTTGCAGAAGGCTTGAGGCTGTCGCCGGGATTCTGAACTGTAGGAGCCGGCTTGCTGGCGAACTCGCTGGATCAGTCAACACTGATGTCGATTGAAACTCCGCTTTCGCCAGCAAGCCGGCTCCTACAGGATTGTGCTGTGCAGGGTGCTACTGCTTGCGAATCTTCTCGACAATCGCCGTGGTCGAGCTGTTTGCCACCAGCCCCAGCACGCGTACTTCGCCGCCGTAGGCCTGGACGATCGGCGCGCCGACCACCTGCTCTACCGTGTAATCGCCGCCTTTGACCAGCACGTCCGGTTTGACGTGGGTCAGCAGGTTTTCCGGGGTGCCTTCAGGGAAGCTGATCACCCAGTCGACCGCGCCCAGACCGGCCAGTACTGCCATGCGTCGGTCGACGCTGTTGATCGGCCGACCCGGACCTTTCAGGCGACTCACCGAAGCGTCGTCGTTGACCGCGACGATCAGCCGGTCGCCTTGCGCCCGAGCCTGCTCCAGGTAGGTCACGTGGCCGGCGTGGAGGATGTCGAAGCAGCCGTTGGTGAACACGATTTTCTCGTTGTGCGCACGGGCATCTTCAACCGCCAGCATCAGTTGCTCCAGCGCCAGCACACCACGCTCGGAACCTTCGGCACGCTGAATGGCGCGGCGCAGTTCCGGCGCGCTGATCGCCGCTGTACCCAGTTTGCCGACCACGATACCGGCCGCCAGGTTAGCCAGGGCCACGGCATGGGGCAGTTCTTCACCCGCTGCCAGCGCCGCCGCCAGCGTGGAAATCACCGTGTCACCGGCACCGGTGACATCGAACACTTCACGGGCACGGGCCGGCAGGTGCAGCGCGTGCTGATCGGGGCGCAGCAGGGTCATGCCATGCTCGCCACGAGTGACCAGCAGCGCACCCAGCTCCAGATCGGCCATCAACTTGCCGCCCTTGGCGACCAGCTCGGCCTCATCAGCACAATGGCCGACGATGGCTTCGAATTCACTGAGGTTCGGCGTGATCAGGCTGGCGCCGCGATAGATGGCGAAGTCCTTGCCCTTGGGGTCGGCCAGCACCGGAATGCCGCGGTCGCGGGCGGTCTTGATCAGCACCTGATGGTTTTTCAGCGCGCCCTTGCCGTAATCGGACAGCACCAGCACCTTGACGCCGTCCAGCATCGAGTCGACGTCTTCACTCAGGGACAAGGCATCGGTGGCGAACGGCTCTTCGAAGTCGATACGCAGCAGTTGCTGGTGGCGGCTCATGACGCGCAGTTTGACGATGGTCGGCTGATGGGCAATGCGCTGGAAGCGCGCGGTCACGCCTGCGGCAGCCAGACTGTTGCTCAGGCTTTCGGCGGCTTCGTCCTCGCCGGTCACACCGACCAGCGATGCTTTTGCGCCCAGCGCGGCGATGTTCAGTGCCACGTTGGCGGCACCGCCCGGACGGTCTTCGATCTGGTCGACCTTGACCACCGGCACCGGGGCCTCAGGCGAAATCCGTGAGGTACCGCCATGCCAATAGCGGTCGAGCATGACATCGCCCACCACCAGAACTGGTGCCTGATCGAAACGCGGCATGGACAACTTCATCGAAAAACCCGTAACCAAGAATGAACAAGGCCGGAATCTTAGCACAGGGTTCTGAAAGGCTTGATGCTCTAAGGAAAAACCAGTTTCAAAGGATTTCACCATTCTCCTGTAGGAGCTGGCTTGTCCTGCGAGCGGCTGCGAAGCAGTCGTAAAATCAGCAAACGCGGTGTGTCAGTAAAATACGGTTGCCAGGTTTTACGACGGGTGCCCCGCCGCTCGCAGGGCAAGCCAGCTCCTACAGGCCGGGGTCGGGTATCGGTTTCCGGTCAAACAGCCCCGACCGGCGCTGGCTCGTCCAGGCCCATGGCGTGCAGACGGGAATAGAAGCCGTTCTGCGCCAGCAGCTCGGCGTGGGTGCCACGCTCGACAATGCGTCCCTGATCCATGACCAGAATCAGGTCGGCCTTCTCGATGGTCGACAGCCGGTGGGCGATGACCAGCGTGGTGCGGCCCTTCATGACGTGATCCAGTGCCGCCTGGATGTGCCGCTCGGATTCGGTGTCCAGCGCCGAGGTGGCTTCGTCGAGAATCAGCAGCGGCGCATTCTTCAGCAGCGCACGGGCAATCGCCAGACGCTGGCGCTGACCGCCGGACAACAGCACGCCGTTTTCGCCGACCTGGGTGTCGAAGCCTTCCGGCAACTGTTCGACGAACTCCTTGGCGTAGGCATCGGCCGCAGCCGCCTCGATGTCGGCACGTGGCGCACCGGCCAGATCGCCATAGGCGATGTTGTTGGCAACGCTGTCGTTGAACAGGGTGACGTTCTGGTTCACCTGAGCAACGTGCCGGCGCAGGTTACGCAGGCGATATTCCTCGATTTCGACGCCATCGAGCAGAATCTGCCCGCTCGTGTGATGGTAGAAACGCGGGATTAGGTTGGCCAGCGTCGACTTGCCGCTGCCGGAACGACCGACCAGCGCGATCATCTGCCCCGGCTCTGCCGAGAAGCTGATGTCGTTGAGCACCTGACGCTCGGTTTCCGGGTAGGTGAAGCTCAGGTTGCGCACTTCGAGGCGACCACTGACGCGCTCTTTCTCGACGGTGCCAGTGTCGACTTCCGGCTCGACGTCCAGCTGTTCGAAGATACTTTCCGCGCCAGCCACACCCTTCTGAATGGTCGAGCTGACTTCGGACAGCTGACGGATCGGCTTGGGCAGCAGGCCGGCCGCAGTGATGTAGGCGACCAGATCACCGGCCGTCGCATCGCCACGCAGGAACAGCACGAGGAACATCAGCACCGCCATGGCGGTGTAGATCACCAGTTGCAGCATCGGCGTGTAGACCGCGCCGGTCTTGGTCATGCGCAGCTGCTTGTCGGTGTTGCTGGTACTGGCCCGGGCGAAGCGATCTTCTTCGTACTTCTCGCCGCCGAAGCTGCGCACCACGCGGTAGTTCTGAATGGTTTCCGAAGCGACGTGGGTCACGTCGCCCATCGCCACCTGGATTTTCTTGCTCTGCTTGCGGAATTTCTTGCTGGCGTTGCCCACCATGAAACCGATCAGCGGCAGGATCGCCAGCATGACGATGGTCAGTTTCCAGTTCATCCACACCAGATAACCGAACAGGAAAACGATGGTCAGGCCTTCACGGATCACCACTTTGATCGCGTCGGTCGCAGCGCCGGTGACCATGGTCACGTTGAAGGTGATCCGCGAGATCAGATGGCCCGAGTTGTGGGTATCGAAATAGCGGTTGGGCAGTACCAGCAGCTTGTTGAACAGCTCGACCCGCAGGTCGTGGACCAGCCCGAGGGAAACCTTGGCCAGGAAATAGTTGCCCAGGTACGAACCCAGCCCCTGCCACGCGGCGATCAGCACGATCAGCAGCGGCACGGCCTGCAGCAATTGCAGATCGCGCAGGTAAGGCACGTCAGGAAACAGCACGGCCTCGGGGTTGGTCAGACCGTCGACGAAGTACTTGAGGATGCCGGCCAGCATGGGCTGGGTCGAGGCGAAAATGACGAACCCGACGATGCTGAGCAGAAAGATACCCACGTAGGGTTTCACGTAGTTCAGCAGTCGGAAATAGATTTTCAGGCTGGAAGATTCGCGGTTCTCTGGCGTGCTCATGGTCATCGATACGATAAAAAGAGCCCGAATACTATCACACGCCCGGGCATTGGGCCTCAGGCCGCCAGCTGGGGTATCATGGCCGCCATTTTCGAAGGAGCCCGCATGCGCGCACTTGCCTACTCTGACTACCAAGCCCTACGCAGAGATGCCGAAGTCCTAGAAGCGGACGTCTTCGGCGACAAGGTGCTACGCCTGACCGATGGCAACTTCATGAAGCTGTTCCGGCGCAAGCGCCTGATCTCTTCGGCAGCCTTTTTCCCCTACGCCAAACGCTTTGCCAACAACGCGCAGATGCTGCGCAAGCGTGGCATTCCATGCCCCGAAGTGCTGGCGACCTACCGCGTTGGCGACATTGCCCGCGACGTGGTGCACTACCAGCCGCTGCCCGGCCTGACCCTGCGCCAACTGATCGCCGAACCGGCGCAGTTTCAGGATGCGGACTTGCTCAGGAAGTTCGGCCGTTTCGTGGCAGAACTGCACAACCAGGGCATCTACTTCCGCTCGCTGCACCTGGGCAACGTGGTGATGACGCCGGAGAACGAACTCGGCCTGATCGACATCGCCGACATGAAAACCCTGCGCCGCCCGCTGCGCAAAAGCCTGTGTCTGCGCAACTTCCAGCACATGCGTCGCTACAAGCACGACCATGCCTGGCTGCTGCAGGAGAACGGGGATCTGTTTTTCGACAGTTACATCGCCCACAGCCAGCATCGCTGGCAGCGCCAGACACTCCAGGAGCATCTGGCGGCGAACGGCAAAGCCTGACGGCTAGTTGACGACCTGCTGTCTTTTCTCGGACTTACCCAGACACAGGGACAGCACGAACGGCATCCAGACGATCATCCACATGGCGCGTGCGCGGCCAAAGACGGTGAACACGTCGAACTGCACGGCCACCGTGGCGAAAATCCAGACCATCAGGATGGCCATGCCCAGGCTTTCGTCGCGATGGCGCCACGCACGGTAACCCAGCCACAACCACAGCCAGATCCACAGCGCAGTGAAGATCACGCCGTACTGCACGGCCGTGTCGAGAATCAGGTTGTGGCAGTGACCGAATACAATGCCAAGCGCCGACACTTCATAGTCGCTGCTCAGGCCGATCCCCAGCCAGGGGCGTTGCTGAATCAGCGCCAGCGCACCTTTCATCAATTCGAGGCGCTCTGAATCGCCACGGAACAGAATCGTCGGCTCGATAGCCACCAGCGTCACCCCTGCCAGCAATACCAGCACAGCCAGGGTGCGATAGAAACGCCCGCCGCCCAGCAGCGAGACCACCGCAGCCACGGCCGCCATCGACACGATGGCTCCGCGACTGCCGGTCATGACCACGAAAATCACCGAACACGTCTGGATCAGCGCCCAGACGATGCGCCCGCGCAGGCCTTGCGGCCACCAGGTGCAACTGAGCACCACCAGCCCTGCGATGGTGTAGGCCGCCGGGTTGGGGTTGTCCATGAAACCGCCGAAACCGTACATGCGGTCGATCCCGCGCAGCGGATAGGCGATGAGACAGGCCAGCGAATACAGCCCCGCCAGACCGCCCCAGAGAATCATCATGCTCTGCAGCTGGCGGTTGAACGTACGCCCCCAGACGATCCAGCCGAGGATCAGCATCAGGAAGAACAGCTCGCGCTTGATGATGGTCAGGTAGCGCTCGGCGTCATGGCTCCAGCTCAGCGACACCAGCGACCAGAGAAACAGCAGCAGAAACAGCCACAACTCGCGCCGGTTCAGCACCGTGTAACGAAACTCGTGGAAATGGCGCACCAGCAAATAGAGGCATGGCAAGTAGACGAACGCGGTCAGCAGCCAGCTGTAGAACTTCATGGTCGGGGTCAGCATCACCCCGGCGACGCTCCAGAACAGGCCGAACGCCAGCAACACACCAAACACGCCCAGGTGACCGGACACTCCCCGCACCTGCTCGACGCTCAGCGCGATGATTCTGTCGAAACCCCGCTGACCCTGAATAAGCTGACTCACTGCGCACCCTTTGGCTTGCCATGTTTGAAAACGAAGTGCCTGAAGCGCTTCCACGTCACGCGGTTCCAGCGGTGGACCGGAATGCTGGCGAACAGGCTGCGGGCAAATGGCTTGTCGATCACCACCGATTCTTTCAGCGCTTTGTTAATGATTGCCAAGCGCCCCGACTCATAAGCCGGATTATCGATATAGGCTTCGATGACTTTCAGGTCGTACGTGAGCTGACTCTTGTAGGCCGTCTTGGAAATATTGGTTTCGTGCCGCCGGTACAGGGTCACGTTGTCGGGCAGGATATCGACCTGATAACCAGCCTCGGCAATGCGCAGGGTCATCTGGAAGTCCTGCACCTTGATCGACGGATCATAACCGCCCACCTTGTCGATCGCTTCGCGCCGGTACATGGCGACCGGTGCGCCGACGGCATAGGCGTCGGCCAATAGCTGATCGAAACTCAGGCGCCGGACCGGGCCACCGGTGGTCTTCTTGTGCTTCAGGGGCTTGCCGGCGGAATCAATGTAGATCACCTTGGCGCCCAGCAGGCCGACTTCCGGATGCTCCTGCATGTACGCCACCTGACGGCGCAGGCGACCGGCCAGCATCACGTCATCGGAGTCATGGGTGATCACGAATTCGCCGCGCGCGTGGCTCAGGGCATTGTTGAGCGCGGCGCTGACGCCCTGGTTTTCCTGTTGATAGAACTGAAAGCCGTGGAGCTGCCGCAGTGCTTCGATGCGTTCGGCGCTGCTGTCGGTCGAACCATCGTTGACGACGATCACTTCGAAGTTGTCGTAGTCTTGGCTGAGGATGCTCTTCAGGCATTCCTCGATGTAGTGCTCATGGTTGAAACACGGCACCAGAACCGAAACTAAAGGCCAGCTCATATTCACACCCGATCCCTGGCATCTTCTGGTTGTACCGTCAGGAGCCAGATTCGCGCTGGCTCACCGTAAATATCGCAACAGCCGGGCATTGAAAAGGCAGGCATGGTGTCATCGACTATTGAATGGATGCCGCTATCTTCGGCGCGCAATGCGTTCACATCATATCCCGAGCGCCGCTCGCCATTTTTCCAGCCAACCCACCGGCGCCTGCTGGCGCAACGGCGGTTCCAGCTCCCTCACGATCCGCGCACCAATGGCCGCGAAGCTGAACTGCGACACTGCCAGATCGCGCCCATTGACTGCAATACGTGCAGCGAGGTCCGGATCATTGCGCAGCACCGCGAGCTTTTCCTGCAACTGCGGGATGTCGCTATAGAACACCACGTTGTGCATGTCCTGCAGGCCCAGCGCACGGTTTTCCGCCTCCCCTTGATCATAGGCAAACAGCACGCAGCCACAGGCCATCGCTTCGAAATTCTTGATCATGTATTCGCCCATGCCGACGTCGGCACTGACGAAGAAACGGATGCGGTTGAGGGTGTCGCAGTATTCCTCACCGGACTTGGTACGGGTCACCACCAGTTTTTCCACCTGGCCCAGCTCGTCGAGCAACGCCTTGCGACCGCTGTAGGCGACGCTGTTGGTGCTGCCGACGAAGGCCAGTTCGATGTCACGCTCGCGCCCCTGATCGGCCAGCAGGCTCTGGTCATAACCCTTGGGCACGAACACTGCGTCGAAGCCTTCGCCGCGCAGGCGCTCGCTGACCACGAAGCCGGAGCTGAGCACGCGAGCCCACGGCAGTTTGCGGTAATGGGCGCTGAATTTTCCGGTGTACTTGCAGGGGATGTAATTCTGGTAGGCGTCGTGCTCCAGGATCACCAGATTGGGCACGGTGCGAATGAACGATGCCTGGCGGATCTCCTGCTTGAAGCGCAGGAAGAACACGATGCGGTCGTAGCGCGTGACATCGACATGCTCACGGAAATAACGCCGCAGGTTGCGTTGCTCGTCAGAGCTCAACCAGCGCAGGTCGCACTCGCAGTGTTCGGCGACGCCTTCGTAGAGTCGGTCCAGAATCGCGCGTTGCTCTTTCTGGACCAGGAATAGAACCTTCATGGGTGCCCTTGTAAAACCGGATGACTGTCGGCCCGACCGCTCGATTGCCTCAAGGGCGATCCCGCGCGATCAAAGCTCCCTGCGCCAGAACAGCTCGTGGCGACGCACCGCTTTTCTGAAAAATTCGTTCTCGCCCTCGGCCGGCCAGCGTCGGCCGGCCAACAGCTGTTGCAGACAGCGCCGGATACGCCGCTTGAGCGGAGCCGGCGGTTGCAGGTCGTGCATCATACCCAAGGCCATGGCTTTGTCGCGTTGTTGTGCGGTATCAAGTTCGACACTGTAGGGCACCAGTTCCTGGGCGGCATCGAACACCGGTGGCAACGCCACGCCACTATAGGCATCGCCCATGGGCCAGCGGTCGTTGTCGTGCAGGTGGTTGGCGTAGCCGAGAATCGTCGTCGGCTGCCATTCCAACCCTTGCAACGCTTCCAGCACGGCCGCTTGGGCGCAGATGTGATCGGGGTGCGGATCGATGGTCGCGTGGGGCATGACCAGCACTTGCGGCCGGGCCTCCAGCAGCAGCGCCTTCAGATCGGCGATCAGGTTGCGCCAGGTCGGCGCGCCGTCGACATCGCCTGGCAGGCTCATGCTGTTGAATTGACGGAACAGGCGGGTATCGGCCAGATCGGCCTCACGGGACGCGACAGGTTGATCCGGTGCCGCCTGCATCGCCGGCAGTTGCAGGCAGAAATAGCCCAGTTGCACGCAGCGCGACTCCGGCACGCCGGCCCAGCGCGGCACGGCGATGCTGTCCCAGGCACGCAAGCGGCCCTTGATCCGCGCAGCCTCGGCGCGGTTCATGCCCATCTGCTGATAGTGTTCGGCCTCGATTTCCCCGGCGGTCAGGGTGACGACCCAGCTCTCGTCGGCTTCGCTGTACAGGCCGAACGCTGCCAACTCGGCATCGTCTGCGTGGGGCGCGATGACCATCACCCGTTGACGACGGGCATCGGCATGGCGGAACGACCACAGCCGGGGCGCGCCCTGAATGCGCAAGCGATGACCACGAATCCGCAGGCGCCCGGCACTCAGCGCATCACCAAGGCCAGTGAGGTTGAGGTAGCGCACGCCGTTGACGCCGCGCTCGAAGGCCTGACGGTCGCGCACGTCGCCCGTCAACAGTTCGACGAACGGATCGAAGAAGCGTCCCGTCCACGAAGCCTTGAGCGGCAACGCCAGCACCAGGGTGTCGGCGTCGGTGAGTGTCTGCGGCTGATCCAGCACCAGCGTGTCGCCTTGCAGACGAACGCCAGGCACTTCGTTTTCTGCCGGAAAACGATACTGATAGTCGTCGCCAGGTGCGTAGAACAGGTGATCGGAAAACCAGGCCTCATGGGCCACCCAGCCCAGCACGGCGAGCAACAGCGGCAACCACCACGCCACGGCAACGCTGAGCACGATCAGCACCAGCAATGCCACCACCAGCGCCACGCGCTTGTTGCGGCGGTGGCGTTTGAGCAGTTCCTGTTTGCGGCTCAAATCTGAAACACCGGTACGGGGTTGCACCAACGATCCTTGTACTCACGATCGGCGCGACCAAAGGAGAAACGCAGCGCCTTGCCGCGAGCCCGCGCGTCTTCCCAGGCGCTCTGCGTATTGAGGAAGCTCAACACGCTGCCGGGGCTGAAGTCACGGGTTTCGGGGTCGACGCCACCGTTGATGTATTCGATGCTGATCCACTCTGGCGCTTCAACCCGATAGATCAGTTGAATGGCAATGGGCGCATCGTTGAGAAAGATCACCGAACCGATCAGCAGTTCCCGCAGCAGTTCGATGACCTCAGCCATGCGCTCGGCGCCGGTGGCAGGGAAACCCCAGCGGCGCTGGAACAGATCGCAGTACATACGCGCCATCTCGGCGCTGCTGAAGTCGCTGACCGGACGCACCACACCACCCGCTTCCTCAAGCAGGCGCAGCTCACGGCGCTGGTTGTAGCGGAATTTCTTCGACAGGTCTTCCGGCGCACGGGCCATCGCCAGCGATTCGGCCTGTGGCTTGAGGGTGGCGATCCGGCCAGCGCTCAGCTCGGACAGATAGCGCCCGCGATGGCGGACCGGCACCTGCGCATCAGCGGCGGCCGGCAGAATCAGCTCGGCATTGCCTAGATCGTACAGACCTTTCTTGCCACGGTTTTTCAGCACGTCCTTGGACAGCGCCAGAAAGCGCCCCCAGGTCGGAATCGCCGCTTTCAGTTCGCCGTCCTGCTGCCAGCCCAGGTAACGCACCGGAATTTCAGCAAGACCCGCCAGACGTTCGACCACCAGCGGATGCGTCGCGACGCTGCCGCCGTAGCGCTGCCAGACATCCTGATAGGCGCTCGCGTCGATGGCCGTCCAGCCGCGCTCGCGCCAGGTTTGAAAACGATTGAGCATCAGGATTCCGCCGTCAGATCGGTCACTTGCGGCAGACGCCAGAATACCCGGCGCACCGCCTCGTCGGAGAAGCGCTCATGCAGACGTTCAAGCATCAGCTCGGCGCAGGACTGGCGCTGTTCGCCGTCCAGGTGCGACAAGTGCACCAGCCCCTGGGCCAGATGCTCCGGGTCGGCCAGCGGAAACAGAATGCCCACGCCTTCGACCACTTCCTTCGCGCCGCCTGCCGCCGTAGCGATCAGCGGCACGCCAGCGACCATGGCCTCCAGCAGAACCATGCCGAACGGCTCGTGATCGGAACTGAGCGCAAATGCATCGAAGGCCTTGAAGTAACGACTGGCCTGCGGCACCTGACCCAGCAGCATGACCTGTCGGCCAATACCCAGCTCCATGGCCAGCTCTTTCAGATCCTGCTCCAGACGGCCCTTGCCCATGATCACCAGCTGGCTGCCGGCGGGCAGTCTCGGTGCAGCTTCGGCAAAGCCGCGCAACAGCGTGGCCTGATCCTTGTCCGGGTGCAGGCGTCCGACGTTACCGACGATCCACGCATCCTGCGGCAGACCCAACGCTTCGCGGGCCTGTTCACGAGGCAGTTGCAGTGCCGCGAGCGACTCGACATCGATCCGGTTGTAGAGGGTCTGGATGCGCCCGGTCGGCCATTTCGGCAAGCACTTGCGCATGTCGTCACGCACCGCGTCCGACACCCCAAGCAGGCTCAGGCGCTTGCGGAACAGATGCGCGAACAGCTTGCGGCTGCGGCGCTGGTAGTCGCCGAACGCATGATGCACGCCAATCACCGGCAGGCCGGTGGCGAGCAAGGCGATGTAGATCGGCTTGAAACGGTGGGCAATGCAGAAGGAGAAATCGCGCGAAGCGGCGATCTTGCGCAGATCGCGAATGGCACCCAGCTTCAGGCCACGAATGGCCTTGGAGCTGTATTCCATGAACAGCACTTCATCGGAGGCGCAGCCATTGGCCACATCGGCGTCGGCTGCGCCGGTCAGGAACACCGTGGTGACACGGTACCCCTGGCCGGCGAACAGACTGGCGTACTGACGGGCGCAGTCGAGAAACGGCCCGTCATAGCCGTGGCAGAACTGCAACACATGACGCTCAGCCGAGCGTGTCATAGGCGTCCGCACCGTCTTTGACCACGAGGATGTCTTCCATGATCAGGTACTGCAGATCCGAACCAAAGAACATGTTCAGCGCGTCGGTCGGCGAACAGATCATCGGCTCGCCACGGCGGTTCAGCGAGGTGTTCAGCGACACGCCGTTGCCGGTCAGGTCTTCCAGCGCCTTCATCATGTCGTAGTAGCGCGGGTTGTATTCGCGCTTGAGCACCTGAGCACGGGAGGTGCCGTCTTCATGGACGACTTCCGGTACACGGGTCTTCCACTCTTCGGCGACTTCGAAGGTGAAGGTCATGAACGGCGCCGGGTGATCGATCTTGATCATCTGCGGAGCGACGGTGTCGAGCATCGACGGGCAGAAAGGCCTCCAGCGCTCGCGGAACTTGATCTGGTGGTTGATACGGTCAGCCACGCCTTCGACGCTCGGGCAACCGATGATCGAGCGGCCACCGAGGGCGCGCGGACCGAACTCCATGCGGCCCTGGAACCAGGCCACCGGGTTGCCGTCGACCATGATCTTGGCGATCTGCTGCGGCATGTTTTCCAGCTTGCGCCATTTCGGCGCGCTTGGATGGCGTGCGCAGGCCGCGATGACGTCTTCGTTGCTGTACGACGGGCCGAGGTAGACGTGCTCCATTTTCTCGACCGGCACACCGCGCTGGTGCGACACATAGGCCGCTGCACCGACCGCCGTACCGGCGTCACCGGAAGCCGGCTGCACGAACAGCTCTTTGACTTCAGGACGGGCGATGATCTTCTGGTTCAGCTTGACGTTCAGCGCGCAACCGCCGGCGAAGGCGATCTTGCCGGTTTCCTTGAGGATGTCACCCAGGTAGTGATCCATCATCTGCAGCGCCAGTTTCTCGAACAGCGCCTGCATGCTGGCCGCGTAGTGGATGTACGGCTCGTCGGCGATGTCGCCTTCGCGCTTCGGACCCAGCCACTCGATCAGTTTTGGCGAGAAGTAGAAACCCTTGCCCTTCTCTTTATAACGACGCAGGCCGATGACGTTCGCGTATTCGGTGTTGATCACCAGTTCGCCGTTTTCGAAGCTGGCCAGACGCGAGAAGTCGTACTTGGTCGCGTCGCCGTACGGCGCCATGCCCATGACCTTGAATTCGCCGTCGAGCATTTCGAAGCCGAGGAATTCGGTGATCGCACCGTACAGGCCGCCCAGGGAATCCGGGTCGTAGAATTCCTTGATCTTGTGGATCTTGCCGTTTTCGCCGTAGCCGAAGAACGTGGTGGCGTACTCACCCTTGCCGTCGATACCGAGGATCGCGGTTTTCTCTTTGAAACCGGAGCAGTGGTAGGCACTGGAGGCGTGCGCCAAGTGGTGTTCGACCGGCTCGATCTTGACCTTTTTCGGGTCGAAACCCAGTTGCTCCAGGCACCAGACGATCTTGTTGCGGTAGCGCTTGTAGCGACGGTTACCCATCAGGATCGCGTCCAGCGCACGATCCGGGGCGTACCAGTAACGCTTGGCGTAGTGCCAGCGCGCTTCGCCGAACAGGCTGATCGGGGCGAACGGAATCGCCACCACGTCAACGTCGGACGGCTTGATGCCGGCTTGTTCCAGGCAGAACTTCGCCGATTCGTAAGGCATGCGGTTCTTTGCATGCTTGTCGCGCACGAACCGCTCTTCTTCAGCGGCGGCCACCAGCTTGCCGTCGATGTACAGGGCCGCGGAAGGATCATGGCTAAGGGCGCCGGACAGGCCAAGGATCGTCAATGCCACTAGGGTCTAGCCTCTTAAAGTCTGCGTGCAGGCGGCGTGCGCCTGATCGATAAGGTGTGCCCGGCGCCTGGGCGGCGGGCAGCTAAAGGGCGGGATTATAGCGTAATGCCGAGGGATTGGTCGCGGCCCGCTGAAAAGCATCGCGGGCCTTAGGCTCCGTACGAAAAGTTCTGACGCGAAGGTGAGGCAAGGCGAAAGCAGGCGAGGAACGGCCGGGGTCGCGCCCGACTTTACGAGTTTGTAAATGAGCATTCCGAGCCTGCTTTCAACGCAGCATCACCGAGTGTCAGGACATTTCGTACAACGCCTAGGGTGCCTTGGGCAGGCGCTGCTCCAGCAACTGATGCAGCGCGCTGTCGGCCGGCCAGTTGCGCATGAAGCGCGCCCGGTCTTTGGCAAAGGCGCTGGCAAAGCTGCTGGCCGAACGGTGCTGGCACATGGCATCGAGGTCGATCAGCGCCCAGCGATCCTGTTGCCAGAACACGTTGTGGCCCTTGAGGTCGCCGTGGCTGATGCGCTCGCGCAGCAGTTGCGCAAACAGCTGGTCCAGCGCCAGCAACTCGTTTTCCGGCGCTTCGCCCGACTCTACGTACGGCGCGAAACGCTCGATGATGTCCGGCCCCGACAGGTATTCGGTGACCAGATACGCCCGACGACGCAACCAGAAAAAGCGCTTTTCCAGCAGCGCCAGCGGCTTCGGCGTGGCGATGCCAAGGAACATCAGGCGGTTGCCTTCGCGCCACGAATGCCAGGCCCGGCTTGGGCGCCAGAAGCGTTTTAGCCAGTGGGCGAAATTCTTTATGTTGTAGCGCTTGATCACCAGTTCGCGACCATCGACCTCGGCTTTGGCGACACTGGCTGCGCCACCGGTCTTGTACAGGTGGCCGTTGTCGATCAACGCATCGGCGCGCTGCAACACGGGCTGCATCGCGGCGGTCTCTTCGCGGCGAATGGCACGCAGGGCGAACGGACCGTCGAACACGCTGAACAGGCTGCACTCGCGACCGACCTTGATCAGGTAATCGCGCAGACGCCAGCTGCGCACCTTGTCGATCTGCTTCTGCAAGGCCTCGACCGGCAGACCGTGTTCGCCGTTGCTAAGCAAGTAATACACCAGCAGTTCTTCGGTGAACGGCTCCAGCGATTTGGGCAGTTGGGCGAAGAACACGCCGAGGTTTTCCAGCACCTTTTGCCGCGACAGCGGCTTGCCGGCTTCTTCGGCGCGGATGCCGGCGCCGTCGATCAGGTACAACTGGCCGCCCTGACGCAGCAGGTTGTCCAGGTGCAGGTCTTCCTGCCACAGCCCCTTGGCGTGCATCTTCGCCACGGCTTCCAGTGCTTCGCCGAGCACGGCGCTTTGCTCATCGGCCAGAGGCGGCAGGTTTTCCACGGCCTTCCAGGCATCGCCGAGGCTTTCGGCCTGATCGAGAAACTCGAACAACAGCCAGCCGCCCTCGCCTTCGTTCAGGCCTTCGGCGAGCAGCTGCGGCGTGGTCAGTTGCTGTTCGGCGAGCAACTGCACACCGGCACGCTCACGCTGAAAGTGCCGGGGTGCCTTGCTGCCCACCAGCAACTTGGCCAGCACCGGACGCCCGCGCCAGATCCCCGCGCCGACGTAGCGCTGCCCCGGCAACACCCGCAACAGGCTCAACAGTTGCAGATCGGCCGGACCGGCCGCATCGGCCAGCGCAATGCTCATGGGCAGCGTTGGCGTACGACCGGCGTTTTTCAGTTCAGACAAACGCATCGGCGCCCTCTTCGATCAAACATGGATGAAACGCAGACCTTATGAACGGTGAAGCATTTGTGGGAGCGAATTCATTCGCGAAAAATCCTGCAGGCGATAAAAACGTGTCGACCGTTCGATCGCCTCGCGAATGAATTCGCTCCCACAAGGAACAGCGTTTACCGCCCCGCACGCTTATGACTGCCGCGCTTGGCCAGCCGCTGCCACCAGGCATCCACCAGACCGCTGTCGCTCGGGGCTTGCAGGTACGCGCCGAGCATCTCGCGCACTTCTGCTTCGTTCCACACCGGCGCACGGCGCAGCAGCGGTTCGAGATCCTTGACCCGGTCGCGTCGACCGAAAATCGATTTGCGGGTTTTCTCCAGGTCGATCAACTGTGCGAGGTAAGCACCGCCGCGGGCCTTGAGAAAAATATGCTTGGGGTAAAAGCAGCCATGTACCTGACCAGCCTTGTGCAGCGTGCGCGCCAGTTGTCCACAGGCCTGCAGAATCGCCAGACGCTGGGTCGCGGACAGTTCGCTCCACTGCGTCAGCAAGGCATCCAGGTCGGTCCAGCCGTCCAGCGCGCGGGTCATCAGAATCGCCCGGCGCTCGCCGTCGACCTTCTTCTCGCCGTAGAACACGGCATGCAGCGCCGGAATACCGAGTTTCTGGTACAGGCTGATGTTGCGAAACTCGCGGGAAAACGACGGCTCGCCCAGTGGATGATGCAGGGTGCGAGTCAGGTAGTTGCTCTGGCGCTTGAGGTAATAGCCCGAACCTTCCAGCTCCAGGCGGAACACGCTGCTCCAGCCACCGCGCCCGGTGTTCGGTTCGTCGACGGCATCCAGCTCGACGTCCCACAACGAATCGAAATCCGCCAGACCATGGCGCTCCAACAGGCCACGGTCGGCGTCAGCAATGAAAACACTCATTCGCGCCCCTCGAAAAAGCTGACGATATGACGAATGCGCTTTTTGTCTGAGGCGTTCAGGCGCTGGCGTCCACGGTATTGCAGGTAGAAGCGCAGACGCTGGGTCGCCGAAAGGTGATATTTGGCCACCTTGTCCAGACACGCGAGATCCTTGGTGATGCGGTAGCGCAGCATGAAGCTGACCCAGAACGCACCGTTGGGGCAGTCGATCAGGAACACTGTCGACCGGTCATCGACCAGCAGGTTGCGCCATTTCAGATCGTTATGGGTGAAATGGTTGTCGTGCATGGTGCGGGTGTAGCGCGCCACCTGACGGCTGACGGCGTCGACCCAGGAGCGGTCGGTCAGACGCGCATCGTGATGCCGGGCCAGCTCGGACAGGTCTTCGGTGCGCGGCAGCTCGCGGGTGATCAGCGCGCCACGATCATACGCCGCGCCCTTGCGCTCCAGCCCCCAGGCCACCACCTCGGCGGTCGGAATGCCCCACTTGGAGAAGCGCTTGAGGTTCTGCCACTCGGACTTGACCCGTGGCCGCCCCAGATAACGGCGCAGCCCCTTGCCGGCGGCCACGTAACGCTTGACGTAATAGTTGATGCCGCCTCGTTCGACACGGATCACTTCCGACAGCGGGTCGCGGGTCAGACGCTCGCCCTGCAAGGCGAACACTGCATCCAGCGAACCGAAGTCATCGGCCAGCGCCGTGTAGCCAGGTTCCAGATTCCATCCCGCCATCAGAGCGCATCCCCGTACCGCAGCTTGCGCTGGTAAAGCTTCTCGGCCTTGGCCTCCAGCCACACCAACAGCGCCGACTCTTCGGCAAGGATCTTGCGCAGCGGTTGCTGAAGGTAGCCCTTGAGGAAACGCATCTTGTCGCGACGGGTCAGGCCGATGTCCAGCGCCGAGAAATACAGCGCCGCCAGATCCTTGTTGCGCCAGCGCATGGTAATCGCCGGACGGGTCTGGGCACGGTGCAAGTCGATCACCGAGAGCTTGAAGTCGTCAGGCGTGACCGGTTTGTCGGTGTGCAGCAGAAAATGGCAAAGGTAGCAGTCGCGGTGGTTGACCCCAGCACGGTGCATCATGCCGACCAGTCGAGCCACTTCGGCGATGTAGGCGCGCTTCATACGCGGCTCGGGCGGCTCCTTGAGCCAGTTGATGCTGACATCTTCCAGGCTTTCGGTCGGCGCCAGCTCTTCGGTGACGATGAACGAATGCTGCGCCGCCGGGTTGTTGCCACGCTCGCCGTAGGCCACGCAGGTCATGGTCGGCACACCGACTTCGGTCAGGCGGTTGATCGCGTCGTATTCCTTGCCGGCACCGAGCACCGGCAATTTCGCGGTCAGCAGGTTCTTCGCCACTTCACCCCAGCCGATGCCGCGATGGATCTTGACGAAATAACCGCGCCCGTCGACTTCCGTGCGCAGCGTGCGGCGGTTTTCCAGCTCGCGGTACACCTGCCCCTGCAACGCCTCGACGGCGTCGAACGCATCGCGCCCGACCCACAGGCTTTTGAAGGGTTCTGCGAGAATCAGCTTCATCCGCGGTGCTCCGCCAAAATCACATCCGCAGCGTGCTGCGGCATGCTGTAAAGATCGGCCGTGTCGGCGAACGCCAGACCATTGCGGCCCCAGGCCGTGCGCGCGGCATCGTCCTTGAGCATGCGGGCCAGATAGTCGTTGAGCTGGCTCTGTTCGAACGGCTCATCGAGCACCAGACCGCTGTCGGCCTCGGCGATGTAATGGGCGTAACCGCACACCGCGCTGACCAGCACCGGCAGCCCGGCCACCAGCGCTTCCAGCAAGACGGTGCCGGTGTTTTCGTTGTACGCCGGGTGAATCAACACGTCGGCGCCCAGCAGGAAACGCGGGATGTCGCTGCGGCCCTTCATGAAGGTGACGTTGTCGTTCAGGCCCAGCGTGGTGCTTTGCAACTGGAAGACCTTGGGGTCGTCCTGGCCGATGACGAACAGCCGGGTGCGCTTTCTCAGCTCCGACGGCAAGGCCGCCAAGGCCTTGAGACTGCGGTCGACGCCCTTGGTCTTGAAGCCGGAACCGATCTGCACCAGCAGCAGGTCATCGTCGCCCAGCTTGAACTCGCGACGGAAGTCGGCGCGGATCTCGGCGGCATTGGCCGGGGCGCGACGGTCCTGGGAAATCCCCGGCGGCAGCAGGTGGAAACGCGCCAGCGGGGTGTCGTAATGCTTGATGAACAGCGGCTGCTGCACTTCGGAAATCATCAGCACTTCGGTCTTCGCATCCCTGGCGAACACCGCGCGCTCGTAGTCGGCGAAGTGACGATAACGACCCCAGTATTTGTACAGGCCGTGGCGCAGGTTCTGCGCCTTGTCTTCGTAGCAGCCGTCGGCGGCGTAATAGACGTCCAGACCGGGCATCTTGTTGAAGCCGATCAGGCGGTCGACCGGGCGCTTGGCCAGGTCGGCGTTCATCCAGTCAGTGAGCTTTTCGTTGCGCCGATGGTTGAAGATCGCCTTGACCGGCGCCACCAGCACTTCAAAGCCCGGCGGCACGTCGCCTTCCCAGATCAGCGTGTAGACGCGGATCTGATGCCCGCGCTGCTGACACTCCAGGGCGATGCGCATGAAATCGCGCTGCAAGCCACCGAAGGGAAAGTATTTATAAAGCACGAAGGCCAGTTGCATTACGGATGTTCCTTTGCCGGCAGCAGCGCACCCAACTGGGTCGCCACACGCTCGGGATTCAGGCGAGTGAAGCACATCGGCCACTCGCGTTCGGTATCGACCCGACGCTGATCTTCAGCGGTCGGGCGATAGGTGCATTTCTTTTGCAGGCACGGCGCGCAGGCCGGGTAATCCGCGGCCAGATGCACCTGCGATTTGCCGTAGGCGCCGGTCAGGCCCGGATTGGTCGGGCCGAACAGCGACAGGGTCGGCACGTCCAGCGCCGCCGCCAGATGGCCCAACCCGGTGTCGACCGCGACACAGCCCTGGGCACCGGCGAGCACGCGAGCAACGCCAGCCAGATTCAATTTGGGGAGCACCACGGCGTTATCAAGGCCATCGGCGATCCGCTCGGCCCGCGCCTTCTCCGCCGGGTTGCCCCACGGCAGGCGAACTTCGAAGCCCTGACCAATCATGCGCTCGGCCAACTGACGCCAGTACAGCTCGGGCCAGTGCTTGGTGACCCAGGTAGTGCCGTGCAGGAACAGCACGAACGGCACGCCGCTTTCGGCGTCCAGCAAGCGACTGCGATCCAGGCCGTAATCGCCGAGGCCCGCCGGGACTTCATAACCCAGCGCCTGAGCGAACAACTGACGCAGACGTTCGACCGCATGTTGCCCACGGGCCACAGGATACGCCTGATCGTAAAAACGCGCGGCCAGCGGCTCGCGGGCGGAGTTTCTGTCCAGACCGGCAATCGGCGCCTTTACGTAGCGGGTCAGCCAGGCGCTTTTCAGCAGGCCTTGAGCGTCGATCACCAGATCGTAAGGGGTGTCGCGCAGGCGCTGCTTGAACTGGCGCCACTCACCGTTCTTGAAGGTCTGCCAAAGGTTCTTGCGCCAGCGGCGGATCGCCACCGGAATCACCCCAGCCACCGCCGGATGCCAGGTCGGGATCTCGGCAAAGCCTTCTTCCACCACCCAGTCGAACTGAATGCCGGGAATCGCTCGCGCTGCATCGGTCAGTGCCGGAAGCGTGTGAATCACGTCGCCCAGCGACGAGGTCTTGATCAGCAGTACCCGCAAGTCAGGCAACCTCTACCGGGCTGCCGCCCAGCCGTTCCAGAGCCTGAACCACGGACTCGGGCTCAAGCTGGCGCAGGCAGTTGTAGTGACCGAAACGGCAGGTGCGCTCGAAGCATGGGCTGCATTCGATGCCCAGTTGCACGATCTCGACATGATCGGCCAGCGGCGGCGTGAAGCCCGGCGAGGTCGAGCCATACACGGCCACCAGCGGGCGGTTCAGCGCCGCAGCAACGTGCATCAGGCCGGAGTCGTTGGATACCACTGAATCGGCGCAGGACAGCAGGTCGATGGCCTCGGCCAGCGAGGTCTCGCCGCTGAGGTTGGTCGACTCTTCGCGCAGGCCGGGAATCAGCCGCTCGCGGATGCTCTCGCCCACCGCATGGTCATTCTTCGAGCCGAACAGCCAGACCTGCCAACCCTCGCGGATCTTGGCTTCGGCCACCTTGGCGTAATGCTCGGACGGCCAGCGCTTGGATTCGCCAAACTCGGCTCCCGGGCACAGCGCCAGCACCGGACGGTCCAGGGCCAGGCCGAACTTGGCCAGCGCGGCGTCGCGGCTGGCGGTTTCGATCTGCAGGCTCGGCTTGGGGTAAGGACGCGGAATCTCGGCGCCCTTGTCATAGGCCAGCGCCATGAATCGCTCGATCATCAGCGGGTATTTCTGCTTGTCGAGCAGGCGCACGTCATTGAGCAGGCCGTAGCGGAATTCGCCGCGCCAGCCGGTGCGTTTCGGGATACCGGCGAAGAACGGCACGAACGCCGACTTCAACGAGTTGGGCAGCAGAATGGCCTGATCGTACCGGCCCTTGAGCGACTGGCCGATGCGCCGGCGGGTCGCCAGCTCGAACGCGCCGTGGCCGAGCGGAAAGCTCAAGGCCTGACGCACTTCCGGCATGCGCTCAAGAATCGGCCGGCTCCACTCGGGCGCCAGCACATCGATTTCGCACTGCGGGTGACGCTGTTTCAGGCACTGGAACAGCGTTTGCGCCATCACCATGTCACCGACCCAGCTGGGCCCTACGATCAGAATTCTCATGCTCAATCCAAAACGACCAGAAACGAGCAGGGAGGCCCATCAGGCTGCGTGACGCTTCCACACAGCCTGACGCCTCCCTGTCATAGCTTTATATAGGTCCCGAAGTTCAGACCTTGTAGTGTTCTGCCCGGCCTTATCGCGAGCAAGCTCACTCCTACAAAGGCATGCGATACCTGTAGGAGTGAGCTTGCTCGCGATGAGGCCAGCACTGCCACCATCAATATTTCAGGCCAGTCAGCTCAACCCCAACTGCGCCCAGATCCGCATCACTTCACGCCGTTCGCTGACGAACTGATCACCACTGACCACGCCTGCATCCTTTTGCAGGGCTTGCCGGTGGGCGGCCGAGCGATACGCCTTGTACACCTCCCGCAGCAGAGTGGCGTCATCGGCGGACATCAGTCCGGCCTGCTCCAACCCTTCCAGAATGCGGATGTTATCGGTGTAACGCAGCAGCGCCGGATGCTCCCGGGACCACGCCAAGGCGGCGTATTGCACCATAAATTCGATATCGACGATACCACCGGCATCCTGCTTGAGGTCGAAGGAGGACGCGGCCTCGAAGGCATTTTCGCCCTTTCCGGCCTGGGTCCCCTTGGTGCCGAGGTTGTCGCGCATCTTGGCGCGCATCTCGCTGACTTCCTGGCGCAGCGTGTCCAGATCGCGCTCGCGACCCAGCACCGCAGCGCGCACCGCCTCGAAACCGGCGCCCACATCGGCACTGCCCACCAGCACCCGCGCGCGCACCAGCGCCTGGTGCTCCCAGGTCCAGGCTTCGCTCTCCTGATAACGGCCGAACGCCCCCAGCGAACTGACCAGCAGGCCCGACGCTCCGGACGGCCGCAAGCGCATGTCGACTTCGTACAGCTGGCCGGAGTTGGTCTGGGTCGTGATCAGGTGAATGATCCGCTGGCCCAGTCGGGTGAAGAATTGCGCGCCATCGATGGGTTTGGCGCCATCGGTTTCGGCCTGCGGATCACCGTCATGGATGAACACCAGATCCAGGTCCGAACCATGCCCCAGCTCAATGCCGCCGACTTTGCCATAACCGACAATCACGAAGCCGGGATCGCATATCGTGCCGTCCGGACGCCGTGGCGCACCGTGACGGGCGACCGTGTGGCGCCAGGCCAGCGCCAGCACCTGTTCCAGAATCGCTTCGGCCAGCCAGGTCAGGTAATCGCTGACTTTCATCAGCGGCAGGCTGCCGGTGATTTCCGAGGCAGCCACGCGCAGGCTATGGGCCAGTTTGAAGTGGCGCAGCGCTTCCATCTGCTGTTCAAGGTCATCTTCGGGAATCCGCGTCAGCCGCTCGCGCAACTCAGCGCCGAGTTCCAGCGCCTGAGGCGGGCTGAACAGGCGCCCCTCATTGAGCAACTCGTCCAGCAGCAGTGGGAAACGGGCGATCTGTTCGGCGATCCACGGGCTGGCCGCACACAGGGTCAGCAGACGACGCAAGGCCCCGGGGTTCTCCGTGAGCAGCACCAGATACGCCGAGCGCCGGGCCACCGCCTCGACCAGCGGCAGCACACGCTCCAGCACCAGATCGGGGTTTTCATGCTCCACCGCTTGAGCCAACAGCCGCGGGATAAACGCATCCAGACGCTCGCGCCCCAGACGCTGCATCGAGCGCAGCTGCGAGCTGTTACGCAGATTGCTCAGATGCTTGAGAGCCTTCGGCGCATCGGTAAAACCACCCTCTTCCAATTGCCGGCAGGCGCTTTCCTCATTCTGGGATTCTTCCCAAAGAGGCAGCCACTCGCCGCCGACGATCTCTTCGCCGCCGTCCTGCTCGCTTTCATCTTCATCGGGGTCGGCAATCACCTGGCGGAAATGCCAGTCCACGCGACCGCGCCAATACATCAGTTTTTCGTGGAAGCTGCCCCAGTCGGCGAAGCCCATGATCAGTGCAACCCGCGCCTGATCCTGCTCGTCGTCCGGGAGCATCTGAGTCTGGCGGTCGGCAATCGCCTGAATCGCGTGTTCGGTGTAGCGCAGGAATTCGTAGCCTTCGCGCAGTTCTTCAATCACCGGAGCCGGCAGATAACCCTGCCCTTCCAGCGTCTTCAGCACCTTGAGCAATGGCCGTTGCTGCAGGCTCAGATCGCGCCCGCCGTGAATCAACTGGAAAGCTTGGGCGATGAACTCGACTTCGCGGATGCCGCCGGAACCCAGCTTGATATTGGCCGCCATGCCCTTGCGCCGGACTTCCTGCTGAATCAGCTGCTTCATGGTGCGCAGCGCTTCGATGGCCGAGAAGTCCAGGTAACGGCGGTAAACGAAAGGTCGCAGCATGCCCAGCAACAGCTCGCCCTTTTCCTGATCGCCACCGACCACCCGCGCCTTGATCATCGCGTAGCGTTCCCAGTCGCGGCCCTGGTCCTGGTAGTACTGCTCCAGCGCGTTGAAGCTGAACACCAGCGCGCCGGACGAACCATAAGGACGCAGGCGCATATCAACGCGGAACACGAAACCGTCGACGGTCACCGGGTCCAGCGCCTTGATCAGACGCTGGCCGAGGCGGATGAAAAACTCCTGGTTATCCAGCGGCCGTTTGACGCCCTGGGTTTCGCCGCCTTCCGGGTAGGCGAAGATCAGATCGATGTCCGAAGACAGGTTCAATTCCACGGCGCCCAGCTTGCCCATGCCGAGGATGACCATCTGCTGCGCTTCGCCGCTGCGACGCCCGGTCGGCGTGCCGAATTGCTGGCAATGACGTTCGTACAACCAGCGATAGGCGAGGTCGATACTGCCATCGGCCATGTCGGACAGGTCACGACAGGTTTGCACCAGATCCGCCTGACGGGTCAGGTCGCGCCAGATAATTCGGACTTGCTGCCGCGTCCGTTGCCGACGTAGATTACGCCCCAGTTCATCATCGCTGGTCGCCTGCAGTACCGCAGTGGCGATCTGCTCACGCAGTTCACCCGGCGCAAAACTGCGCTCCAGCTCGCCGGCTTCGGCGAGGTCGAGCAGCATCTGTGGATCACGACACACGTGGTCGGCGACAAAGTCGCTGGCTGCGCACACGCGATCGAAAGCCATCAGCCGAGCCTCGGGCCAGGCGTCGAAACGTGTTTCGGCGTCAGTGCCAAGGGCAGTCAGGGAATTACGAAAAGACTGTCGCGCACGCGCGACCAATGGCAGGAGAGTGGCTGGCAGATCGGCCAGCAAAGGCAGGCTCATGGTCTATCCTTTCTCGGCGCTCAAAAGGCTACCCGAAGCGCGGGTTGTACACACGTTGCGGGGCAGACTGTCGAACAAAGGTTAAAAATTGCTGATGACTGATTATTTTTGGTTGCCAGCATCATGCTTATGATGATCTGTTTGTTATTTCCACCAGTTTTTGCAATTTGCTTCACCGCATGACACGAGCGAAAACATCGTTCAGCTGTAGTTTTACTACTGTATATACAAGTCGAAAAGCTGAAACGGCCAAAGATTTGTAGTAAAACTACACAACGCCGGGTACAACGCCGGCGATCCAAGAATTTTTACATCGTCTGCCCACAAGGCCAGTCGCAACAAACTCAGGCGACCGATTCTGGAAGCCTTTCCGCCCTGGAGCAAGCCATGCAAGACCTCGATCCCGTCGAAACCCAGGAATGGCTGGACGCCCTGGAATCGGTTCTCGACAAAGAAGGCGAAGACCGTGCTCATTACCTGATGACCCGTATGGGCGAGCTGGCCACACGAAGTGGTTCGCAGCTGCCATACGCCATCACTACGCCTTACCGCAACACCATCCCCGTCACCCGCGAAGCACGCATGCCCGGCGACCTGTTCATGGAACGCCGCATCCGTTCGATCGTTCGCTGGAACGCGCTGGCAATGGTAATGCGCGCGAACATGCAAGACCCTGACCTGGGCGGCCACATCTCCACCTTCGCCTCCAGTGCGACCCTGTACGACATCGGCTTCAACTACTTCTTCCAGGCACCGACCGAAGAACACGGCGGCGACCTGATCTACTACCAAGGTCACGCATCGCCAGGCATCTACGCTCGCGCCTTCCTCGAAGGCCGCTTGAGCGAAGAGCAGATGCTCAAGTTCCGTCAGGAAGTGGACGGCGGCGGTCTGTCTTCGTACCCGCACCCGCACCTGATGCCGGACTTCTGGCAGTTCCCTACCGTTTCCATGGGTCTGGGCCCGATCACCGCGATCTACCAGGCACGCTTCATGAAGTACCTGGAAAACCGTGGCTTCATCCCGGCCGGCAAGCAAAAGGTCTGGTGCTTCATCGGCGACGGCGAGTGCGACGAGCCGGAAACCCTGGGCGCCATCTCCCTGGCCGGTCGTGAAAACCTCGACAACCTGATCTTCGTCATCAACTGCAACCTGCAGCGCCTCGACGGCCCGGTTCGCGGCAACGCCAAGATCATCCAGGAACTGGAAGGCGTGTTCCGTGGCGCCAACTGGAACGTCAACAAGGTCATCTGGGGCCGCATGTGGGACCCACTGTTCGCCCAGGACGAAGACGGCCGCATGCAGCGTCGCATGGACAAAGCCATCGACGGCGAATACCAGAACTACAAGGCCAAAGACGGCGCCTACGTGCGCAAGCACTTCTTCGGCGACGATCCGGAACTGCTCAAGCGCGTCGAGAACCTGTCCGACGACGAGATCTGGAAACTCAACCGTGGCGGCCACGACCCGTACAAGGTCTACGCAGCGTACCACCAGGCGGTCAACCACAAAGGCCAGCCTACCGTCATCCTGGCCAAGACCATCAAGGGTTACGGTACCGGTGCGGGCGAAGCGAAGAACACCGCGCACAACACCAAGAAAGTCGATATCGAATCGCTGAAGAAATTCCGTGACCGCTTCGACATTCCGCTGAACGATTCCGAGCTGGAAGCACTGCCGTTCTACCGTCCGGCCGAAGACAGCGCGGAAATGAAATACCTGCGCAAATGCCGCGAGAAGCTCGGTGGCTCGCTGCCGCAACGCAACCGCGGCAACATCAGCATTCCGACGCCGCCACTGGAAACCCTCAAGTCCGTTCTGGACGGCTCGGGCGACCGTGAAATCTCCACCACCATGGCGTTCGGTCGTATCCTCGCCTCGCTGGTGAAAGACAAGGAACTGGGCAAGCGCATCGTGCCGATCCTGGCCGACGAAGCCCGTACCTTCGGTATGGAAGGCATGTTCCGTCAGCTGGGTATCTACTCGCCTGTCGGCCAGCTGTACGAGCCAGTCGACCGCGACCAGGTGATGTACTACCGCGAAGAGAAAGACGGCCAGATCCTGCAGGAAGGCCTCAACGAGGCAGGCGCGTTCTCCTCGTTCATCGCTGCCGGTACCGCCTACAGCAACTACAACACCCCGATGCTGCCGGTCTACATCTTCTACTCGATGTTCGGCTTCCAGCGTATCGGCGACCTCGCGTGGGCTGCTGGCGACGCACAGACTCGCGGCTTCCTGCTGGGCGGCACCTCCGGGCGCACCACGCTCAACGGTGAAGGCCTGCAGCACGAGGACGGTCACAGCCACCTGCTGGCCAGCACCATCCCGAACGTGCGCAGCTTTGACCCTGCCTATGCCTACGAGCTGGCAGTGATCATGCGTGAAGGCACGCACCGGATGATGACCCTGCAGGAAAACGTCTACTACTACATCACCGTGATGAACGAAAACTACCACCAGCCAGCCATGCCGGCCGGTGTGGAAGAAGGCATCATCAAGGGTATGTACCTGCTGGAAGAGGACAAGCGCGAAGCCGCTCACCACGTCCAGCTGATGGGTTCGGGCACCATCCTCAACGAAGTGCGCGAAGCGGCGAAGATCCTGCGCGAGCAGTTCAACGTCGGCGCCGATGTCTGGAGCGTCACCAGCTTCAACGAACTGCGTCGCAACGGTCTGGCCGTCGAGCGCAGCAACCGTCTGAAGCCAGGTCAGAAGCCACAGTTGAGCTACGTTGAAGAGTGCCTCAACGGCCGTAAGGGTCCGGTGATCGCTTCGACCGACTACATGAAACTGTTCGCTGACCAGATCCGTCAGTGGGTTCCGACCAAGGAATACAAAGTCCTGGGCACCGACGGTTTCGGCCGTTCCGACAGCCGCAAGAAGCTGCGTCACTTCTTCGAAGTCGACCGTCACTTCATCGTGCTGGCAGCCCTGGAAGCCTTGGCCGATCGCGGCGATATCGAACCGAAGGTCGTGGCTGAAGCCATCACCAAGTTCGGCATCGACCCAGAGAAGCGCAACCCGCTGGACTGCTGAGCGTAGATCGAGAAGAGCGCTGAGAGCGTGCGCGAAACAGCCGCCGATGCGGAATTTACTTCGGTAAATGAGCATCCCAGGCTGTTTCGTTGCTACTGCACCGGCGCAATCGAGTGAACAGGTTCTCCTGAGGAGAGACATTGTGAGTGAGCTAATTCGCGTACCCGACATCGGCAACGGTGAAGGTGAAGTCATTGAGTTGATGGTCAAGGTCGGCGACCGTATCGAAGCCGACCAGAGCATCCTGACGCTGGAATCCGACAAGGCGAGCATGGAAATCCCTGCTCCGAAAGCCGGCGTCGTCAAAAGCATCAAGGTGAAGCTGGGCGACCGTCTGAAAGAAGGTGACGAGCTGCTGGAGCTGGAAGTCGAAGGCGCAACCGAAGCGGCTCCGGCTGCTGCTCCTGCCGCCGCGGCTCCTGCACCTGCTGCCGCGCCTGCCGCTGCCCCTGCTGCTGCCCCGGCCCCTGCTGCCGCTGCCAGCGTTCAGGACATCCACGTGCCGGACATCGGCTCGTCGGGCAAGGCCAAGGTCATCGAAATCCTGGTCAAGGCCGGCGACAGCATCGAAGCCGACCAGTCGCTGATCACCCTGGAGTCCGACAAGGCCAGCATGGAGATTCCATCTCCGGCTGCCGGCGTGGTTGAAAGCATCATCGTCAAGATCGACGACGAAGTCGGTACTGGCGACCTGATCATCAAGCTGAAAGTTGCAGGTGCTGCGCCCGCCGCTGCCCCGGCTGCTGCCGCTCCAGCCCCTGCTGCCGCGCCTGCCGCAGCTCCGGCTCCAGCCGCTGCACCTGCCGCCCCGAGCGTGCAGGACATCCACGTGCCGGACATCGGTTCGTCGGGCAAGGCCAAGGTCATCGAAGTCCTGGTCAAGGCCGGCGACAGCATCGAAGCCGACCAGTCGCTGATCACCCTGGAATCCGACAAGGCCAGCATGGAGATTCCATCCCCTGCTGCCGGCGTCGTTGAGAGCGTGATCGTCAAGCTGGATCAGGAAGTCGGTACCGGCGATCTGATCATCAAGCTGAAAGTTGCAGGCGCCGCGCCTGCTGCTGCACCGGCCGCCGCTGCCCCAGCTCCTGCTGCCGCGCCTGCCGCTGCTCCAGCTCCAGCTCCAGCTGCCAAGGCTGCTCCGGCCCCCACTGCCGCACCTGCTGCGGCCAGCGGTGCCAAGGTTCACGCAGGCCCGGCGGTTCGCCAGCTGGCCCGCGAGTTCGGCGTCGAGCTGAGCGCCGTTGCAGCCACCGGCCCGCACGGTCGCATCCTGAAAGAAGACGTGCAGCTGTACGTCAAGAGCATGATGCAGAAGGCCAAGGAAGCACCGGCCGCTGCTGCCGGCGCGACTGGCGGCATGGGCATCCCGCCGATTCCGGAAGTCGATTTCAGCCGTTTCGGCGAAATCGAAGAAGTGCCGATGACTCGCCTGATGCAACTGGGCGCAACCGGTCTGCACCGCAGTTGGCTGAACATCCCGCACGTGACCCAGTTCGACCAGGCCGACATCACCGACCTGGAAGCTTTCCGCGTTGCACAGAAAGCCGTCGCCGAGAAAGCCGGCGTCAAGCTGACCGTGCTGCCGCTGCTGCTCAAGTCCATCGCGCACCTGCTCAAGGAACTGCCGGACTTCAACAGCTCGCTGGCACCAAGCGGCAAGGCCGTGATTCGCAAGAAGTACGTGCACATCGGTTTCGCGGTGGACACTCCGGACGGCCTGCTGGTCCCTGTGATCCGCGACGTCGACCAGAAGAGCCTGTTGCAACTGGCTGCCGAAGCCGCTGCGCTGGCTGAAAAAGCCCGCACCAAGAAGCTGACCGCCAACGACATGCAAGGCGCCTGCTTCACCATCTCCAGCCTCGGCCACATTGGCGGCACCGGCTTCACGCCGATCGTCAACGCGCCGGAAGTGGCGATCCTGGGTGTGTCCAAGGCCACCATGCAGCCGGTCTGGGACGGCAAGGCCTTCCAGCCACGCCTGATGCTGCCGCTGTCGCTGTCCTACGATCACCGTGTGATCAACGGTGCAGCGGCTGCGCGCTTCACCAAGCGTCTGAGCGAGTTGCTGGCGGATATCCGTACGATTCTGCTGTAAGTCTCAACAGGCCCGCGTCCAGCGACGCGGGCCTGCGCTGTTTTTCGAGCTGCCACGCTCGTACCTCAACCCCGCTCATTTGGCGGGGCTTTTTTTGCGCGGTGGTTTTGTGAATACCCGCAACTCTGGAACGCCCCCACCTGTAGGAGCTGGCTTGCCCTGCGACCGGCGACGAAGTCGTCGTAAACCCTATGCCCCCGGTTTATCTGGCGAATCGCTTGGTCTGCTAACGCAGCCCTGTTTCGCCTGGCGGCGAGTTACACGAACCTGTAGGAGCGTGGCTTGCCCGCGATCGGCGACGGAGTCGTCGTAAAACCTGTGCATGCGGTGTGTCTGATGTATTGCTGAGTCTGCTAACGCAGCCCTGTTTCGCCTGACGGCGAGTTACTTGGAAAAGCCCCAAGTAACCAAGGGCTCTTCACCCCGCCATACGGCATCTCGCCTAGGCTCGATGTTCCCTCACTCCGCCGACGCTCCGTGGAGCCCGCCGCGAATGGGCCATCCATGGCCCACGCGGCTCTCGCGACATCCTGTCGCTCAACCCACTCCACATCGCCTGCGTTCGGCCTTCTGGAACGGGGCCCCAACATCAAAAGCTGAAAAGCAAAAGCATGTGCTCCTACGGATGCATGGACGTCAAACAAGGTTGAGGTCACTTAAGATCCTTGTGGGAGGGAGCTCTGCTCGCGATGGCGTCAGTCCGGGCAATGCTGTATCAAGTGGCCCAGCGTCATCACAGACAACACGCTCCTACAATCAAGTCTGCGTTGTACCGGGCAAACGGCATGCGCAAGTTTCACGCACACCCCTGAAAACAACCCAGTGCCCCAATAACAAGCACTTAGCACTTATTCCCGACAAATCCGACCAATAACCTTCAGTTAATCCCGGTTTTGCCGACAGATTTATAGCACTAAGCCATCGCGCTCACTTGTCAGCCCGTTCGCCATGATGCAACCTTGCGACACGCGACTTAACAATGGGCCCCTGGCCCGGACGCGACCGTACTCTCACAGCGAGTTCCTTCATGAAAAGCCAACCTGATGCTGCCGCCCGAACGGCAGCCGAGGTCGTGACGCAATTGCCGGTGCCCTCGCGGCTCGGCATGCTGCGTTTCGAGCGGCTGAATGAACCCAGCTGGGCGATGCTGTACCTGGACCCCAATTGCGAAAAGCAATTCAGCATGCCGGCCATGGAGCTGTGCGCGCTGATCGGTTCGCCGTACGCGAGCCTGATGGAGCCCGAGGCGCGCTATCAGTTGCACGACTCGGTGCAGATGCAACTGGCCGCCAACTCTCATTACGTGATCCGCTACACCCTGCACACCGCTCGCGGTTCGCTGGGCCTGCTGGAGATCGGTGAGGGTTATCGGCAGCACAATCGCCATCTGCTGCGCGGCTATCTGATGGTGGTCGACGACGTGTTCGCCGCCGCAGAGCTCGATTTCGATATCGACGACCTGGAAGTGCAGAACTCGCGCCTGCAGATCGCGCTGGAACTCAACCAGCGCGCCCAGCACGAGCAGTTGCGCCATCTGGAGCGGGTTCGTGCCCAGCAAAGCCTGATTCTGCGCCTGACCCGACATCGCTACAGTTCGAACAACTCGCTGCAGGAAGCGGCCGAGCTGATCACTAAAAGCGCCTGCGAAATCTACGACATCGACCGCGCTGCGATCTGGAACCTCAATGGCAAGACCCTTGAGCCGATCGCCGAATACCGCCGCGAAACCGATGAGTACCTGAAGCCTGCGCCCATCGACATCAGCCGCTTCCCCAGCTATCTGGAAGCGCTGCACACCAGCCGCGCCATCGACGCCAACAACGTGCAGCACGACCCGCGCACCCGCGAGCTGGCCGACAGCCTGTTGCCGCGCAACATCAATGCGATTCTTGACGCCAGCATACGCATCGACGGCCAGGTGGTCGGCGTGCTGTGCCTGGAACAGAATGGCGCCGCGCGGGACTGGCAGTCCGACGAGATTGCCTTTGCCGGCGAGCTGGCCGATCAGTTCGCCCAGGCCATCAACAACCACAACCGCCGCACCGCGACCAACGCCCTGCACCTGTTCCAGCGTGCTGTCGAACAGAGCGCCAACGCGTTTCTGCTGGTCAACTGCGACGGCGTGGTCGAGTACGTCAACCCGAGCTTCACCGAGATCACCCAGTACACCGCCGAAGAAGTCCACGGCCACCGCCTGTCGGAACTGCCGGCGCTGGAGAACCTCAACTCGTTGCTGCTCGACGCCAATTCCAGCCTGGCCAGCGGCAACAGCTGGCAGGGTGAATTCAAGAGTCGGCGCAAAAACCTCGAACCCTACTGGGGCCAGCTATCGATTTCCAAGGTGTATGGCGACAACCGCGAGTTGACCCACTACATCGGCATTTACGAAGACATCACTCAGGCCAAGCTGTCCCAGCAGCGCATCGAGCGCCTGGCGTACACCGACAACCTGACCAATCTGGGCAACCGCCCGGCGTTCATCCGCACCCTCGACGAGCATTTCGCCCGTGATATCGAGACGCCGATCAGCCTGCTGCTGGTCGACATCGACAACTTCAAGCGGATCAACGACAGCCTCGGCCACCAGACCGGCGACAAGCTGCTGATCAGCCTGGCCCGGCGCCTGCGCAACAGCCTGAGCCCGACCGGGATTCTGGCGCGCTTTGCCAGTAACGAATTCGCCGTGCTGCTCGACGATACCGGTCCTGAAGACGGCCAGCGCATTGCCAGCCAGGTGCTGACCACGCTGGACAAGCCGATGTTCGTCGACAACCAGTTGATCAGCGTGACCGGTTCGGTGGGCCTGGCCTGCGCGCCGCTGCATGGCCGCGATCCACAGACACTGATGAAGAACGCTGGCCTGGCCCTGCACAAGGCCAAGGCCAACGGCAAACATCAGGTGCAGGTGTTCACCGAGGCGCTGAACGCCGAAGCCAGCTACAAGCTGTTCGTGGAAAACAACCTGCGCCGCGCGCTGACCCAGAACGAGCTGGAAGTCTTCTATCAGCCCAAACTGTGCCTGCGCACCGGCCGCCTGCTGGGCATGGAAGCGCTGCTACGCTGGAACCATCCGGAAAAAGGCATGATCCGTCCGGATCAGTTCATCAGCGTGGCGGAAGAAACCGGCCTGATCATCCCGATCGGCAAGTGGGTGGCGCGCCAATCGTGCCGCATGAGCAAACAACTGAGCGCCGCCGGTTACGGCAAACTGCACGTGGCGATCAACGTGTCGCCGAAACAGTTTTCCGACCCGGACCTCGTCAGTTCGCTGGCCAGCATCCTGCGCGAAGAACAGCTCGACCCGTCGCTGCTGGAGCTGGAGCTGACCGAAGGCCTGCTGCTGGAAGCCACCGAAGACACCCGCCTGCAACTGGACTCGCTGAAAACCCTCGGCCTGACTCTGGCGATGGACGACTTCGGCACCGGTTACTCATCGTTCAGCTACCTGAAGAAATTCCCCATCGACGTGATCAAGATCGACCGCAGCTTCATCCGCGACATCCCGGATGACCAGGACGATATGGAAATCACCTCGGCGGTCATCGCCATGGCCCACAACCTCAAACTGACCGTGGTCGCCGAAGGCATCGAAACCGCCGAACAGCTGGCGTTCCTGCGTCGTCACCGCTGCGATGTCGGCCAGGGCTACCTGTTCGACAAGCCGATCCCTGGCGAAGAACTGATCAACAAGCTGAGCCGATACCCCCGCGGCGCTCAGGCCTGACCGCTCCTCCGTAATCCCCTTCCCTGCTGCCCGGCTTCTACGGCACACTGGTCGCCTTTCATTTGAACCAGAAACGTCTGACCCCCATATACGGCGGTCACTGACATTACTTGTCCAAAGAGGATTGACCTCATGGCCCTGCGCTCGGAAATTCTTGTGAACAAAAACGAAATGCCTACTGCCCAGCAAGCGCTGCCGGGCCGCGAAACCCCGATGGTTCTGCCGGAGACTCACTTCGTCAACGGTCGCCCGTTGCTGGGTCCATTTTTTGAAGATGTCGAATTTGCGATTTTCGGCCTGGGTTGCTTCTGGGGCGCCGAACGTCGTTTCTGGCAACGTGATGGCGTTGTCAGCACCGTGGTCGGCTATGCCGGCGGTTTCACGCCGAACCCGACTTACGAAGAAGTTTGCTCGGGCCTGACCGGCCACAGCGAAGTGGTGCTGGTGGTGTATGAGCCGGCGAAAGTCAGCTACGAACAATTGCTGGCAATGTTCTGGGAATTGCACAACCCGACTCAGGGCATGCGCCAGGGCAATGACATCGGCACCCAGTACCGCTCGGTGATCTACGCCACCAAACCGGAACAACTGGACGCCGCCAAGGCCAGCGCCGAGGTGTATCAGGCCGAACTGACCAAGGCCGGTCTGGGCGAGATCACCACCGAGATCGACCAGGCGCCGACCGTGTACTTCGCCGAGGCTTATCACCAGCAATACCTGGCGAAGAACCCGCAGGGTTATTGCGGTATCGGTGGCACCGGGGTGTGCATGCCGCCGTCGTTGAATCAGGCTTGATGCGCTGACGCGCCCTCAAGACAGGTCACCGACCTTGTGGGAGCCGGTTTGCTGGCGAAAGCGGTTTGTCAATCACAGTTGAGCGGTCTGACACATCGCATTCGCCAGCAAGCCGGCTCCCACAGGAACTTGGGACACCGCAAACAATCAATCAGGATTCGGCAATCAGCCAGTCCAGCCGCCAGTCGCCTTTGGTCTGCGCCAGCTTTTCGGCCAGCCATGGCAGCAGCTCACGCAGTTCTTCCTCCAGCCCCCACGGCGGGTTGGCAATCGCCATGCCGGAGCCGTTGAGGCTGTTCGGCGTGTCCAGCGGGTGCACCAGCAACTCCACGCGCAGCAGCTTAGGCGCGCCGGTTTCGGCCAGTTCCTGATAGAAACGCTTGAGCGCACGCTGGTCCTTGATCGGGTACCAGATGGCGGCGACGGTCTGGCGCATGCGACCGATGGTTTCCTTGAGGGCCACCGAGCAGCGTTTCATTTCGTCCAGCTGCTCGAACGGCGGATCGATCAGCATCACCGCGCGCTTTTCCTGCACCGGCAGCAAGGCACGCGGCACATGCCAGCCCTCGCCCAGATGCACGGCCACGCGCTTGTCGTATTTCATGTTGTCCTTGAGCAGCGCACCGTCTTCCGGGTGCTTCTCGTTGAGCAGCACGCGGTCCTGCTCACGGGTCAGGCGCCGCGCCAGTTCGGGCGAACCGGGGTAATAGCGCAGCTCGCCAGTCTTGCGGTTCATGTGTCGCAGCACGTCCATGTAACCGGCGGCCATGGCCGGCACGTCCTCGGCATCCCACAGACGCCCGATGCCTTCGATCCACTCACCGGTGCGCGTGGCCTGATCGCCCTGCAGGTCATACAGGCCGATGCCGGCGTGGGTGTCGAGATAGGCCAGCGGCTGCTCCTTGCGCGACATCAGCGCGATCAAGCGAGTCAGAACGATGTGTTTGAGAACGTCGGCGTGATTGCCGGCGTGGAAGGCGTGACGGTAGTTCATGGCGGCTCCTGGAAGGCTGCGGAGTTTAGCAAAACAGCCCGCCTTGCGCAGACCGCTCATGCCCTCGCCGACCGGGATGCCTGAACGACAGGCAAAAAAAGCCCCGGTTAAGCCGTTACAAAACCGGGGTTGAGGGACTTGCGCGGGCCAGAGGGTGACCAAACCGTCACCCGCGCAATTTTGAGTGGGGCCATTATGCCGAGTTAACTAAATGGTTACATAGCCAAAACCGACACGCTGTTGTGCATGCCAGACATTGCCGACGACAGGTATTGCCGAGCGTGCGGCGCGCTACCAGAATCGGTTCAACCTCAATAAAAGGAGCGAGCGTCATGATGCATGCAGACCTGATCGACCAGGACGATCTACTCGGTCAACTCAGATCCATTGGCTTTGAAATGCCATCAGGCGCCACCGCAGAACAGGCCTGCGCCCAGGCCGTATGCGGCCTCAACGACGACCGCGCCCGGGCTTTGCGCCAACTGGTGGAAAAAATGCTGATGGGCAGTGCAACCATCCTGCCGGCCGTGCGCCAGGCCATCGATCAGCAACTGTTGCCAGCGTTGGCGACGTATAACAACACTCGCCCTCACTGACCTTTCAAATTGTGGGAGCCGGCTTGCTGGCGAATGCGCAGGGTCAGTGACATTGATATCCACTGACCGATCCGGTTCGCCAGCAAGCCGGCTCCTACAGGTAAACGGTGTTCGTCTTTACAACCTCACACTCGCAAACGTCGATTCGTTGCGCGCCTGGCTCAGGGCCGAGAGCGGGCCGGACAATGGTGCCAGCACCATGGCCTGCGGAATCGGCATCATCGCCACTTGCTGTGCAGTGTTGGAACCGACGCGTTCGTCACGCGGTGGAATGCCGAAGTATTCGCGGTAGCACTTGGAGAAGTGCGGCGTGGACACGAAGCCACAGACCGACGCCACTTCGATGATCGACATCGGTGTCTGCTTGAGCAACTGACGCGCGCGGATCAGGCGCAGCTTCAGGTAGTAGCGGGACGGCGAGCAGTGCAGGTATTTCTGGAACAGCCTTTCCAGCTGACGTCGCGACACCGACACGTACACCGCCAGTTCGTCGAGATCGATCGGCTCTTCCAGGTTGGCTTCCATCAGCGCGACGATTTCCTGCAGTTTCGGCTGGTTGGTGCCAAGCATGTGTTTGAGCGGCACGCGCTGGTGATCCTGTTCGTTACGGATGCGCTCATAGACGAACATTTCCGAGATCGCGGCGGACAGTTCACGGCCGTGATCGCGGCTGATCAGGTGCAGCATCATGTCCAGTGGCGCGGTGCCGCCGGAGCTGGTGAAGCGGTTACGGTCGAGGGTGAACAGGCGTGTGCTCATGGCCACCCGTGGGAAGGCTTCCTGCATCGCCGCCAGACATTCCCAGTGCACGCTACAATCGAAGCCGTCGAGCAGGCCGGCGCAAGCCAGTGCCCAACTGCCGGTGCACACCGCGCCGAGGCGACGGGATTGGCGAGCCTGGCTCTGCAGCCAGCTGACGTGTTCGCGGGTAACAGTGCGTTGAATGCCGACGCCGCCGCAGACGATCACGGTGTCCAGCGAAGGAGCCTTGTGCATGGCGGCGTCAGGGGTGATCTGCAGGCCGTCACTGGCCCAGACCTGACCGCCGTCGACGCTGAGGGTGGTCCAGCGATACAGCTCACGGCCGGACAGCTGGTTGGCCATGCGCAGGGGTTCAACCGCGGAGGCGAGGGAAATCAATGTGAAATTGTCCAGCAGCAGGAAGCCGATGGATTGAGGCGCACGGTTCTGGGGTTGGGCCCCGGAGTTGAACGAAGTCATCACGGTATCTCCTCACGCGAAAGCGGTTGATGGCCCCAAGTAGAGGCTTCTTGTTGTTTTGCCCTCGCTACCGGAGAGCTTTGCTATTGCAACGCAAATGCCATGCCTAAAGTTGAATGGACATTCAATAAACCCTGATAACGACGTCGCGATGCGTCTATTCGGGAGCGACATGAGGAGTCGATTAGCGACCTATCGATCGCAAAGCCACGGAAATGGCTGGAGGGATGAGCAATTCGGTAGCACTTGTGTGAACTGCCGAATTGCCAGCAGGGGTCAAGTGTCACCCCATGCACGGCGGACGAACGGTACAGCGGGTAACGTCCCGTGTGGCATGGCGTTGCGCCATGTCCACACAATGAACGCGCCAAAAGGCGGCGGCGGGTTTGAAGCGTGATCTAAAAGCGAGCAGTGGGTGAATGACAACGCATTATCCTGTGGGAGGGAGCCCTGCTCGCGAACGCGTCAGTTCACACACAACAACTTCAACTGACACATCGCTTTCGCGAGCAGGGCTCCCTCCCACGGCCTGCGGCCAGAAACCTGCGCTACCTCAACACTCCACCGCACTGACCGCCAACCCGCCACGGGATGTCTCTTTATATTTGTCATGCATGTCGGCGCCGGTGTCGCGCATGGTGCGGATGACGCGATCCAGCGAGATAAAGTGTTTGCCGTCGCCACGCAGAGCCATCTGCGCGGCGTTGATGGCTTTCACCGCCGCGATGGCGTTGCGTTCGATGCACGGCACCTGAACCAGACCGCCGACCGGATCGCAGGTCAGGCCCAGGTTGTGTTCCAGACCGATTTCCGCCGCATTGCACAGTTGCTCCGGAGTGGCGCCGAGGATATCTGCCAGGCCCGCCGCCGCCATGGCGCAGGCCGAGCCGACCTCGCCCTGGCAGCCCACTTCCGCGCCGGAGATCGAGGCGTTCTTTTTACAGAGGATGCCGATGGAGGCGGCCCCCAGGAAGAAGTCCACGACGTTGGCTTCGCTGACTTCATCGCTGAATTTGACGAAGTAATGCAGCACCGCCGGGATGATCCCGGCCGCGCCGTTGGTCGGTGCTGTGACCATACGGCCGCCGGCGGCGTTTTCTTCGTTGACCGCCAGGGCGAACAGGTTGACCCACTCCATGGCGTTCAGCGTCGAGCCGATCACGTTGGGCTTGCCCAGCTCCTGCAAGCTGCGGTGCAGACGCGCGGCACGACGGCGCACGTTGAGACCACCCGGCAGCACGCCCTCTTCTTTAAGGCCGTGCTCCACGCAATCCTGCATGGCACGCCACAGCCGCATCAGGCCGGCGCGAATCTCGTCTTCACTGCGCCAGACCTTTTCGTTGGCCAGCATCAATTCCGACACACGCAGCCCGTGCTTCTCACACAGCATCAGCAATTCGTCGGCGCTGGAGAAATCGTAAGGCAGCACGGTGTTGTCGGCATCCAGCACACCGCTGGCAGCCTGGGCCTCATCGACGACGAAACCGCCGCCGACCGAATAATAGGTGTCGCGGTGCAGCTCACCTTCTACCGAGAAAGCGATCAGCGTCATGGCGTTAGGGTGATACGGCAGATTCTCGTCGAGCAGCAGCATGTCGCGCTGCCAGACGAACTGCACCGGGTGATTGCCGTCGAGCTTGAGGGTGTCGGTTTCACGCAACTCGGCGATGCGCTGACCGATCAGCGTCGGGTCGATTGCGTCCGGCCATTCGCCCATCAGGCCCATGATCACCGCGCTGTCGCTGCCGTGACCGACACCGGTCGCCGACAGCGAGCCGTACAGCCGCACTTCGACGCGATTGACCTGCGCCAGGTGGTCGCGTTCACGCAGGTGCTGAACGAACAGTGCCGCTGCGCGCATCGGCCCCACGGTGTGGGAACTGGATGGGCCGATACCGATCTTGAACAGGTCGAACACGCTGATAGCCATTAACCGCAAGCCTCCGAAACAGGGTTTCCGGCACGCCAGGCGGCCGGCGACGGAGCTGCTACGCTGAAGCTGCGGTCCGTCGAGATAGCGGCATCATCAGCCTTTTATTTCGTCGGGCGGCGTCTCATTCCGACCCACTCATGCCCACAAACGTCGCGCCGTATCAGGAGCCTGTCCCCAGAAAGAAACGCCACTGTTTTCGACACTTTTTGCCGCACAGACACTCGAAAAACCCGCGGCGGGCGGGGAAAAAATCTGTAAGCGACGTCACTGACACTGGAAGCGACCCCCTCTGTACTGGTTACGACGCCCCCTGTAGGCGTTTGATTTTCGCTGTTACATGATCGTTATCGACTCAATCGCCACACGCAGTGATAGAGCTGTTTTCCCTTTTGACTCGCCGACACCAAAAAAACGCGCCAGCCCCGGCTGGTGACGAGAAGAAAACACCTGAGGAGTCCAAACCATGAAAGGTTCACATAAGCTGTTGCTGGGCGTCGCGCTGAGTCTGCCCCTGATGGCCCAGGCAGCCGAGCCTGCAGCTTGCCAGATGGTCAATTTCTCCGATGTCGGCTGGACCGACATCACCGCAACAACAGCAGTCACCAGCGTTGTGCTGCAGTCCCTCGGTTACAAGACCAAGACCACCATGATTTCCGTTCCGGTGACTTACAAGTCCCTGGCCGACGGCAAGAACATGGACATTTTCCTCGGCAACTGGATGCCGACCATGGAAAACGACATCAAGGCCTACCGTGATGCCGGCACCGTCGAAACCGTGCGCGCCAACCTGGAAAACGCCAAGTACACCCTGGCAGTGCCTCAGGCGCTCTACGACAAGGGTCTTCACGACTTCGCCGACATCGTCAAATTCAAGAAAGAGCTGGACGGCAAGATCTACGGCATCGAGCCTGGCAACGACGGCAACCGTCTGATCCAGAGCATGATCGACAAGAACGCCTTCGGCCTGAAAGACGCCGGCTTCAAGGTCGTCGAATCCAGCGAAGCGGGCATGCTGTCGCAGGTCGACCGTGCATCCAAACGCGGCACCGACGTGGTGTTCCTGGGTTGGGAACCGCACCCGATGAACACCCGCTTCAAGATCAAATACCTCACCGGCGGTGACGATTTCTTCGGCCCGAACTTCGGCCAGGCCACCGTCTACACCAACGTGCGCAAGGGCTACACCAGCGAGTGCGCCAACGTCGGTCAACTGCTGAAAAACCTGTCGTTCACCTTGCCGATGGAAAGCTCGCTGATGGGCAACATCCTCGACGACAAGATGAAACCCGACGCCGCCGCCAAGGCGTGGCTGAAGAAGAACCCGCAAATCCTCGACACCTGGCTGGCGGGTGTCACCACAGTGGACGGTAAACCAGGCCTGGAAGCCGCTAAAGCCGAGCTGACGAAGTAACTCGACAGGCAGGCGGGCCATGCCCGCCTGTTGTCATCATTTCCTCCCGCACGCGGACACCCGATATCATGCTGACTGATCACAAAATACCACTGGGCCAGTACATTGCCGGCTTTGTCGAATGGCTGACACAGCACGGCGCCAGTACCTTCGACGCCATCGCCTCCTCCCTCGAAGCCATGATCCATGGCCTGACCGCCGGCCTGACCTGGTTCAACCCTTACGTCCTGATCGCCCTGATCGCCGCACTCGCCCACTTCATTCAGCGTAAATGGGGCCTGACCGTTTTTGTCGTACTGTCGTTTCTGCTGATCCTCAACCTGGGTTACTGGCAGGAAACCATGGAAACCCTGGCCCAGGTGCTGTTCGCCACCCTGGTCTGCGTGGTCATCGGCGTGCCGCTGGGCATCGTCGCTGCGCACAAGCCGTGGTTCTACACCGCGATCCGCCCGGTCCTCGACCTGATGCAGACCGTACCGACTTTCGTGTACCTGATTCCGACCCTGACTCTGTTCGGCCTGGGCGTGGTGCCCGGTCTGATTTCGACGGTGGTGTTCGCGATTGCCGCGCCGATCCGCCTGACCTATCTGGGCATCTGCGATGTCCCGCAAGAACTGCTCGACGCCGGCAAGGCCTTCGGCTGCTCCCGCCGTCAACTGCTGTCCCGTATCGAACTGCCCCACGCCATGCCAAGCATCGCGGCCGGTATCACCCAATGCATCATGCTGTCGCTGTCGATGGTGGTGATCGCGGCGCTGGTGGGTGCCGACGGCCTGGGCAAACCCGTGGTCAACGCACTGAACACTGCTGATATCGCCCTGGGCTTCGAAGCCGGGCTAGCGATCGTATTGCTGGCGATCATGCTCGACCGTATCTGCAAACAACCCGACGCTAAAGTGAGGGCCGACGCATGAGCATCATCAAATTCGACCAGGTAGACGTCGTCTTCTCCAAGGACCCGCGCGAGGCTCTCAAGCTGCTGGATCAGGGCCTGGCGCGGCCGGAAATCCTGAAGAAGACCGGACAGATCGTTGGTGTCGAAAAAGCCAGCCTGGAAATCAACAAAGGTGAAATCTGCGTCCTGATGGGCCTGTCCGGTTCGGGCAAGTCCAGTCTGCTGCGCTGCATCAACGGCCTCAACACGGTCAGCCGTGGCTCGCTGTTCGTCGAGCACGAAGGCAAGCAGATCAACATCGCCAACTGCACCCCTGCCGAGCTGAAGATGATGCGCACCAAGCGTATCGCCATGGTGTTCCAGAAGTTCGCCCTGATGCCTTGGCTGACGGTGCGCGAGAACATCAGCTTCGGCCTGGAAATGCAGGGTCGCCCGGAGAAGGAACGTCGCCAACTGGTCGACGAGAAACTCGAACTGGTCGGCCTGACGCAATGGCGCAACAAGAAGCCCGACGAGCTGTCCGGTGGCATGCAGCAGCGTGTCGGCCTGGCCCGCGCGCTGGCGATGGACGCCGACATCCTGCTGATGGACGAACCGTTCTCCGCCCTCGACCCGCTGATCCGTCAGGGTCTGCAGGACGAACTGCTGGTCCTGCAGAAAAAACTGCACAAGACCATCGTGTTCGTGAGTCACGACCTGGACGAAGCGCTCAAGCTCGGTACCCGCATCGCGATCATGAAAGACGGCAAGATCATCCAGTACAGCGTGCCGGAAGAGATCGTGCTCAACCCGGCGGACGAATACGTGCGGACCTTCGTGGCCCACACCAACCCGCTGAACGTGCTGTGCGGTCGCAGCCTGATGCGTCCGATCACCGATTGCACGCGCATCAACGGCTCCCAGGTGTGCCTGGACCCGGGCGACGATTCGTGGATCGACCTGGCCGACGGCAACACCATCAAGGGCGCGCGCAAGCATGGCGCAGTCCTCGACCTGCAAAGCTGGGAACCGGGTCAGGCGGTGGAAAACCTCGGCCGTATCCCGACTGTGGTGAACTCCAACATCGGCATGCGCGAAGCGCTGCAGATCCGCTACCACACCGGCAACAAGCTGGTGCTGCAAGAGAACAACAAGCTGGTCGGCATTCTTGGCGACAGCGAGCTGTACCACGCGTTGCTGGGCCGTAACCACGGCTGAATACGCTTTATGTAGGAGCTGGCTTGCCCTGCGACCGGCTGCGAAGCAGTCGTAAACCCTGTGTATGCGGTATTGCTGACACTGCCAATGCGTATGGTTTACGGCGACTTTGTCGCCGGTCGCAGGACGAGCCAGCTCCTACATAGGTCGCGGGAACAGCCGCGTTCATTCACATGATGATTCAAGGCTCTGAACCGGCGGTTTCACGCGGTTTTCCGCACGCCCACGGTTTTTTGTTGATTGAACGTTCAATTAAAAGGAAATAGACTGAACGCCGTTTATTCAGTCATTCACGCTCACTGACGAGCTTCGGAGACCCGCACATGCCCAAGGTCGGTATGCAACCCATTCGCCGCCAACAACTGATCCAGGCCACGCTGTCAGCGGTCGATCAGGTGGGCATGGGCGACGCCAGCATCGCGTTGATCGCCAAGCTGGCCGGGGTCTCCAACGGCATCATCAGTCACTACTTTCAGGACAAGAACGGCCTGATCGCAGCGACCATGCGCCACTTGATGAACGCACTGATCGTCAACGTCGCCGAACGGCGCCAGGCGCTGACCGATGACAGCCCGCGGGCGCATCTGAAAGTCATCATCGAGGGCAACTTCGATGCCAGCCAGGTCAACGGCCCGGCGATGAAAACCTGGCTGGCCTTCTGGGCCACCAGCATGCATTCGCCGTCGCTGCACCGGTTACAGCGGATCAACGATCATCGCCTGTATTCCAACCTGTGCTGCCAGTTCCGCCGGGTGTTGCCGCTGGACGACGCGCGCAACGCCGCCCGTGGTCTGGCGGCGCTGATCGATGGTTTATGGCTGCGTGGAGCGCTGTCGGGCGATGCGTTCGATACCGATCAGGCGCTGAAGATCGCCTTTGAATACATGGATTTCCAACTGGCGAAAGCGGCGGACTGAAGCCGCTCGCCTGACCCGGTCAGCGCTGCGCCAGACGCCGCCGACCGCCACTCACACTGAACAGCGAGGACTCTATGGCCCGTTTCGAACTGCAAAAACTCTACATTGACGGTGGTTACGTCGACGCCAGCAGCAACGCGACCTTCGAAGCCATCAACCCGGCCAACGGCGAAGTCCTCGCCACGGTTCAGCGCGCCAGCAAGGACGACGTTGAAAAGGCGGTGGTCAGTGCAGAGAAAGGCCAGAAAATCTGGGCAGCCATGACCGCCATGGAACGTTCGCGGATCCTGCGCCGCGCGGTCGATATCCTGCGCGAGCGCAATGACGAACTGGCCGAGCTGGAAACCCTCGACACCGGCAAGGCGATTTCCGAAACCAAATACGTCGACATCGTCACCGGCGCCGACGTGCTGGAGTACTACGCCGGTCTGGTGCCTGCCATCGAGGGCGAACAGATTCCGCTGCGCGCCTCTTCATTCGTCTACACCCGTCGCGAGCCGCTGGGCGTGACCGTCGGCATCGGCGCGTGGAACTACCCGATCCAGATCGCCCTGTGGAAATCTGCACCGGCCCTGGCCGCCGGCAACGCGATGATCTTCAAGCCCAGCGAAGTGACTTCGCTGACCACCCTGAAACTGGCCGAAATCTACACAGAAGCCGGTCTTCCCGACGGCGTGTTCAACGTACTGACCGGCAGCGGCCGCGAGGTCGGCACCTGGCTGACCGAGCACCCGCGCATCGAGAAAGTCTCGTTCACCGGCGGCACCGACACCGGCAAGAAAGTCATGGCCAGCGCCTCCAGTTCGTCGCTCAAGGAAGTGACCATGGAGCTGGGTGGCAAGTCGCCGCTGATCATCTGCGACGACGCCGATCTGGACCGCGCCGCCGACATCGCCATGATGGCCAACTTCTACAGCTCTGGTCAGGTCTGCACCAACGGCACTCGCGTGTTCGTGCCGAGCGCGCTGAAGGCTGCGTTCGAAGCGAAAATCGTCGAGCGGGTCAAGCGCATCCGCGCCGGCAACCCGCTGGACGACAACACCAACTTCGGCCCGCTGGTCAGCTTCGCCCACATGGAAAGCGTGCTCGGCTACATCGCCAAGGGCAAGGCTGAAGGCGCACGCCTGCTGGCCGGTGGCGAGCGTCTGAGCGAGGGTGATTTCGCCAACGGTGCGTTCGTGGCGCCGACCGTATTCACCGATTGCACCGACGACATGACCATCGTCAAAGAGGAAATCTTCGGCCCGGTCATGAGCATCCTCAGCTACGACAGCGAGGAAGAAGTCATCCGCCGCGCCAACGACACCGAATTCGGTCTGGCCGCCGGTATCGTCACCCGCGACGTCACCCGCGCGCACCGCGTGATTCATCAACTGGAAGCGGGCATCTGCTGGATCAACGCCTGGGGCGAATCCGACGCGAAGATGCCAGTCGGCGGTTACAAGCAATCCGGCGTGGGCCGCGAAAACGGCATCAGCTCGCTGGCGCAATACACCCGCCTGAAATCGGTGCAGGTCGAGCTGGGCGATTACGTGTCGGTGTTCTGACCACCTGATTTCAATCGCGACCTCGATCAACTGTAGGAGTGAGCTTGCTCGCGATAGCGTCGGCACATCCGGCATCAGCGGATGCTGACAGACAGCTATCGCGAGCAAGCTCACTCCTACAGGCCTTGTTCACCTATTCGAAAGGGGAGTGTTCCATGTCCCAGGAATTCGACTACATCATCATCGGCGCCGGTTCCGCCGGTAACACCCTGGCCACGCGCCTGACCGAAGACGCAGGTGTCAGCGTCCTGTTGCTGGAAGCCGGTGGTCCGGACTACCGCGCCGACTTCCGCACCCAGATGCCCGCCGCGCTGGCGTTTCCGCTGCAAGGCCGTCGCTACAACTGGGCTTACGAAACCGAGCCCGAGCCCCACATGAACAACCGCCGCATGGAGTGCGGTCGCGGCAAAGGCCTGGGCGGTTCGTCGCTGATTAACGGCATGTGCTACATCCGCGGCAACGCCATGGACTACGACGGCTGGGCGAAGAATCCGGGCCTGGAAGACTGGAGCTATCTGGACTGCCTGCCGTACTTCCGCAAGGCAGAAACCCGTGACATCGGCCCCAACGATTACCACGGAGGCGAAGGCCCGGTCAGCGTGACCACGCCCAAAGCCGGCAACAACCCGCTGTTCGCCGCCATGGTCGAAGCAGGTGTGCAGGCCGGTTATCCGCGCACCGACGACCTCAACGGTTATCAACAGGAAGGCTTCGGCCCGATGGATCGCACGGTCACGCCGGGTGGCCGTCGCGCCAGCACCGCCCGTGGCTACCTGGACGAAGCGAAGAAGCGCGACACCCTGACCATCGTCACCCACGCCCTGACCGACCGCATTCTGTTCGACGGCAAGCGCGCCATTGGCGTGGCCTATCTGGTCGGCGACAGCGACACCCGCATCGAAGCCCGCGCGCGCAAGGAAGTGCTGCTGTGTGCCGGTGCCATCGCCTCGCCGCAGATTCTGCAACGCTCTGGCGTCGGCCCTGCCGCGCTGCTGAAAAAACTCGATATCCCGCTGGTCCACGACCTGCCTGGCGTCGGCGAAAACCTGCAGGACCATCTGGAGATGTACCTGCAATACGCCTGCAAGGAACCGGTGTCGCTGTACCCGTCGCTGCTGTGGTGGAACCAGCCGGCCATTGGCGCGAAATGGATGTTTCTCGGCAAGGGCATCGGCGCCAGCAACCAGTTCGAGGCCGGCGGTTTCATCCGCTCCCGCGAAGAGTTCGAGTGGCCGAACATTCAGTACCACTTCCTGCCGGTCGCGATTAACTACAACGGCAGCAACGGCGTGCAGGAGCACGGTTTCCAGGCCCACGTCGGTTCGATGCGCTCGCCGAGCCGTGGCCGCGTGCAGGTCACGTCGAAGAACCCGCGCGAATACCCGAGCATCCTCTTCAACTACATGTCCACCGAGCAGGACTGGCAGGAATTCCGCGACGGTATCCGCCTGACCCGCGAGATCATGGCCCAGCCGGCGCTGGACAAGTACCGTGGCCGCGAAATCAGCCCCGGCATAGACGTGCAGACCGACGAGCAGCTCGACACCTTCGTGCGCGAACATGCCGAGACCGCGTTCCACCCTTCGTGCTCGTGCAAGATGGGCACCGATGACATGGCCGTGGTCGATCATCAGGGCCGCGTGCACGGCATGCAGAGCCTGCGCGTGGTCGATGCCTCGATCATGCCGTTGATCACCACCGGCAACCTGAACGCGCCGACGATCATGATCGCCGAGAAAATCGCCGACCGGATCCGCGGCCGCCAGCCATTGCCGCGCAGCACCGCCCGGTACTACGTCGCCGGTGATGCCCCGGTGCGCGGCAAGCCGATGCGTGAGGTCAAAACCCCGGCCTGAACCTATAGGAGTGAGCTTGGTCTGGGCCGCACTCGGACGATTGCGTCATCACATTCACCATCGTTGGTGTCTGACCCACCGCAATCGCGAGCAAGCTCACTCCTACAACAGCGGTGAACACCACGAAATTGGGTATACCCAATCCCCGTGGGAGGGAGCCCTGCTCGCGAAAGCGTCGGATCAGTCGGCATCGTAGTGTCTGACCCAACGTATTCGCGAGCAGGGCTCCCTCCCACAGGTTTTTGTGTTTATCGATAGATCAGGCACCACCCGCCATCAGGACCATCCGCGCTATGATTCGGACCGTTGCCCGTCCTGATCGTCAAGGAGCCCTCCTGCATGTTCGACTTCACCGCTCAACTCAGGCAGCGGTTCGCCGCCCTGCGCAGCAGCGCGCCTTTCTTCTCCCTGCGTTACGTCAGCCAGACCAGCCAGCACCTGTCGGTGCGCAAGAACGTCGCCGAGCCGCCGCAGTTGAGCCGCGACGAAGGCGCGATGCTGACCGTGCGTATCGATGGTGTCGAAGCCTACGCCGCGACCAACGATCTCTCTCAACGTGGCCTGCAAGCCGCCCTTGAGCGCGCCGAAGCCCAGGCCCGCCAGCTCGCGCCCCATGCCTTGCTCGACCTGCGCGAACACAGCGTTGCCACCGCCCGCGCCGATTACCTGTCGCCGAACCTGGCCAGCGCCTTCCCTTCGCTGAGCGATTGCTATGCCCTGCTCGGCGCCGAATCCGCGGCCGTGCCGAAGGACGAGCGGCTGGTCAACTGGCAGGTCAGCCTCGGCCTGGAAAACGTCGAGCAGATCTACCTCAACAGCGCCGGGGCCGAGATTCGTCAGGCCCAGCGCTTCGTCTTCCCGGGCCTGGGCGTGACGGCCTACGACGGTCAGGACAGCCAGAGCCGCAGCCTTGGCCGGGAGAATTTCGGCCAGCAAGGTGGCGCCGAAGTGATCGCCGCCTGCGGCCTGATCGGCGCTGCGCCACGGGTGGCCGATCAGGCGCTGCAACTGCTGCTGGCACCCAACACGCCCAGCGGCCCGCGCGACCTGCTGCTGACCCCGGACCAGATGATCCTGCAGATTCACGAGTCCATCGGCCATCCGCTGGAGCTGGACCGCATCCTCGGTGACGAGCGCAACTACGCCGGCACCAGCTTCGTCAAAGCCAGCGACTTCGGCAGCCTGCAGTACGGCTCGCCGCTGCTCAACGTGACGTTCGACCCGGAGATTCCCGAGCAACTGGCGAGCTACGCCTTCGACGACGACGGCACCCCGGCGAGCAAGCAATTCCTGATCAAGGACGGCGTTCTGCTGCGCCCGCTCGGCGGCGCGCTGTCGCAATACCGCAGCGGCATGGATGGCGTCGCTAACAGCCGCGCCTGCAGCTGGAACCGCGCCCCCATCGACCGCATGGCCAACCTCAATATCGAGCCGGGCGACCGCTCGATGGCGCAACTGATCGAAGGCATCGAAAACGGCATCCTGATGAGCACCAACCGCTCCTGGTCCATCGACGACGCGCGCAACAAATTCCAGTTCGGCTGCGAATGGGGCCAGTTGATCGAAAACGGCGAACTCAAGGGCGTGGTGAAAAACCCCAACTACCGGGCGATTTCCGCGCAGTTCTGGCGCAACCTCAGCGCGGTCGGCGATGCCAGTACGTTCAAGGTGCTCGGTACACCGAATTGCGGCAAGGGCGAACCCAATCAGGTGGTGCGCGTGGGCCATGCCTCGCCCGCCTGTGTTTTCGCCAACGTCGATGTATTTGGAGGTGACGCCTGATGTCCCATCAACAACAGTTCCATGCTCTGGTCGACTGGCTGCGCGACGCCCTCGTCAGCGGCGAACGTTTCACCCTTGGCTACAACGCCGAGGCGTCGGATTTCATCCGCTTCAATCACGCCAAGGTGCGCCAGAGCGGCCATGTGCAACAGGCAAGCGTGTACTTCAAGCTGATTGCCGACGGCCGCCATGCCGACCTCAACCTGACCCTCTCCGGTGACGGCGGAACCGACCGGCAACGTTTGAGCGAAGCGCTGCAGCAATTGCGCGACACCCTGCCGTTGCTGCCGGAAGATCCGTACCTGCAGCTCAACGACGCGCCCTGGCAGAGCAGCAATATTCAGGAATCGCCACTGCCGGACAGCGCCCATGTGGTCGAGCAGATCGCACGCCTGGGTGAAGGGCTGGACCTGGTCGGCATCTACGCCGCCGGGCCGCTCTATCGCGGCTTCGCCAGTTCAAGCGGCGCGATGGGCTGGCATCAGGCCAACAGTTTCAACTTCGACTGGAGTCTGTTCCACGCCAACGGTCAGGCGGTGAAAGCCAACTACGCCGGTGATCAGTGGAACGACGAAGCCTTCGCCCAGCGCTTCACCCTGGCTCGAGAGCAACTGGGTTTCCTCGGTGAGCCGGCACGCACTCTGGCGCCCGGCCAATACCGCGCCTACCTGGCGCCGGCGGCGCTGGAGGAAGTCATGGGCATGCTCGGCTGGGGCGGTTTTTCTGCGCAGTCGCTGGCCAACAAGACCAGCCCGTTGCAGCGGCTGTACGACGGCCACGCCACGCTGAGCCCGCTGGTGAATCTGGATGAGCAGGTGACCGGTTCGCTGTCGCCGGCGTTTTCCGGCGAGGGTTACCCGCGCGTCGACCTGTCGCTGGTGGCCGAAGGTATCGCCTGTGACCGCCTGATCGACTCGCGCAGCGCCGCCGAATACGGCCTGACCGCCAACGGCGCCGGCTGGGGCGAATCGCCGGGGTCGCTGAGCATGCATGGCGGCGATCTGGCACTGGATGACGTGCTGAACGAGCTGGGCACAGGGCTGTACATCAGCAACCTGTGGTACCTGAACTTCTCCGACCGCACCGCCGGGCGCATCACCGGCATGACCCGCTTCGCCACGTTCTGGGTCGAAGACGGCCAGATCAAGGCACCGGTCAGCACCATGCGGTTCGACGACAGCATTTTCAGCCTGCTGGGCGGTGCGCTGGAACAATTGACCACGCAAAGGGAACTGATCCTGTCGACAAGCACCTACAGTCAACGGCAGACAGCCTCGAACCTGCTGCCGGGGGCGTTGCTGAGCCGGTTGACCTTGACCTTGTGAGGTGCCCGGCTTTTGATTCTGCCCGGAGGGCGTAGGAGCGTAGCTTGCTCGCGATCTGGCGCGCAGCGGCAGCAATGGCAGCGAACGCCATGGAACTGACAATCTGCGTCAGCAGGCTTTACTGCCGCTGCGCGCCAGATCGCGAGCAAGCTCACTCCTACAGGCCTTCGGCCAGAAGCAGAGCGCACAAGGCAGCAAGACGACGCGCCAAACCTATGACCTGATAAGCACAAGCCGCCAAAAAGGACCGACGATTTCCATGCCGACCACCACTCCGCAGTTGGACGCCCGCACCCTGCGCTGGATGCCCTGGGTCATAGCCATCGCGTTTTTCATGCAAAGCCTGGACGGCACCATCCTCAACACCGCGCTGCCGTCCATGGCCCGTTCACTGTCGGAAGACCCGCTGCGCATGCAGTCGGTGATCATCGCCTACATGCTGACCATCGCTCTGCTGATTCCCGCCTCGGGCTGGATCTCGGACCGGTTCGGCATCAAGCGCATCTTCTTCAGCGCCATTCTCCTGTTCAGCTTCGGCTCGCTGCTGTGCGCGGCGTCCAACTCCCTCGGCATGCTGGTCGCTGCCCGCGTGGTGCAGGGCCTGGGCGGTGCGCTGATGATGCCGGTCGGGCGTCTGATCGTGCTGCGTGCCTATCCGCGAACCGAGCTGGTGCGCATCCTCAGCTTCATCACCATGCCGGCGCTGCTCGGCCCGCTGATGGGGCCGACCGTCGGCGGCTGGCTGGTGGAATACCTGAGCTGGCACTGGATCTTCCTGATCAACATCCCGGTGGGCCTGATCGGTTGTTTCGCCGTGCGCACCTTCATTCCCGACCTCAAGGGCGGCGGGCGCACGCCGTTCGATCTGGTCGGTTTCACCCTGTTCGGCGCGTCCATGGTGCTGATCACCATCGCCCTGGAAGGCCTCGGCGAGCTGCACCTGCCGCACCTGCGCGTGGTCATGCTGCTGTTCGGCGGCATGGCCTGTCTGGCGGCCTACTGGCTGCGCGCGGGACATGTCGAAGCGCCGCTGTTTTCGGCCAGCCTGTTCCGCACCCGCAGTTTTGCCGTCGGCATCATGGGCAATCTGTTCGCCCGCCTCGGCAGCGGCGCCCTGCCGTTCCTGGTGCCGTTGATGCTGCAGGTGGCGCTGGGTTACTCGCCGTCCCATGCCGGGATGAGCATGATCCCGCTGGCACTGGCGGCGATGTTCGCCAAACCGCTGGCGACTCGCGCCATCGAGCGCCTGGGCTATCGCATCGTGCTGACCGGCAACACCCTGCTGCTCGGCGCTCTGCTGGCAAGCATGGCGCTGGTCGATGCCGACACGCCGTACTGGATGCTGCTGATCCATCTGGCGCTACTGGGCGGGGTCAACTCGCTGCAGTTCTCGGCGATGAACGCGGTGACCCTGATCGACCTCGACGACGCCAGCGCGGCCAGTGGCAACAGCCTGCTGTCGGTGGTGGCGCAGTTGTCGTTGAGCCTGGGGGTCGCCTGCGCGGCGGCGTTGCTCGGCGGGTTTACCGACGATGTGGCAAGCGGCGAGGTCAGCAGTGTGCTCGGCGCGTTCCAGCTGACCTTCCTCTGCGTCGGCGTGCTGGCGATGCTGGCGGCGTCGATCTTTCTGCAACTGTCGCCGAAGATGCCGCCGGAAACCCCGCCGCGCAAACCGCAGGCGGAGCCGGAAATCGAGGCGTAAGGATGCGCAAAACCTCCTGCGGGTGCAGAACCTGTGGGAGCGGGCTTGCCCGCGAAGAGGCCAGCACACCCACAGAATGGTTGTCGTCTGGCATATAGCTTTCGCGGGCAAGCCCGCTCCCACAGAGGGCATTTTTCCCAAACAGATCATTCAGCAACAATGGCCGCCATCAACGAGGTGCCACCATTTATCGCCCGCCGCCCCTGATCCGGGGCCGTGAACTGATACACTGCGCGACATTTTGTTTTGCAGGCCACCCCCGTGACTAACTTCAACACCTTGCCCCTGTCCGCCGCCATGCTGGCTAACCTGGAATCCCTCGGTTATGCCGAGATGACGCCGATTCAGGCCCAGAGCCTGCCGGTGATGCTCAAGGGCATGGACCTGATCGCCCAGGCCAAGACCGGTTCGGGCAAGACCGCCGCGTTCGGCATTGGCCTGCTCAACCCGATCAACCCGCGCTATTTCGGCTGTCAGGCGCTGGTCATGTGCCCGACCCGCGAGCTGGCCGACCAGGTGGCCAAGGAAATCCGTCGTTTGGCCCGCGCCGAGGACAACATCAAGGTGCTGACTCTGTGCGGCGGCGTGCCGTTTGGCCCGCAGATCGGCTCGCTGGAGCACGGCGCGCACATCATCGTCGGCACGCCGGGACGCATCCAGCAGCACCTGCGCAAGGGCTCGCTGATCCTCGACGGCCTCAACACCCTGGTCCTCGACGAAGCCGACCGCATGCTCGACATGGGTTTCTATGACGCCATCGCCGACATCATCGAACAGACCCCGGAGCGCCGTCAGACCCTGCTGTTCTCCGCGACCTACCCGGTGGGCATCAAGCAGCTGGCCTCGAAGTTCATGCGCGACCCGCAGACCGTCAAGGTCGAGACGCTGCATGCCGACAGCCAGATCGAACAGATCTTCTACGAAATCGCCCCGGAGCAGCGTCTGGAAGCGGTGGTGAAAGTCCTCGACCATTTCCGTCCGCAGTCCTGCGTGGCGTTCTGCTTCACCAAGCAGCAGGTGCAGGACGTGGTCGATCACCTGACCGCCAAAGGCATGTCCGCCGTCGGCCTGCATGGCGATCTGGAACAGCGCGACCGCGATCAGGTGCTGGCGATGTTCGCCAACCGCAGCACCTCGGTGCTGGTTGCCACCGATGTCGCCGCGCGCGGTCTGGACATCGATGCGCTGGACATGGTGGTCAACGTCGAACTGGCCCGCGACTCCGAGATTCACATCCACCGCGTGGGCCGTACCGGTCGCGCCGGTGAGAAAGGCATCGCAGTCAGCCTGGTGTCGCCATCGGAAAGCCAGCGCGCCCGTGCCATCGAAGAGTTGCAGAAAGCGCCGCTGAATTGGCAGCAGTACGACGCCCTCAAGCGCAAGGAAGGCGGCAAGCTGCTGCCACCGATGACGACGCTGTGCATTGCTTCCGGCCGCAAGGACAAGCTGCGCCCCGGCGACATCCTCGGCGCGCTGACCGGTGAAGCCGGCATTCCTGGCACTCAGGTCGGCAAGATCGCGATCTTCGACTTCCAGGCCTATGTGGCGGTAGAACGCGGCATCGCCAAGCAGGCGCTGGATCGCCTGAACAACGGCAAGATCAAGGGCAAGTCGCTGCGCGTGCGGATTCTCTGATCCCCCGCGACACCGCGCCGCCCTTATCGCGAATGAATTCGCTCCCACAGGTTGAATCGAGCTCTTTGTGGGAGCGAATTCATTCGCGAGACGTATTCCCAGACACCCCCGCATTCCAGAGGACACCGCTTTGCCCGCTACAGACGTTGTGATCATCGGCGCCGGCGCCGCAGGTTTGATGTGTGCGTTCACCGCCGCCAATCGTGGCCGCCGGGTGATGCTGATCGATCACGCCAACAAGCCGGGCAAGAAAATCCTCATGTCCGGGGGCGGTCGCTGCAACTTCACCAATATGTACACCGAGCCTGCCAACTTCCTTTCGCAGAACCCGCACTTCTGCAAATCGGCGCTGGCCCGCTACACCCAGTGGGATTTCATCGAGATGGTGGGCAAGCACGGCGTGCCCTATCACGAGAAGAAGCTCGGCCAGCTGTTCTGCGACAACAAGTCCAGCGACATCCTCGGCCTGCTGCTCAGCGAGTGTGACGACGCCGGCGTCAGTCTGCACATGGACACCTCGGTGCAAAACATCGAGAAGATCGAGTCCGGCTACGTGCTGCAAACCACCCTCGGCGAGCTGCGCTGCGAGTCGCTGGTGATTGCCACCGGCGGGCTGTCGATTCCGACGCTGGGCGCCACCGGTTTCGGTTATCAGGTCGGCAAGCAGTTCGGTCACACCCTGCTGCCAACCCGTGCGGGCCTGGTGCCGTTCACCATCACCGATCAGCTCAAGGAGCTGTGCACCGAGCTGTCCGGCACCTCGGTGGATTGTCTGGTGAGCTGCAATGACACCAGCTTCCGCGAGAACATCCTGTTCACCCACCGCGGCCTCAGCGGCCCGGCGATCCTGCAGATTTCCTCGTTCTGGCACCCCGGTGACACGGTTGAAATCAACCTGCTGCCGGACCACGACGCCCACGACTGGCTGACCACCCAACAGCGCGAGCGGCCGAACAGCGAGCTGAAAACCCTGCTGGGGGAAATCTTCACCAAGAAGATGGCTAACCTGATCGCCGAGCAGTGGTTCGTGTCCAGACCGATGAAGCAGTACACCCACGGCGAACTGGTCGACATCGCCAACAAACTGGCGAGCTGGCAAGTGGTGCCGGCGGGTACCGAGGGCTATCGCACCGCCGAAGTGACCCTGGGCGGCATCGACACCCGCGAAGTCTCGTCCAAGACCATGGAATCGCTGAAATCGCCGAAGCTGTATTTCATCGGCGAGGTGCTGGATGTCAGCGGCCACCTGGGCGGCTTCAACTTCCAGTGGGCATGGGCTTCGGCATATGCGGCGGCGCAGTACGTCTGATTTCGACAGCGCAACACTGACGCTTTTTGTGGGAGGGAGCCCTGCTCGCGAAAGCGTCATACCGGACAACGCTGCAGTGTCTGACCCGACACCTTCGCGAGCAGGGCTCCCTCCCACAGAGAATTGCGCCATCGTCCAGCCCGGTGAATGACGCGTATGACGGAATAAATTTTGCTATCCGGATGTACAGCCATCAGTGATCGCTGTACATACTCACTCAGCAAAACCGAAAAGTAGCGAACAAGGCTGTTGGCGTTCATGGCATCGAAATCGTTGCGCAATACCTTCCGTCGCCTCTGGGCACTGGACAAGTTTTCCTACAGCGTGCGGGTTTTCATCGCGCTGACCGGCAGCATGGCGCTGTGCTGGTATCAAAACGAGATGTCGCTGCTGATCCCGCTGTTTCTGGGGATTATCGCCAGCGCCCTGGCGGAAACCGACGATAACTGGCAAGGCCGCCTCAACGCGCTGGCGGTGACGCTGGTGTGTTTCAGCATCGCTGCGCTGTCGGTGGAATTGCTGTTCCCCTATCCCATCCTGTTCATCTGCGCCTTCGCCCTGGCGGCGTTCTGCCTGACCATGCTCGGTGCGCTGGGCGAGCGTTACGGTGCGATTGCCTATGCCACGCTGATTCTGTCGGTCTACACCATGATCGGCGTCGATCAGCGCGGCGGCGAGGTGCTGGATTTCTGGCACGAACCGATGCTGCTGGTGGCCGGTGCCGCCTGGTACGGCCTGCTCTCGGTGCTGTGGCAGGTGCTGTTTTCCAACCAGCCGGTGCAGCAGGCGCTGGCCCGGCTGTTCCGTGAACTAGGCCTGTATCTGAAGCTCAAGTCCGAGCTGTTCGAGCCGATCCGCACCCTGGATGTCGAAGCCCGCCGTCTGGAGCTCGCCAAGCAGAACGGCAAAGTGGTGGCAGCACTCAACGTCACCAAGGAAATCATCCTCAACCGCGTGGGCAGCGGGCGGCCGGGATCGAAAGTCAGCCGCTACCTGAAGCTGTATTTCCTCGCCCAGGACATCCACGAACGCGCCAGTTCTTCGCACTATCCGTACAACTCACTGGCCGAAGCGTTTTTCCACAGCGACGTGCTGTTCCGTTGCCAGCGCCTGCTGCGCCAGCAGGGCAATGCCTGCCGCGATCTGTCGGTGTCGATCCAGCTGCGTCAGCCGTTCATCTACGACGACAGCTTTGCCCACGCCCTGGACGATCTGCACGCCTCACTCGAACACCTGCGTATTCAGAGCAACCCGGCCTGGCGCGGCCTGTTGCGTTCGCTGCGGGCGCTGGCGAGCAACCTGGCGACCCTAGACCGCCTGCTCAGCGACGCCAGCAACCCCGACGCGCTGGCCGACGCAACCGACAGCAGCCTGCTGGACCGCTCGCCGCGCAGCCTCAAGGACGTCTGGACGCGCCTGCGCCTGCAACTGACGCCGACTTCGCTGCTGTTTCGTCATGCCCTGCGCCTGCCGCTGGCGCTGGTGGTCGGCTACATCATGGTGCACCTGATTCACCCGTCCCAGGGCTACTGGATCATCCTGACCACAGTATTCGTCTGCCAGCCGAGCTACGGTGCGACCCGGCGCAAACTGGGCCAGCGCATCGTCGGTACGGCCATCGGCCTCACCGCCGGTTGGATTCTTTTCGACCTGATCACCACCCCGGTGCTGCAGTCGATGTGCGCGGTGCTGGCCGGGGTGGTGTTCTTCGTCAACCGCACCACCCGCTACACGCTGTCGACGGCGGCGATCACGGTGATGATCCTGTTCTGCTTCAACCAGGTCGGCAACGGCTACGGGCTGTTCCTGCCGCGCCTGATGGACACCCTGCTGGGCAGCCTGATCGCAGGGCTCGCGGTGTTCCTGTTCCTGCCGGACTGGCAGGGCCGCCGGCTGAACAAGGTGCTGGCCAACACGCTGTCGTGCAACAGCATTTACCTGCGCCAAATCATGCAGCAGTACGCCCAGGGCAAGCGCGACGACCTGGCCTATCGACTGGCCCGGCGCAACGCGCACAACGCCGACGCGGCGCTGTCGACCACCCTGGCGAACATGCTCATGGAGCCGGGCCACTTCCGCAAAGAAGCCGACGTCGGTTTCCGTTTTCTGGTGCTGTCACACACCCTGCTGAGCTACCTGTCCGGCCTGGGTGCCCACCGCGACACCCAGTTGCCGGGCGAGGCGCGCGAGCAGTTGATCGAAGGTGCCGGCGCGCACTTGGCAGCGAGCATCGACGAAATCGCCCAGAGTCTGGCGACCCGCCAGCCGGTGGCGGTGCAAAGCGATGCCGAAGACGCATTGGCGGCCGATCTGGAGCAGATGCCGGAAGAAATCGACGAAGCCCAGCGACTGGTCCAGACCCAACTGGCGCTGATCTGTCGGCAACTGGGCGCTCTGCGCACCCTGGCCGCGCACCTGATCAAGGCGCCGGAGCAGGACGCCGGAGAGATTACAGACCGTGCAGCTTGAGCAGGCTGTCGTAGCTGCCGTCGGTTTTCATGGCCGCGATGGCCTTGTCGAAGTCGCCGACGATCTTCTCGTGATCGGCGGTTTTCAGCCCGACGAGAATGTGCAGGCCGTTTTCGCTGAGTGAGCGCGGCACGAACTCGACGCTGTCGCGTACCTCCTCGGGCTCGCGCCCCAGCGCAAAGCGTGCGGCAAATTCATCCTCCACCGTCAGGTCCACCCTGCCCGCCGCCAGCATGCGCACGGCGGTGGAGAAGCTCGCCACCGGCACTTTCTTCAAGTCGGCATCGCTGTCGAAAGCCGGCGAATAGGCGTAGCTGCGCACCACGGCAATCGAATAGGGATGCAGCTGGCGCAGGTTCTGGTAATGGATGTCCGAGCTTTTGCGTTGCAGAAAGCGCAGGCGGTTGACCAGATACTCACCGGAAAACTGGCCGATCTGCGTGCGTTCCTCGCTGTACCAGGCGTTGATCACCACGTCGTAGCGGCCTTCGCTCAGGCCATGGATCGCCCGTGCCCAGGGAACCTGCTCGTATTCGGTGCTGTAGCCGGCCCGTGCCAGTGCCGTGCGGATCAAGTCAGTGGCCAGCCCGCCATTGAGCAGCGTGGCGTCGGCGTAAGGCGCCCAGGCATCTCCGGCCAGCCGCAGGGTCTGCGCCACAGCGCCCTGGCTCATGAGCAGCAGGGCCAGCACTCCCATGGCTTGAAGCAAACGCGACATGCTCAAGATCCTTAGCCAGGCCAGCAGCCTGCACGTGGTTCAGCGTCGGTGGATCAATACGGTGACATCCCTGATGCGAGCATTCGACAGACGCGTAGCCGGCCGAAAGGTGAGGCGGTTTTTTCCAACCCGATGCCGTTCCTTGCGAAGACGGGCAAGGATCGATAGCAACTGGCCTTCATTGAAGACCCGAACCGGGCTTTGTACAACCCGCAAACAGATGACGTTTGTGCCGCAGTTCAAGAAAAACGCGCCTGTTCATTCTCGCCCTGACCCACAGTGGCTTTGGGCTCAGGCCGATATGCGTTTAGTATCCGCCATGGATTTCTTTTCGCGAGCCGGCCTCATGTCTATCAACTGGATTTGCAAACACCATACCGACCTGAGCAAGGAACAGCTGTACGCCATCCTGCAACTGCGCGCGCAGGTGTTCGTGGTGGAGCAGAAGTGCTGGTATCAGGATGTCGACGGGCAGGATCTGCTGGGCGACACCTGCCATTTGATGGCCTGGCAGAACGAACAACTGGTCGCTTACCTGCGCCTGCTCGACCCGATTCAACAGAACGGCGACGTGACCATCGGCCGCGTCGTGACTGCACCGTCAATGCGCAACAAGGGCATGGGCCATGAGCTGATGGTGCAGGCGCTGGAACACGCCGAACGCAAATGGCCCGACCAGCCGATCTACCTCTCGGCCCAGGCGCATCTGCAGGGCTACTACAGCCGCTATGGTTTCAACCCGGTGGGCGAGGTGTACGTCGAAGACGGGATTCCGCACATTGGCATGCGTCGGGATCTGGATTGAAATAGCCAGCCCTCTGAAAACCTGTAGGAGTGAGCTTGCTCGCGATAGCGTCCGAACTGACACAGCCTTGTTGAATGTACTGTCGTTATCGCGAGCAAGCTCACTCCTACAATGGCCCTGTTTTTCCCAAGGGATGCCTGGCAAGCCGTTCACGGATACCCCAACACCGCCTTGACCTGCGAAAGGTTATCCACAATCCACTGCCGGTCGATGGCACCCCAGTCACGAATCCGGTAGCCACCGGCGTGGTTGCGCGCGCCTTCCTGTTGTTCGAACTCACAGACGATGTCCAGATCGGCCAGCGCGGCAATGGTGTCCTGAGCCGTGCGCCGAGGCATGCCGGTGACTTCGGTCAGCGCCGGCACACTGGCGGCGACACCGCTGTCGATCAGGTGCGCCACGTACAGGCGGCGGTAGAAACTGCTCTTGGTCTTGCTGACGTCCATCCTCGGTCCTTGTGTGGAAGTAACTGATTGTCCCGCGCCCCTTAAAAAACCGTCACCCCGCCTGCATGTCCCGCCAGGTCAGGTAAATGCGCAGGTCGAACTCCAGCTGGTGATAGCCCGGCTGCATGTGCTCGCACAGTTTGTAGAACGCCTTGTTGTGCTCGGTTTCCTTGAAGTGCGCCAGTTCGTGGACGACGATCATTTTCAGAAACTCGGGCGCGGCGTCCTTGAACAGCGAGGCCACGCGGATTTCCTTCTTGGCCTTGAGCTTGCCGCCTTGCACCCGCGACACCGTGGTGTGCAGGCCGAGCGCGCGATGGGTCAGGTCCAGACGGTTGTCGAACAGCACCTTGTCGATGTTCGGTGCATTGCGCAGGTGTTCCTGCTTGAGCGCCAGCGCGTAGGCATACAGCGCCTTGTCGCTCTGCACATCGTGGCGTGCCGGGTAGCGTTGTTGCAGATAGGCACCCAGCCTGTTCTGGGCGATGAGTTGCCGGACCTGATCCTGCAACGCTGCCGGGTAGGCCTGCAGGTATTTAAGCGGCGTCGTGACAATGGCAGTCATGGTCGGAATCGGGGCCGGGCAGCAGAAACGGAGCGCAAGTCTACCGCTTTCGTTCGGTGCCGACAGCCTTGCCGCTGTCCGGCAGCTTGATCGGCTCGATATAACGCAGGGCATCCTGCGGATCGACAGGGTGGGCCAGCAAGAAGCCCTGGATCACTTCACAGCCGTTGGACACCAGCCATTGGTACTGATCGATGTTCTCCACGCCCTCGGCGATCACTTCGATGTCGAGCATCCGGCACAAGTCGATGATCGCCCTGGCCACCGCCATGTCACGCGGCGAACCGAGCATGCCACCGATGAAATGGCGGTCCAGCTTGAGGGTGTCCAGGTCCAGGTTGCGCAAGTGCGCCAGCGAGCTGTCGCCAGCACCGAAATCGTCCAGCGACACCCGCACGCCGATGTCATGCAGGTTCTGCAGCTGTTTGCGGCTGTGCGCCAGGTTATGCACCAGCGATGGCTCGGTGATTTCCACCTCCAGTTGACGAGGGTGCAACCCATGCATATGGATGGCACGCTGCAGCTCGGCGGCGAGATTGGGCATGCTGAACTGCGCCGGGCTGACGCAGACACTCATGATCAGATCGTCGGCAAACACCCCGGCCCAGCGCTTTCTCTGTGCCGCACCCTGCTCATAGATCCAGCCACCGAGCTTGTTGATCAGGCGGGTTTCTTCCAGCAGCGGAATGAACAGCCCGGACGGCACATCGCCAGCGGACGGGTGCTGCCAGCGCAGCAGAGCCTCGAAGCCCCGAATGCGACCGGTGACGACGTTGATCTGCGGCTGGTAGACCATGGAAAAGTCTTTGCCGTCGATGGCCGTGCGCACGCTTTCTTCGAGCATCAGCCGCGACCGTGCCCGGCCGTTCATGTACTGATCATAGAAACGGTACTGATGTCGGCCCGCACGCTTGGCTTCGTACATGGCGATATCGGCGGCGCGCAGCAGGCCGTCGAGGGTGGTGTCGCAATCCGGATGGATGGCAATGCCGATACTGACACCCATGGTCGCCTCGATGCCGTCGATCTGCCGCCGCACAGAGATTCGCTCGATCAGTTTTTCCGCGACCTTGGCTGCGTGCTCCGGGTAATCGAGCGCATCGACCACCACCACGAACTCGTCACCTCCCAGACGCGCCAGCACATCGTAAGGGCGCAGGCTTTCCTTCAACTGTTCGGCGACCCACAGCAGTACCTGATCGCCGACGTCATGGCCGAGGGAGTCGTTGACGTGCTTGAAGCCATCCAGATCCAGATACAGCACCACGAGGTATTTGCCGGCGTGCTCGTTGCGCAGCAGCATGCCTTCGACCGCCTGGTACAAGCCGCGACGGTTGAGCAGCCCGGTCAGCGCATCGGTCACCGCCTGTTGTTCCAGTTGCCGATAGAGGTCGCGCACCACGGACATGTCGAGCACGCTCAGGACCATGCCTTTCTGTTCTTCCGGCAATGGCGCGCAGGACAACGCCACCGGGATCTGTCGGCCATCGGGGGAACACATGACCGCATCGTGAACGCGGTAGGTGTCGGCACGCCGGTAATGGTGATAGAAGCCGGAGTCGCGCCATTCGTTGATGACGGGGTCTTGAAGGTAGCGGCGCAATTCGGTGCTGCGCAGCTCGCCATCGGTCATGTTCAGCAGGCGGCAGATGGCCGGGTTGGCGAAGCTGATGATGCCGTCTTCGCTGACCACCAGAATGCCCTCGCCGACGTTGGCCAGCACCGAGGCGTTGAAGGCCCGTGCCGATTCCAGTTCGCGGCTGAGTTTCTGCAGGGCGCGGCGGTTGTGCTGATGCTCCAGCAGCGCCTGCACCTTGGGCTTGAGAATGTTGGGGTCGAACGGCTTGAACAGGTAATCCACAGCGCCGCTGGCATAGCCTTTATGCACGGCATCCCGGGACTGCTCATTGGCGGTCAGAAAGATGATCGGGGTCAGTCGGGTCCGCTGGCTGCCGCGCATCAACCGCGCGACCTCGAAGCCGTCCATCTCCGGCATCTGCACATCGAGCAGTACCAGATCGACGTCCACGTCCAGCAACAGACCCAATGCTTCCATGCCTGAACTGGCCGTTACGATCTCCCAGTCCTGGCGCTGCAGGACCGCCCGCATCGTCACCAGGTTTTCCGGATAATCATCTACGACCAACAGAACTGACTTGCCAATAGGTGGCTGGGATTGCACGCATTCCATGCTGCTTCTCATTCACTTGACTGCCCAGGTGACAGGCTCTGCCCATGATCCGAATGGACTTCACTCTAGTCCTGAATAAGAAAAAGGGTAGCGACGCCACTGTTATGCCATCCCTAAAGGGGCCATTAGCCGACTAACGGTATCTTCGCTGTACGGCAGGACCACCCTGCCCCACAGGAAAAATGGCGGCACATTGACGCCAGCCACTCGACGGATTCACGTTAACAAACCCTCCCCCCAACCGTATAAGGAGCACCCCTCAAACCCTTGCGCCAGACACGTTACTGGCAAAGAGACACATCGGACGAAAGACACAATGATTGATCTGGGATCGTGGAATCTGAGCATTCCCGTGGGCTCGCCCCCCGCCACTGTAGAAACCGCACAACTGCTGAGAGGCTACGACGACAAATATTTCAAATCCGGCTCATCGAACATCAGCTTCTGGGCGCCGGTGACCGGCTCGAAAACCGCCAACGCCATCTACCCGCGCACCGAGTTGCGTGAAACCTGGTCCGACGGCAGCCTGCACAACTGGCATTACTCCGACGCCGACAACTTCCTCAACGCCAAACTCAAGGTCCTGCAGGTTCCGTCGTCGGGCCGCATCGTCATCGGCCAGATTCACGTCTATGAAAGCAACCAGCCGCTGCTCAAGGTCGAGTACCAATATCGGGACGCCACCAAGGACGGCGCCATCGTCGCCAAAGTCCGCTTCCACCCCGATGACAAGAAAGCGCGCATCTTCACGATTGCCGAAGGCATTCACATCAATGAAACCTTCAACTATGAAATTCACTTGAACAAGGCCGGCCTGCTCAGCGTCAAGGCCTTCGGCATGGCCTGGAACGATCGCATCAGCGCGACCTGGAGCAAAGAACAGCTGTACTTCAAGGCCGGCGTCTATACCCAGGACAACACCGGCTACACCAGCGAGGGTGGCAAAGCGATGTTCTTCAACCTCGATATCGATCACAACAAGACGTAATGGGCACCTAACGCAGGACCTGTAGGAGTGAGCTCTGCTCGCGATGACGTATCTGCATCCAGCACTGCGGCGACTGACCTGACGCTATCGTCCGAGTGGGGCCCAGACCAAGCTCACTCCTACAAAGATCAATGCGATTCAATCCGCACCGGATCCTCAACCCGCCTTATAAGCCTTTTCCGCCGCGGCGAAGCGTTCCAGCATGTTCGCCGTCGGGCCGCGGCCTTTGCGGCTGAAGACCACGATGGCGATGCTGGCGAAGATAAAGCCCGGGATGATTTCGTACAGCCCCAGCACCTCAAAGTGTTTCCACGCCACGACAGTGATCGCACCGACGAGAATCCCGGCCAGGGCACCGTTGCGGGTCATGCCTTTCCAGATCACCGAAATCAGCACCACTGGGCCGAATGCCGCGCCGAAACCGGCCCATGCGTAACTCACCAGCCCCAGCACTTGATTGTCCGGATTGGATGCCAGGGCGATGGCAATCAGCGCCACCACCAGCACCATTGCCCGACCGACCCAGACCAGCTCACGCTGAGAAGCGCGCTTACGCAGCAGCACTTTGTATAGATCTTCGGTCAGGGCGCTGGAGCACACCAGCAACTGGCAACTCAGGGTGCTCATGACCGCCGCCAGAATGGCCGACAGCAGAACACCCGCCACCCAGGGGTTGAACAGCAGCTTGGCGAGCTCGATGAACACACGCTCATGATTGCCATTGACGGGGCCGGCCACGTCCGGGTTCGCCGAGAAATAGGCAATGCCGAAAAAGCCGACCGCCACGGTGCCGCCCAGGCAGAGAATCATCCACGCCATGGAAATACGGCGCGCCTTGGCAATCGACCTGACCGAGTCGGCCGCCATGAACCGCGCCAGGATGTGCGGCTGACCGAAGTACCCCAGCCCCCAGCCCAGAAGCGAGACGATACCGATGAAGCTGGTGTTCTTGAGCATGTCGAAATGGCTCGGATCTTCGACCTCGATGGCCAGGAGCGTCGTGTCGACGCCACCGGTCGCCAGCAGCACGATGATCGGTGTGAGGATCAGGGCGAAGATCACCAGCGTGGCCTGCACCGTGTCGGTCCAGCTCACGGCCAGGAAACCGCCGATGAAGGTGTAGGCGATCGTCGCAGCAGCACCAGCCCATAAGGCGGTTTCGTAGGACATGCCGAAGGTGCTTTCAAACAGCCGGGCGCCGGCGACGATGCCCGATGCGCAATAAATGGTGAAGAACAGCAGGATCACCAGCGCCGAGATGAAGCGCAGGATGCCGCTGTGATCGTCGAAACGGCTGGAGAAATAGTCCGGCAGGGTCAACGCGTCGCCGTTGTGCTCGGTCTGCACACGCAGGCGGCCGGCCACGAACAGCCAGTTCAGGTAGGCGCCGACGACCAGGCCGATGGCGATCCAGCTCGCCGACAACCCGGACAGATAAATCGCCCCCGGCAAGCCCATGAGCAGCCAGCCACTCATGTCCGAAGCGCCGGCCGACAGAGCAGTGACCACACTGCCGAGGCTGCGTCCGCCAAGAATGTAGTCCGACAGGTTGTTGGTGGAGCGGTAAGCCATCAGGCCGATCAGGACCATGGCGACGATATAGATCACGAAGGTGATCAGGGTGGGATTACTGACGCTCAAAAGCATGCCCCTTCTGTTGTTGTTATGGTCACGGCACGGTGGCAGCGCAGGCTCCTGAACGACCACTTGCACCAAAGGCGGGCATGCTAGTGAACGTGGCCGACAGGGTGCAACCCAAGAGCAACATCAAGTTGCACCTTCATCGAACAAAAATGTAACAGTCTGGATTTGCTGCACTTTTCTGGCGCAGGCGGCAAACCGCCACGTCGCCGTAGGAAAACGCCAGAGGTTAGGTAATACCTGATCTTTAATAGCGTTGCGCCATCCACAACCCTCGGCAGAAATATCTCGCAGAAACAGGTTGCACCCGGTTGCACCCCGCTCATCTCGCGGCTAATCTTGCTGCCAGCTATAGCCACGGCCAACGTGGCCCATAAGAGGACTAGACATGGCGACCACCACCCTCGGTGTCAAACTCGACGACCCGACCCGCGAACGACTGAAAGCCGCGGCAGCATCCATTGACCGGACGCCGCACTGGCTGATCAAGCAGGCGATCTTCAACTACCTGGAGAAGCTGGAGGGTGGTGCAACCCTGAACGAACTCAACGGTTTTGCCGGCAAGGACAACGACGACTCCGGTGACCTGCCGGCAGATGCGACCCATCAGGCATTCCTCGAATTCGCCGAAAGCATCCTGCCGCAGTCCGTGCTACGCGCCGCCATCACCTCGGCTTACCGTCGTCCTGAGCCGGAAGTCGTGCCGATGCTGCTGGAACAGGCTCGCCTGCCCGCCCCGATCGCTGACGCCACTCACAAGCTGGCTGCCTCCATCGCCGAAAAACTGCGCAATCAGAAGAGCGCCGGTGGCCGTGCCGGTATCGTTCAGGGCCTGTTGCAGGAATTTTCCCTGTCGTCCCAGGAAGGCGTGGCATTGATGTGCCTGGCCGAAGCCCTGCTGCGCATTCCCGACAAGGGCACCCGCGACGCCCTGATCCGCGACAAGATCAGCACCGGCAACTGGCAGCCGCACCTGGGCAACAGCCCGTCGCTGTTCGTCAACGCCGCGACCTGGGGTCTGCTGTTGACCGGCAAGCTGGTCAGCACCCATAACGAAGCCGGCCTGACGTCGTCGCTGAGCCGCATCATCGGCAAGTCCGGCGAGCCGATGATCCGCAAGGGCGTCGACATGGCCATGCGCCTGATGGGCGAGCAGTTCGTCACCGGCGAAACCATCGCCGAAGCGCTCGCCAACGCCAGCCGTTTTGAAGCCAAAGGCTTCCGCTATTCCTACGACATGCTCGGTGAAGCTGCACTGACCGAGCACGACGCGCAGAAATATCTGGCGTCCTACGAGCAGGCCATCCACTCCATTGGCAAGGCCTCCCACGGTCGCGGCATCTACGAAGGCCCGGGTATCTCGATCAAGCTGTCGGCACTGCACCCGCGCTACAGCCGCGCCCAGTACGAGCGCGTGATGGAAGAGCTGTACCCGCGTCTGCTGTCGCTGACCCTGCTCGCCAAGCAGTACGACATCGGCCTGAACATCGACGCCGAGGAAGCCGACCGCCTGGAGCTGTCGCTGGACCTGCTTGAACGCCTGTGCTTCGAACCGCAATTGACCGGCTGGAACGGCATCGGCTTCGTGATCCAGGCCTATCAGAAGCGCTGCCCGTACGTGATCGATTACGTCATCGATCTGGCCCGTCGCAGCCGCCATCGCCTGATGATCCGTCTGGTCAAAGGTGCGTACTGGGACAGTGAAATCAAGCGCGCCCAGGTCGAAGGCCTGGAAGGCTATCCGGTCTACACGCGCAAGGTGTACACCGACGTTTCCTACATCGCCTGCGCCCGCAAACTGCTGTCTGTGCCGGAAGTCATCTACCCACAATTCGCCACCCACAACGCCCACACGCTGTCGGCGATCTATCACATTGCCGGTCAGAACTATTACCCCGGCCAGTACGAATTCCAGTGCCTCCACGGCATGGGCGAGCCGCTGTACGAGCAGGTGGTCGGCAAGGTTGCCGATGGCAAGCTGAACCGACCGTGCCGTGTCTATGCCCCGGTCGGCACCCATGAAACGCTGCTGGCCTATCTGGTTCGCCGCCTGCTGGAAAACGGCGCCAACACCTCGTTCGTCAACCGTATCGCCGATCAGTCGATCTCGATCCAGGAACTGGTCGCCGACCCGGTCGCCAGCATCGAGCGCATGGCCACTCAGGAAGGCGGTTTCGGTCTGCCGCACCCGCGCATTCCACTGCCGCGTGATCTGTATGGCAGCGAACGGGCCAACTCGGCCGGTATCGACATGGCCAACGAACACCGTCTGGCCTCGCTGTCTTCGGCGTTGCTGGCGACCGCCCACAACGACTGGAAAGCCGTGCCGATGCTCGGCGCTCCGGTCAGCGAAGGTGCGCAGGCGCCGGTGCTGAACCCGTCCGACCTGCGCGATCTGGTCGGCCACGTTCAGGAAGCCACGCTGGAAGATGTCGACGCCGCCCTGCTCAGCGCCCTGAGCGCCGGACCGATCTGGCAGGCCACGCCACCGGCCGAGCGCGCAGCGATCCTTGAGCGCGCTGCCGACCTCATGGAAGCCGAGATCCAGCCACTGATGGGCCTGTTGGTCCGCGAGGCCGGCAAGACTTTCGCCAACGCCATCGCCGAAGTCCGCGAAGCGGTGGACTTCCTGCGCTACTACGCGGTGCAGGCACGCAATGATTTCAGCAACGACAGCCATCGCCCGCTGGGTCCGGTGGTGTGCATCAGCCCGTGGAACTTCCCGCTGGCGATCTTCAGCGGTCAGGTCGCCGCAGCGCTGGCCGCCGGTAACCCGGTGCTGGCAAAACCCGCCGAACAGACCCCGCTGATCGCTGCCCAGGCCGTGCGCCTGCTGCTGGAAGCCGGGATTCCCGAAGGTGTGGTGCAACTGCTGCCGGGCCGTGGTGAAACCGTCGGTGCGCGGCTGGTCGGCGACGAGCGCGTCAAGGGCGTGATGTTCACCGGCTCCACCGAAGTGGCCCGCCTGCTGCAACGCAACATCGCCGGTCGTCTGGACGCTCAGGGCCGTCCGATTCCGCTGATTGCCGAAACCGGCGGCCAGAACGCAATGATCGTCGACTCCTCGGCACTGACCGAACAGGTGGTCATCGACGTAGTGTCTTCGGCCTTCGACAGCGCCGGTCAGCGTTGCTCGGCCCTGCGCGTGCTGTGCCTGCAGGAAGACTCCGCCGACCGTGTCATCGAAATGCTCAAGGGCGCCATGGCCGAAAGCCGTCTGGGCAACCCGGAGCGTCTGTCGGTAGACATCGGTCCTGTGATCGACGCCGAAGCCAAGGCCGGTATCGAGAAGCACATTCAGGGCATGCGCGACAAAGGCCGCACCGTGTATCAGGTGGCGCAGGCCGACAGCGATGAGATCAAGCGCGGCACCTACGTGATGCCGACCCTGATCGAGCTGGAAAGCTTCGACGAACTGCAACGCGAGATCTTCGGTCCGGTGCTGCACGTGGTCCGCTACAAGCGCAAGGAGCTGGATCAGTTGATCGGCCAGATCAACGCTTCCGGTTACGGCCTGACGCTGGGCGTACACACCCGCATCGACGAGACCATTGCCAAGGTCATCGATTCGGTCAACGCCGGCAACATGTACGTCAACCGCAACATCGTCGGTGCCGTGGTCGGTGTGCAGCCGTTCGGTGGCGAAGGCCTGTCGGGTACCGGTCCGAAAGCCGGCGGTCCGCTGTACCTGTACCGCCTGCTGTCTACCCGTCCGCAGGACGCCATGCAGAAGTCCTTCGCCGGTCGCGATGCCGACGTGGCGCCAGACACCCGCCTGCGCGAGAGCCTGCTCAAACCGCTGAATGCTCTGAAAACCTGGGCGGCCAGCCAGCAACTGAGCGAACTGGAAGCACTCTGCGGCCAGTTCGCCGAGCAGTCGCAAAGCGGCGTGACCCGTCAACTGGCGGGCCCGACCGGTGAGCGCAACAGCTACAGCATCCTGCCGCGCGAGCATGTGCTGTGCCTGGCCGAGGATGAAGCCGATCTGCTGACCCAACTGGCCGCGGTGCTGGCGGTGGGCGGTTCGGCCATCGTGCCGGACGGCGAACCGGGCAAGTCACTGCGCAACCGTCTGCCGAAGGACGTTCAGGCACGCATCAAGCTGGTGGCCGACTGGAGCAAGGACAACATCGCGCTCGACGCGGTGCTGCACCACGGCGACTCCGACCAGTTGCGCGCCATCTGCGAGCAAGTCGCCCAGCGTGACGGCGCCATCATCGGCGTGCAGGGTCTGTCGAAAGGCGAAACCGCCATCGCGCTGGAGCGTCTGGTGATCGAACGCGCGCTGAGCGTCAACACTGCAGCGGCCGGCGGTAACGCGAGCCTGATGACCATCGGCTAACCCCCCCCCCTGTAGCAGCCTGGCTTGCCGGCGGTAGCGTCCCAAGATCGCTACCGCCGCCAATCCCGACGGCTACGGAGCGGCGCTATTTCCCACCGCAGCCAGACTGCGCTGCCTCACTCCCCCTTCAGCGGAAAGAACCGGTCTACCAGTTCGCCGCCGTCCTGCCCCAGCATCTTCGCGTACTGCTCCCTGTCGAACAGCGCTCCGGTACGCAGATCATAAGCGGGGCCACTGACAGTCCCCGGCGGCACCTCACGCAGAATGACATGCATGAAGCGGTACTGATTGCCGGTGACCTCTTCGATACGCTGGATCTGGAAATAGCGCCCCGGCAGGAAGATCGACTCTGCCTCCTCTGGCGTCGCTGAAAACGGGCTGATCGGCCGGGCGTTCAGGTATTCCTTGGCGGGCAGCTCGAACACCACCGAAGTGTCATCGAAGGCAAACGGGCCGTCGCCGGTGAACTGGGCATCCGGGTGGGCGTTGGCGAAGATTCTCGCGTTGTAGGGGTTCTCGCTGAACGAGGTGATATCGGTGTTGACCAGCACGTCGCCCGGTTTCAACTGGCTATTGCGAAACACCACGCCCGACGTACCGCGCTCACCACTGCCGCCCCGATACAACGCCACATCGTTGTTGCAGGGGATCAGTTCCAGATCTTCGCTGAAGCGTCGGATCAGACCCACCTGATCGCGGCCCTGACGCTCGCCCATCCGCAAAAAGTTGTTGAACGCCCTGGAGTCGTGGCTGTAAAGCGTGATGTTGCCGCCGATGTAGGCGTTATCCGAGTTCTTGAACACTCGGTGCTTGTTGCCCGCCTCGTCCCTGACCGCGTCTTCATTGTCGGAATCGACAAAGACATCGTCTTCGCCTTCGGCCTGAAAGACATCAAGCAAACCTTCGTGGCGTTCGGTGGCCGCCTGCGAGAGTCTTTCCGAGCGAGCCGGGTTGGCCTGCATGTACATATCCCAGAACGGCGAGGTCGTCGTCGGATAGGCTTCGTCGGTAGGTGGTGCCGGCGGCGTGCCATCCTCCCCTGGCAGGCCGCCGCCCTGCAATCGTGGCGGCAGCATCAACTCCCAGTCGCCACCCTCGTTCAAGCGCACTGGCCGCACATTGGCAAACGCATAGGGATTTTCCGCATCCACCACCGCCCAGCAACCCAAGTCGTTGAGGTAACGCACGCGATACGGCAGGTGGTTGATCTCGATCCAGGTTTCACCATCGGCACGCACAGAAACACCACGGGCCACACCGTTGCCGCCGACCACCGAAGCGCCGTCAAGGATTTCATTGCCTTCAAAACCTGCCAGGGAAAGCTGGGCGGACGACTCACCGGCTTTCACGCCGCGGGCTGCAGCCCCAATGCTTGCCAGTAACGGCAGGTTGAGGAACACGAACACTGAATCGAAGACGGCACCGATGACTCCCGCCTTACGCTGCGCAGCAGTACGCCCGTTGACCGCCTGATCAATGTGCAAACCAAGACTGGATACACCCGCACCCACGGCAACCAATGCCAGTGGCCAGCACAGCAACGAACCCACACCTGCCACCAGCGCAAGGAAACCGAGATGCCCCATCCAGATCTGCTTGCGCAGTTCGGCGTTACTGGTCAATTGCTGACGTACGTCAGCCTCCGTCTCGCGGATGGCGTGGTCACGCAATTGCGCGAAGACGTCTGCTACGCCCTCTGGCCGCCCGATCAACGGTTGAATGGACGTCCAGGTGTGCTCGCTTCGGCGCAGCAGTTCCTCACCGAACGCAGCGTGCTGCCCCGGATCACGGACAAACTCGGCGACCAGCGCCGCACGGCTTTTCGGCTCGACAATCTGCTGTTGCAACCACTGATACAGGTGCGGCTCGTCCTCGAAAACCTGAAACACCTGTGCGGCATTGGGGCGATAGAGGATCTGCCGGCCACGACCGTCGATGATCTGCAGGACGCTTCGTGAATCAGTGCCCGCCAGTTGCAGGCGATGCAGCGTCACGCCCGCCAGCGGCGCGCGATGCTCGCTCAGTGTCTGCCAGGCAATGTCGACTTGGAGATTGCCTGTCGCTGCCGCCAGGACCACGCGAAACGCGTCGTGGTCCAGCTGTCGGCAGGCGAGCGCCACGCCAGCCGCCGCGATCATCTGCGCCTTGGTCAGCATGCAGAAATCCACGCTGTATTCATCCCAGAATGCCGCCACTTTCCGCGCACAGTCGCTGGCGAAATCCAGCGCCCAGAAATCGGCCATGACCGCACTGGGCAACATGGCGACTTCGTTGGTCTCGTTGTAGTGAATGTCCGCAGGGCCAGCGAGATAGAAGCCGCCATCGACATTCAACTCGTCGCCATTGTCCTGATCATGGGGCCTGAAACGGACCATGAGCAGTTGAATGAGGGTCATCGACTCCATCGGCAGGCCAACATGCTCCCAACCGGTGAAGATCTTTGAACTGCTCTGTGCCGCAGCAAAACGGTGCCAGTACACGTTGGCGGGATCCAGCCATTTGCCGGTGTGCTTGTGGATGAGCTGACGCGCGGTGGTATAGGCCATCGCATAGACGTCGGGATAAGCCTCGATAAAGGCTGCGACGCGCTTGCGCAGCGCGCGTTCGATTTGCGTTGCAGATTGAGAAGCCAGCATGGCTCTGAGTCCTTTCAGGGTTGAGAAGCCATGCAGGTAAGCAAGTTTGTGGAGGCGCAGGGGGGTAGTTATTTATGTTTTGTGAGAGCGAATTCATTCGCGAGAGGCCAGCACATCCGACACCGCTGTATCGCCCATGCTCACGCATCGCGAATGAATTTGCTCCCACAGGGCTCTTTCAGCGCGCTGTGTATTCACCCGCAAACAGGCCTCCTGCGAGACCCACGCCGTGGTGAGTGTTTTCGCTCTCCATCACTCATATCAATCATCCTTCTACTGAAAAATCACTGCGCCTAGACTGTCGTTCATTCATCGAAGAAGGTACGCCGCCATGTCCGAGACGCTGCTCAGTTCGCGCAATCTGGCTTTCGAGCTGTATGAGGTGCTGGATGCCGAGGCGCTGACCCGCCGCGAACGCTTCGCCGAGCACAGCCGCGAAACGTTCGATGCGGCGATCACCACGGCACGGACCCTGGCCGAGAAATATTTCGCCCCGCACAACCGCAAGAACGACGAACACGAGCCGCGTTATGAAAACGGTGAGGCGAAGCTGATCCCCGAAGTGAAACCGGCGGTGGATGCCTTTCTCGAAGCCGGCTTTCTCAACGCCGCACGGGATTTCGACGTCGGCGGCATGCAGCTGCCGACCCTGCTCTCTCAGGCCTGCTTTGCGCACTTTCAGGCGGCCAATGCGGCGACCGCGTCATACCCGTTCCTGACCATGGGCGCCGCGAATCTGATCGAAAACTTCGGCAGCGAGGAACAGAAACAGCGCTTCTTGCAGCCGATGATAGAAGGCCGCTACTTCGGCACCATGGCGCTGACCGAACCTCATGCCGGCTCATCGCTGGCGGATATCCGTACCCGCGCCGAGCCCGCCGCTGACGGCAGCTATCGCCTGCGCGGCAACAAGATTTTCATTTCCGGTGGCGATCACCCGCTGTCGGAAAACATCGTCCATCTGGTCCTCGCCAAACTGCCGGACGCGCCACCCGGCGTGAAGGGTATTTCACTGTTCATCGTGCCCAAATTCCTGGTCAACGACGACGGCAGCCTCGGCCCGCGCAACGACGTGATCCTCGCCGGGCTGTTCCACAAGATGGGCTGGCGCGGCACCACGTCCACCGCCCTCAACTTTGGCGACAACGGCGCGTGCGTGGGCTATCTGGTGGGCAAGCCGCACCAGGGCCTGAGTTACATGTTCCAGATGATGAACGAGGCGCGGATCGGTGTCGGCATGGGCGCGGTGATGCTCGGTTACGCCGGTTATCTGTACTCGCTGGAGTACGCCCGCGAGCGTCCGCAGGGGCGTCTGCCGGAGAGCAAGAACCCGGACAGCGCGCCCGTGGCGATCATCAACCATGCCGACGTGCGACGCATGCTGCTGACCCAGAAAGCCTATGTGGAAGGTGCTTTCGATCTGGGTCTGTACGCCGCCCGGCTGTTCGACGATACCCAGACCGGCGAGTCCGAAGATCAGCGCGAACTGGCCCACGAACTGCTGGACCTGCTCACCCCGATCGTCAAATCCTGGCCGTCGGAGTTCTGCCTGAAGGCCAACGAACTGGCGATCCAGATTCTCGGTGGCCACGGTTACACCCGCGAATACCCGGTGGAGCAGTACTACCGTGACAACCGCCTGAATCCGATCCATGAAGGCACACACGGCATCCAGTCGCTCGACCTGCTGGGGCGCAAGCTGGCGCAGAACGGTGGCGCCGGGCTCAAGCAACTGATTCGCCTGATCGCCAACACCTGCGCAGCCGCCCAGAGCCATGCCTCGCTTGAAGCACTGCGCCAGCCGCTGGAACAACTGGTCGCCCGCCTGCAAACCATCACCCTGGAACTGCTGGGTGACCTGGCGCGGGGCGACGTCACGGCCACGCTGGCCAATTCGGCGCTTTACCTGAAGGCATTCGGGCACACCGTCATTGGCTGGCGCTGGCTGGAACAAGCCATTCGCGCCGAGCGCGGGCTGATCGAAGGCCGTCCGGCAGACGCCGACTTCTACCGGGGCAAACTGCAGGCAGCGCGTTATTTTCTGACCTGGGAAGTGCCCGCGTGCCATCACGAACTGGCGATTCTGCAAGCCCGTGATGACCTTTGCCTGTCAATGCAGAACGACTGGTTTTAAGCCGCAATCACGCCTGTGGGAAGAAGATGTCTGCCAGCACGCTGGCATCTTCACCAAGCATTTGCGCGTAGCGCTCGCGGCTGAACAGTTCGCCCGTGCGCAGATCGTAGGCCGGGCCCTTGACCTGCTCGGCCGGGATTTGCCGGAGTTGTACGCGCATGAAGCGATAGCTCGGCCCCTTGACCTCCTCGATGCGCTGGATGCGGAAGTAATTACCGGGCATGAACAGCGATTCGACCTCATCCGGACTGGCCGAAAACGGGCTGACCGGGCGGGCACCGAAGTACTGTTTGGCCGGTAGCTGGAAGACCACCGAGGTGTCATCGAAGGTGATCGGGTCGTCCGTTGCCAACGTACTTTCGCCACCCTGGCTGCTGGAAAAGGTTCGCGCGACGTAAGGGTTTTCGCTGAACGAGGTAAAGTCGGTGTTGACCAGAACATCACCGGCCTTGAGGCGACCTTCGCGAAACACCACGCCGGACGTGCCGCGTTCGCTGCTGCCGCCGCGATACAACGGCACATCGTTGTTGCACTCGATCATGCTCAGGTCTTCGATCAGGCGCCCGATCATCGTGACCTGATCATTCCCCACGCGCTCGCCACTGCGCAGCAGCCGGTTGAACGGACGTCCGTCACGGCTGTAACGGGTGATGTAGCCACCATAGAAAACATCGTCGTGACTCTTGAAGACGCGGATCTTTTCGCCGAAGGGGTCGATCACCGCGTCGTCACGGCTGGAGTCTGAAAACATCTCGTCATCCTCCGCCTGATAGATGTCCATCAACGTCTCCTGACGCAGGTTGCCCCTATCAGACAGGCGCTCCTCTTCGAAGGGGTTCACCTGCATGTAGATGTCCCAGAACGGCGAATCCGTGGTGACGAAGGGGTGCTCCGCCGTTGGCATCGGCTCAGGCTCTGGGGTGCCGGGCTCCTCGGGCATGAAACTCAGTTGCCAGCGGTCCTGCGCATTCAGGTGTACGGGGCGCACGTTGTTGAATTCGAATGGGTTGTCGGGGTCGATGATGGCCCAGGACTTCAGGTCGCTGAAGTAGCTCACGCGGTAGGCATTGCCGGCGAGCACGATCCAGTCTTCCCCGTTGCTCAGCTCATGCACCCCACGGGCATGGCCTGTAGCGGTGACCATGGGCACATCTTCCAGGCTTTGCCCGCCGGCCAGTCTCTCCAGCAGGAAGTCATCCCCCACGCTCGCCATCGCTGGCAAAGCCCTGGTCACGCGCCCCAGAGACGCCATCAACGGCAGGTTGAAAAACATGAAAATAGAATTGAAGATCGCGCCCTGCAGGCCGGACTTGCGCAGTTGCGCAGTGCGGCCGTTGAGGGCCTGGTCGATGTTCAGGCCCACGACGGCGAGTCCTGCGCCCACCACGCTCAACGCAATCGGCCACGACAGCGGAGACAACCCGCCCGCCACTTGCATGAAAGCGCCGAGAAAGCCGATCCAGTACTGCTTGCGCAGGCTCGAACCCGTGGTCAATTGGTGTTCGACGTCCTCTTCCATTTCCTTGCGCGCCTTGTCACGCAGTTGGTTGAAGACCGCTGTCGACGTCTGTGCAGCAGAGCGCCGGACCAACTGCTGCGCGATGCTCCAGGGGTGCAGCGTGTGCTGGGCGACATTCTTGATGAACAGCCCCTGAGCCTCGGGGTCACGGGCGAACTGCACCGCCAGCATCTTCGCGGCCGCAGGGTCCGCGGCCTGGTCGCGCAAGTGTTCGTACAGCGCACTTTCATCGGCAAAACACTGGAATGGCCTTACGACGTCGGGGCAATAAATGATCTGTCGCCCCTGCGGATCGGTGATGTGCAGCGCACCGCGTGACTCGGTGCCGGCCACAGTGAGCAACTGGATGGTCACCCCTTCGGGTGGCATCCGGCTTTCGCTCAGATAGCTCAGCGCGGCATCGATGTCGCGGGTGCCGACGGCGGCGCTGAATAGAGTCAGAAAATCTCGGCTATCAAGGTGGCCGCGGCTCATTTCCGAAGCCGCTGCGCCAATCAACTGGATCTTGGCGAACAGCGAGAAGTCTTCGCTGTGATCACGCCAGAACACCTTGATCTGGTCACTGCATTTCGCGGCGAAATCCAGTTCCCAGAAGTCGGCGAGCACGCTGCTGGGCCGAATCTTCACCTCATTGGTGTCGTTATAAAGGGCTTCATGGGCGTCCACCCAGTAGAAACCGCCCCAACTGTCCAGTTCGTCTGGCGACGCAGCATCGCCCACCTTGAAGCGGCGCATGACCAGCTCGACCATGGTCATCGACTCGATCGGTGGCCCGGAATGCTGCCAGCCCGATATGCAGAGCTTGTTGTCGTCGGCGTTGTTGAAGCGGTGCCAATAGATCTTGGCCGGGTCCAGATATTTGCCAGTGTGCTTGTGTACGATCTTGCGGGCGGTCTCGTACGCCAGGGCGTAGAGATCCGGGTACGCGGTGACGAACACCGCTGCACGCTTCTGCAGATACTGTTCGCTCAGGGGAATTGATGACATCGCATTGAGTCCTTTTGTCATGGGGATGTCATGCAACTAATCAGCTTGCTACGAAGAGGGGCGGTAACTATCTATCGGACAGTCACACTGCTAGCGTCTCGTTGCCGCGCGGCTGCCCGGGCAACGGCAGCCCCCGATGCCTCCTCATTTGGGAAGCACCGGGGCTGTCATCACGCACTGGCGATCCTGCGAGCCCGTGATGATGCGGCCTGTCGATGGCCAGCGACGGGTTCCAGCACTTACCTGGGTAGCGGGAACAGGTAATTCACCAGGTCCCGGGCATCCGGCCCCAGCTTCTCGGCGTATTCCTCGCGACTGAACTGGATACCGGTGCGCATGTCGTACGCCGCGCCGGTGACCTGCTCAGGGGGAATCTGTTTGAGCTCGACGTTCATGAAGCGATAGCTATTGCCGACGATCTCTTCAACACGCTGGATGCGGAAGTAGTTGCCCGGCAGGAACACCGATTCGGCCTCGCTGGGGGTCACGGAAAACGGCGTGATCGGTGTTGCATTGAGGTATTGCCGGGCGCCCAGCTCGAAGATGACCGAGCTGTCGTCGAAGGTGATCGGCCCACGCTCCGGCGACCAGATGCCGCCCACTTCGCTGCTGCAGAAGCTTCGGGCGACGTAGGGGTTTTCGCTGAACGACGTGATATCGGTGTTGACCAGAATGTCACCGACCCTGAATTTGCCTTCGCGAAACACTTTGCCGGAGGTGCCACGATCACCGCTGCCGCCGCGATACAGCGGTACATCGTTGTTGTAGTCGACCTCGTGCAAATCCTCGATCAGCCATTCGATGGTTTCGACCTGATCATCGCCCTGGCGCTCGCCGTCGCGCAGGAACAGGTTGTAGGCATCTCCATCTTCGGTGTAATCGCTGATCGCCCCGCCGAAGTATCGACCGTCCGTGGTCTTGAACACGCGGCGCTTTTCACCGATGACGTCGTAGATAACGTCTTCGCCTTCCGAGTCGGTGAGAATATCGGCGGTCGCATCCACCTCATAAACGTCGATCACCGCCTCCTGCCGTTGCCGGGCCACCAGCGACAGGCGCGCTTCCGCTTCCGGGTTGAACTGCATGTAGGTGTCCCAGAACCACGACTCCATGCGCACCGGCAATTGCGCACCCGTCGCAACCGACGTGCTGGCCGGCGTCATCAACTCCCAGTCGCCAGCCTCGTTCAGGCCGACCGGATAGACGTTGTCGAAGGCGAACGGCTCATCCGGGTCAACGACGGCCCAAGTGCCCATATCGTCCAGATACCGTACCCGATAGGGCAGGTTGTTCATGGTGATCCAGGTTTCACCGTCGGGCAGCGTCTGCACGCCACGCAGATGGCCCGCCGACGCCGAGGTGCCCGGCAACACCACATTGCCTCTCATCTCAGACACCGATTCGGCCGCCGCCCCCTCTTCCGCCGTTGCCGGCAGTTCTCGTGCAACACCGCCCATGCTCGCCAACAGCGGCAGGTTGAGCAGCAGATACAGGGAGTTGATGATCGCCCCCAACACGCCAGCCTTGCGTAGCTGAGGGGTGCGGCCATTGATCGCCTGATCGATGCTCAGACCGATGTTGGCAACACAAGCACCCACCACCACCAGTGCAATCGGCCACGCCAGCAACGACGCCACGCTGCCGGCCATGATGAAGAAGCTCAGAAAGCCCATCGCCATCTGTTTGCGCAGGCTGGCGTTGCTGGTCAGTTGCGAGTGGACATCTTCCTCCATCTCCTGACGGGCGCGATCACGCAGTTGCTCGAAGACATCGACCTGATCAATCCTGAAGCCGATCAGCGACTGGTCCGCGCCATAGGGCTGAGCGCAAAGCTGCGCCACGTGGTTGGCAAAAGCCGCCTGATCTTCGGCCTTGCGCACGAACTGCGCGATCAGTTCAGCCTGATGGGTAGATTCGGCCATCTGCTGCTTCACCCAGGCGTACAGGGCACCTGCCCTGTCGAAGCACTGAAAGACGTCCCTGCTGCTCGGTTGATACAGGATGTGCCGTCCCTGTGTGTTTCGGATCAGCAATGCCGTACGGGCATCGGTACCGGCCAGCTGGAATACCTGGATCGACACCCCGGCGGCAGGCTGCTTGTATTCCTTCAGTGCCGGCCAGGGTACATCGACCCCTCGGGAGCCCGTCACGGCAGCCAGAACGGTCTTGAGATCCTGCGGCGTCAGTTGTCGAGTGATCACCGCCGTGCTCGCCGCAGTCAGCAAGCGAGACTTGGCGAAAATGCAGAAATTCTCGCTGTGATCGCGCCAGAACCCGGACACTTTGGTCGAGCACTCGGCGGCGAAATCCATCTTCCAGAAATCCTCGAGCACGTCGCTGGGCAGCATCGGCACTTCGTTGTGGCTGCCGAAGCGGGTCTCCTTGGGACCGGCCAGATAAAACCCGCCCCACACATTCAGCTCGTCCACATTGCTTTGGTCATGAACACCGAAACGCACCATCAGCAGTTGGATCAATGTCATCGATTCTTTCGGTGGGTCCACATGCTCCCAGCCGGTGAAACTGGTTGAACTGGTGTTGGCCGAGGTAAACCGGTGCCAATAGACCCTGGACGGGTCCAGCGACTTGCCGGTGCGCTGACGGATCAGGCGTCGCGCCGCGGCATACGCCATGGCATAGATGTCCGGGTACGCAGCGATATAGGCAGCGGCGCGGCGGCGCGCCTCGCTAACGTTTTGTGCAGAGCCGGACATCAGCGCCGAGTGGGTGACATCCTTGTTGAGTGCCGACATGGCTTCCATTCCTTTTGGTTGAGAAGCCATCACGTAAGCAACCCGTCTGGTAGCAGGTGCATTAACTATGTATTTGCCCAAGGTAAATTCGGTGCGCCGCAGACACATGTAGACAAAGCTTTGACAGCCCGGCAATTCAACGGGTTAAATCCCTTGGCACGCCGACTGCATGGTCAGTCGGCGAATGCCCTCACTCAACGCTTTTTGCTGGAGTACCGCCTTTGGATGCCACCACCATCAACAGCCTGTTCCTGATCGGCGCGTTGCTGGTAGGCGCGAGTATTCTGGTCAGCTCGCTGTCCTCGCGACTGGGCATCCCGATTCTGGTGATCATCCTGGCGGTCGGCATGGTGGCCGGGGTCGACGGCGGCGGCATCATCTTCGACAACTACCCGACGGCCTATCTGGTCGGCAACCTGGCCCTCGCGGTGATCCTGCTCGACGGCGGCCTGCGCACGCGGGTAGCGAGTTTCCGCGTGGCGCTGTGGCCGGCACTCTCGCTGGCGACCATCGGCGTACTGATCACCACGGGCCTGACCGGCATGGTCGCCGCCTGGCTGTTCGACCTGAACATCATCCAGGGCCTGCTGATCGGCGCCATCGTCGGCTCGACGGACGCCGCCGCGGTGTTCTCGCTGCTCGGCGGCAAGGGCCTCAACGAACGGGTGACCGCCAGCCTGGAAATCGAATCCGGCAGCAACGACCCTATGGCGGTGTTTCTCACCGTGACCCTGATCGACATGCTCGCCAAGGGCCAGTCCGGCCTGCACTGGAGCCTGCTGGGCCATCTGGTCCAGGAATTCGGCATCGGCAGCATCATCGGCCTGGGGGGCGGCTGGCTGATGCTGCAACTGGTCAACCGTATTCACCTGGCCAACGGCCTGTATCCGATTCTGGTGATTGCCGGCGGTCTGGCAGTGTTCGCCCTGACCAACGCCATCCACGGCAGCGGCTTCCTCGCCGTGTACCTGTGCGGTCTGGTGCTGGGCAACAAGCCGATCCGTAGCCGCCACGGCATCCTGCACATGCTCGACGGCATGGCCTGGCTGGCACAGATCGGCATGTTCCTGGTGCTGGGCCTGCTGGTCACGCCCCACGACCTGCTGCCGATTGCCGTGCCGGCGCTGGGTCTGGCGCTGTGGATGATTCTGGTGGCTCGCCCACTGTCGGTGCTGGCCGGCCTGTTGCCGTTCCGTGTGTTCCATGGCCGCGAAAAAGCCTTTATCGCCTGGGTCGGCCTGCGCGGCGCGGTGCCGATCATTCTCGCGGTGTTCCCGCTGATGGCCGGCCTGCCCCACGCCCAGCTGTATTTCAACCTGGCGTTCTTCATCGTCCTCGTGTCGCTGCTGGTGCAGGGCACGAGCCTGCCGTGGATGGCGAAATGGCTGAAAGTGACGGTTCCACCTGATCCCGCCCCGATCTCCCGCGCTGCGCTGGAAGTTCACGTGACCAGCGAGTGGGAGCTGTTCGTTTATCGCCTCGGCGCAGAAAAGTGGTGCATCGGTGCCGCCCTGCGCGAGCTGAAAATGCCGGAAGGCACCCGCATCGCGGCCCTGTTTCGCGGCGAACAACTGCTCCATCCGTCGGGAAGTACGGTTCTGGAAACCGGCGATCTGCTCTGCGTGATCGGCCACGAACACAACCTGCCGGCCCTGGGCAAGCTGTTCAGCCAGGCACCGCAGCGGGGGCTGGATCTGCGCTTCTTCGGTGACTTCGTTCTTGAGGGAGACGCTCAGCTCGGGGCTGTCGCGGCATTGTACGGTCTGAAACTCGACGGCCTGGATTCGAATATGCCGCTGAGCCAGTTCATCATTCAGAAGAATCGCGGCGAGCCAATCGTCGGCGATCAGATCGAATGGAACGGAACAATCTGGACAGTTGCCGTCATGGAAGGGAACAAGATCCTCAAAGTGGGCGTCAGATTCCCCGAAGGAAGCCGCCCGGGTCCCGGGTTGTTCCTCTAAACTGCTCCTTTTTTCCGATCGTTCGACCCGGTGTCTATGTTCACGCTGCGTACTTTCCTTGCCTCAGCCCTGCTGGGGCTCTGCCTGTCATCCCTGCCGGCGCTGGCCGCCGATACTCCTCCACCTTCCGCGGCGTCGGTCCAGCAGAGTCTGGACAAGATCGCCGACCGCAAGCTGTCGGCCGATGACCAGAAAGCCCTGACTCAGGTGCTGGAACAGACATTGGGCTTTCTCGCCAGCCAGAAGGACAACCAGCAGAAGCTGGACGACCTCAAGCGCCAGCTGGCCGATGCGCCGAAGCAGACCACCGAGAACCAGAAAGAGCTGACCCGCCTCAAGGGCGTGCGGCCGTTGCCGGTGGCCCAGCGTTATGCCAATCAGGATGTGCCCGCCCTTGAGCAGTTGCTCAGCCAGCGCAGCGCCCAGCAAGCCGATCTGCAGAAGGCCCTGAACGACGCCAACACCCTGACCATCACCGCCCAGACCCGCCCCGAGCGCGCCCAGGCGGAGATCAGCAACAGCCAGACGCGCATCCAGACCATCAACGGCATCCTCAAATCGGGTCGCGATGCCGGCAAGGCCATCAATGCCGACCAGCGCAACCAGCTGAACGCCGAGCTGGCCTCGCTCAATGCGCTGATCGCCCTGCGCCGTCAGGAGCTGGCCGGCAACAGCCAGTTGCAGGATCTGGGTGGCAGCCAGCGTGATCTGCTGACCGAGAAGGTCGCCCGCCAGGATCAGGAAATCCAGGACCTGCAGACCCTGATCAACGACAAACGCCGTGCGCAATCCCAGGAAACCGTGGAGCAGCTGTCGATCGAGGCGCAGAAAGCCGGGGGCAGCAGCCTGCTGGCGACCGAAACGGCGGCCAACCTCAAGCTGTCCGACTACCTGCTGCGCGGCACCAACCGCCTCAACGACCTGACCCAGCAGAACCTCAAGACCAAGACCCAGCTCGACGCCCTGACCCAGACCGACCAGGCGCTGGACGAGCAGATCAACGTGCTCAGCGGCAGCCTGCTGCTGTCGAAGATTCTCTACAAACAGAAGCAGTCGCTGCCGCATCTGAAGCTCGACAGCGGTCTGGCCGATGAAATCGCCGACATCCGTCTGTATCAGTTCGAGATCAACCAACAACGCGAGCAGATGAGCAACCCGGCCGCGTACGTGGAAACCCTGCTGGCGACGCAGAAGCCGGAAGACGTCACCCCGGCCCTGCGCAAGACCCTGCTCGACCTGGCGACCACCCGCAGCGAACTGCTGGAGCGCCTGAACCGCGAACTGAGCGCCCTGCTCAACGAGTCGATCACCCTGCAACTCAACCAGAAACAGCTGGTCAGCACCGCCATCAGCCTGCGCGAAACGCTGGACGAACAGATGTTCTGGATTCCCAGCAACAAGCCGCTGGATCTGGAATGGTTCCAGCGCATGCAGCCACGGCTGATGAAGCAGCTCACCACCCTGCCGTGGACCTCCAGCGTCAGCGAACTGGTCGACGGTCTGACTCAGCGGCCGCTGATTTTCCTGCCGCTGCTGCTGGTGATCGGCGGTCTGGTCTGGAAGCGCAAGGCGCTGTACGGCAAGCTCAACCGCCTGCACGGCGACATCGGTCACTTCAAGCGTGACCGCCAGTGGCAAACACCGCTGGCGATCCTCATCAATATCCTGCTGGCCATGCCGCTGGCCCTCGCGCTGGCCTTGTGCGCCTTTGCCCTGCAGATCGACGCCCGTGGGCAGAACGTCAACCTCGGCGCGGCGCTGATGCAGATCGCCCTGGCCTGGCTAGTGTTCTACACCGCCTACCGGATCCTCGCGCCAGGCGGCGTGGCACAGCTGCACTTCCGCTGGGAAAAGCCCCAGGTCGAATTCCTGCGCGGCTGGATCCGCCGCCTCGGACTGGTGGTGCTGGCGCTGGTGACGGTGGTTGCGGTGGCCGAACACGAGCCGTCGGCCCTGGCGGACGACGTGATCGGCATTGCCGTGGTGCTGACCTGTTACGCGATGATGACCTGGCTGCTGGCGCGCCTGCTGCTGACCAGCCCGACCCACCAGAACGCCTCGCTGTTCCGTCGCGCCGTGGGGCTGGCCTTCACCGCCCTGCCAGTGGCGCTGTTCATCGCGGTGTGCTTCGGCTACTACTACACCGCGCTGAAACTCAGCGACCGGCTGATCGACACCCTGTACCTGCTGATGCTCTGGCTGGTCATCGAAGCCGCCTTCGTCCGTGGTCTGAGCGTCGCCGCCCGCCGTCTGGCCTACCACCGCGCCCTGAGCAAACGCCTGGCCGCGAAAGAAGCCGGCGACGGTGAAATCCCGGTAGAAGAGCCGACCCTGGACATCGAGCAGGTCAACCAGCAGTCGCTGCGCCTGATTCGTCTGGCCCTGCTCGGCGCCTTCGTCGGTGCGCTGTATTTCGTCTGGGCCGACCTGATCACCGTGTTCTCCTACCTGGACAACATCACCCTCTACGAATACACCAGCGGCACCGGCACCAATATCAGCATGGTGCCGATCAGCCTCGGTGACCTGATCGGCGCGCTGGTGATCATCGGCATCACGTTCGTGCTGGCCGGCAACTTGCCGGGTCTGCTGGAAGTGCTGGTGCTGTCCAAGCTGAACCTCAAGCAGGGCAGCTCCTACGCCACCACCACGCTGCTGTCGTACACCATTGCCGGCGTCGGTTTCGTCTCCACGCTGTCGGCCCTGGGCGTGAGCTGGGACAAACTGCAATGGCTGGTGGCGGCGCTGTCGGTCGGGCTGGGTTTCGGCATGCAGGAGATCTTCGCCAACTTCATCTCCGGCATCATGATCCTGTTCGAGCGCCCGGTGCGCATCGGCGACACCATCACCATCGGCAACCTGTCGGGTACGGTGAGCAAGATCCGCATCCGCGCGACCACCATCACCGACTTCGACCGCAAGGACATCATTGTCCCGAACAAGACCTTCATCACCGGCCAACTGATCAACTGGTCGCTGACCGACACCATCACCCGCGTCACCCTGAAACTGGGCGTGGACTACGGCTCGGACCTGGACCTGGTGCGCAAGCTGTTGCTGCAGGCGGCCGACGAGAGTCCCCGCGTGCTCAAGGAGCCGGCACCGATCGTGTACTTCCTCAACTTCGGCGAAAGCACGCTGGACCATGAGCTGCGCATGCACGTACACGATCTGGGCGACCGTAACCCGGTGCTCGACGAGATCAACCGCTTCATCAACAAGGAGTTCAAGAAGCACAAGATCAACATCTCGTTCCGGCAGATGGAGGTCTATCTCAAGAACATGCAGGGTCAGGAGTACAAGATGGTGCCCATCGAGCCCGAGCAAAAGAGCCTGCCGGGGCCGGTAGCCACCTCGACGCCGATGCCCAAAGCGCCGAAGGATGCGCCAGAGCCTCCGGACGTCAGGCTCGACTGACGCCGTTATACCCAGCAGAATGCTCGGACATTCTGCTGGAGGCACTCCGTGAAAGCCCTCGACGAGCTGATCTTCGACAACCGTTTCGCCCGTCTGGGCGACACGTTTTCCACCAACGTCCTGCCCGAGCCGATCGCCGAGCCGCGCCTTGTGGTTTCCAGCGATGCGGCACTGGCGCTGCTCGATCTGGCACCGGAAGCGGCACAGGAGCCGGTGTTCGCCGAGCTGTTCAGCGGCCACAAGCTGTGGGCGGAGGCCGATCCACGGGCGATGGTGTATTCCGGCCACCAGTTCGGCTCGTACAACCCGCGTCTGGGCGACGGTCGCGGCCTGTTGCTCGGCGAGGTGTACAACGACGCCGGCGAGCACTGGGATCTGCACCTCAAAGGCGCCGGGCAGACACCTTACTCACGGATGGGCGACGGTCGCGCGGTACTGCGCTCGTCGATCCGCGAATTTCTTGCCTCCGAAGCCCTGCATGCCCTGGGCATTCCGACCAGCCGTGCGGGCTGCGTGATCGGCTCCAGCACCCCGGTCTGGCGTGAAACCCAAGAACGGGCGGCCATGGTGCTGCGACTGGCGCAAAGCCATGTGCGCTTCGGCAGCATGGAGTACTTCTTCTACACCAAACAGAACGAGGCGCTGCAACAGCTGACCGATCATGTGCTGGAACTGCATTACCCGGAATGCCGCGAGCAGCCCGAGCCCTATCTGGCGATGTTCAAGACCATCGTCGAGCGCCAGGCCGAACTGATCGCCAAGTGGCAGGCCTACGGTTTCTGTCACGGGGTGATGAACACCGACAACATGTCGATCCTCGGCATCACCTTCGACTTCGGCCCGTTCGCCTTCCTCGACGACTTCGACCAGAACTTCATCTGCAACCATTCCGACCACGAAGGGCGTTACTCCTTCAGCAATCAAGTGCCGATTGGCCAGTGGAACCTCAGCGCACTGGCTCAGGCCTGGACGCCGTTCATCAGTGTCGAAGCATTACGTGAGGCATTGGGACTGTTTCTACCGCTGTACCAGGCGCACTACCTGGACCTGATGCGCCGCCGTCTGGGCCTGACCACGGCCGAAGATGACGACGCCGACCTGATCGCCCGCCTGCTGCAACTGATGCAGAACAGCGGCGTGGATTACAGCCTGTTCTTCCGCCACCTGGGCGACGAAGCGGTCGATGCCGCTGTCGGCAAGCTGCGCGATGACTTCGTCGACATGCTCGGCTTCGATGCCTGGGCCGACGCCTACAAGGCACGCATCACCCGCGAAGACAACGGCACTCAAGAGGAACGCCGCGCGCGCATGCACGCGGTCAATCCGCTGTACATCCTGCGCAACTACTTGGCGCAACGCGCCATCGAAGCCGCCGAACAAGGCGACTACAGCGAAGTGCGCCGCCTGCATCAGGTGCTGTGCAAACCGTTCGAGGAGCAGCCCGACATGGAAAGTTATGCACAGCGGCCGCCGGACTGGGGCAAGCATCTGGAGATCAGTTGCTCCTCGTGACCGAGGGGCTGTAGGAACGCGCTTGGCCGCGATTGCGGTGTGTCAGCAGACAGAGGCGCTGGAGATCCGGCGCAATCGCGGGCAAGCGCGCTCCTACAGGAGGATGCGGTTCATTGTTTGATTTGCGCCATGCTCGTTGGCACGGCAGACGTTCTGGGCGTGGCCTTTCTGATGGTGGTAAGGCTGCCCGGACTGCTTTCTTTGTCCTTGCGGTTGCTGCTGTCGACAATGCCGGCCAGGACGTCGTAGAGGGTATGTTTGCGCGCCGGCGCACCCCGGGTGTTGATGCCTGACAAGCCCGGCAGGGTCTGGTCGGTTTTGATACGGGCTTCGATGATCGCTTCGGCCTGCTGTGGATAATCAACGGCCTTTTCGATCCCCGGCAGGGATTTCAGGTAGTTGAGCGCCTCGTTGTAGAACCCGGTGGCCTTGCCGGTGCGGGCCTGCTCCAGGACGCCTTGTGGAATGTGCGCGTCGCGCCATTCTTCATTCAACTTCTGCACGCCATGCCAGGCCGCGCGCCGCTCGTTCAGCGTGAAGGTGCCACTGTCGTCGTAGGCGATCAGATTGAGCTGCTCACGGGACAGGTTTTCGAACGGGCTCTTGGCGCTCCTGTCGCCGCCCAAGGTGCGAGTCACAAACTCGCTGGCGCGGCGGGCACGGTCGTGCAATTCAGGGTCATTGCTCTTGGGCAGCTCCATTGCCCGCGTGCCGCTGTTGGCGTCCTTGGTTTCGATCATGAATTCGCTGATTCGCAGCACACCGTGCTTTCTCAACTCGTCATGGCTCAGCCGCGCATCACGGGCAGCCGCGCGGGTGGCGCTTTCATCCAGCTGCCGGGCGAGGGTGGAAAAACTGGCTTTGTCCGCTCCGGGCTTCACGGTCTGTGCGACCGCTGTCTCTGGTTTGCCCGGGGTATTTGTAACAGTGGCGGGCTTGTTGGCGAGCGCGGTCGAAGCCGCCGCGACGAGGTGATTGATCATTGGCAGTCCCTGTAATGATTGAGCAGGGGCTGCTGCGTCGAATACGTCCCTGTATGGCCCCTTGAGGGAGAGGCTATCGCCGGACGTGGCCGAGGCACAGTTGGGCGAACGGATAGTCCGATGGGGTTAACCGGTTATAAACCGGCGTCCAAACCGTTGTTCAAAAAGAATAAAAATTTTCGGATTGAAGTATTGGAAGCTTCTTCAACGTCGGAAATTCATGATCGCGAAATGCTCGAAAAGCGACCGGAGTCTCAATGATTGACGCCGTCAGATGAAAACTTCCACCGGCACGGAAAAACGCTCGGACAGTTGTCGAACCTGCCTGAGATTGATCTGCCGTTTACCGGAAAGAATTTCAGAAATCACAGATTGGGTCCCCACTTCTGGAAGATCACCCTGATTCAACCCATGTTCGCGCATCAGATAACGCAATGTCTCAATACCCGAAACCTGAGGCATTGGCCTGTGCTCATGATCGTAGGCCTCTATCGCGTTGCCAATCAGGATAGCCAGGCGATTGAGCGGGTGAATCTCACTCTCACCGATGATATCCAGCAGCTCGTCCAGAGAGCGGACAAGCAGATCGTATTCTTCTTCTGTCTCAGGCTTGTTCAGTAATGGCGCCACGTGATGCCAGTATTCTGTAGCCTGCTTGACCAGAGCGCTCATCGCCTACTCCTTCCATTTGCCGTTGTCGTACTCGCGGTGATCCAGAACATGTTTGATGTAAAGGCGCTGCGACGAGTAGTGGACTGACGCTATCAGCCTGATCTTATTCCCGCCAATATCAAAAACGTGGAACTGCGCGACTTTATCGGTGGCAGGAAAAATTGCCCTCATGGCAGCAAAGTCGGCGGGACGGCATGCCTTGATCAATCTGTACCAGGTATCCAGAGCTGTTGCAGCGTGAGGCCATTTTGCCTTTGCTTCCCAGATTCGCTTTTCCGTGATCACATGCATCCGATGTTCCATATCGCACTTTGCGATAGACAGCATAGCCTTCGCTGAAAAAAATCGCAAATTGCGATATCACTATGAGCGTCGAGCGCTTGCCAACCACCCCAACCCCATCGCCACATGCTCTTCGGCGCTGTCCACCAGTGGCAGCGGGCTTTCCACGCCTTCCAGCAGCAGACCGATTTCCGTACAGCCGAGAATCGCGGCTTCTGCACCTTGATCGCGCAGCGTCTCCAGCACACCAAGATAGAAATCACGCGCCGGCTTATGGAATTGCCCCACGCACAGCTCGGCAAAGATCACCCGGTCAACCTCCGCCATCGCTTCGGCATCCGGCACGATCACCTCGATGTCGAAACGCTCGGCCAGGCGCCGCTTGTAGAAATCTTCCTGCATGGTGAAACGAGTGCCGAGCAGCGCCGCACGGCTGGCCTTGCGGGCTTGTAGCGCCTGACCGACAGCATCGCCGATGTGCAGCAGCGGAATATCCACGGCAGCCTCGATGGCGGCAGCGACCTTGTGCATGGTGTTGGTCGCCAGCAGGATCGCGCCGGCCCCGGCACGCTCAAGCCCGCGCGCGGCATCGGCCAGTTGCTCGCCGGCCAGGTCCCATTGCCCGGACTTCTGCAGCGCGGCGATGCCGGCGAAGTCCACCGAATGCAGCAACAGCGGCGCCGAATGCAGACCGCCCAGACGGTCGCGCACGCCTTCGTTGAGCAACTTGTAGTAGGTCACCGTGGATTCCCAGCTCATCCCGCCCAGTACGCCGAGGGTCTGCATGTGCTTCTCCGCTTTATGAATGATCAGAACAGCCTAGGCCCGATCCATTCGTTGTGGACAGAGACAGCGGCGCGGCAAGCAGGCGGTACAGTCGCGCTTGATAACGGCAACCCATGACACCATCTACAGCGCCATTGGCCTTTATCGAGGAGCCTGCCATGTCCGAACCTTTAGTGATCCCCTGCCCGCAGTGCAATGGTCTCAACCGCATCCCCGCCGACCGTCTGGGCGATTCGCCCAAATGCGGGCGCTGCAAGCAGCCGGTGCTGCTGAGCAAGCCTTTCGACCTGACTCAGGGCGACTACGCCAGTCAGATCAAGGGCGATCTGCCGCTGCTGGTGGATGTCTGGGCCGACTGGTGCGGGCCGTGCAAATCCTTCGCGCCGACCTTTGAACAGGCCGCCGCACAACTGAGCGGCCGCGTGCGCCTGGCGAAGCTGGACAGCGAAGCCAATCAGCAGCTGTCGGCGCAACTGGGCATCCGTTCGATTCCCAGCCTGATCCTGTTCAAGAACGGTCGCGAAGTGGCACGTCAAAGCGGTGCCATGCCGCTGCAACAACTCACCGCGTGGCTCGCCAGCCAGGGAATCTGACGGTTTATTCCTCGCACGACGAAGCCTGTGCCTGCGTTTGCGGTAGGACAACTCCGAAAACGCGGGACAGCGCCCTGAGCGTCGATTTCGCGACCTAGGCTTAGCCACTTTCAATGGCAGTCAGGAGCGCAAACGATGACATTCGTGATCAGGGAAGGCGATACCACCAGCACCGGCGGCATGGTGCTAAAAACCTCGGCAAGCCAGGTCTGGGAAGAACGCAGACTGGCTTGCATGGGCGATCCGGTGTGGTGTGCCGCGTGTCAGCGCATAGGGTTTATCGCTCAAGGCAATCCGACCTATATCGATCAGATCACAGCCGTGGCGACCGACGGTCAAATCGTTCGCTGTGACTGCCCGGACGGCAGCCATCGCTTGTTGTCCAGCCAGGATCAGCTCAAGGCAGATCTGGAAGCCACCATCGACATCCCGGCGGACCTGGCAGACAGGGCCCGCAAGCGGGCGAAGCAATTGATGAAGGCGATGCAACAAAATCCTGAGCCGTAGGAACCGAGCTTGTCCCGCGACCGGCGGGGAACCCGTCGTAAAGCCTGCACATGCGATCTGTCTGATGTACCGCGTTTGCCGATTCACGACGACTTCGGTCGGACGCGACCCCGGCGCAATCGCAGGCAAGCGCGCTCCTACAGATGAACGCGGCTTATCCCGTCGCATTGTTCTCCAGCCACTGGTGCAACTCGACGAACTGCAAGCTGAGCTTGTGCCGTGGTTCGAGGTGGATCAGTGGCAGATTGGCCTGATGGGATTCGCGCATCTTCACCGAGCTGTTGAGGTAGATCGGCAGCACGGGCAGGCCTTCAGCGATCAGCTCGTCGAGCATTTGCTGCGGCAGACTGGCCCGCGACTGGAACTGGTTGACGATGATGCCCTCCACTTCCAGTTCTTCGTTATGGTCTTCCTTCAGCTCTTCGACTTCCTTGAGCAGGCCGTACAGCGCCTGGCGAGAAAAACTGTCGCAATCGAAGGGAATCAGCACACGATCAGCAGCGATCAACGCCGAAACCGCATAGAAATTCAGCGCAGGTGGAGTGTCCAGATAAATCCTGTCGTAGTCGTCATCCAGCTCGTCGAGCAACTTGCGCAGCTTGTTGATCTTGTGCTTGGCCTCAAGCTTGGGCTGCAGGTCGGCCAGCTCGGCGGTGGCGGTCACCACATGCAGGTTGTCGAAAGGCGTTTCATAGATATCGACCTGGTTCTTTTTCGAGAAAGGCCCGGATGACAGGGTCTGCTTGAAGAAGTCGGCAATCCCCATGGGAATGTCTTCACCGGTAAGCCCGGTCAGGTATTGCGTCGAATTGGCCTGAGCATCGAGGTCGATCAGCAGCGTTCGATAACCTTCATTGGCACTCACCGCCGCCAGGTTGCAGGCGATGCTCGATTTGCCGACCCCGCCCTTCTGATTGAACACCACACGCCGCATGTCGAAACTCCCTGTCGCACTGTTGCTGTAGCGAGCCCTTGATCGGCCCGGAGATGGGTCCCGAGTCTAGGCAAAGCGCATGACGGAGGCGAGGACTTCGAACAAAACCGTCGGCCAAAACTGACGAAAGCCATGTATATGGATGAAATTTCCTACTTACAAATTGCTAGATGTCGTTTTCATGAGGATCATGCGCCTGTAAAGCACATCGCTGTTTCAGCCATGCGCAAGAATCTGTCTGTAACCGCCGCGCAGGTCACTGTCGGCGCCACTGGAAGGTAATACCTGATGAACCGTGTCTTTGCGCTGGTCTGTGCCTTGTTACTGAGCGCTTGCGCCAGCCAGGTGCCGCTGCCGGCCCAGTTGCCCCACATCAAGTTCCCGCAGCAATTGCATGTCCAGCGCGAACAGGCCGGCCAGCATCTGGACTGGCAGCTGGAAATCCAGAAAGAACGCCACGGCGTGCTCTGCTCGTTGATGGACTCGGCGGGCAACACACTGTCCCGCCAGGAACTGCACGAAGACACCTGGAAGGCCGACGACCAGTCGCAGGATCCCGAGGCCCGCGAGCTGTTCGCCGCCGTGTTGTTCGCCCTGACCCCGGAAAAGGACGTGCGCTTCAACTACCCGGGCGCCGTTCTGCGCCCCCATGGCCGCAGCCTGGATGAGCGCTGGAGCGTCGACTACGCCAGCGAAGGCTTTTTCCGCATCACGCTGGAAGATGGCCTGCGTTACATCGTCAGCCCCGTGCGAGGCAAGGCCAATCAATGACCGCGTAGCTGAGCGCCCACGCCCTGAGACATCGCCCCAGACCCGCTCTCCCCCGGCGCCATCAAGCCGCTGCCGCAATAATCGACAGCGGCTTTTTGATCAAGGCTTCTTCGCGTCAATCGGCGTCTTGCCACTGCTGACGACGATCGGCTTCTCGCTGCTGAACTTGCTGGAGATCACCTTCACATCACCAAACGCACTGGCTGACTGCAAGCCATACACGTGATTGGAAATCCCCGCCCCCTCAACCTTGACCAGTTTGACGCCCTCCCTACGCAACTCTGCCTCGCTCATCCCAGCCAACCGTTGTTTCAGTCTGCGCAAATCCAGCTGCACATAATGAGTGACCTTGGCCTTCCGAGAACCACCGATCGCGGTCAGGCCGACCGTGTCCACGGCGATTGCCGACAAGCTCTTGCTGCCTGGCTTCAGATCGGTGACATAAACCAGATCAAGCCGTGACATTCTCTTCGCGGCGGCCGACGCGTCCTTACCTGGTGGAGCGGTCGGGTTGATGCGGCCCTCTTGCAGAATACCGGCACGGCCATGCTGGGTCGTGTAGTGATAAATGGAGTCCGGCCACTCATCCATGGGAATGACTCGTTCGGTGACCCTCGCAGCACTCGACCCCGGCCCTGCCTCCACCGCTGGGCGCTTGGCTGATGGCCCAGCCTGAGCATCAACCCCGACGTCCGCCGGACGCTTCTCGCCAGCCCCCGACCCAGCGCTCCCCCGAGCGTCCACCGATGGCAGCTTGGCTGCCGCGGCTCGCATCTCTTCCACCTTGACCATGGCTGCACCGTGCAACTGCTGGTGCGGGCGCGTCATGCCGTCCTTGCCCTTGGTTTCAAGGGCGGTCAGCAACTTGCTGATCTCCCTGACCTCCCGCTGCTGTTGCAGGTAGTTGAGGTAAGCAGCCGTCTCGGCAGGAGAAAGCTGCCGCAGCGCAGGATTCTGTTGCGCCTGCGCCAACAGATCGGCATCGATATGAAGGGGGCTACCGCCGCCGAGGCCGGTGTTCCGATACACCCAACGGCCCTGCGGATTACGCTCGACTTTCGGCTGGTAGTACGCGTCGGGACGGCGCGGGTCGACGACCTTCCAACTCGGTTCCAGCGCATCATTCGGGTCATAACGCACTTGAAAGGTCTGACTGCCGTCCTGAATGAAATGTTGCTTCCCGCCATGTGGGAGCGGTTTTTCCAGCACACCGTTGTAGATGCCATCCGTACGGACTTTCGTGCCCACAGGCCTGCTTTTGAGCGCCCATCGGGCATCCAGTGTGTGACCGGCCACCTTGCTACGGGCCCCAAGTCCAGGCACTGCGTCCAAAAGCATCAAGGCTGCTTCGAGACAAGGGCCCGAACGATTGTCAGCCGGCTTGCAGTCCGTCAACGCAAACATGCTGCGCCCCAGCGCCACAGGCAGCGATATCTTGAACGGTGTGAACACCAGCCCGATGTCCATCACCATGTTGGCCACAGTAAAAGCCAGTTGCAGGTTGTGCTCGGCAGTGGATGTCGTCTGCTCGTCAACACTGCCAATGGCACGTAACGCCTTGTGGTTGTAGGTCGTGTAATAGATATCTTCGGTTATCGGCCGAGTATTCAGACTGGTGGCAGAGGGCGAGGCACTTTCCAGCGCCGTACGCAACGCCTGGCGCTCCCCCAGCGGCACCCGCGCCAACAGATAATCGCGAAATGACGGGTTATTGAGAAACTCACGACGCAGGTGCGCGGCATCGGTGAACTCCTGAAAACGCTTCCCTTGCGGCCCCTCAGGGGTATACACCACGACGGCTTCGACACTGGTGGGCTCGCGAGGCCCGATCAGCATGACGTCATCCAGCACGACGCCATTGATCTCAAGCGATCTGGCTTGAATGTGATAACCATCGATGCGGGCGCGGTGACGGTCGTCAACGGGGGCATCCAGCACCGCATTGACCCAGCGCACGCCTCGGTCCCGCAGATCCGGCGCGCGTCTGGTGTTGTCGATGAAATCGCCTGCCATGCTGGCTTCGATAACGTCCACACGCATCTGCGCCGCCATGACGTTCGCATAGCGCTCGCGGCGCGCCTGCGCTTCCGGAGACGTCAGCAGATGCGTGTTGAGGAAATCCTCATAGGTTCGCCCGACGTCAAGGTCACGAAGGGTGTCATATACGTACTTGGCGGTCAGAGACGGGATCGGTTCGCCTTGCGCATCCTCGAACTTCACGGTGAGCCAGTAATCCAGGTCCAGCAGATGGAGGTTATCCAGCGCGACTTCACACAAGGTGCGATTAGTGACCTTCGGGAGCGAGGCGATCACCCCAATACTGACCGGCGGCTCTCCGGGACTCAGCAGGACGGGTCCATAGTCGGCCGGGCGAGAATCGGTCGTGATGACTCTGATCTGGTCAGGGTCCAGCGTGCTCCCCAGGTCAGCGGTGAGACGCGCGGTCAACTGCTCCTTCGCATATTCGAGCATGCGTTCGCGCTGGCCAAATTCGCTGACGTTCGGCAGCCCGGACTGCTGCGCTTCGTTAGAGGCCTGCAAGTACACACCCAGAGCCTCGTTACGCGCCCGGCGATCCGCTGGAGAAGCATCTTTCAGCCACTGCGGATAGTCCTTCTGATAGTCGACAGGTGCCCGCTGCTGCAGGTATTCCTCAACAGAAAACCAGCCACCGATCCGCTCTGCCACTACGTCGCCGACCACCTGACGAATGCCGGCGGCCTCGGTTTCAGACTGCATGCCCAACGACTGTCGCTCATGGGGCTGCAACGGCGCGCCCAGCGCAAGGTAAAGGCTGTCGCTGCCACGCGTGCACGGGATGACCCCTCCGTTGATCATGTCCTGCGCTTCATAGTTGCCGTTGCCATCGTGCCAGAGCACGACGGCGCGAGGATCGACATCACTCAGGTCGACGGGGCGCTGCTCAGGCTCGACAATCAGCAGCGTTCGATTGCAGCGCTCTTCCAACAGGCCCTGCAGCACACCGATAGCTGCTGCATCGGCATCAGGATTGAACAGCCTGGTCCGGTAGATGGCGTCCAGCGCGTTGTCGCGGCGAATCTCTTTTTTTGCCGCCTCGGCGGCCTCTGCAAAATCGACCGGCACTGTCGCATGGCTGACCAGGGATGCCTGCTCGCTTTCACTCATGGGGTTTTGCTGTCGCAGTTCATCCAGGCGAGCATCGGACAGCTCGGGAAAGCGGGCATTCAACGCGCCCATGACTGCCGACTTCGGCGCCGCCGCCTGGTGCTGCCAGAAAGGCAAGAACGGATTGCGACTGACTTCTGCCGGATCAGCCCTGAAGTGGTGGCCTTTCATGTGCGCGTCGAATAACAGCGGCTGGTTTTCGCGAGCCAGAGCGCCCATCTGCTGGCGGATGGTAACGATTTGCCCCGCGAGGCTTTCCGCACCGGGAAAATCCCCGCCCGCCCCCAGGCGTGAATCACGGGGTAACTGCCTCAGAACCAACTCCAGCAATTGCTCCTGATTGTTGGCGCCAGCCCTGCGGTCCCCCACGAAAACGAACTCACCGTTACTGAGTCGGGTGATACTCACCGTCTGCTTGATGTCTTCGATCCGCCCGCCTTTTTGATAGCTTTCAAGACGGTTGCCTGTATCGTCAAAAATGTTCAACGCGGTATCGGCCGGCCAGTCGGGCAACTGCGTGAGCAGGGCAAAGAACAATGGGCTCTTTTCTGGAATGAACCCCTTCTCCGGCAAACGCGCGCACAATTGAGCGACCGCAATGTCAGCCATGGTGCGCTGTTGTTGCTCTGCACTTTGCTCGACGCCCGCCACGAACAAGGGTTCGTCATCCAGTGCCGCGACACTCTCGGTCGTTGATTCGACGGTATCCGTGCCGGCAGTCGTTTCGCTGGCAACCTGCAATGTTGTGGCAGAGAAAGACATGTTGGTCTGCGCCGGGTTTTCAGCGGTGACAGCGGATGACGACGCCAGCGTGCGCCACAGTCGGGGAACATCTGTCCGAGCCGGTAGCGGGAGTGCCTCGGCACCCGGCATCAGCCATGACGACGATGTATCCGCGGCGATGTCTTTCACAGACTGCTCAGGCCCTGCGGGTGGTTTCAACAGTTCAGGAAACCGACTGGGATGTTTGCCCAAGGTCGAGTCTTGAGGCGGCTTATGACTTGCGCCCATCGGGGGCTTGTTATCCGTAGACTCGGCGTTTCGCGCCTGTCGGCCGAGAGTTGAAGCATCATTGGAGGCGATCGCTGTATTTGCCACGCAGGTCAGTAGTTGAGCCAAGGCAAGAAAGCCTGCAGCGTTGTTTTTTCTATCGATATTTCCTGAGTGTGCCCCGAGATGCCTGGCCAGCTGATTTACCTTATCGTCCTGCTCCGCTTTCGATCCCTGACGGCGATCATTCCTGGCCAGGTGTGCCCCCGTCATATGTCTATGCTGAACAGCAGGAGGTATATAAGAACCGCGAGATATATTCGACATATAAGGCACTCACTCTCAAAAATTGATTTGGCAATCATTAATCAGCATGGATAACGGCCAAAAATCCTAGAGAGCTGCGAAAATCAAGGCTTTCCTAAATCGCTCATACGTCCATCAATAAACATTTATTGATATAACAGAGCCGATAAACATTCTTAAAATTTCATCACACTCTGCATTTAATTCATGCACCAACAAAGTGCGCCTCGTCATGTATTGGTTATTGAACGCTCGCACTTTCGGTACATCGCAGGCGGTCATCCCGCCTGCCGTGTCACCAACTCGACAAATGCCTTGGCCATCGGCGATTTCTGGTCCTTGCGCTGCACCAGCCAGACCGCCGAGGTCGCTTCCGGGTCCAGCAGCGTGCGGTAGGCCACGCCGTCGATGCGCATGCGCCGGTACGACGCCGGCAATACGGTGACGCCCAGTCCTGCCGCCACCAGCCCGATGATGGTCATGGCCTCGCCCGCTTCCTGAGTAAACATCGGACTGAAACCGGCGTCCCGCGCCAGGCTCAGCAGCTGCGCATACAACCCGCTGCCGTAGCTGCGCGGGAAGAACACGAAAGGCTCATTGGCCAACTGGTGCAGGTAAATGCCCTGCTCGCTGCCTTCGGCCAGCGGATGGTCGGAGCGCAGGATCGCCACCAGAGGCTCGCGCAACAGTTCCACCGCCACCAGTGAATCCGGTAACGGCAGCGGGCGCATGATGCCGACCTGCATCGACTCCTCCTCCAGCCGCTCGGCCACCTCGCGACTGCTCATCTCCTGCAACGCCAGATGCACCGACGGGTACTGCTGGCGAAAGGCAAAGATGGCCTGGGGAATGCTCGACGTGAACGGCGCCGACGCGGTGAAGCCGATCTTCAACTCCCCCAGCTCCCCCAACTGCGCGCGGCGGGCGACGTCCGAGGCTTTCTCGACCTGCGCCAGCACCAGCCGCGCCTCGTCGAGAAACAGCCGCCCGGCTTCGCTCAGCGCCACTCGTCGGTTGGTGCGCTCGAACAGGCGCGCACCCAGTTCCTGCTCCAGCGCCTGAATCTGCTGGCTCAGTGGCGGTTGTGAGATGCCCAGCGATTCGGCGGCGCGTCCAAAATGCAGCTCTTCGGCGACGGCGATGAAATAGCGCAGATGACGTAATTCCATGGCATTTCCATTAGGTCGTAAAACCTATCAAACGGGTCGAACAATATATTGGATGGAATCGTTAGCCGGCTATATGCTTTTTTCCATCGCCCCTCCCGTAGCACCTTGAGGTCCACTGTGAATACTGCTGCATCCCCCGCCACGTCTGCGCCTGATCTGATCAAAGCCGCCATTCCGCTGGGTGATTCCTACATCGAAAAAGACACTCCTGCGTTCATTCGCACCGTGCTGGCGTTGTTCTCCGGCGGCTTCGCCACCTTCGCCCTGCTCTACTGCGTGCAACCGATGATGCCGGTGCTGTCCCGCGACTTTTCCATCAACGCGGCGCAAAGCAGCCTGATCCTCTCGGTAGCCACCGCCATGCTCGCCATCGGCCTGCTGATCACCGGGCCGATTTCCGACCGCCTCGGGCGCAAGCCGGTAATGGTCGTTTCGCTGTTTTCCGCCGCACTGTTCACCATCGCCAGCGCCGTAATGCCGAGCTGGGAAGGCGTGCTGGTGACGCGGGCGCTGGTCGGTCTGTCCCTAAGTGGTCTGGCGGCGGTGGCGATGACCTACCTGAGCGAAGAAATCCACCCGCAGCACATCGGCCTGGCGATGGGCCTGTACATCGGCGGCAATGCCATCGGCGGCATGAGCGGTCGATTGATCACCGGCGTGTTGAGCGACTTCGTCAGCTGGCATGCGGCGCTGTCGATCATGGGCCTGATCGCGCTGGGCGCAGCCTGTGTGTTCTGGAAAATCCTGCCGCCGTCGCGCAACTTCCGCGCCCGCCCGCTCAATGGCCGCAGCTTGCTCGAAGGCTTTGTCCTGCAATTTCGTGATGCAGGACTGCCGTGGCTGTTCCTCGAAGGCTTCCTGCTGATGGGCGCGTTCGTCACCCTGTTCAACTACATCGGCTATCGCCTGCTGGCCGATCCGTACAACCTCAGCCAGGCGGTGGTCGGGTTGTTTTCGGTGGTCTATCTGTCGGGCATCTACAGCTCGGCGAAAATCGGCGCGCTGGCCGACAAACTGGGGCGTCGCAACGTGCTGTGGGCGGTGATCGTGCTGATGCTCGCCGGCGTCGCGCTGACCCTGTTCACCCCGCTGACAGTGGTGGTCATTGGCGTGCTGATGTTCACCTTCGGCTTCTTCGGCGCCCACTCCGTAGCCAGCAGCTGGATCGGCCGCCGCGCCGTCAAGGCCAAGGGCCAGGCCTCGTCGCTGTACCTGTTCAGCTACTACGTCGGCTCCAGCATCGCCGGCACCGGCGGCGGCGTGTTCTGGCACTACGCCGGCTGGAACGGCATCGGCCTGTTCATCGGCATCCTGCTGCTGATCGCCCTGGGCGCTGCGCTGAAACTGGCGAAAGTGCCGCCGTTGCCGATGAATGTGCAGGTTTGATTGGGCTGTCACCTTCACACAAGAACAAAGCTTGTTTCCCACCTATCGCATCTTGATATCCTGATGGCAAAGCGTGAACAATCAATTCACGCTTTGCTGCTATGATCAGAACATTTCAGCACAAGGGCCTTAAAGCCTTTTTTCAGACAGGAACGACCAAGGGAATTCGTGCAGATCACGCAAAACGTCTGCGCTTTATTCTGGGTGCGCTAAGCATCGCTTCGGGGCCTGAAGAACTGGACTTGCCTGGCTTCAGGCTACATCCGTTGAAAGGATCATTGACCGGTTACTGGTCGCTGACGGTAAGCGGAAACTGGCGAGTCATTTTTAGATTCATCGAGGTTGACGTCGAGTTGGTCGACTACCTCGACTACCACTGAAGGAGTGGCCTGCGTGGACATGCACAATCCTCCCCACCCCGGCGAAATGCTGCAAGACATGTTGCCGGAGTTGAATATCAAGATTGCCGAGATGGCCCGTCGTCTTCATTTTTCGCGGGAGATGCTTTCTCGCGTCATCAACGGTCGGGCCCCCGTGAGCCCGGATCTTGCGGTCAGGCTGGAGCGTTCGGGGTTGAGCACTGCACGCTTCTGGCTGGGCCTGCAAATGAACCATGACCTCTGGCAGGCGGAGCATCGGGAACAGCCTGCCGTAGGCCGTCTGGTTGCCGCGTAAGTCGGACTGGGTGCATCGCCTCGACCTGTGGGAGCGGGCTTGCCCGCGAAGCTTCTGTCGGGTCAATGCGGTGCTGACTGACCCACCGCTTTCGCGGGCAAGCCCGCTCCCACAGGATTTGTTACGGCAGTGGCATTGATCCGCTTCAATCCAGCCGCCAGACCACGCTGGCCTGCAGGCGAGCGTCCTGTTTTTCCAGGATCAGCGACTGCATGACCGCGCCGTCGCGCTCGGCCTGGATCAACCAGTCGAGCAGCACGGACGGGTCGCCACTCAGGGTCAGGCGCAGGGTCTGCTGGTCTTCGTCCAGTTGCAGTAACTCCAGCCCGGTAGCCGTTGCGCGGTCGTTGAGGCGGCGTGACAGCGGCTGGTCGCTCGACGCCGACTGCGCGGGGGCGGCCTGCTGGATCTGCCCGGCCAGTGCCAGGCGCTGACGATAGAGTTTTTCGGCCTGCTCCAGTCTGTTTTGCGCCGGCTGCCACAGGCCGTTGAATCCGAGCACCACAAGCAAAAAGACGCCGAGCAAGGTCAGCATGCGCCGGTCTCTCGGGGCCAGTTGTTGCCAGCGTTGTTGCGCCATCGCGGGCCATTTCATGGTGTATCCGCCCCCATGATCAATACGGCCTGCACACCGTCACGGACCTTGCTGGCGCTGTCCAGGCGGATGAGCAGTCCTGCCTGTGCTGCGCGCTCGCGCAGACGCTCCAGCTCCTTGAACGACGCTGCAGACAGGGTCAGCTTCCAGCCCTCACCCGCGCCGAACTCCGTGCGCAGCACCTCGACGTCGCCGCCGCCGATGACCTGCTCGGCCAACTGGACCAGCCGTTTCATTTGCCCCTGCTCCTGCACGACACTGCCTTGCGCAGCGCTGAATTGCGCGTCGAGATCGACGATGCGGGTCTGCTGTGGATACAGCGCCTGAAACTGCTGGACACTTTGCGCATAAAGGCGCTCGGCAAGGCTTTCCAGATGCTGACTGCGGATCAGCAGCGCCGCCCATGACAGCCAAAACACGCAGGCCGCCGCTGTGACAAACGGCGCCCAGCGCCAGCGCTTGCGCTGCGGTCGGAATTCACCCTGAAGCAGATCGATGGCTTTTTCCGAACGCAACAGCTTGCCGATTTCAGCCTGCGCGGAAGGCTGATCGACATCATAGCGACAGACATTGTCAGGCAGACGTGACTCGATGATGTGCAGCGCAGCATCGGTCAGGGCCAGACGTGCTTCCAGCGCTCCGCCCAACAGCCAGCGGCCTGCCCATCGCAGCACATAAGGCTGATCATCGGGCAGCAAATCCGCATCGATCTGCACGCTGAGCGGTTGAATGCCAGCCTCATGCAGCGTCTGCAAAATACGCTGGAACAGCCGGGCGTTGATCACCAGCAACGGATAGCGGCGTTGTTCGTCAGGCACGCCCACGGCGATATGCAGCGCATCGAGGTCTTCGCCCAACTGCTCTTCGACGGCATACGCCAGCGCCTGCGCGGACGGCCTGCGGCGCCCCGGCCACAGCGGGCTGCGCAGCCAGCTACAGGCCTCCATGGGCAGCACGACGCGCACACGTTCGCCATGGAAAATCTGCCCGGCCTCCTCCAGCGTGCCGGTGCGCAGGGGCTGAGCGTCGGACCAGCAACGCACCGGCCAGGGCGACTCCACGTCGCGCAGCCCGGGGGGTGTGAGATACAACCAGTGGCTCATGGTGTCGGGTACTCCGCAGGCGCCAGCAAACGACGTTGAATGACCCGGACCTTCCGGGTGTTGGCGACACGTTCCACGTCAGTGACCAAGCGCAACTGGTTGCCGGCAAGACCGACATCGGCGGTGATGCGAAAGCGTCGGCTGCTCACGCCGAGACCATGGCTGGATATCCCCAGGCCATCGAGGCCGGGCGCGCGGACGAATGCCTGTGCGTCGGCATAGCCTTCGACGGGCCGCTGGCTGACTATTTGGCGGGCACGGCTCAGGCTGAAGCCTTCAAGACTGGCCAGCACCTGCGCCGATGCTGTGTTGACGTTCAACGGGGTGTCCACGGGCAGGACCGCGACGTAGGGCAACAGACGGCGCAAATCGTCAGCGGACAGATCCGGAATCAGGCGCAGTTGCGAAGGATCGGTCAAGGTCGTGTCTTGCAGCAGCGTGAGGTCGACATCGGCTACCGCCAGGGTTGCCAGCAAACGACGCCAGCGGCGCAAAACGATCTCATCGACCTCTCCGGGCACCGTCAGCCGGCTTAGGTTGAAACGCCCGCCCAAGTCCTCGATCACCAGCCGGGTTTCCAGGTCCGGCAAACGAATCTGCCCGGCCTGGCTGGCCCATGGCTGCTCGACATGGACATTGCGCGCTTCGCCATCATCAGCCACTCGCAGCAGCTGCAAGGCGCGGTCTTCCAGAGTCAGTGCCGCCTGACGCAGTTGCAATTGATGGATCTGCTGCGCAGTGCCCAGCAGGGCCAGTCGCTGGCTGCGCAACAGGCCACCCACCACCAGCACGGCCAGACTGGTGATCAACAGTACGCTGATCAGGGCAATGCCTTGCTGACGAGTCCGTCTGACAACCTTGCTCACAGCCCCTCCACCAGCGGAATGACACGGCGGATCTGTGGATAAGTGCCCACGCTCAGGGTCATTTCCAGCGCGCGAGGACGGTTTGCGCCGGGCCTTGCCGGCCACTCCCGCAGCCAGCCGGCCTTGTCGTCGTACAGGCGCCAGTCGAGATGACTGACGCCGCCAAGCAGTGCCTGTTTCTGCACACCTGGCAGGTCGAGGCTACGGCTGTAGCGCCACAGCCGACCCTGCTCCAGCACGTAACTGACTTCCTGACGGTCACTGCGCAGATGATCCAGCGGGTTGCGCCAGTTGCCACGTTGCAGGTTGAGCACGCCCTCACGGATCGCCACTGGTTGTGCCGACGCGGGCACGACAATCTGCAACAGATCACGCTCGATGACCGCCACCGCACGGCGCAACGCACGCAGGCTCTGCTCCTGCGCTTGCATCTGTTCACGTACCCGAAACACCCCATCGAACAGGCGCCAGCAGGCGAGACCGAGGATGGCAAAGATCGTCAGGCTGACGAGCAACTCCAGCAAGGTGAAACCGTCTTCGCGGCTCATGGTTGCGCCGCGCCTTCGACCCAGCCGCTGATGCGATAAACCGCGGTCTTGTCCGCCCCCTCAAGCACGGCCAGATCGATCTTCAGGCGACGCCCCGCCCCCTCACGCTCGACCCGCTGTTCCACCGTCCAGGACTGTCCGGCGAAGAGCTGCTGCAGACGCTGCTGTCCCGGCTCGGGCGGTTGCAGGCGCAGCTCGGTCAGACGGTTGTCGGCGATCCAGCTGGCGAACAGGCGGCTCTGTGCGTCGCCGCTGCGCTGCAAGACAAACTGGCTGGCAGACAATACCGCTGCGGCCAGCAAGGCGAAGACCGCCAGCGCGATCATCACTTCAAGCAAGGTGAAACCGCGCTCAGCCCTCATGGATCACCACGTCGTTCAGGCCGTCGCTGGACAGGCTCAGCCAACGGCCCTGCACGGTCTCGTAATGCAGGGCGAAGGGGCTGATTTCGTCGCTGCTGAGGATGAGCAACTGCGGCTCGATGGCGCTGACGCTCAAGCGCAAAGGCTGGCCCTCCAGCTCCAGGCGCAGTTGCAGCTCACCCGGCAGCGGGTGCGCATCACCCAAAGGCGCCCACACCGAAGACTGCCAACCCATGACCTGATAGCTGTGGCTGTCGAAACGCAAGCCATACTCACGCCCTTCGCTGACAGCCCGCTCGCGCAACTGCGCGATCACGCCAAGCAACTCTTGCGCCTGCACGCGTGCCTGCAACGCCGGGCTCGCCGTCAGACCGACACCCACCAGCGTCAGCAACACGCCGATCAGCAGCATGACCAGCATCAGTTCCAGCAGCGTGAAGCCGCGACTGCGCGAGCGCATTACGGTTCGCTTCGCCCGATGTCGGCGGCGTAGCCGTCGCCGCTCACCACACCATCGGCACCGTAGGAGTACAGATCAAAAGGCGCCCCTCCGGTGCCCGGGCTCAAGTATTGATAGGGCGTGCCCCAAGGGTCTTCGGGCAGACTCTTGAGATAACCGCGCGGGTTCCAGTTCTTTGCCTGCGGCGTGCCGGACGGCTTTTTGATCAGCGCCTCCAGCCCCTGCTGGGTCGAGGGGTAGCTGAAATTGTCGAGCCGGTACATTTCCAGCGCGGTGTTCAGCGCCTGAATATCGGTGCGGGCGGCGGTGACCTTGGCCTGGTCCGGACGGCTCATGAATTGCGGAATCACCATCGCGCCGAGCACGCCGATGATCACCACCACGACCATGATTTCGATAAGGGTAAAGCCGCCCTGCCGGCGGCGTGCAACGATAGCCATGGTTTCAGTTCACCAGTTGGTTGAGGTTAAGGATCGGCATCAGGATGGCCATCACGATCAGCAGCACCACGCCGCCCATGGTCACCAGCATCGCAGGCTCGAACAGGCTGACCAGCACGGCAATCCGCGCGGCCAGGGTCTTTTCCTGCTGCTCGGCGGCGCGCTCGAGCATGTGGTCGAGTTCGCCGGCGCGTTCGCCGCTGGCGATCATGTGCAGCATCAAGGGCGGGATGTCGCCGCCCTGTTCCAGGCTGCGAGTGAGCGTCTCGCCTTCGCGCACCCGGCGGGCAACGTCGTGCATGCGCGCCCGGATCGGCAAGGTGCCGATCACCGCTGCGGCAATCTGCAGAGCGTCGACCAGCGGCACCGCGCTTTTGCCGAGAATCGCCAGCGTGCTGGCGAAACGCGCAGCTTCGGTGGCATAGAGCACACGACCAATGAGCGGCAAACGCAGCAGCCGTTCCTGCCCGCGCCGCCGCCATTTCGGCTGACGCCACGCCCATCCACCCAGCACGGTCAGCGCGATCAGCACTACGCACAGCGCCAGCCCGTAGCGGCGCACACCGCCACTCACGGCAATCAAACCCTCGGTCAACAACGGCAACGGCTGACCACTGTCGATGAACACTTTGATCACATCGGGCACCACGTAACCGAGCAGGAAGGTGACGATGGCCAGCGAGGCGCACAGCAGGATCAGCGGATAGACCAGCGCCAGCTGGATCTTCTGGCGCGACTGCTGACGTGCCTCGGTGTACTGCGCCAGTTGCTCAAGCACCGGGCCAAGGTGACCGGACCGCTCACCAGCCGCGACCGTCGCCCGAAACAACGAGGGGAAAGCGCGGGGAAACAACGCCAGCGCCGACGCCAGATCGTAGCCTTCGGTGATCCGCGCCCGGACCGCCGTGACGATCTGGCTGACCCGACGCTTTTCACTCTGCGCAGCCACCGCCCGCAAGGCTTCTTCAAGGGGCAAACCGGCCTGGATCAGTGTCGATAATTGCAGCGTCAACAAGGCCAGCTCTGCGCTACGCAACCCAACACTGCGCGTACCGTTGCCCCCGGATACCAGCCCACCCGTGGTGGGCTTCAGCGCCGTCGGCAGCAGGCCGCGCTCACGCAGCAACTGGCGGGCGTGGCGAGGGTTTTGCGCCTCGATCTGCCCGGAGCAGCGGCGCCCGTTGGCATCCTGAGCCTGATAGTCGAACACCGTCATGCGGCGTCCTCGTGGGTCACCCGTAACAGTTCATCTAGGCTGGTTCGACCCTCCAGCACCAGTCGCTGGCCATCCTGAAACAGACTGCGCGAGGTTGTACGCGCCTCGGCGGCCAGCTCCGGTTCGCTGGCGTTGCTGTGGATAAGATCCGCCAGACGCGGCGTAATGCCGATCAATTCATACACACCGATGCGCCCGCGATAACCCTGGCGGCACTCGGCACAGCCCTCGGCGCGGAACAGCGTCGGAGCCTCCCCAGGCGCAATGCCCAGGCGATGACATTGCGCCTCGTCAGCCTGATACGCCGTCTTGCAGGCATCGCATAACGTGCGCAGCAGGCGCTGAGCCAGCACACCGAGCAGCGACGACGCCAGCAGGTAAGCGTCCACGCCCATGTCGAGCAACCGGGTCACCGCGCCCACCGCGCTGTTGGTGTGCAGGGTCGACAGCACCAGATGCCCGGTCAGCGACGCCTGAATGGCGATCTCCGAGGTTTCCCGGTCACGGATTTCACCCACCATCACCACGTCAGGGTCCTGTCGCAGAATGGCGCGCAGACCACGGGCGAAGGTCATTTGCACCTTCGGATTGACCGGGGTCTGACCGATGCCCGGCAGGTGGTATTCGATGGGGTCTTCAACCGTGAGGATATTGCGCGTCTGGTCGTTGAGCCGGGTCAGCGCCGCGTACAGGCTGGTGGTCTTGCCGGAGCCGGTAGGGCCGGTGACCAGAAACAGACCGTGGGGCCGCGCCAGGATCTGTTCGAAACAGGCCAGGGTGTCCGCCGGCATGCCCAGTTGCTGCAGATCCAGCCCCGCCTTGCGCTTGTCCAGCAGGCGCAGGACCACGCGCTCGCCGTGTGCGGAAGGCAGCGTCGAGACGCGCACATCGACCTCGTGGCCGGCCAGCCGCAACGCCATGCGGCCGTCTTGCGGCACGCGCTTTTCGGCGATGTCCAGCCGCGACATGACCTTGATTCGCGACACCAGCAGGTTCGCCAGCTCGCGTCTGGGCTTGAGCACTTCGCGCAACTGGCCATCGACGCGGATGCGCACCGACAGGCTGTGCTCGAAAGTTTCCAGATGGACATCCGACGCCTTCTCGCGCACCGCCTCGCTGAGCAGCGCGTTGATCAGGCGGATGATCGGCGCGTCACCTTCCTGCTCCAGCAGATCGGCGGTCTGCGGCAACTGATCGGCGATCTCCAGCAGGTTCAGCTCTTCGTCCAGCCCCTGTGCCACGTCCTCGGCAGCACGCTGCCCGTCGCTGTAAACCGCGGCCAGGCGAGTCGCGAACGCGGCGGCATCGACTCGCTGCCAGTGCACATCGTCGACGCCGGTCAGACGCACGGCTTCGGACAGGGCCGTCAACGGCGCGTCATCACGCACCCAGAGCCGCGCATGCTCCTGCGAGTCATCGCGCATGACGCCGAAACGCCGGGCAAAGCCGAACGGCAGTGGCGAGTTCATGGCGTCACCCTGGATTCGCGAAGATCCGTCACGGGCGCGTCCAGTTCGGCGTCGAACAGTTCTCGGGCTTCACGGGGCAGCAGCAACGCGTTCTTGCCATTGCCGCCCAGATCGCGCAGTTGGCGGTAACGGTCCTGACTGGTGCGGGCGATGTCCTCCTTGCCGCGAACGATGGTCGGCCGCAGGAAGATCATCAGATTGGTCTTCTCCCGCGTGTCGCTTTCCCAGCGGAACAGCGCGCCCAACCAGGGAATGCTGCGCAGCAGCGGCACGCCGCTCTGACGCGTGCGTACGCTGTCCTTGATCAACCCGCCGATCACGATGATCTGGCCGTCGTCAGCGAGAATCGTGCTTTTCAGGGCGCGCTTGTTGGTGATCAGGTCGTTGAGGCCCTCCACGGAGCTGGCGATTTCGGAGTTCTCCTGCTCGACCTCCAGACGCAGGGTTTCACCGTCGTTGATGTGCGGCCTGATCTTCAGCTTGATGCCGATGTCCTGGCGAGTGACCGTGGTGTACGGGTTTTCCGAGCCGCTGCCGGGGGTCTGGTACGAACCGCTTTTGAACGGCACGTTCTGCCCCACCAGAATCTCCGCCTCCTGATTGTCCAGAGTCAGCAGGCTCGGAGTGGACAGCACGTTGTTGCGGGTGTCGCTGGCCAGCGCGTTGATCAGCACGGCAAAGCGTTCGTTACCGACACGCAGCACAGCGCCGTCGGGCAGTTTGTAATCATCGGCGCTCATACCGGGCAGGCTGATTCCGGCTCCCGCAAAGCTGATGCCCCCTTGGGCATTGCCGCCATTCACGCCCCACTGCACGCCCAGGGCGTTGCTGATATCGCCGGAGACTTCGATGATCGCCGCCTGAATCAGCACCTGCGAGCGCGGCTGGTCGAGCTGCCGCACAATCTGCTCCAACGTGCGCAGTTGCGCGGGCTCGGCAATCATCACCAGCGCGTTCTGGCTGTCATCGGATTTGACCGTGGCTTTCTGCGCAGGCGCGGCCTGTTTGGCGCCGCCTTCCGGCCCCAGGCCCTGGCCCATGGCATCCAGCACCTCGGCCAGTTGCCGGGCATCGCTGTGACGCAAACGCACCACTCGCGAGTTATCCGCGCTGGCCGCAGCCGGGGTATCCAGATCGCGCGCCAGAGTACTCAGACGCTGACGGGTAGGCGCATTGCCGACGACGATCACGCGGTTATTGCGCGCATCCGCCACCACCTGACCACCTGCGTCCATGCCCTGCTTGCCCAGCGCCTGCTCCAGCACCTTCGCCAGTTCTTCAGCCAGGCCGTGCCGCAACTGCACCACGGTGTGGCCGCTCTTTTTTCCGGAATCCAGCTCGGCCACCAGCGCGGCCACGCGCCTTACGTTATTCGCGGTGTCGGTCAGCACCAGCGCATTGCTCGACGCCGACGGACCGACGTAGCCGTTGACCGACACCAGCGGGCGCAACAAGGCCGCCAGATCGGTCGCCACGCTGTTGTTCAACGCGATGACCTCGGTGACGAACTGCCCGCCCTGCGCCGTGCGGCTGTCGGTCTGACCGGCACGGGATTTCGCCTCAGCCACCGGTGTGATCAGAATCCGCTCACCCTCGTCGATCACCGTGAAGTTGTGGGCGTCGAGCACGGAGTAGAACAGCCGGCGCACACCCTCGCGATCCAGCGCCTGATCGGACATCACCGTGATTTTTCCCTGCACCCTCGGGTCGAGCACCACAGTGGCGCCGAGGATCGACGACATCTCCCGCACCACGTCACGCAACTCGGCATCGTTCATCGCCAGTTGCCAGCGCTGGTCGTCCTGCGCCAGCACTTGCCCGGACATGAGTACGGTCATAAAAAGCATTGCCGCCAGCCGCTGAAAACGGTTGTGGAGAAGTGGCAGGTTCATCATTCGTCCCGAGGTACGACGGCCAGGGGCCGAAGGTAAGAAGAAGTGCTGTGGGTGGGACTGGATGTCACTTTGAGAACTTGCTGCGGCGCCGTGTTCAAGGCCACCACCTCCTCTCGACCGTTACGCCATAGAAGCACCCGGTCGATTTCGATACGTCGCAACACACTGCCGCCAGGTAGGCGCTCGCCGGTCCGATAGACGCGCTGCCCCTGATCGGTTGCCAGCAATGCACCAGAATGCTCGGGTCCGGAGACGAAGGTGCCGCGCAAGATCAAGGCTTCGCGGCTCGGTGAGGGAGTACCTTCAGGGCGCAACCCCATGACCGCGATCAACGCGGCAGGGTCTGCACCAGATGACGACACGGCAGCCTTTGCCGTTGTCGGAGGAACCCAAGGCGCTGACGCGAGCGCCTGTCGATAACCATGTTCGCGCCATGCCAGCCAGCCGCCGCAGACCGCAATGGCTACGATCGTCATGCACCCGGCTTGAAGAAAAGGCCTGTTCACAGCCACATGCGCCTGATGACCGGATAACCCGCCAATTGGTGTTTGATCACCGCAGCCACATGCAGCCCCAGCAATACGGCGAGCCCGGCACAACTCCAGATATGCAGCCGAAAGAAGAAACGCTGCCACTGCGGATCGCTCAACCAGGGATCGAATTGCAACATGCCGAAGACGCCGAATGGATAAGGCATCATCAGCACACCGCTGATCAGCACCACCGCAGTCACAAGATAAATCAAGCCATGCACCAGACAGGCCGCCCATTCCTGCACCGTGTGCAGTTGTCGAGCCAACGAAGTTGCCCGGGCGACCGCCAGACACAGCCTGACGATAAAAACTGGAATGAATATGAGCGTCAGCGATACATTGAATTCGGCAATGGCCGCTTTCAATTTCGACGACTCGTCAAAGAGCGTTACCAGCGTACCGGTGATCAGCGCCCATAAAATAATGGCGGCAGAAATCCAGTGCAGACTGATACGCAACCGACAATAAGCGGCGGAAGATGACATGAACAAATCTCCAGAGGCATGACAACTTCGAGCGGCGTCAGATCGCCGCCCGAAGTTTCAGGACGTGGACTTACTTCATCATCCAGGCTTCTTGCCAATCTGAACCGGTACCCGGCTTGTAGTGGTGGCCGTTGCTCTTGCACCAGCCGGCCGCCGGGAACGGCTTGCACTCATAGACCTTGCCGTCTTCCGGCTGCAGCACAGTGGTGCCCGCCACATATCCCTCGATACCTTCCGGGTAGACCGCGTCGTAGGCCTGCCCACCGCCCTCACCGGTCAGCTCCAGCGACTCCAGGCTCTGTCGAGTGGTTCGACCATCGGTGGTGCTGCCGATCAGCTTGATCTGGTGAGCCCCCGGCTCGCTCAACAGCGCGATCTCCAGCGCGGCACTCCCAGGCTCGATGGTGCGAATGACCGAACCCACAGCCTTATGGCCGGCATCGAATACAGTGGCTTCAATGTTCATTCTGCGGTTGCTGACCACGGTCACCGGCAGAACCGCCCGCCCCTTGACCAGCTCAACGTTCTTGTCGAAAGACTGAATGCTCAGTGCAGCCTCGGCATCCTCCACCAGTTCCGTCTGCAGTTCGAAACGGTTCACACCGCTTTCAGCCTTGGCGTACAGGTTATTGGCGCCCTTGATCGGCTTGATGCTGCCGTCATCACCACGGATACCCGCACGCACCAGCGTTTGAGTCGTGTTGACCTGCTCGGCCAGCTTGAACGACCAGTTTTCCGGCTTGCCGTCTTCCTTGTTGGTGATGGTCAACTGCGAACTGTAAGCAGCGTTCTCGCCATCAGCGGTCAACGCGCGGACCTTGACCTTGTCACCGACCCACAGATCGGTACGCGGTGTGATATTGCCCACCGGGCGCCAGCCATCCGGGTTTTCGGCTTCAGCGACGATGTTCACATCGACCACGTCATGGAAGGCGCCTGGAGTATCGTGAACGGTCCAGATCCCGAGGATGACGTGATGACCGCTCTTGTCGCCCGGAATCTGGCAGGTGTGTTTCTCGCGGGCCGGGCCTTCACTGCCTTGCGGCTTGTCGTTTGGCAGCTTGCCACCGGCGTCGACAGTGCAGAACGGGGTCAGATCGAACGACTCACGGGCGAGCGCCGCGTTAGGGTTCCAGCCGTTGCGGGTGATGAAGTATTCGTATTTGGTCGCCGGGTGAGTTGCTTTGTAATACCAGTCGAAACCGAGGGTGCGGTCCTTGATTTCAGTCTTGTGCCAGCGCGTCGCCGACTGCGCGTCCAGCGCCGCGAACTGTGACAGCGCACCACTGGCGATCTTGCCGTCGGGCACCCCGGTCTGCGGGAAGCCCTTGGCGGTTTCGCCGACGCTTTGCGGCTCGTACTGCGCCCCTCCACAGTCCTTGTTCAGGCCCTTCTGGCAGGCAAACGCCCGGGAAGGCGGATCGTTCAGATAACCGTGGGCCACAACCTGCTGCGAAGCCATCAGGGCAGCGATCATGACGAACGAAGAGGCACATCCTGAAACCGCGATCAGTTTCGACATTTCTGGTTCATCCCTTGTAATTAAGAAAAAAGACTTTCGTGCTGTTACATCGCTCGTCGGGGAATAGCGCCCATGCTGCCAACAATTGACAGTGGCTTTTATCTCAACTAAGAAGAGCCACCGACCCACTTTCACCGGTCGCTTCGACTACATGCCGAGGCCCATTCCAGAGCGGTCAACGCGATATTTCCCAAGAACTGTCATTGCATGACGATTTCAGGCGAGCAACGATTTAGCGGAGGGGAATTTAACGAGAATATATATTTATATATGTAGGAATGTTCTTCAGGCCAATAGCGATATTTCCGCATGACACATAGGGAAAGTGCTACATACGAGTGACGACAGCCCAGAACCATTCTGTCGGGCTGCGCCGCTTTACAGTGGGTCCGTATTGCGGATGCAAAAACGCCCGGCATCACCGGGCGTTTCAGGGCAGGCAGTCCAGCCGTCAAACGTGGTATTGCGCCGACAGCTCGTGTACGGCCTCGATAAAGGCGCCGGCGTTGGCCGGGTCGACTTCCGGGGTGATGCCGTGACCGAGGTTGAACACATGACCGGTGCCGGGGCCGTAGCTGGCAAGGATGTTCGCCACTTCCTGGCGGATCGCTTCGGGACGGGCGTAAAGCACGGTCGGGTCCATGTTGCCTTGCAGGGCGACCTTGCTGCCGACACGGCGACGGGCTTCACCGATGTCGCAGGTCCAGTCCAGACCCAGAGCGTCGGCCCCGGCATCGGCGATGCTTTCCAGCCACAAGCCACCGCCCTTGGTGAACAGGATCACCGGCACCTTGCGACCTTCGTGCTCACGGATCAGGCCGCTGACGATCTTGCGCATGTAGGCCAGGGAAAATTCCTGATAGGCCGCTGCCGAAAGGCTACCGCCCCAACTGTCGAAAATCTGCACGGCCTGCGCACCGGCAAGAATCTGGCCGTTGAGGTAGCCGGTAACGGCCTGGGCCAACTTGTCCAGCAACAGGTGCATGGCTTGCGGGTTGTCGTAGAGCATGGCCTTGGATTTGCGGAAGTCCTTGGACGAACCGCCTTCCACCATGTAGGTCGCCAGCGTCCACGGGCTGCCGGAGAAACCGATCAGCGGCACGCGGCCATTGAGCTCACGACGAATGGTGCTGACTGCGTCCATGACGTAGCCCAGGTCCTTCTGCGCATCCGGAATCGGCAGCGCTTCGATGTCGGCCAGGGTGGTGACGGTTTTCTTGAAGCGCGGGCCTTCGCCGGTTTCGAAGTACAGCCCCAGGCCCATGGCATCCGGTACAGTGAGGATGTCAGAGAACAGAATGGCCGCATCCAGTGGATAACGCTCCAGCGGCTGCAGGGTGACTTCGCAGGCGAATGCCGGGTTCATGCACAGGCTCATGAAGTCCCCGGCCTTGGCGCGGCTGGCGCGGTATTCCGGGAGATAGCGACCGGCCTGGCGCATCATCCATACAGGCGTGACGTCGACAGGTTGCTTGAGCAGGGCGCGAAGGAAACGGTCGTTCTTCAAGGCAGTCATGGCAGGATCCGACAGAAAAGTGCGGGCATTTTCTCAGACCACGACGCAAAAGGCACGGCAAGTGCCGTGCCTTTTGTCTATGGGGGCGATTTGCCGCAGGATCGCCGACAGCGCCTGCACGCCTGTGGGAGCGAATTTATTCGCGATGCGGTCGGACAGTCGACACATCGATGTCGTCTGTAACGGCCTCTCGCGAATGAATTCGCTCCCACACAAATCGCCGGCAAGCCGGTGTAGCAGGGCTCAGACGCCCAGGTAGTCCAGGATCCCTTCGGCGGCGTTGCGGCCTTCGAAGATGGCGGTCACGACCAGGTCGGAGCCACGCACCATGTCGCCACCCGCGAAGATTTTCGGGTTGCTGGTCTGGTGCTTGAACTTGCCTTGCTCCGGTGCAACCACGCGGCCCTGGCTATCGGTGTCGATACCGAACTGCTCGAACCATGGCGCCGGGCTTGGACGGAAACCGAAAGCGATGACCACGGCGTCGGCCGGGATGATCTCTTCGGAGCCCGGAATCGGCTCGGGGCTGCGACGGCCACGGGCATCCGGCTCGCCCAGGCGGGTTTCGACCACTTTCACGCCTTCGACCTTGTCTTCACCAACAATGGCGATCGGCTGGCGGTTGTAGAGGAACTTCACGCCTTCTTCCTTGGCGTTCTTCACTTCCTTGCGCGAACCCGGCATGTTTTCTTCGTCGCGACGATAGGCGCAGGTCACGGCCTTGGCGCCTTGGCGGATCGAAGTGCGGTTGCAGTCCATTGCGGTATCGCCGCCGCCCAGTACCACGACCTTCTTGCCTTTCATGTCGACGAAATCTTCCGGCGACTTTTCAAAGCCCAGGTTGCGGTTGACGTTGGCGATCAGGAAATCCAGCGCGTCGTGTACGCCTGGCAGGTCTTCGCCCGGGAAGCCACCCTTCATGTAGGTGTAGGTGCCCATGCCCATGAACACGGCATCGTACTCTTCCAGCAGTTGCTCGACCGTGACGTCCTTGCCCACTTCGGTGTTCAGGCGGAATTCGATGCCCATGCCGGTGAACACTTCGCGGCGGTTGCGCAGCACGCTCTTTTCCAGCTTGAACTCAGGGATGCCGAAGGTCAGCAGACCGCCGATTTCCGGGTTCTTGTCGAAGACCACCGGGGTCACGCCGCCGCGCACCAGCACGTCGGCACAGCCCAGACCGGCAGGGCCGGCACCGATGATCGCAACGCGCTTGCCGGTCGGCACCACGCGCGACATGTCCGGACGCCAGCCCATGGCGAAAGCGGTGTCGGTGATGTACTTCTCGACCGAGCCGATGGTCACTGCGCCGAAGCCGTCGTTCAGCGTACAGGCGCCTTCACACAGACGGTCCTGCGGGCACACGCGACCGCAGACTTCCGGCAGAGTGTTGGTCTGGTGCGACAGCTCGGCGGCGGCAAGGATGTTGCCCTCGGACACCAGCTTGAGCCAGTTGGGAATGAAGTTATGCACAGGGCATTTCCATTCGCAGTACGGGTTGCCGCAACCCAGGCAGCGGTGAGCCTGATCGGCCGATTGCTGGGGTTTGAAGGGTTCGTAGATTTCCACGAACTCTTTCTTGCGTTGACGCAGCAGTTTCTTCTTCGGATCTTTGCGCCCGACATCGATGAACTGGAAGTCGTTACTCAGACGTTCAGCCATTTGGAGCCTCTTCGCGGCAGCTTCAAGCCCTAAGCTTCAAGCTGCAAGAAAATCAAATTCGGTTCTGCACACGAAGCTGCAAGCTTTCAACTCAAAGCTTGCAGCTTGTGGCTGCGTTACTGCGGGTTGGCGCGAGTGCTGGACAACAGCGACTTCAGGCTTGCGGCCTTCGGCTTGACCAGCCAGAAGCGGCGCAGGTAGTCGTCCAGGTTCTCCCAGAGATTACGGCCCCATTCGCTGTTCGTCTCGGTCACGTACTCGGCCAGCACGCGCTCCAGATGGCTGCGATAGGCTTCCATCGCTTCACCGCTGATGCGCTGGATTTCCACCAGTTCGTGGTTGACGCGGTCAACGAAGGTGTTGTCCAGGTCAAGCACGTAGGCGAAACCGCCAGTCATGCCGGAACCGAAGTTGTAGCCGGTCTTGCCCAGTACGCAGACGAAACCGCCAGTCATGTATTCGCAGCAGTGGTCGCCCGTGCCTTCCACGACGGTGTGAGCGCCGGAGTTACGCACCGCGAAACGCTCGCCTGCGGTACCGGCTGCGAACAGCTTGCCGCCCGTGGCGCCGTACAGGCAGGTGTTGCCGACGATGGCGCTGTCCTGGGTTTTGAACGGGCTGCCTTTCGGCGGCACGATCACCAGTTTGCCTGCGGTCATGCCTTTACCGACGTAGTCGTTGGCATCGCCTTCCAGGTACATGTTCAGGCCGCCGGCGTTCCACACACCGAAGCTCTGACCGGCAGTGCCCTTGAAACGGAAGGTCACCGGCGCGTCTTTCATGCCCTGGTTGCCGTGCAGCTTGGCGATCTCGCCGGAGATCCGCGCGCCGATGGAACGGTCGCAGTTGCAGATTTCCAGCTCGTACTCGCCACCGCTCTTCGAGGCAATGGCCGCCTTGGCCATCTCGACCATTTTCTCGGCCAGCAGGCCCTGGTCGAACGGCGGGTTGCGCTCGACGCCACAGAACTGCGGCTTGTCGGCCGGCACATGGTCGCTGCCCAGCAGCGGGGTCAGGTCCAGGTGCTGCTGCTTCTCGGTTTCGCCCGGCAGGATGTCCAGCAGGTCGGTGCGGCCGATCAGCTCTTCCAGCGAACGCACGCCCAGTTTCGCCAGCCACTCGCGGGTTTCTTCAGCCACGTAGGTGAAGAAGTTGATCACCATGTCGACGGTGCCGATGTAGTGATCCTTGCGCAGCTTGTCGTTCTGGGTCGCAACGCCGGTGGCGCAGTTGTTCAGGTGGCAGATACGCAGGTATTTGCAGCCCAGTGCGATCATCGGCGCAGTACCGAAGCCGAAGCTTTCGGCGCCGAGGATGGCGGCCTTGATCACGTCCAGACCGGTTTTCAGACCACCGTCGGTCTGTACCCGGACCTTGCCGCGCAGGTCGTTGCCGCGCAGGGTCTGATGGGTTTCGGCCAGGCCGATTTCCCACGGAGCGCCCGCGTATTTGATCGACGACAGTGGCGAAGCGCCGGTGCCGCCGTCATAGCCGGAAATGGTGATCAGGTCGGCGTAGGCCTTGGCCACACCGGCAGCGATGGTGCCGACGCCGGCTTCCGCGACCAGCTTGACCGAGACCAGTGCCGACGGGTTGACCTGCTTGAGGTCGAAAATCAGCTGCGACAGGTCTTCGATCGAGTAGATGTCGTGGTGCGGCGGAGGCGAAATCAGGGTCACGCCCGGTACTGCATAACGCAGCTTGGCGATCAGGCCGTTGACCTTGCCACCCGGCAGTTGTCCGCCTTCGCCCGGCTTGGCGCCCTGGGCGACCTTGATCTGCAGCACGTCAGCGTTGACCAGGTATTCCGGCGTCACACCGAAACGACCGGTAGCGATCTGCTTGATCTTGGAGCTGCGGATGGTGCCGTAGCGCGACGGATCTTCACCGCCCTCACCGGAGTTGGAACGCGCGCCCAGGCGGTTCATCGCTTCGGCCAGCGCTTCGTGAGCTTCCGGCGACAGTGCGCCCAGCGAGATGCCCGCCGAGTCGAAACGCTTGAGGATCGCTTCCAGCGGCTCGATCTCGTCCAGGCTCAGCGGGGTTTCCAGCTCCTTGACCTTGAACAGGTCGCGGACCATCGACACCGGACGGGTGTCCACCAGCGTGGTGTATTCCTTGAACTTGGCGTAGTCGCCCTGCTGCACGGCGGCTTGCAGGGTTGCCACCACATCAGGGTTGTAGGCGTGGTATTCGCCGCCGTAGACGAACTTCAGCAGGCCGCCTTGCTGGATCGGCTTGCGCGGGCTCCAGGCTTCGACGGACAGGGCTTTCTGCTCGGCTTCGATGTCGACGAAACGCGCACCCTTGATGCGGCTCGGCACGCCACGGAAGCTCAGATCGCAGACTTCTTCGGACAGGCCGATGGCTTCGAACAGCTGCGCACCACGGTACGAACCGATGGTCGAGATGCCCATCTTCGACAGGATCTTGAGCAGGCCCTTGGTGATGCCTTTGCGGTAGTTTTTGAAGACTTCGTACAGGTCGCCCAGCACTTCGCCGGTACGGATCAGGTCGCCCAGCACTTCATAGGCCAGGAACGGGTAGACCGCCGACGCACCGAAGCCGATCAGTACGGCAAAGTGATGCGGATCGCGAGCGGTCGCGGTCTCGACCAGGATGTTGCTGTCGCAGCGCAGGCCTTTTTCGGTCAGGCGGTGGTGTACCGCACCGGTGGCCAGCGAAGCGTGGATCGGCAGTTTGCCCGGGGCGATATGGCGGTCGCTCAGCACGATCTGGGTACGACCGGCACGCACGGCTTCTTCAGCCTGATCGGCGACGTTGCGCACAGCGGCTTCCAGGCCGGTGGCCTCGTCGTAGTTCAGGTCGATGACCTGGCGGTCGAAGCCTTCACGCTCCAGGTTCATCAGCGCGCGCCATTTGGCAGGCGAAATGACCGGCGAGCTGAGGATCACGCGGGAGGCGTGCTCAGGCGATTCCTGGAAGATGTTGCGCTCGGCACCGAGGCAGACTTCCAGCGACATGACGATGGCTTCGCGCAGCGGGTCGATCGGCGGGTTGGTGACCTGGGCGAACTGCTGACGGAAATAGTCGTACGGCGTGCGCACACGGCGCGACAGCACGGCCATTGGCGTGTCGTCACCCATGGAGCCCACGGCTTCCTGACCCTGCTCGCCCAGCGGACGCAGCACCTGATCGCGCTCTTCGAACGTGACCTGGAACATCTTCATGTACTGCTTGAGCTGATCCGGGTTGTAGAAGGCCGAACCATGGTCGTGATCTTCCAGGGTCGCCTGGATGCGCAGCGCATGCTTGCGCAGCCACTGTTTGTACGGATGGCGCGACTTCAGACGGCTGTCGATGGCGTCAGTGTCGAGGATCTGACCGGTCTCGGTATCCACGGCAAAGATCTGGCCCGGACCGACACGGCCCTTGGCGATGACGTCTTCCGGGGTGTAGTTCCACACGCCGATTTCCGATGCCAGGGTGATGTAGCCGTTCTTGGTGGTCACCCAGCGCGCCGGACGCAGACCGTTACGGTCGAGCAGGCAGACCGCGTGGCGACCTTCGGTCATCACGATACCGGCCGGACCGTCCCACGGCTCCATGTGCATGGAGTTGAATTCGTAGAACGCGCGCAGATCCGGGTCCATGGTCTCGACGTTCTGCCATGCCGGCGGTACCAGCATGCGCACGCCACGGAACAGGTCGATGCCGCCGGTGACCATCAGCTCCAGCATGTTGTCCATGCTCGACGAGTCGGAACCGACGCGGTTGACCAGCGGGCCCAGTTCGTCCAGATCCATCAGATCGTTGCTGAACTTGGTGCGACGGGCCTGAGCCCAGTTGCGGTTACCGGTGATGGTGTTGATCTCGCCGTTGTGGGCGAGGAAGCGGAATGGCTGAGCCAGCGGCCATTTCGGCAGGGTGTTGGTGGAGAAGCGCTGGTGGAACACGCAGATCGCGGTCTGCAGACGCTCGTCACCCAGGTCCGGATAGAATGCCGTGAGGTCACGCGGCATCATCAGACCCTTATAAATGATGGTCTTGTGCGAGAAGCTGCAGATGTAGTGGTCGGTGTCGGCGGCGTTGGCCACGGACGAGCGACGACGGGCGCAGAACAGCTTGATGGCGAATTCCTGATCGCTCAGACCCTCACCGCCGATGAACACCTGTTCGATCTTCGGCAGGCGCTCCAGCGCCAGACGGCCGAGCACGCTGGTGTCGACAGGGACCTGGCGCCAGCCGATCAGGGTCAGACCCTCGGCCAGGATCTCGCGGTTCATGTTCTCGCGGGCGGCTTCAGCCTTGGCGTCGTCGCGGTTCAGGAAGACCATGCCCACGCAATACTGGCGCGGCAGTTCGGCAGCGAAATGCTCTTTGGCCACGGCGCGCAGGAACGTGTCGGGTTTTTGCATCAACAGCCCGCAACCGTCACCGGTCTTGCCGTCGGCGTTGATCCCACCGCGGTGGGTCATGCAGGTCAGGGCTTCAATAGCCGTCTGCAACAGATGATGACTGGGCTCGCCCTGCATATGGGCAATCAAGCCGAAACCACAGTTATCCTTGAACTCTTCTGGTTGGTACAGACCTGCTTTCATAGACACATTCTCACCAGGCTGCCTCTTAGCGAGGCAAATTTCTTTTCAATTCAACCATTTACCGTCCACGCTGAACGTACGCCAGCTTTGCGGGAGCAAAAGGGAGGTCATTGTACACACCGACACAAAGCCTCACAAATTTAGCGACGAAACGTCGCAAATTTATGTCGCAATCATGAAAGGTTTTAAAGCGATTCTCGTGCTAGCCAGAGCTTTGTTGCGAGTCTGACCAAAGAGAGCCCGAAGTTCAATGGGTGTCTGAGACGCAGACACCGCAAGGCGCGCTGCTCTTTGGCAGCACGCTCATGCGTGATTTTTCGGGGAGCCAAGCGCGCGACCCGGGTAGGGTCGCTGCGTCATCAGCGAGCTGCGGCCAGTTCCTGTTGGATACTGCCGACAGTGCGAGGCCAAGGTTTACCAGCCTGAACCTTGGCTGGCAAGACCTTGATGGCGGCGAGTGCCGCATTGCGGTCGGCAAAACTGCCGTAAGTCACCACGTACAGAGGCTTGCCCTGCAGGGTTTTCTTGAAATAACGGTACTCGGCGCCCTGCTCTTTCACGTAGCTCTGCGCAGTGGCTTCCGAGCTGGTGCCGAGGATCTGCACCACGTAATGACCTGGCGCCTGCCCTGCGTACCAACCACCACCGGCGACAGCCGGAGCGGCAGCAGCAGGCTTGGCGGCAGGAGCCGGTTTTGCAGCCGGTGCCGGAGCCGGAGCCGGTTTGGCCGTGGCAACCTGAGTCGGTGCCGGAGCTGGCTTGGCAGCCGGAGCATGTGCCGGTTTGGCCGCTGGAGCTGGAGCCGGACGCGGTGTCGGTACCGGCGTCTGGGCCATCGCCATGGTCGGTGCAGGACCCGCCGTGGCACCGGCAGGCGGTGCAGTGGTGGTCACGGTCGGCGGCTGCAACGGCTGATTGGCCGCCGGGCCACCGTCTTCACCGTCGCCTTCGCCGGAACCAGCGGCTTCAGCCAGCGGACCGCGCATGACTGGCTGCGAATTGCCGACCAACGGTAGCGGCATCGGCTGCGAATTGCCGGCGAACTCGATGGCCGGGCCACCGTTGTTCGATTGTTGCGTCGGCGCCTGGCCCTGACCCAGCGGCAATTGCGCCTGAGTACCACCCGGAGGCGTCGGTGCGCTGTTACGCCCAGGAATCATCACGGCCGCCAGCACCGCTGCGACAACCACTCCCCCCAAAGCCAACACGTGTTTCTTAGGCATCTTGAACCCCATACTTGGACGCTTGACCGCAGAGCGGCTGGCGATCATGGCTTCGATCATCGAGTCGCGCGCGACCTGGTTGATCGCGCCCGGCCATCCATTGGACTGTTCGTGAATATCGGTGATCTGCTCGGCAGTGAACACCTCGATCCCCCGGCCAGCACCTTCCAGACGCTGCTCCAGATACTCACGGGTTTCTTCTTCGGTGTACGGCGCCAGCTCGATCACATGAAAGCGCTCGCCCTCGACACCGCTGTCGGCACACAACTGGTCCAGGCGATCGATGATCGACGCCTCGCCGAACAGGAATACGTGCGGACGCCCTTCCGGAGTGCCCGCCGCCAATTCCAACAACGCTTCGAGTGCGGATTCGCCCAGTTGTTCGGCGTCATCCACCAATACATAGACTTCCTGACCGGTCAGCGCCAGTTGCACGACCTGAGTCAGAATGGCGCGCATCTCCGGCTGAGCCACGTTCAGCGCCTGAGCCACCTGACGCAGCACGCCGGCAGCATCGCCAGCGCCACGGGCGGAAACCACCACGCTTTGTACCGACTGCTTGTTCGTGCTCGCGACCAGCGCCTGACGCAGCAGGGTCTTGCCGCTGCCATGGGGGCCGGTCACCAGCAGCAGCAATTCGCTGTAACGGGCCAGATGATGCAATTGCCCCAGCACGGGCTTGCGCTGGGCCGGGAAAAACTTGAAGCCGGGGACCCGCGTGGCGAAGGGGTCATGACTCAATTGGTAATGACCTAGGAAGGCCTCATCGGCGTGCAAACTAGTCATGGATTTTTCATTAACCTCTAAGCTGATCCACCAGGGCGCGGTAGTCCGCAACCAGTGTGGCCTGTAGTACTTCTTTTGGATATTCGTCAGTCACCACCGCCTCGCCCATGTGGCGCAACAGCACCAGGCGCAAGCGACCGTCGATCACCTTCTTGTCCACCGCCATGTGCTCGAGGAAATGCTCCGGGGTCATGTCTTCAGGCGGCACGACCGGCAGGCCGGCACGCTGAAACAGACGGATGCCACGATCACGTTCCTGCTCGCTGATCCAGCCCAGGCGCGCCGACATCTCCAGCGCCATCACCGTACCGGCGGCAACTGCTTCACCGTGCAGCCAGACGCCATAGCCCATGTGGGTTTCGATGGCATGACCGAAGGTGTGACCCAGATTCAGCGTGGCACGAACACCCGATTCTCGCTCGTCGGCACCGACGACGGCCGCTTTGGCCGCGCAGGAGCGTTCGATGGCGGTGGTCAGCGCGGCTTGATCAAGCCCGCGCAGACGATCCATATGCTCTTCGAGCCAGGTCAGGAAAGGTTCGTCACAAATCAGACCGTATTTGATGACTTCCGCCAGCCCAGCCGACAGCTCGCGCGCCGGCAGACTGTTGAGCGAAGCGGTGTCGATCAGCACGGCATTGGGCTGGTAGAACGCGCCGACCATGTTCTTGCCCAGCGGATGGTTGATCCCGGTCTTGCCGCCCACCGAGGAGTCTACTTGCGACAACAGCGTGGTCGGCACCTGAATGAAGTCGACCCCACGCTGGTAACAGGCGGCAGCAAAGCCGGCCATGTCACCGATCACGCCGCCGCCCAGAGCGATCACCGTGGTCCGGCGGTCGTGCCGTGCGGTCAACAGCGCGTCGAAGATGGTTTGCAGGGTTTCCCAGTTCTTGAAGGCTTCGCCGTCCGGAAGGACGATCGGCAGAACGTTATAGCCCGCCAGCGTCTTGCGCAGGCGCTCCATGTACAGCGGCGCGACCGTGCTGTTGGAAACGATCGCCACCTGCTTGCCGGCGATGTATGGCGTGAGCAGTTCAGGCCGATCCAACAAGCCTTCGCCAATATGAATCGGGTAGCTGCGCTCGCCAAGCTCGACCTTGAGTGTCTGCATGTGTCCCCACACTGTTTAACAATTGGACGCCGGTGCGCGCACTCGTGGGAGTCGGCACGGGCCAGGGCGCAGGACCTTGGGTCGGCCCTGCTTTTTATGGTCGCCGAGAATAGCGCATTTCCGCCTGCGCTTTAACGGGGAGGAAGCTCTGCCAACAGGGCCAGGATGTCAAGAACCACCATGCGCGGCGGCCGCTCATCGGTCTCGATGATGACATCGGCGATTTCCCGGTACAGCGGATCACGGATCGCCAGCAGGTCGCGCAGCACCTTTGCCGGGTCCGCGGTGCGCAGCAGGGGGCGGTTACGGTCACGCGCCGTACGCCCTACCTGCTGTTCAACGGAGGCATGCAGATAGACCACTCGGCCACCGGCATGCAGGGCACGACGGTTTTCTTCGCGCATGACGGCGCCCCCACCCGTTGCCAGCACCACGCCATCAGCGGCGCAAAGCTCGGCAATCATGGCCTGCTCGCGATCACGAAAGCCCGCTTCTCCTTCCTTGTCGAAGATCCATGGGATATTGGCACCTGTTCTCAGCTCGATTTCCTTGTCGGAATCCTTGAACGGCAGTCGAAGCTCTTTGGCCAGCAGGCGACCGATGGTGCTTTTGCCAGCCCCCATCGGTCCCACAAGTATTAAATTTCGCACAGAATCAACGACTCACAGCAATCGCCTGGTTGTTCATGATACGCGGAGTGAGGAACACCAACAGCTCGGATTTTTTCTCCGAGACCACATCCCGCCGGAAAAGGCGGCCAACATACGGCACATCGCCCAAAAATGGCACCTTGTCGACGACTTTACTCTGCGTATTGGAGAACACACCACCAATTACGATGGTCTCGCCGTCGGAAACCAGCACCTTGGCGTTGACTTCGTTCTTCTTGATCGGCGGCACGCCCAGGACGGTGTTGACGTAGTCAGGTTCGTCCTTGGTGACTTTCACTTCCATGATGATGCGGTTGTCCGGGGTGATCTGCGGCGTCACTTCCAGCGACAGCGAAGCTTCCTTGAACGACACCGACGTCGCGCCACTGGAGCTGGCCTCCTGATACGGAACCTCGGTACCTTTCAGGATTTTCGCGGTTTCCTTGTCCGAGGTGACCACCTTCGGCTGCGAAACCACCTCGCCGTTACCGGTTTTTTCCATGGCACTCAGTTCGAGGTCCAGCAGCGTGTTGTTGGTCACGAAACCCAGACCGATGGTCGATGTCGCGTCCGATACGCCCATGTCGACGTAGGGGCCGTTGGTTGCGTTGGCACCGCTGACGGTACCGGCGCCGCCACCGACAAAGTTGCCGCGGGCCGCAGAACCGCCCCAACGCACGCCCAAGGCCTTGTCGTAATCGACGTTGGCTTCGACGATGCGCGCCTCGATCATCACCTGACGCACCGGGATGTCCAGCTGCGAGACGATGCGACGCAGTTCGTCCAGGCGGTCCTGGGTCTGGTAGGCAATGATGTTGTTGGTGCGCTCATCGACCGTGATCGAGCCACGCTCGTCGGTCTTGGACTCGCCACTGGTCACCGACTGGAACAGCTTGGCGATGTCGGCTGCCTTGGCGTAGTTGACCTGCAGCAGCTCGCGACGCAGCGGCGCCAGTTCGGAAATCTGCTTGAGCGATTCCAGCTCCTGACGTTCGCGCGCAGCGATCTCGTCGGCTGGCGCCACCAGCAACACGTTGCCGATCTTGCGCTTGTCCAGCCCCTTGGTTTTAAGCACCAGATCCAGCGCCTGATCCCACGGCACGTTCTGCAGACGCAGGGTGATACCGCCTTGAACCGTGTCACTGGCAACCAGGTTGAGGTTGGTGAAGTCGGCAATCAGCTGCAGCACCGAGCGCACATCGATGTCCTGAAAGTTCAGCGACAGCTTCTCACCGGTGTACACCAGCTTCTCCGCGTTACGCCGCTCAAGATCTTCGTTGGTCAGCGGACGCACGCTGATGGTCAGCTTGTTTTCGGTCTGGTAGGCGGAATAGTCGAAGGCACCGGACGGCTCGATGGAAATGCTCGCCTTGTCGCCGCTGACACTGGAATTGACGAACTGCACCGGCGTGGCGAAATCCTTCACGTCCAGACGTACACGCAGCGGCTCGGGCAATTGCGTACGGGCGAAGTCGACACGGATCTTGCCGCCCTGCTCCTGGATATCCGGCGCAATGCCTGCATCGCTCAGCTCGATGACCACATTGCCTTCACCCAGCTCACCGCGCTGGAAGTCGACATTCTTCACCGCACGCGGACCCGGCGTATAAGCGCGGGGAGCGGCGCTGACCGATGCCGGCGGCACACTGACACGCGGCGCACCCTGTGCGGTGCTCGGTTGCGAACCTTGCGCGGCAGCGGCGCCCTGGCCGACCACGACGAACAGATTGTTACCTTCGACCCGCGAGCTGTAAGGCGCCAGCGTGGTCAGGTTGATAATCACCCGGGTGCGGTCCTTGGCTTCGACCACCACCACGCTGTGGGCATTGCCCGAGCCGAGGTCACGGCTCTTGACCGCCAGACGGCTGGTCACGCCCGGCAGATCCAGGGCGATCCGCGCCGGCTGCTCGGTGGTATAACCTCGCGGCGCTGCCACCGGGCCGTCGAAGGACAGTTTCAATTCGACCCGATCCCCCGGCAATGCGGCGACATCCAGCGTCTTGAGGTTGGCCGCCTGGAGAATCGGTGAAAGCATCGCCATCCATAGCGATACGCCGATAATCGAAAGAATCCTAGTCATGTTCACATTCCACCACTGTGCCGATCCGAAGGTGTTTCGCTTGCTTGCCGTCTTCATGAACGCTCCTTGAGCGAAATGGTGCGCGGTCGTTCAAGCCACGCGCCTTCGCCATCGGGAACGATTTCCACCACCTGTACTGCCGACTCGGTGATCGCGACGATCCGGCCGTCGTTGCGACCCAGATAATCACCGACCTTGACCCGATGGACGCCACCCGCACCGCGCAACAGCGCGAACATGCCGGTTTCGTTGCTCAACGTGCCGACCATGTCGAAACCGTCGATATTGAAGCCTTCGAGGAATTGCTTGACCCGCGCCGGATCAGGCTGCACCAGCCGCGAGCCTTTCTGGCGGTTGACCAGATCGACCTTGATCGGCGGCTGGAACGGGCTGCGCAGACTCGCAGCCGCATAGGTGAACGCCTCGTAGGGCCGGAACTTCGGCATGGGCTCGATAGCACCGACCGGACGGGCGCGCACGTCACTCATGAATTGTTTCAGATCGTCGAACTCGCTGGAGCTGTCACAGCCCGCAAGCCCCATCAGCGCCACGCCGATGCACAACCAACGCACCGCGCTCATTTCGCCGTTCCTTTGTTATCGATGTTCTGAAGGCCCTTGTCGTTGTAGCGATAGGTCTTGGCCAGAATGCTCATGCGCAGCTTGCCCGGCGACTTGGCGTCCACCGGTTTGATCTCGAAGTCATGCAGCGTGACGATGCGCGGCAAGCCGGCCACGCCGCTGACGAAGGTCGCCAGGTCGTGATAGGTGCCGGTGACCGTGATCTGGATCGGCAGCTCGATATAGAACTGCTGGGCCGCTTCCGGCAGCAGCTTGATCTCTTCGAACTCCAGCCCGCTGCCCAGCCCCGTGCGAGTGATGTCTTCCAGCAGACCGGGCACTTCAGTATCGCTGGGCAGTTGCCGCAGCAAGGCACCGAAGGTGTTTTCCATCTCGACCATCTGGGTCTTGTAGGCGTTGAGGTTGGCGGCCTGATAGGCCTTGGTGGAGAACTGCTCCTTGAGCGTGGTCTCGTCCGCGCGGGCCTGATCGAGCTGGGCCTGCATGTCCTGGATGTAGAAGAAGTACCCGAGCGCCAGCACCAGTACCAGCAACAGCGCACCCGCGATGGTTTTCACCGCCGCAGGCCACGAACCCAGGTTGTTGACGTCCAGATCGTTGATATCGATCTTGCGCAGGCTGTCCAGCCATTCGTTCACATTCATGGCTTGCCCCCCTGCACCACGGGATCAGCCGCAGGCTGCGTCTGACGCACGGTCAACTGGAAGGAGTTGGACTGGTCGACCGAACCAGCGGCGCTGTTGGCCTTCACCTCGGTCAGGCTCGGCGCCTCCAGCCAGTCGGACGCGTCCAGATTGCGCAGCAGGTCGGAAACACGGTTGTTCGACTCGGCCGCACCGGAAATGCTGATCAGCTTGTCGGTCATCTTCACTTCGTTGAAATACACGCCATCGGGCAGCGTCCGCGCCAGTTGATCGAAAATCCGCCCGATGATCGGCCGGTTGCCCTGCAGGTCCTGGATGATTTTCATCCGTTCGAGCAACTGCTTGCGGCGGGTCTTGAGCTCGCTGATTTCCTTGATCCGCGCATCCAGCTGGACGATTTCGGTCTTGATGTACTGATTGCGCGCATTCTGGTGGCTGATGGCACTGCTCAAATATTGATCAGCCAGCAGAATCGCACCGATGCCGACAACCAGAACACCGGCCAGGGCCAGCAGGAAACGCTTCTTGCGCTCTTCGCGCAGTTGTTCACGCCAGGGCAGTAAGTTGATCCGTGCCATCAGTCGAAGCTCCTCAAGGCCAGACCACAGGCGATCATCAGAGCCGGCGCATCACTGGCCAGCGCACCGGCATTGACCTTGGCGCTCAGGGCCATGTCGGCAAAAGGGTTGGCGACCATGGTCGGCGTGCCCAGACGCTCCTGAATCAGACGATCCAGCCCGGCGATGGAAGCAGTACCACCGGCCAGCATGATGTAATCGACGCGGTTGTATTGCCCAGCGGCGAAGAAGAACTGCAGGGAACGGGAGACCTGCTGAACCACGGCATCCTTGAACGGCTGCAGCACTTCCAGCATGTAGTCGTCCGGCAGGCCGCCCTGTTTCTTGGCAAGACCCGCCTCGCCGAGGGACAGGCCGTAGCGGCGCTGGATCTCTTCAGTGAGCTGACGCCCGCCGAACAGTTGCTCGCGGGTGTAGATGATGCGGCCGTTGTGCAGCACGCTGAGGGTGGTCATGGTCGCGCCGATGTCGATCACCGCGACCGTCAGCTGGTCGTGATCCTGCCCCAGCTGCGCCGACAGCAGACCGAAGGAGCGCTCCAGCGCATAGGCCTCGACGTCAACCACTCGCGCGGTAAGTCCGGCCAGCGCCAGCGCAGCCTCGCGAACTTCGACGTTTTCCTTGCGGCAGGCAGCCAGCAGCACTTCAACCCGCTCGGGGTTGCGCGCCGAATAGCCCTGGACCTCGAAGTCGATGGCGACTTCTTCCAGCGGATAGGGAATGTACTGATCGGCCTCGATCTTGAGCTGGTTCTCCATTTCATCATCGGAGAGCCCGGCGTCCATCTCGATCGATTTGGTAATGACCGCAGAGCCGGCGACCGCTACCGCCGCGATTTTGACGTTGCTCTTGGCCTTGACCAGCACACGCGTCAACGCATTGCCGACCCCTTCCAGCTCGGCAATGTTCTTCTCGACCACTGCGTTGGCGGGCAGCGGCTCGACCGCGTAAGACTCGACCTTGTAGCGGGTACCGGAACGACTCAGTTCAAGGAGTTTTACCGAGGTGGAGCTAATATCGATCCCTAGAAGGGTATTGGCCTTCTTACTAAAGAGTTCGAACACAACCGATTCCCTATGCCTTTCCGTCACTTACGGATATTTTTTTGTCCAACACCACTGTCGGCAGCCTTGACAGTAGCGCAAATAACGCTCGGCGACGAAAAATGCTTATAATGCCCAGCGTTTTTTTCGTGTAGCAAAGCTTCAAGGCGTGTTCATTTGTGAATGCCTGCGCTTAACCCATTCTTTTTCCTGGAAATCCAAAAGCCTTGATACGCCTGCTGAAGTTTTTCTGGTGGTCCCTCGTCGCTATCGTCTGCGGGCTGCTGCTCGGTTTGAGCGGTGCCTTCCTTTACCTCGCCCCGAATCTGCCTTCGGTTGATGCCCTGCGCAACATCCAGCTGCAGATCCCGCTGAGGGTATACAGCAGCGATGGCAAACTGATTGCCGAATTCGGTGAAATGCGCCGTTCTCCCATCCGTTTCGCCGACATTCCGCCCAACTTCATTCATGCGCTGCTCTCGGCCGAAGACGACAATTTCGCCAACCATTACGGCGTCGACCCCAGCAGCCTGATGCGCGCCGCCAGCCAGCTGGTCAAGAGCGGCCACATTCAGTCCGGCGGCTCGACCATCACCATGCAGGTCGCGAAGAACTACTTCCTGACCAGCGAGCGCAGCTTCTCACGAAAAACCACCGAGATTCTCCTGGCCTTGCAAATCGAGCGCCAACTTACCAAGGACGAGATTCTCGAGCTGTACGTCAACAAGATCTATCTGGGTAACCGCGCCTACGGTATCGAGGCCGCAGCGCAGGTGTACTACGGCAAATCCATCCGTGACCTGAGCGTCGCGCAGATGGCCATGATTGCCGGCCTGCCCAAGGCACCGTCACGATTCAACCCACTGGCCAACCCGGTCCGCGCCAAAGAGCGCCGCGACTGGATTCTGGGCCGCATGTTCAAACTGGGCAAGATCGACCAGAACACTTACCAGACCGCCCTCGCCGAGCCGATCAACGCCAGCTACCACGTCCAGAGTCCGGAAGTGAACGCGCCGTACATCGCCGAGATGGCCCGTGCCGAAATGGTCGGTCGCTACGGCAGCGAAGCCTACACAGAAGGCTTCCGCGTCACCACCACCGTACCGAGCGATTTGCAGGAAGACGCCAACAAGGCGGTGCAGGACGGCCTGATCGAATACGACCAGCGTCACGGCTACCGTGGCCCGGAAAGCCGCTTCTCCGGCCAGACCCGCGACGGCTGGGTGCAGGAACTGAGCAAGCAACGTCCGATCAGCGGCCTGGAGCCAGCCATCGTCACTCAGGTCGACGCCAAAGGCCTGCACGTCCTGACCCGCAACGGCGAGAAGGAAGAAACCGTTGCTTGGGACAGCATGAAATGGGCGCGCCCGTTCCTGAACACCAACACCGCTGGCGCCTCGCCACGGCAGCCATCGGACGTGTCCCACGTCGGCGACCTGATCCGCGTGCAACGCCAGGCCGACAACTCGCTGAAATTCAGCCAGATCCCGCAAGCGCAAGGCGCGCTGGTGTCGCTGGATCCGCATAACGGCGCGATCCGCGCACTGGTCGGTGGCTTCGCCTTCGAACAGAGCAACTACAACCGCGCCATGCAGGCCAAGCGTCAACCGGGTTCGAGCTTCAAGCCGTTCATCTACTCGGCAGCGCTGGACAGTGGCTACACCGCTGCCAGCCTGGTCAACGATGCGCCGATCGTGTTCGTCGACGAAGCGATCGACAAGGTCTGGCGACCGAAGAACGACACCGGCACTTTCCTCGGCCCGATCCGCCTGCGCGAAGCGCTGTACAAGTCGCGTAACCTGGTATCGATCCGCCTGCTGCAGAGCCTGGGCGTCAACTCGACGATCAACTACATCACCCGCTTCGGCTTCAACAAGCAGGATCTGCCGCCGAACCTGTCGCTGGCCCTGGGCACCGCCACACTGACGCCGATGGAAATCGTCAGTGGCTGGAGCGCCTTCGCCAACGGCGGCTACAAGGTCAATCCGTTCCTGATCGACAAGATCGAGGACCGCGAGGGCAAGACCCTGTTCGTTGCCAACCCGGCGACCGTTCCGGCCAACGACCCGAACCCGAAAGCCGTCAGCGAAACCGCGCTCAGCGATGCCTCGACCTTCGCTGCACCGCAGACGCCTGCGCTGACCACCAACGCCGCGCCTAACGCACTGGACAGCAGCGGCGCTGTAGCACCGGCACCGGTCGTGGCCGAGCGCATCGTCGATGGCCGCACCACCTACATCCTCAATAGCATGCTGCAGGACGTGATCAAGCGCGGCACCGGTCGTCGTGCGCTGGCGATGAACCGCCCGGACATCGCCGGCAAGACAGGTACCACCAACGACTCCAAGGACGCCTGGTTCTCCGGCTACAACGGCGACTACGTGACCACGGTCTGGACCGGCTTCGACCAGCCGGAAAGCCTTGGCCACAAGGAGTTCGGCGGCACCGTGGCGCTGCCGATCTGGATGAAATACATGAGCGCGGCGCTGAAAGACAAGCCGCCCCATGTCCAGGCCGAGCCTGATGGCATTCTCAACCTGCGGATCGATCCGTTCAGTGGTCGCCTGGCCTCACCGAGCACGCCGAATGCATTCTTCGAGCTGTTCAAGAACGAAGACATGCCTCCAAGCGTCAACGAACTGGGTGGTGGCGCACCTGGCGGCATTCCGGGCAACCCGCCCGGTGGACCTGCACGCGCCCCGGGCACGCCTTTGCCAGCAGACGAATCGGCGCCGATCGATTTGTTCTGACGGCGAGCACCTTGTAGCAGTCCGGCTTGCCGGCGGTAGCGACATTACGAACGCCACCGACCGCAAGCCGGACTGCTACAGAATGGAACGCACTGAACTGCAGGAGTGAGCTTGCTCGCGATTGCCGAGTATCAGACACCTGCGAAGCGGCCGAACGGACGCCATCGCGAGCAAGCTCACTCCTACACGGCAACGGTGTTAAGCCCATAAAAAAACCCGGCACATGGCCGGGTTTTTCATGGGCGACTGTTTTTAGCCGTTGAACACTTCATCCACGCTTTTCAGCGGGTAGTGCTTCGGATACGGCTGGGTCGCTACGCCGCTTTCGATGGCTGCCTTGGCAACGGCATCGGAAACGACTTCCAGCAGGCGCACGTCCAGTGGTTTCGGGATGATGTACTCACGACCGAATTCCAGCTTGATGCCGCCGTAGGCGTCGCAGACTTCCTGTGGCACCGGCAGCTTGGCCAGTTCGCGCAGGGCGTTGGCCGCAGCGATCTTCATTTCTTCGTTGATGCGCTTGGCGCGAACGTCCAGAGCACCGCGGAAGATGAACGGGAAGCCCAGTACGTTGTTGACCTGGTTCGGGTAGTCCGAACGGCCGGTTGCCATGATCACGTCGCTGCGCGTGGCATGAGCCAGCTCTGGCGAGATTTCCGGATCCGGGTTGGAGCAGGCGAACACGATCGGGTTAGCCGCCATCGACTTCAGGCCTTCCGGGCTCAGCAGGTTCGGGCCGGACAGGCCAACGAACACGTCAGCACCGTCCAGAGCGTCGGCCAGGGTGCGCTTGTCGGTCGCGTGGGCGAACTGCGCCTTGTACTGGTTCAGATCGGAACGGTCGGCGTGCACCACACCGTTACGGTCGATCATGAAGATGTTTTCGATCTTCGCGCCCATGCTCACCAGCAGTTTCATGCAGGAGATGGCCGCGGCACCGGCGCCCAGGCAGACGATCTTCGCCTCTTCCAGGGTTTTGCCGGCGATTTCCAGAGCGTTGATCATGCCGGCTGCGGTCACGATCGCAGTACCGTGCTGGTCATCGTGGAAAACCGGGATGTCGCACTGTTCGATCAGGGCCTTTTCGATCTCGAAGCACTCAGGTGCCTTGATGTCTTCCAGGTTGATGCCACCGAAAGTGATGGAGATGCGCTTGACGGTGTCGATGAACGCTTGCGGGCTTTCCGAGTCGACTTCGATGTCGAACACGTCGATGCCGGCGAAGCGCTTGAACAGCACGCCCTTGCCTTCCATGACCGGCTTGGAAGCCAGCGGGCCGAGGTTGCCCAGGCCGAGGATCGCGGTGCCATCGGAGATGACCGCTACCAGATTGCCCTTGCCGGTGTATTTGTAGGCCAGTTCAGGATCGCGACCGATTTCGCGGACCGGCTCAGCGACGCCCGGGCTGTAAGCCAGCGACAGATCGCGTGCTGTAGCGGTGGCCTTGGTGAGTTCGACGCTCAGTTTTCCCGGACGGGGATTGGCGTGATATTCGAGAGCGGCAGTTTTCAAATCTGACATGGGGGCATTCCGCTTTTTTGCTGTTGGACAGACGGACCGAGGAGCATACGCAACTCAGAAAGTCCTAACAAGACTGACGAGTCACCTGTGTCAAGAGGTCGCTTCTACGACTTTCAGCGTAGAGCGACGAGACACAGCGACGTCAGTTATCACAATAAAGCGGAATATTGTCTACAAATTTATTTGATGTTTGTATTCAACATCACCGGATAAGTGATCGGCATCATCCAGCGCGACTGCCCCGACTTGAGACCGCCGCGCCGCGAACGGTCGACGACCCAGCCGCGCGCCTCGATCTGCTTGCCCTGGAGCCGTTGCAGCGACGCAACATCGAACTGGCTCAGCAACTCAGGCGCAATGCGCAGCACCAGCCCGCCCTGCAGCTCGATCCACGCGCCACCACCATTACGCTGTACATCGTCGACCCGCCCGGACACCACGGCAAAGCCTCCGGCATTGATCTGATCCGCCGATTGCACTGGCGAATTGCGCCACAGACCCAGCCCGGCCTGACGAGCGGTGTTTTCCGCCGCCTGCTGACAGCTCACCAACGCGACGTTGGGCGCGACAGCTACCAGATAACCCAGCCCCTCCGACAGCAATTGCGCCTCGAGGTTGGCGCCATTACGGCCGTAGACGTTGGCCAGTGTGCGCCCGTAATGATCGGCGGCCTGCTCGCCGACCCGCAGCTGCACCTGCCCGTCACTTTCGTCCACAAGCGTTTGCAGACGGCGCTTGGCCGCTTCGGCAAAGGGCTGTGCCGACTGACCTTTTTTGCCAGTTTCTGGCGCATTCAGTCCAATCATGCGCACGCTGCGCCCGTCACTCAGACGCAGGGTGTCGCCATCGACCACCCGCTGAACCTGAGCCGTGGGCAAGGACGCCGGCGCCGAACACAGGGCGCTGGCAGTGGACAGCCAGATCGCGGGCACAAAAAAGGCGCCCACAAGGGACGCCTTTTTCAGTAGCCCGGAACAGCTCGGAGAGCGATCCAGAATAGCCACTCTTACTTCGCTTTAGCAGCGCCGAAAGCACCGAAACGCGACTTGAAGCGGTCAACACGGCCGCCGGCGTCCAGAGTCTTCTGCTTACCGGTGTAGAACGGGTGGCACTCGTTGCACACGTCCAGGCTCAGAGGCTTGGCCAGAGTGGAACGGGTTTTGATGACGTTGCCACAGCTGCAGGTTGCGTCAACGGCTTCGTAAACTGGATGGATATCAGCTTTCATGGATATTTCCTCAGGCTAGCGTGCCGCCACCCAACACTATTGTTGAATACCGCACGGAATTAGGCCGCGCATATTAACAGAAGACGCAAATGACGCAAGGGAACGCTGACGCCGGTCGTCTGTTAAGATCGCGGCCTTCGTCATACGCCGTAACAGGATATCCCCCGCGTGCCCGACGCCATCTTGCGCCTCGCCCTGCCTTCGCCGCTGCGTCGCCTGTTCGACTACCGCGCCCCCGCCGGTGTCCCGCGCAGCGCCTTGCAGCCGGGCATGCGCCTGCGGGTGCCGTTTGGCCGTCGCGAGATGATCGGCATTCTGGTGGAGGTCACCGACCACAGCGAAGTGCCGGCCGACAAGCTCAAGCCGGCCATCGCCCTGCTGGACAACCAGGCGCCGCTGCCCCCCGCGCTGTTCAAGCTGTGCCTGTGGACCGCGCAGTACTACCAGCACAGCCTTGGCGACACGTTGAGTTGGGCGCTGCCGGTGTTGCTGCGTCAGGGCGAGCCCGCCGAGGTGCGACAGGAACGTTTCTGGCAGATCGCCGAAGGCGCCAGCGTCGATGACCCGCGCATCGCCCGCGCGCCCAAGCAGAAAGAAGCACTGAAAACCCTGGCCCAGCACCCCCACGGCGTGGCGCATCAACTGCTGAGCAAGCTGATGCTCAACCGCGAGAGCCTGAACCTGCTGCTGGCCAAGGAACTGGTCACCGTGGAAGTGCGCGGGCATGCGCCGACCGAGCGCCATGAACACTGGCTGGCGCAGCCGGAACTGCCGCTCAACAGCGAGCAACGCGCCGCCTATGAGGCCATTCGCGCAGGCTTTGGCAGTTTCCATGCATCCTTGCTCGCGGGAGTGACCGGCAGTGGCAAGACCGAGGTCTACCTGCAACTGATCCGCGAAACCCTGGAAGCCGGCAAGCAGGCGCTGGTGCTGATCCCGGAAATCAACCTCGGCCCGCAGACCCTGGCGCGTTTCGAGCAACGCTTCAACGCCCGCATCGCCCTGCTGCACTCGGCGGTCAACGACCGCGAACGGCTGGACGCCTGGCTGGCTGCCCGCGATGGCGAGGCCGACATCATCATCGGCACGCGCTCGGCGCTGTTCACGCCGATGAAGAACCCCGGCCTGATCATCATCGATGAAGAACACGACGGTTCCTATAAACAGCAGGAAGGCCTGCGCTACCACGCCCGCGACCTGGCGCTGGTGCGCGCACGGCAAGAAGACATCCCCATCGTGCTGGGTTCGGCCACGCCGTCGCTGGAAAGCCTGCACAACGCCCACACCGGTCGCTACGCCCTGCTGCGCCTGAATCAGCGGGCTGGTGGCGCCCAGCAGCCGCGCTTCTTGCGCCTGGACGTCAAGAGCCGGCCGCTGGACAGCGGCATTTCCGGCCCCATGCAGCAGGCCATCGGCCAGACTCTGGCGGCGGGCCAACAGGTGTTGGTGTTCCTCAATCGCCGGGGGTTTGCGCCCACCCTGCTGTGTCACGACTGTGGCTGGCTGTCGGAATGCCAGCGCTGCGATGCGCGCATGACGGTGCATCAGCGCTCCGGCGAGTTGCGCTGCCATCATTGCGGGCATGTCGAGCGAGTGCCGCGCAATTGCCCGGCCTGCGGCAAGGTCGATCTGCGCCCGGTCGGTGCAGGCACCGAGCGTGCCGAGGAACGTCTGGCGATTCTGTTCCCTGACTATCCGGTGCTGCGCGTCGACCGCGACAGCACTTCGCGCAAGGACGCGATGAACCAGCTGTTCGCCACGATTCAGAAAGGCCAGCCGTGCATTCTGGTCGGCACGCAGATGCTTGCCAAAGGGCACCACTTCCCCCGGGTGACGCTGGTGTCGATCCTCGATGCCGACGGCGGGCTGTTTTCCGGCGACTTCCGCGCCAGCGAGCGCATGGCGCAACTGATCGTGCAGGTGGCGGGACGCGCCGGACGTGCCGAAGAGCCGGGCAAGGTGATCATTCAGACTCACCTGGCCGAGCACCCGCTGCTGGTGCAACTGACCGAGCAGGGCTATTTCGCCTTCGCCGAACAGGCCCTGAGCGAACGCCGCGCCGCCGGGCTGCCGCCGTTTTCTCATCTGGCACTGTTGCGTGCCGAAGCCCACAAACCGGGGCAGGCCGAGGGTTTTCTCGACGAGGCGTGCACAGAAGCCGAGCATTTGCTCAAGGAAATGGCGCTGGGTGGGATTGAACTGTTGGGCCCGGTTCCGGCTCCGATGGAGCGTCGGGCCGGTCGTTACCGCGCGCAATTACTGATTCAGGCCAACGCGCGAGCACCGCTGCACAAGCTGTTGGCGACCTGGCTGCTGGCACTGGAGAGCATGCCGAGCGGGCGCCAGGTGCGCTGGTCGCTGGATGTGGATCCGGTGGATTTGTATTGATCCTGCCGCCCTCATCGCGAGCAAGCTCACTCCTACAATGACTGCGGCGACTTGTAGGAGTGAGCTTGCTCGCGATAGCGGTGCGTTATCCACCGCAGCAGCATCAGGCCGGACACCATGAAAGGAAAGCTCGCCCCGCAAGGATGAAGATTCACAACCGCGCATCCAACGCGGTTGGCAAGGTGGCTCCAGCAACGGATAATGCCCAGTTTTTCCACCCGCGCATCGAAGCGCTGCCGCGCTTGCGGTCGAAAGAGAGCATCATGAAAGACACCATTCGCCAGCTGATCCAACAAGCTCTGAGCCAACTCGTCACCGAAGGCGTATTGCCGGAAGGGCTGACGCCGGCGATCCAGGTGGAAAACGCCAAGGACAAGAAGAACGGCGACTTCGCCAGCAACATCGCGATGATGCTGGCCAAGCCTGCGGGCATGAAGCCACGCGATCTGGCCGAGAAAATCGTCGCCGCGCTGCCGGCTGACGAACAGATCAGCAAGGTCGACATCGCCGGCCCCGGCTTCCTCAATTTCTTCCAGAACACCCAGGCCCTGGCCTCGCGTCTCGACGAAGCGCTGGCCGATGCCACCCTGTCGGTGCGCAAGAACGGTCCGGCCCAACGTGTGGTGGTCGACCTGTCGGCGCCAAACCTGGCCAAAGAGATGCACGTCGGCCACCTGCGCTCGACCATCATCGGTGACGGCGTCGCCAGCGTGCTGGAATTCCTCGGCGACACCGTGATCCGGCAAAACCACGTCGGCGACTGGGGCACCCAGTTCGGCATGCTGCTGGCCTATCTGCAGGAAACCCCGGCCACCAGCGACGAACTGTCTGACCTGGAGAACTTCTACCGCGCCGCCAAAGGCCGTTTCGACGAATCCGAAGAGTTCGCCGAGCGCGCCCGTGGTCTGGTGGTCAAGCTGCAGGCCGGTGATCCGGAGTGCCTGAGCCTGTGGACCCGCTTCAAGGACATCTCGCTGTCGCACTGCCAGGAAGTCTACGAGCGCCTGAACGTCAAACTGACGCCGAAAGACGTCATGGGCGAAAGCGCCTACAACGACGATCTGGCCAACGTGGTTGCCGACCTGAAAAAGGCCGGCCTGCTGGTCGAGAGCAACGGCGCGCAGTGCGTGTTCCTCGATGAGTTCAAGAACGCCGAAGGCGACCCGCTGCCGGTCATCGTGCAGAAGGCCGGCGGCGGTTACCTGTACGCCACCACTGACCTGGCGGCCGTGCGCTACCGCAGCAACGTGCTGAAAGCCGACCGCGCGCTGTACTTCGTCGACCAGCGCCAGGCCCTGCACTTCAACCAGGTGTTCGCCGTCGCTCAGCGCGCCGGTTTTGTCACCAACGGCATGCACATGGAACACATGGGCTTCGGCACCATGAACGGCGCCGACGGCCGTCCGTTCAAGACCCGCGATGGCGGCACGGTCAAGCTGGTCGACCTGCTGAACGAAGCCGAAGAGCGTGCCTACGCGCTGGTGAAAGAGAAGAACCCGGACCTGGCCGAAGACGAACTGCGCACCATCGCCAAGGCCGTGGGTATCAGTGCGGTGAAATACGCCGACCTGTCCAAGCACCGCACCAGCGATTACAGCTTCAACTTCGACCAGATGCTGAGCTTCGAGGGCAACACCGCGCCGTACCTGCTGTACGCCTACACCCGCGTGGTCGGCGTGTTCCGCAAGCTCGGCCAGCCGTTCGACGCCAGCAAGGGCCAGATCATTCTGGACGCCCCGCAGGAACAGGATCTGGCTGCGCGCCTGGCGCAGTTCGGCGAAACCCTGAACAACGTCGCCGACAAAGGCACGCCGCACGTGCTGTGCGCCTACCTGTACGATCTGGCCGGGCTGTTCTCCAGCTTCTACGAAAACTGCCCGATCCTCAGCGCCGAGAACCCCGAGCAACAGCAAAGCCGCCTGCGTCTCGCCCATCTGACCGGCCGCACTCTCAAGCAAGGCCTGCAACTGTTGGGTCTGGAAACTCTGGAGCGTATGTAACTTGGCAGTCAAAAAGAAACCTGCTCCCAAGCGCGGCGCCAGCCGGTACGAGGCACCCGCAAAGAAGCCGATTCCGGGTTGGCTGTGGCTGGCGATCGGCCTGTCCGTCGGCGCCTTCATCGTTTTCCTGATGAAGCTGGAGCCCGGTGGCGGCGACGACGTCAAGCGGGTCAAGGCCGAAGCCAAGGCAGCGAAAATTGCCGAAGCGAACAAGACGCCGCCGAGCCCGACGGCGCCGGTCAAGCCCAAGTACGATTTCTACACGCTGCTGCCGGAGTCGGAGGTCATCGTGCCCAACGAGGCGGTGCCGGAGAAAACGCCGCCTGCCGTGGTGGCACCACCAACCACGCCGGTCACCCCTGAACAGGCGGCGAAGATCGACACCGCCCGCGCCCAGGCAGCCCTCAGCGGCCTGACGCCACCGCCGGCGCCACCTGTGGCGAAACCGGCACCGGTGACCACGTTCTTCCTGCAGGCCGGCTCGTTCCGCAAACAGGCCGATGCCGAGAAGGTGCGTGCGCAGATTATTCTGCTCGGCCAGACCGCGACAGTGGAGTCCGGCACGGTCAAGGACGAAACCTGGTACCGCGTGCTGGTCGGCCCGTTCAGCAACCGCGAACAGCTGACCACCGCGCAGAAGCAACTGGCCGGTGGCGGGTTCAGCAACCTGTTGCTGCAGCAGCGGCAGAGTCGCTGACGATTTACATGCCCCCTTGTGGGAGCCGGCTTGCTGGCGAATACGGTGGATCAGCGACGAAAATGTCGACTGACACAGCGGGTTCGCCAGCAAGCCGGCTCCTACAGATCGGCGGCCTGTCAGTTCACGCGTAGACAACTCCTGTCCCCCTGCCATTCATCCCCCAAATCCTCGCGCAGTTGAAATACCCGTCCCTACCCCCATATGGGTTTGCATCAGGGCATTTTCGCCCCGCTGCGTGGAGACTCTCCCCTTGACCACCATCGTTTCAGTACGCCGCCAAGGCAAAGTCGTCATGGCCGGTGACGGCCAGGTTTCCCTGGGCAATACCGTCATGAAAGGCAACGCCAAAAAGGTCCGTCGCCTCTATCACGGCCAGGTCATCGCCGGCTTTGCAGGCGCTACCGCCGATGCTTTCACTCTGTTCGAGCGTTTCGAAGCGCAACTGGAAAAACACCAGGGCCACCTCGTGCGTGCTGCCGTCGAACTGGCCAAGGACTGGCGTACCGACCGTTCCCTGAGTCGCCTGGAAGCCATGCTGGCTGTGGCGAACAAGGACGCATCGCTGATCATTACCGGCAACGGTGACGTCGTTGAGCCCGAAGACGGCCTGATCGCCATGGGTTCCGGTGGCGCCTTCGCCCAGGCCGCTGCCCGCGCACTGCTGCTGAAGACCGAACTCTCGGCCCGGGAAATCGCTGAAACCGCTCTGCACATCGCCGGCGACATCTGCGTGTTCACCAACCACAACATCACCATTGAGGAGCAGGACCTCGCCGAATAAGCCCGACAGGAGCCGCAATTCATCGCGGCTGCCGGACACGTTCGTCAAAGAGGACCGTTGAAAACCATGTCCATGACTCCCCGTGAAATCGTCCATGAACTCAATCGCCATATCATCGGCCAGGACGATGCCAAACGCGCCGTCGCCATCGCGCTGCGTAACCGCTGGCGCCGGATGCAGCTGCCCGAAGAGCTGCGCGTAGAAGTCACCCCGAAGAACATTCTGATGATCGGCCCGACCGGCGTCGGCAAGACCGAAATCGCCCGTCGTCTGGCCAAGCTGGCCAACGCGCCGTTCCTGAAAGTCGAAGCGACCAAGTTCACCGAAGTCGGCTATGTCGGTCGTGACGTCGAGTCGATCATTCGTGATCTGGCCGACGCGGCGATGAAGCTGCTGCGCGAACAGGAAATGACCAAGGTTCGTCATCGCGCCGAAGACGCCGCCGAAGAGCGCATCCTCGACGCGCTGCTGCCACCGGCACGCACCGGATTCGCCGAAGAAGCGGCGCCGACTACCGATTCCAACACCCGTCAGCTGTTCCGCAAGCGCCTGCGCGAAGGTCAGCTGGACGACAAGGAAATCGACATCGAAGTCGCCGAAATGGGCGGTGTCGATATCTCCGCGCCGCCAGGCATGGAAGAGATGACCAACCAGCTGCAGAGCCTGTTTGCCAACATGGGCAAGGGCAAGAAGAAGAGCCGCAAGCTCAAGGTCAAGGACGCGCTGAAGATGGTCCGCGACGAAGAAGCCAGCCGTCTGGTCAATGACGAAGAGCTCAAGGGCAAGGCGCTGGAAGCCGTGGAACAGCACGGCATCGTGTTCATCGACGAAATCGACAAGGTCGCCAAACGCGGTAACGTCGGCGGCGCCGATGTCTCCCGTGAAGGCGTGCAGCGCGACCTGCTGCCGCTGATCGAAGGCTGCACCGTCAACACCAAGCTGGGCATGGTCAAGACCGACCACATCCTGTTCATCGCTTCCGGCGCGTTCCACCTGAGCAAGCCGAGCGATCTGGTACCGGAGCTGCAAGGCCGTCTGCCGATCCGTGTCGAACTGAAGGCGCTGAGCCCGCAGGACTTCGAGCGTATCCTGAGCGAGCCGCACGCGTCGCTGACCGAGCAATATCGCGAGCTGCTGAAAACCGAAGGCCTGAACATCGAGTTCCAGCCTGACGGCATCAAGCGTCTGGCCGAGATCGCCTGGCAGGTCAACGAGAAGACCGAGAACATCGGTGCCCGTCGTCTGCACACCCTGCTGGAGCGCCTGCTCGAAGAAGTGTCGTTCAGCGCCGGTGACTTGGGCAGCGCCCAGGACACCGCGACGATCAAGATCGACGCCGAGTACGTCAACAGCCACCTGGGTGAGCTGGCGGAAGACGAAGATCTGTCGCGTTACATCTTGTAATTACCGTACGCCCCTCCTGTAGGAGTGAGCTTGCTCGCGATAGCGTCTGATCAGGTCAACACACCGTTGCCTGACACACCGCATCGCGAGCAAGCTCACTCCTACAATGTTCAGTGCAAGGCATACCCTCGATGACACGCATCCCCTCTGCCATCCAGCTGCACAAAGCCTCGAAAATCCTCACGCTGAAGTACGGCCCCGGTGAGGAATATCACCTGCCCGCCGAGTTTCTGCGGGTGCATTCGCCATCGGCCGAGGTACAGGGTCATGGCAATCCGATTCTGCAATTCGGCAAGCTCGGTGTCGGCCTGACCAAGATAGAACCGGCTGGTCAGTACGCACTGAAATTGACCTTCGACGACGGTCATGACAGCGGATTGTTCACTTGGGAGTACCTGGAGCAACTGGCGCAACGCCAGGAGCAACTCTGGGACGATTACCTCGCAGAACTGAAAGCCGCCGGCAAATCCCGCGACCCTTCCGAGCAAGTCATCAAGCTGATGTTGTAGCCACCGCTCTAGCTCGCCGCTCGGCGTTTTAGGACGCGCTTTCTAAACCTATCTGCTTCAATGCTCCGCGCAGCGGTCCATGACGGACGCTGCTTGCGATTTTAATAAATCTCGCGTAACCAATGATTCTGGCAGGCTCTCTGCATCGGATTTTTCGCAGAAGCTTGTCGGTGTCATACGTAGCCGTCGTACGAAAACGCAGCCGTCAGTGCCGCACCGTACGTACGCGTATACACCCGTTTGTGTTAATCATCGGTCACCCGAGAGCAGTGCTGGCATTGGCCTGTAGCGCTATACAGGGATGTCGGTACTCGTCTCAGGACAATGGAGCGTCGTAGATGAGTAACAAGAGTAATGATGACCTGCCGCGTCAAGCCTCTGAACACACCCTGGGATTGAACCCTGTTGTCGGCTTGCGGCGTAAAGATCTGCTCACCACGGCACGCATGGTCCTCACTCAGGCCATCAGGCAACCGTTTCATAGCGCCAAGCATGTGGCCCATTTCGGGCTGGAACTGAAAAACGTCATGCTCGGCAAATCCACCCTGACTCCGGAAAGCGACGACCGCCGTTTTGTCGACCCGGCCTGGAGCCAGAACCCGCTGTACCGTCGCTATCTGCAGACTTACCTGGCCTGGCGCAAGGAGCTGCACGACTGGATCGAAGACAGCAGCCTCTCCCCGCAAGACACCAGTCGCGGTCATTTCGTGATCAACCTGATGACCGAGGCCATGTCGCCCACCAACGGCGCAGCCAACCCGGCAGCGGTCAAACGCTTCTTCGAGACCGGCGGCAAGAGCATCCTCGACGGCCTGTCGCATCTGGCCAAGGATCTGGTGAACAACGGCGGCATGCCCAGCCAGGTCAACATGGATGCCTTTGAAGTCGGCAAGAACCTCGGCACCAGCGAAGGCTCGGTGGTGTACCGCAACGATGTGCTGGAGCTGATCCAGTACAAGCCGATCACCGAGCAGGTCCACGAGCGGCCGATGCTGGTGGTGCCGCCGCAGATCAACAAGTTCTACGTGTTCGACCTCAGCCAGGACAAGAGCCTGGCGCGCTTCTGCCTGCGCAACAACGTGCAGACTTTCATCATCAGTTGGCGCAACCCGACCAAGGCACAGCGCGAATGGGGTCTTTCGACCTATATCGACGCAGTGAAAGAGGCGGTCGACGTGGTCTGCAAGATCACCGGCAGCAAGGACGTCAACATGCTCGGTGCCTGCTCCGGCGGCATCACTTGCACCGCGCTGCTTGGCCATTACGCGGCGCTGGGCGAGCAGAAAGTTCATGCCCTGACCCTGCTGGTCAGCGTGCTCGATACCACGCTGGATACCCAGGTCGCGCTGTTCGTCGACGAGCAGACCCTGGAGTCGGCCAAGCGCCACTCGTACCAGGCCGGCGTGCTGGAAGGCAAAGACATGGCCAAGGTGTTCGCCTGGATGCGACCCAATGACCTGATCTGGAATTACTGGGTCAACAACTACCTGCTCGGCAACGAGCCGCCGGTGTTCGACATCCTGTTCTGGAACAACGACACCACGCGCCTGCCTGCCGCGTTCCACGGCGACCTGATCGAGATGTTCAAGAACAACCCGCTGGTGCGCCCGGGTGCGCTGGAAGTCTGCGGCACGCCAATTGACCTGAAACAGGTCAAAAGTGACATCTTCTGTCTGGCAGGCACCAACGACCACATCACGCCATGGGTGTCGTGCTACAAGTCGGCGCGGCTGTTCGGCGGCAAGACCGAGTTCGTGCTGTCCAACAGCGGCCACATTCAGAGCATCCTGAACCCGCCGGGCAACCCGAAGGCGCGCTACATGACCAACTCCGAGCTGCCGGAAGACAGCGCCCGCTGGCAGGAAGATGCGTCCAAGCACACCGACTCGTGGTGGCTGTACTGGCAGGCGTGGCTGGCCGAGCGTTCCGGCAAACTGAAAAAATCACCCGCTACACTGGGGAACAGAGCGTATCCGGCGGGCGAGGCTTCGCCGGGGACGTATGTGCATGAACGGTAGGTGAAAGGCTTGGTGCATCCCTGTAGGAGCTGGCTCGTCCTGCGAGCGGACCGGGGTCGCGCACGACCGAAGCAGTCGTCAAACCGGTGAATGCGGCACATCTGGTAAACCGCGTGCACTGATTTTACGACGACTACGTCGCCGGTCGCAGGGCAAGCCAGTTCCTACAAGGATCGCGAGCAAGCCAGCTCCTACAGGTACGTGGTGTGCAACGTACCTACAGGGGTGGCAAGAAACGGCAAGCATTGAACACGGAACCACCCATGGCAGTTTCAGGACCGGAAAAAGCGCGGGACAGCATGACCGGCGTTTTAACCCACAGGGCTTCGCGCATGCCGCAACCGTTTGTATTTCGCACCATCGACCTGGATGGTCACAACATCCGCACTGCGGTGCGACCCGGCAAGAGCCATCTGACGCCGCTGCTGATTTTCAACGGCATCGGCGCCAACCTTGAGCTGGTGTTTCCGTTCGTCGAGGCCCTGGACCCGGATCTGGAGGTCATCGCCTTCGACGTCCCCGGTGTCGGCGGCTCGTCCACGCCGCGTCGGCCGTACCGTTTTCCCGGTCTGGCGAAACTGGCGGCGCGGATGCTCGACTATCTGGATTACGGCCAGGTCAATGCCATCGGCGTGTCCTGGGGCGGCGCGCTGGCCCAGCAGTTCGCCCATGACTACCCGGAACGCTGCAAGAAACTGGTGCTGGCAGCCACCGCCGCTGGCGCGGTGATGGTGCCGGGCAAGCCGAAGGTGTTGTGGATGATGGCGAGTCCACGACGCTACATCCAGCCGTCCCACGTGATCCGCATCGCCCCGGACATCTACGGCGGCGCGTTCCGTCGTGACCATAATCTGGCCGCCAATCACGCGGCCAAGGTCCGTTCGTCCGGCAAGCTTGGCTATTACTGGCAACTGTTCGCGGGGCTGGGCTGGACCAGCATTCACTGGCTGCACAAGATCCGCCAACCGACGCTGGTGCTGGCCGGCGACGACGATCCACTGATTCCGCTGATCAATATGCGACTGCTGGCCTGGCGGATACCCAACGCCCAGCTACACATAATCGACGACGGCCACTTGTTTCTGATCACCCGCGCCGAAGCCGTCGCACCGATCATCATGAAGTTTCTCGAACAGGAACGGCAGCGCGCCGTCATGCACCCCAGTCCTGCGCCCGGGATGCGCTGACCGAGAGAGCACTGCTGTTATTCGAACAAAAGGAAATTGCTTCACCGACTGCGCCCTTCGGCCGGATTGCCTGGGGCGCGAGTGGACTTGTTGATGGCCTGACGAAGGAGTGTTGACCCATGCGCGATAAACCGGCGAAGAACCCCTACCCCACGCCTGCGACCTACATCAACGCACAGAGCGCGATCACCGGCCTGCGCGGCAGGGATCTGTTTTCGACATTGCGCAGCGTCGCCTTGCAGGGCCTCAAACACCCGGTCTACACCGCGCGTCACGCCCTGGCGCTAGGCGGCCAGCTGGGCCGGGTGATCCTCGGCGACACCCCGCATCAGCCGCATCCACAGGACAGCCGCTTCAACGACCCGACCTGGGCGCACAACCCGCTGTACCGGCGCGGCCTGCAGGCGTATCTGAGCTGGCAGCATCAGGTGCGCAGCTGGATCGATAACAGCGGCCTGCCCGAAGACGACCGCTCGCGGGCGCAGTTCATTTTCGCCCTGCTCAACGATGCGCTGGCGCCGACCAACTCACTGCTCAATCCGCTGGCGGTGAAGGAGCTGTTCAACTCCGGTGGTACCAGCGTGGTCAAGGGCCTGAGCCACATGTTCGACGACTTCCTGCACAACAACGGCCTGCCCAGCCAGACCACCAAGGACGCCTTCGAGATTGGCCGTACGCTGGCTGTCACGCCCGGTGCAGTGGTGTTTCGCAACGAACTGATGGAGTTGATCCAGTACAACCCGATGAGCGAAAAGCAGTACGCCAAGCCGCTGCTGATCGTGCCGCCGCAGATCAACAAGTACTACATCTTCGACCTGAGCCCGACCAACAGCTTCGTTCAGTACGCGCTGAAAAACGGCCTGCAGACCTTCATCATCAGTTGGCGCAACCCAGACGTGCGTCACCGCGAATGGGGCCTGTCGAGCTATGTCGAAGCCGCCGAAGAAGCCATGAACGTGTGCAGGGCGATCACCGGCGCGCGCGAGGTCAACCTGATGGGCGCCTGCGCCGGCGGCCTGACCATCGCTGCCTTGCAAGGCCATTTGCAGGCCAAGCGGCAGATGCGCCGGGTCGCCAGTGCGACCTATCTGGTCAGCCTGCTGGACAGCCAGATCGAGAGCCCGGCAACGCTGTTCATTGACGAGCAGACCCTGGAAGCGGCCAAGCGCCGCTCCTATCAGCGCGGCGTGCTGGACGGTCGCGACATGGCCAAGGTGTTCGCCTGGATGCGCCCCAATGACCTGATCTGGAGCTACTGGGTCAACAACTACCTGTTGGGCAAGGCGCCACCGCCGTTCGACATCCTCTACTGGAACAACGACACCACGCGCCTGCCCGCCGCGCTGCACGGCGATCTGCTGGATTTCTTCAAGCACAACCCGCTGAACCATCCCGGCGGTCTGGAAGTGTGCGGCACGCCCATCGACCTGCAGAAAGTCACCGTCGACAGTTTCAGCGTGGCCGGCTTCAACGACCACATCACGCCGTGGGACGTGGTCTATCGCTCGACCCTGCTGCTGGGCGGCGAACGGCGCTTCCTGCTGTCCAACAGCGGCCATGTGCAAAGCATCCTCAACCCGCCGGGCAACCCCAAGGCCAACTTCGTCGAGAACGGCAAGCTGAGCAGCGACCCGCGTGCCTGGTATTACGACGCCGAGCGCACCGAAGGCAGCTGGTGGCCGACCTGGCTGAGCTGGGTGCAGCAGCGTTCCGGCGTTCAGCGTGAAACGCTGACGGCACTGGGCAACCAGAACTATCCGCCAATGGAGGCGGCGCCGGGGACGTACATCAGAGTCCGCTGAGCACCGCTATCTCTGTAGGAGTGAGCTTGCTCGCGATAGGCCGTCAAGTCCGAGATGACCGGAGACTGACACACCGCTATCGCGAGCAAGCTCACTCCTACAGAAACCTTTTAAGTCTGCTGCACGAACATAGAAAACTGGATGAAAACCCGCGACCGCATACTCGAATGTGCCCTGCAGTTGTTCAATCGCCAGGGCGAACCCAACGTGTCGACACTGGAAATCGCCAACGAACTGGAGATCAGCCCCGGCAATCTCTACTACCACTTCCACGGCAAGGAGCCGCTGGTGATGGAGCTGTTCGAGCGCTTTCATGCCGAGCTGGCGCCACTGCTTGACCCACCCGCCGACGCGCGTCTGGAGGCCGAGGATTACTGGCTGTTTCTGCACCTGATCGTCGAGCGCCTGTCGCACTACCGCTTTCTGTTCCAGGACCTGTCGAACCTCGCCGGACGCCTGCCCAAGCTGGCCCGGGGCATCCGCAACCTGCTCAACTCGATCAAGCGCACCCTCGCCGCCTTGCTGGCCCGACTGAAAGCCGAAGGCCAGGTGACCAGCGACACCCAGGCGCTGGGGCAACTGGTGGAGCAGATCACCATGACCCTGCTGTTCTCGCTGGACTACCAGCGCATCCTCGACCGTGAAGGTGAAACGCGGGTGGTGGTCTACCAGATCATGATGCTGGTGGCGCCACACCTGAAGCCGGGGGCGCGGCATGCAGCGGAGAAACTGGCGCTGCATTATCTCGAAGACTGAAACCGCCCTCACTACCAGGAACTGAAACCGCCCGCCCCCTGTAGGAGCTGGCTTGTCCTGCGACCGGCTGCGAAGCAGTCGTAAAACCAGCGTACGCGGCGTAACTGACACGACCAATGCGCATGGTTTGACGACGGGTTCCCCGCCGGTCGCAGGACAAGCCAGCGCCTACAGGTCCACGCCGAACGCTCCGTAGCAGTCCGGCTTGCCGGCGGTGGCGATCCATCACAGGAAAGCCGGGCTGCTAAGGGCGAGCCATTTTCAGCCGTGCAGAAAGGCCGAAGCCCGAGCTGTTTTCACAGATCGGGCTTCGTGTGGACCAGCGCTGAATCAGGACTGGCTGGGTGGTGTCGACGGCGCGGAGGTGGCCGACGGTGCGGCGGCCGGAGCGCTGGGTGCCGGAGTGGCTGGTGCAGTGCTGGCGGCGGTTGGCGCTGGCGTTGCGGCGGCCGGTTTGGCGGCTGCTGCAGGCTTCGCGGCGGCAGGTTTTTTCGGCGCTGCCGGTTTTTTCGCGGCCGCAGGTTTGGCGGCTGGCTTGGCGGCTGCAGGTTTTGCCGCTGCTGCCGGTTTGGCCGCGGCAGCAGGTTTCGCTGCAGGCTTGGCTGCGGCTTTTGCAGCCGGTTTGGCGGCTGGTTTGGCGGCTGTGGTTTTCGCCTTGGCAGCGGTCGAGGCAGCTGCCTTGGACGCTGCCGCTACCGGTTTGGCCGCAGCCTTGGCAACTGCAGGTTTTGCCGCTGCCGTCTTGCTCGCTGCCGTGCTGGCAGCTTTCGCAACCGGCTTGGCTGCTGCCTTGGCCAGTGGCTTGGCGGTGGTTTTCGCCGCAGGCTTGGCAGCCGGTTTGGCCGCTGCGGTTTTCGAGATCGGCGTGACCGAAGCACCGGTCAGTTTCTCGATCTGCTTGGTCAGCAGGTCGACCTTGCTGTGCAGCGCCTTGACTTCACTGCGGCTCGGTACGCCCAGGCGGGAAATCGCGCTGTTCAGACGCTTGTCGAACGCGCCTTCCAGTTCGCCCCATTTGCCCAGCGCCAGATCCTTCACGTCGCCGACGCGGGATTTGGTGGTGGCCTTGGCCGTGTCGACAGTCTTGCCGACGGTGGCCTTGGTTTCTTTCTCGGCTTTCTCGCCGTCTTTCACCAGCGATTCGAAAAGCTTACTGCCGTCATTGCTGATCTTCGAGTAAGCGCCTAAACCAGCCAGCCAGATTTGGCGGGAGTATTTTTCAACCTCACCAATCCAGGAGCTGCCTTCTTTTTCGGTTTTCTTCTTGCCAGCCATCCCGCTCTCCTTATTGTTTACGCGCGACACGTTCGAGCAATGCCGTCAGCTCATCGAGCTTAGCAGAGAGTGTCTCAACATCATGTTTAGACGGAATGCCGATGCGATTCAAGGCGCTGGCGACGCGGCGGTCGAAGGCACTTTCGATTTTGTCCAGCTGCAGTTCGACACGGCCTTTGACCTTGGTCACTTCATCCTTGACCGAGTCGATTTCACTGTTGGCGGCGTCGACCTTTTTATCGATGACTTTCTTGGCCTTCAGCTCGGTTTGTTCGCCAGTCTTGATCAGCTCTTTGACGTACTCGGCGCCTTCCTGTCCGGCCTTCACATAAGCGCCCAGGCCTGCGAGCCAGATCTTGCGCGCATACAGACGCACCTCGGAAAACGCCTTGGTTTCTTCGGCTTCGATTTTCTTTTTCAGGGTAACTTTGGCCATGGTGCACCTCACGCTCGAAAGGGATAGGAGGAACCGCCCCATGGAAGTTGGGGCATGGGCGCAAAAGTAGAGAGAAAAATTAGAAAGCACACCCTAGGTTCAAGGACGTGCAACTCGAAATTACGGGGGAGAGCTACGCACCCACTGCAGGAGCTGGCTTGTCCTGCAACCGGCGACGGAGTCGTCGTAAATCCGGTAACCGCGGAGTGTCAGAATCAACGCGATCGCAGGATTTACGACGGGTTCCCCGCCGGTCGCAGGACAAGCCAGCTCCTACAGGTCCTGCGTTCAGGCCGTCAGTGCCTTGTCGAGCTGGCGCGCGACCTCGGACTGGATCTGGCTGCTCATCATCAAAAGGAAGCCTTTCAGCTCGATGTCGACCCGCACCAGCGCGTCTTCGACCTTGACGGTGCCTTTGGCGCCCTTGCCTTCCAGCGACATGGTGTCGCCACTCCAGCTGTGGTCGATGCCGAATTTTTCCGCCAGTTTTGCCGACAGCACTTCGGCTTTCTCGCGGGCCTTGTCCTTACCCAGCGCATGCGGGCGTTCTACGGTGATCCGGGCCATGGGCAGGCTCCTTCCTCGGAGGTGAATCGTGGCGCCACTATACCAGCGGGAGGCGGCGAAGAAACTGTTGCCGGCAAGCCTTGTCAAGACAAAGCCAGCCCCGACGATTAGAATGGCCGCACTTTATTCCGGTGACAGCGATATGAACGATCCGCGCAAAGGCAGCGATGCCGAACCCACCACCCATTTCGGCTACAAAACCGTAGCGGAAAGCCAGAAGGCCGAGAAAGTCGCCGAGGTTTTCCACTCCGTCGCCGCCAAGTACGACCTGATGAACGACGTGTTGTCCGGTGGCATGCACCGCCTCTGGAAACGCTTCACCATCGAGCTTTCCGGCGTTCGCACGGGCAACCGCGTGCTGGACATCGCCGGCGGTACCGGTGATCTGGCGAAGAAGTTTTCCCACCTGGTCGGCCCGACCGGTGAAGTCGTGCTGGCCGACATCAACGCCTCAATGCTCAAGGTCGGCCGTGACCGCCTGCTCGATCGTGGCGTGGCCGGCAACATCAAGTTCGTCCAGGCCGACGCCGAGAAGCTGCCGTTCCCGGACAACTACTTCGACTGCGTGACCATCGCTTTCGGCCTGCGCAACGTGACCCACAAGGAAGACGCGATCCGCTCGATGCTGCGCGTGCTCAAGCCGGGCGGCCGCCTGCTGGTGCTGGAGTTCTCCAAGCCGACCAACAAGGTCATGTCCAAGGTCTACGACGCCTACTCGTTCGCCTTCATGCCGCTGGCCGGCAAGCTGATCACCAACGACTCGGAAAGCTACCGCTATCTGGCCGAATCGATCCGCATGCACCCGGACCAGGAAACCCTGAAGTCGATGATGGTGGAAGCCGGTTTCGACCGCGTGACCTACCACAACATGACCTCCGGCATCGTTGCCCTGCATCGCGGTATCAAACCCTGATGCTGATCAGCGGCTTGCTCGCCAGTGTCGAGCACGGCATCAACCGTGTGCTGCAAATGGACAGCACCGCCCTGCCGCGCCTTGACCGGCTCGGTGGCAAGGTGGTGGCGGTCGAATGCACCAGCCCGGCGTTTCACCTGTTCATCCTGCCCAGCGACGAAGGCCTGATGCTGGCCGCCAACTGGACCGGTGGCGCCGACGTCACCCTGCGCGCCCCGGCGGCGAGCCTGCTGCGTCTGGCCCTGAGCAAGGACAAGAACGCCGTGCTGCACAGCCCTGAAGTCGAGCTGGATGGCGAAAGCGCCGTGCTGCTGGAGCTGACCGGCGTGCTGCAGGACCTCGACCTGGACTGGGAATACGAGCTGCAACGCTGGCTCGGTCCGGTGGCCGCACCACTGATCGGCGGGCATCTGCGCAACAGCGCGCGCTGGACCGGCGACAGCTTCGCCAGCCTGAGCCGCAACATGGCCGAGTACCTGGCCGAAGAGTCACGCACCCTGGTCGGCAAACGCGAGGCCGAAGCCCGCTTCGCCGAACTGGATCAGACCAAACAAGACCTGGAACGCCTCGAAGCCCGCTTCGAGCGTCTGGCCCAATCCCTCAAGTCCAGCGATAACGCATGAGCCTGCTTGCCGTCCGCCGCCTGTTTCGCATCCAGCGTGTCGTAATCCGCTACCGCCTCGATGACCTGCTGTTCGACCTCCCTCTGCCCTGGTGGCTGCTGGCCGTACGTTTCGTGCTGCCGTGGCGCTGGCTGCCGCGTCGACCCAGCGAACTCAGTCGCGGCGCCCGCCTCCGCCTGGCGCTGCAGGACCTCGGGCCGATTTTCATCAAGTTCGGCCAGTTGCTCTCGACCCGCCGCGACCTGCTGCCCGAAGACATCGCCGACGAGCTGATGAAGCTGCAGGACCGCGTGCCGCCGTTTGAATCGGAAAAAGCCATCGCCATGATCGAAGCGCAACTGGGCGCGAAGATCAGTCAGGTGTTCAGCCGTTTCGACGTCGCCCCGCTGGCCTCCGCCTCGGTGGCGCAGGTACACGCCGCGCAGCTGAAAAGCGGCGAGGAAGTGGTGGTCAAGGTGGTGCGTCCCGGCCTCAAGCCGGTGATCAGCTCGGACCTGGCCTGGCTGTTCATTCTCGCCCGTGTCGCTGAGCGGCTGTCCGCCGACGCCCGCCTGCTGCACCCGGTGGACGTGGTCGCCGACTACGAAAAAACCATCTACGACGAGCTCGACCTGTTGCGCGAGGCGGCCAACGCCAGCCAGCTGCGCCGCAATTTCGAAGGCTCGACCATGCTCTACGTGCCGCAGGTCTACTGGGACTGGTGCCGGCCGAAAGTGCTGGTGATGGAGCGCATCTACGGCGTGCAGGTGACGGACCTGGCGACCCTCGCCGACCAGCGCACCGACATGAAAAAACTCGCCGAACGCGGGGTCGAGCTGTTCTTCACCCAAGTGTTCCGCGACAGCTTCTTCCACGCCGACATGCACCCCGGCAACATCTTCGTCAGCACCGTGTCGCCGTGGGATCCGCAATACATCGCCATCGATTGCGGCATCGTCGGCAGCCTGACCCCGGAAGACCAGGACTATCTGGCGCGCAACCTGTTCGCCTTCTTCAAGCGCGACTACCGCCGCGTGGCGCAGTTGCACATCGACTCGGGCTGGGTGCCGGCAGAAACCAAGCTCAACGAATTCGAAGCAGCGATCCGCACCGTCTGCGAGCCGATTTTCGAGAAGCCGCTCAAGGACATTTCCTTCGGTCAGGTGCTGATGCGCCTGTTCCAGACTGCTCGCCGCTTCAACATGGAAGTGCAGCCACAGCTGGTGCTGTTGCAGAAAACCCTGCTCAACATCGAAGGCCTCGGCCGTCAGCTGTACCCGGAGCTGGACCTGTGGACCACCGCGCAGCCATTCCTGGAACGCTGGATGCGTGAGCGCGTCAGCCCGAAAACGCTGTTCGGCAACCTGCAATCCCAGGTCGAGCAGATTCCGCATCTGGCCAGCATGACCCGCGACCTGCTGGAACGCCTGTCGCAGCCGCATCAGGCCGATCCGCCGCCACCGCACGTGCGCAAGGGCGATCATTGGGCCCTGCGCCTGCTGGGTGCGGCGCTGCTTGCCGGTGGCGTGGTGATGGCAATCACCCATACTCAATCGACGGACGAACTGATTGCCGTGAGTGCCTGGCCGGCTCTGCTGATGCTGGTTTCAGGGCTCTATCTGGTCGCGCGCCGATAGCCATCGGCGCAGGCCGCTGGCACACTAACCCCTTTTACAGAGCGGCCGGAGCCGACGATGAAAGACTGGCTGGACGAGATCAAATGGGACAGCGACGGTTTGGTCCCGGCAATCGCGCAGGATCACAAGACCGGGCGTATCCTGATGATGGCCTGGATGAACCGTGAAGCGCTGACCCTGACCGCGGCGGAAAACCGTGCTATCTACTGGTCGCGTTCCCGTGGCAAGTTGTGGCGCAAGGGCGAAGAATCCGGGCATGTGCAGAAGCTGCATGAACTGCGCCTGGACTGCGACGCCGACGTCATCGTGCTGATGGTCGAGCAGATCGGTGGCATCGCCTGCCATACCGGCCGCGAAAGCTGCTTCTACCGTGTCTATGAAGACGCCGGCTGGAAAACCGTCGATCCGGTCCTCAAGGACCCCGACGCCATTTATCACGCAGGACACTGAACATGACCGATACCCTGTCTCGCCTGGCCGAAGTGCTCGAAGCACGCAAGGGCGCGGCGCCTGACTCCTCCTACGTCGCCAGCCTCTATCACAAGGGTCTGAACAAGATTCTGGAGAAGGTCGGCGAAGAGTCGGTCGAAACCATCATTGCCGCCAAGGACGCCGCCGTCAGCGGTGACTGCAGCGATGTCATCTACGAAACCGCCGACTTGTGGTTCCATAGTCTGGTGATGCTGTCTGCACTGGGCCAGCATCCGCAAGCCGTCCTCGATGAACTGGACCGCCGTTTCGGCCTGTCCGGCCACGTCGAGAAGGCAGCACGTTCGGCGGAATAAGCACAAGGGCGCCTGCGCCCGGAAATTTCTTGAGAGGAACCTGCCATGGGCATTTTTGACTGGAAACACTGGATCGTTATTCTCGTGGTCGTCGTACTCGTCTTCGGCACCAAGAAGCTCAAGAACCTCGGTACCGACGTCGGCGAATCGATCAAGGGCTTCCGCAAGGCCATGAACGACGACGAAAAACCTGCCGAGCAACCGCCGGTGCAGCCACAGCAGAACGCCCAGAGCGCGCCGCTGAACCAGCCGCACACCATCGACGGTCAGGCACACAAAGTCGAAGAGCCCATCCGCAAAGACTAGGTCGTGACGCATGTTTGGTATCAGCTTCTCTGAACTGCTGCTGGTCGGTCTGGTTGCCCTGCTGGTGCTGGGCCCCGAGCGACTGCCGGGCGCCGCGCGCACTGCCGGGCTCTGGGTCGGGCGTCTGAAACGCAGCTTCAACGCGATCAAACAGGAAGTCGAACGCGAAATCGGCGCCGACGAGATTCGCCGTCAGTTGCACAACGAACACATCCTTTCGCTGGAAGAAGAAGCGCGCAAGATCATGCAGCCGCAGCAGCCCCAGCCACCGGCTCAGCCTGTGGCCCAGGCCGCACCGCCGGTCGCTGAAACCGTGCCGCCCGCAGCGCAGCCGACGGTCGCGCCGAGTGCTGCACCTGAAACGGTTGCCACGCCAAGCGCGCCCTCCGCCAACGATTCGTCACAGCCACCACGAGCCCCATGAGCGAAATTCCGGAAAACGACCAGCAGATGCCGCTGGTGTCGCACCTCACCGAACTGCGTTCGCGCCTGCTGCGTTGCGTGCTGGCGATCTTCGTGATCTTCGGCGGGCTGTTCTACTTCACGCAGAAGATCTACACCTTCGTGTCGGCGCCGTTGCGCAAGTTTCTGCCTGAAGGCGCGACGATGATCGCCACCGATGTGGCCTCGCCGTTCCTGACGCCGTTCAAGCTGACCATGATGGTCGCGCTGTTCCTCGCCATGCCGGTGATCCTGTACCAGATCTGGGGCTTCATCGCGCCCGGCCTGTACAAGCACGAAAAGCGCGTGGCGGTGCCGCTGCTGATCTCCAGCATCATTCTGTTCTACGCCGGGATGGCCTTTGCCTATTTCCTGGTGTTTCCGCTGATTTTCCACTTCTTCGCCAGCGTGACCCCGGAAGGCGTGTCGATGATGACCGACATCGCCAGTTATCTGGACTTTGTCATGACCCTGTTCCTGGCGTTCGGCGTGGCGTTCGAGATCCCCGTGGCCGTGGTGCTGCTGGTGTGGATCGGCATCGTCGACGTGAAGTACCTGAAAAAGATCCGCCCGTACGTGATCATCGGCTGCTTCGTGGTCGGCATGATCCTCACACCGCCGGACATCTTCTCGCAGACCCTGTTGGCCGTGCCGATGTGGCTGCTGTTCGAGATCGGTGTGCTGTGCAGCGGCATGGTCAGCAAACGTGGCGAGCATGAGGACGAAGAGTCGGCGAGCGACAAGCAGGATCAGCCGCCAGCGACCCGCCCATGAACCTGTTGTTGCTCGAAGACGCCGACTTCATTTCGGCGGACCGCGTGGTCCTGCGTGACCGGCGCCTGCGCCACATGCAGGAAGTGCATCGTTCGGAAGTCGGTGACAGCCTGCGGGTTGGCCGGGTCGGCGGCCTGCTCGGCAGCGCAGAACTGCTGCGCCTGGAAGACCGCGAAGCGGAGCTTTCCGTCAGCTTCGACCGCGAACCGCCGGCCAAGCTGCCGCTGACCCTGGTCCTTGCCCTGCCGCGCCCGAAAATGCTGCGCCGGGTGTTCCAGACCGTCGCCACCATGGGCGTGCCGCGCCTGATTCTGGTCAACAGCTATCGCGTCGAGAAAAGCTTCTGGCAGACGCCATTCCTGCAGCCGGCCGCCATTCGCGAGCAACTGGTGCTCGGCCTGGAACAGGCCCGCGACAGCGTCTTGCCGGAGGTGGTCATTGAAAAGCGCTTCAAGCCCTTCGTTGAAGACCGCCTGCCTGCCATCGTCGGTGACACGCTGGGGCTGGTCGGCCATCCCGGCGATTTTCCTGCCTGCCCGCGTGCGGTGGATCAGCCTGTCACGCTGGCCATCGGCCCTGAAGGTGGCTGGATTCCCTACGAAGTCGAGTTGCTGCGCGCTTCCGGGCTGAATCCTGTGCAGCTGGGAGAGCGTATTCTGCGAGTCGAAACCGCCGTCACCGCCCTTCTCGCCCGGTTGTTCTGACCCCCCACAACTTGCCCTGCACACGCGTTTCGCTTGCCCTGCTCCCCTTGTAGGAGCGTGGCTTGTCCCGCGACCGGCGACGGAGTCGTCGTAAAGCCTGCGCACGCGGTGTGTCAGAGAAATCGTGTGCTCAGGTTTTACTGCCGCTGCGCGGCAGGTCGCGGGACAAGCCGCGCTCCTACAGGTGCAGATCACATCGAGCGGGCTGGTACGGCCAAATGCCATGACAACCCTGCCACTTCCGCCGTACGGCGTTACAGTTCGTCGCGCCGCCGCCGATAATCCGGCATCGATAAAAACAACGCGAAAGGAATCATCATGTATCGCTGGATTGCCCAACACCTCGGAAACGTGAGTGTCAGTCGCAAGCTCGCCATCGGCTTCGGGCTGGTGCTGCTGCTGACGCTGGTCATCACCGCCACGGGCTGGTCCAGCGTGACGACGCTGATCGATCGTGGCAACAAGCTGGCGACCATTTCGCAGATCAGCGAACAGACCCTCGACCTGCGCTCTGCGCGCATGCGTTATGACACGCAATACAACGCCGATGCCGCGACGGCTGTCATGACCGCGCTGAACAAGCTGGACGGCGACCTGAAAACCGCCCGCAGCATGCTCAGCAGCGCCGGCGACCTGCAACTGCTCGACGCGCAGATCCAGGCCGCAGGCGACTACCGCCGCAGCTTCGCCGACATGAGCAAGGCCATCGAAACCCGCGAAGCCAGCCGTACCAATCTGGGTGCGACCGCTGACGCCGCCGTCGATGAAGTCAGCAAGATCGAAGAAGCGCTGCTGCAGCACGACAACATCCTGCAATTCAATGCCGCCGTCGGCGTGAGCAAGCAGATCCAGCAAGCGCGCTTTCAGGTGCGCGGCTACACCTTCAGTGGCAATCCGGATTTCGAGAAGAACGCCAACGCCGCCATCGACGAGGCCATCGTCGGCGTCAACAGCCTGGCCGGCGACGTGTCATCGCAATACATCCCGCAGCTGCAACGGGCCAATCTGGCGCTCAAGGGCTACCGTGAAGCCGTCGGCCAGTACCGCAATGCCCACCAGATCAGCCGCCAGGCCATGGACAAGATGGCCGCACTGGGTCAGGACCTGCTCGACCTCAGCGACAAACTGGCCGCCTCGCAGAACGCCAAGCGCGATGCCGACAGCCATTCGGCGCAGCTGACGCTGAGCATTGCCACGGCGCTGGCGCTGTTTTTCGGGGTGCTTGCGGCCTGGGCCATCACTCGCCAGATCGTCCTGCCGCTGCGTCACACCCTGGTGGTCGTGGAGCGTGTCGCGTCCGGCGATCTCAGCCACAACCTTTCGGTCGAGCGGCGTGACGAACTGGGTCAGCTGCAACGCAGCATCCAGCGCATGACGGTCAGCCTGCGCGAACTGATCGGTGGCATCAGCGACGGCGTCACGCAGATCGCCAGCGCTGCCGAGCAGCTGTCGGCGGTCACTGAACAGACCAGCGCTGGGGTCAACAGCCAGAAAGTCGAGACCGATCAGGTGGCCACCGCCATGCACGAGATGACCGCCACCGTGCAGGAAGTCGCGCGCAATGCCGAAGAAGCCTCGGAAGCCGCCGTAGCCGCCGATCAGCAGGCCCGCGAGGGTGATCGGGTGGTCGGTGAAGCCATCGCCCAGATCGAGCGCCTGGCCAGTGAAATGAGCCATTCCACGGAGGCCATGGGCGAACTCAAGCGCGAGAGCGACAAGATCGGCAGCGTGCTCGATGTGATCAAGTCGGTGGCCCAGCAAACCAACCTGCTGGCCCTCAACGCCGCCATCGAAGCGGCCCGCGCCGGGGAAGCCGGGCGTGGTTTTGCCGTGGTCGCCGACGAAGTGCGCAGCCTGGCCCAGCGCACGCAGAAGTCCACTGAAGAGATCGAGGAGCTGATCGCCGGCCTGCAAAGCGGCACCCAGCAGGTGGCGACGATCATGGACAACGGTCGCGAACTGACCGTCAGCAGCGTCGAACTGACCCGTCGCGCCGGTGGTTCGCTGGAAAGCATTACCCGCACGGTGTCGGCGATTCAGGCAATGAACCAGCAGATCGCGGCCGCCGCCGAACAGCAGAGTGCCACTGCCGAAGAGATCAACCGCAGCGTGCTCAACGTGCGCGATGTCTCGGAGCAGACCTCGGCCGCCAGTGAAGAAACCGCTGCGTCGAGTGTCGAACTGGCGCGGCTGGGCACGCATTTGCAGGGATTGGTGGGGCGTTTTCGGGTGTGACCTGCACGCCACATACTCGCGCAATACACAACACCCGTGGGAGGGAGCCCTGCTCGCGAAAGCGTCCCGTCAGACGGCAAAGCACTGGCTGACACAACGCATTCGCGAGCAGGGCTCCCTCCCACAAGGGTCCTGCGTCAGTCATGAGAATGTGACCGGCTTCACCTTCAGAATCCGCTCGGAAATCTCCTACAGCCAACTCAGGTCACCTCCCCCGCCCGCCTGCCGATGCGCTTCCAACGCTCATTCGCAGGAGGTGCCTCATGTTGCAGGGAATCAATCGAGCGCTGGCCAATACCAGCGTCAAACTCAAGTTGCTGCTGGGTTTCGGCCTGGTCCAGCTATTGGCCTTGTCCATTGCCGTCACCGGCTGGCATGGCCTGGACACCATGATCGACCGCGCGGAGTCGTTGAGCGCGCTGGCGCAGCTCAATTCCAGAACCAAGGATCTGCGCGTCCAGCGCCTTCTGTTTCGTGAGGAAAACACCCCCGAAAGCAGCAACCGTGTGATGAACCTGATCACGGAGATCAACGGTTACCTGCTGACCATGCGCAATGAAAACCCGCCGACAGACGTTCTGGCTCTGCTCAACCGGCAAAGCGAGACCATGCGCGTTCTGGAGCAGTCGTTCAAAGACCTGGGCCAGATGCTGCAACAACGCGAAGCCACTCGCGCCCGCCTGAAGACACTGTCGAACAGCGCCATCGAATCTGTCGGAATGGTGGAGGCAGAGGTTCTGAAAGCGGTAAGCATGGAGCAGAACAGCGGGGAACGCCTGACCGAATTCAACAACGTTCTGCAACTGCGCCGGCTGATCGAAAGCGCCCGCTACGAGGCTCGGGGCTATGTTTTCACTGGTCAGCCGCAGTTTGAAACAGCGGCAGACCGATCAATCGCCGACGCCCTGAAGAGTATCGAGCAGATCGCCAAAGATCAGGCCGACCACAGCTTCACCGCCTTGCATACCGCAAGGCAGACCATCCTGGATTACCGCAAGGAACTGGCGGCGTTCAAAGGTTTGCAGGCCAACGTCGTCGCGGTGCACGAAGCCATGCGTGTCATGGGCGAAGAGTTGCTGACGTCCATTCGTAATATCAGAACCCTGCAAATCACCCAGCGCGACAACGACGCCAGACAGTCACGCACAATGCTTGGTGCCGCTGCCGGGCTTGCCATTGTCTTTGGCCTGCTCGCCGCGTGGCTGATCACCCGCCAGATCGTCGAGCCCCTGCGCCAGACCCTGATCGCAGCCGAGCGCATTGCCCAGGGCGATCTGAGCAAGGATCTGCAGGTCTGCCGGCGTGATGAAATGGGCGCCCTGCAACAGCGCATGCAGGACATGATCGTCAGCCTGCGCCAGTTGATCAGCGGCATCGGCGACGGCGTCTCTCACATCGCCAACGCGGCCAGGCAGTTATCGGCGGTGACCGAGCAGACCCGGTCCGGGGTCAACACACAGAAGGAAGAAACCGAGCAGGTCGCCACCGCCATGAACCAGATGGCCGCCACGGTGATGGAGGTGGCGCGCAACGCCGAAGAGGCCAGCGAGGCGGCCTGCCAGGCCGATCAACAGGCACGGGAAGGCGATCAGGTGGTCAACGACGCCATTGCGCAGATCGAGCGTCTGGCGGCCGAGGTCAGCAACTCGACTCAGGCCATGGAACAACTGAAACAGGAAAGCGACCGCATCGGCAGCGTGCTGGACGTGATCAAGTCGGTCTCGCAGCAAACCAACCTGCTGGCCCTCAACGCCGCGATCGAGGCGGCCCGGGCCGGTGAGGCCGGGCGCGGCTTTGCCGTGGTGGCCGATGAGGTGCGCAGCCTGGCTCAGCGCACGCAGGAGTCCACCGAGGAAATCGAGGTGCTGATCGCGGCATTGCAGAACGGCACGCAACAGGTGGTCAGCACCCTCGACGCCAGCCGCGAACTGACCGACAGCAGCGTCGAGCTGAGCCGACGCGCCGGCGGCGCACTGGACAGCATCACCCGCACGGTGTCGACCATTCAGAACATGAACCAGCAGATCGCCACTGCCGGCGAGGAACAGAGCGTGGTCGCCGAACAGATCAACCGCAGCGTGCTCAATGTCAGCGACATCGCCCAGCAGACAGCGGCATCCAGCGAACAGACCGCAGCGGCCAGCGTTGAGCTGGAGCGGTTGGGGATGCAGTTGCAGGGGTTGGTGGGCAAGTTCAGGGTTTAGGCCCCAAGGTCGGACCCGGCCGTTGTAGGAGTGAGCTTGCTCGCGATTGCATCTTCACAGGCGACATAGATACCAGCCCAAAAACCGCCATCGCGAGCAAGCTCACTCCTACAGGTTCACAGCGTGCCGGGCCGGATCACAAACAAAAACGCCGCCGAGAATTGCTCTTCGGCGGCGTTTTCGTTCAGCGGGTCATTCAGGCATTGGCGAACGCGTGTTCGTTGACATGAGTGGCCGGCTGCAGTGGCAGCAGCGGTGCATGGGGGTCGGCCTTGACCGAGGCCCGCCAGGCGTCCAGCCACGCGGCATTGCCTTCGGCCCAGACCAGCTCGTGCAGACGCGCCAGCGCCACCGGGTCGCTGAGCAGTTGCAGACGCTCGTGGTTGCTCAGGTTTTCCGGACCACCCTTGACCGCATGACGGACGCGCTCGATACGCATCCACTCGATCGGCTCGGCCTGGCGGTGACGGGACGTCGCCAGCGCGCAGGCCAGGGCGTTCTGCTGCGGGTCGACCACGGCGCGGACAAAGCCGTCGTTCAGCGCATGCCAGCGGTTTTCGTGGGTGTACTGATCGGTGGAGACCAGTTCCTGTGGCGGCGTGTGCTCTTCCGGAATCAGGAAATAGCTCTCGTCTTTCGCCTTCAGGCCCAGTTTGGTCCGGCTGGAAATCACCGACACCGGAATCGACAGGATCAGCGAACCGACAATCGGCGTCAGCCACCACAGGAAGCTCGGGTTCAACCAGATCACCAGCGCGGCCCAGGCAAAGCCCAGCACCGTCTGCGGACCGTGACGCTTGGCCGCTTCGCTCCATGGCGTGGAGTCGTCGTCACGTTGTGGCGAGTTCCAGGTCGCCGCCCAGCCGAGGAACGCGGCGAGGACGAAACGGGTGTGGAAAATCATCCGCACCGGCGCCAGCAGCATGGAGAACAGCATTTCCATGAGCATCGACAGGGTGACCTTGATCCGGCCGCCATAGCCCTCTGCACCCTTCGCCCAGATCAGGACGATGCTGAGCAGTTTCGGCAGGAACAGCAGCACGATGGTGGTGGAGAACAGCGCCACGGCTTTTTCCGGGTGCCACTGCGGCCACAATGGATACAGCTGACGCGGCTCCAGGAAGTAGGTCGGCTCCATCAGCGTGTTGACCGCCAGCAGTGCCGTCGACAACACCAGGAACAGGAACCACAACGGCGCCGACAGGTACGACATCACGCCGGTCAGGAACACGGCACGGTGTACCGGGTGCATGCCCTTGACCAGGAACAGGCGGAAGTTCATCAGGTTACCGTGGCACCAGCGACGGTCACGCTTGAGTTCGTCCAGCAGGTTCGGCGGCAGTTCTTCGTAGCTGCCCGGCAGGTCGTAGGCAATCCACACGCCCCAGCCGGCACGGCGCATCAGCGCGGCTTCGACGAAGTCGTGGGAGAGGATCGCACCGGCGAAGGCACCTTTACCGGGCAACGGCGCCAGGGCGCAGTGCTCGATGAATGGCTTCATGCGGATGATCGCGTTGTGACCCCAGTAGTGGGATTCGCCCAGTTGCCAGAAGTGCAGACCGGCCGTGAACAGCGGACCGTACACGCGGGTGGCGAACTGCTGCATGCGTGCATACAGCGTGTCCATGCCCGAGGCTTTCGGCGCGGTCTGGATAATACCGGCGTCCGGCGTGGCTTCCATCAGGCGCACCAGACTGGTCAGACACTCGCCGCTCATCACCGAGTCGGCGTCGAGTACGACCATGTAGCGGTAATCGCCACCCCAGCGACGGCAGAAGTCGTCGAGGTTGCCGCTCTTGCGCTTCACGCGACGGCGGCGACGACGATAGAAAATCTTGCCGAAACCGTTGGTTTCGCGGCAGACGTCCAGCCAGGCCTGTTGCTCGGCAACGGCGATGTCGGTTTCGTTGGTGTCACTGAGGACGAAGAAGTCGAAACGGTCCAGGTCACCGGTAGCGGCCACCGACTCGAACGTCGCACGCAGACCGGCGAACACGCGCGGTACGTCTTCGTTACAGATCGGCATCACCAGCGCGGTGCGGGCACCGGCTTCGATCGGCTCGTTGCCGGCGCTGGCACCGGAGATCCGGTACTTGTCACGGCCTGTGAGCAGTTCGAGGAAGCCCATCAGCGCGGTCCAGAAACCGGCGGATACCCAGCAGAACAGAATCCCGAACATCAGCAGGATGGTGGTCTGCAGCGCGTACGGCATCACCTGCACGGCGGTCTGCCACAGGGTCTGATGGCTGATTTCGTCGAACGACACCAGCGACCAGCCCTGATACGGCAGGATGCCTTTCATATAGAAGCCGGCGACGATGGTCTGACCCAGCATCAGTAACAGCAGGATGTAGCGGCGGATCGAGCCGACGGTACGCCAGCGCGACTTCGGCAAGTCACGCGGCAGGTCGTCATGGGTCGGTGGCGGCGGGTTGGTTTTCCCGGTCATCCGGCGCCAGGCGCGGTGCAGAATGTTGGTGCGCCACGGCTCCGGTACCACCTTGGTCCGGCGGATCGGCGGCGCGGCCTTCAGGCACACCCGGCCGCTGGCGTCGACGGTCAGCATTTCGGCTTCGCGCAGTTCGTCAGCGGTGGTCAGGGTCAGGCGACGCTCCACCGAAGCCTGAGCGGCTTCGGCAGGATCGTCGACAGTCTTCGCCGAAAGGCGTTCGTGCAGCTCGGCGAACGAGGTGCAGCTGGCCAGTTCGGCCCGCTGCTCGTCGCTCATCGGCAAATGTGCGAGGTACTCGCCAAGAGACTCAGGCACGGCGTGTGAATTACTCATCGGCTGGCAACTGGTAGCTCCAGGTCTCGGTCAGGACTTGTTGAATCATGGCCGGGCCCGGTTGGGTGGATGCAGCCTCTACAGCTGGCTGCGGGGTTTCTTTACTGCCTTTGTTGGCTTTTGCAGCGTCGCCCAGAGCGGCTTCAGGCCGGGAGGCTTCGTCGCTCGGCTTGGCTTCCGCCACCTTGGCGGCGTCGGCCTTGGCAGCATCGGCCTTGTCGGCTTTGCCTGCATCCTTGCCCTCGGCCTTGGCGTCCGCCTTGGCCACTTTCGCGTCTTTGGCGTCTTTCGCATCGCCGGCCTTCAGGGCGTCGGTCTTGACGATTTCCGCCTTGTCGTCCTTCGGTGCTGCCGCTACGACAGCAGGCTTGGCCTCGGCTTTTTTCTCAGACTTCTTGTCTGTTTTGTCCGCGGTGATCACCGCAGGTTCCTTGCCTGGCTCTGCCGGTGTTTCACGCAGCAGGTAAGCGCGCATTTCCACATTCTTGTTCGCGTCTTTGACTTTCAGACGCAGCGTCAGACGCCAGCCTTTGGTGACCGGGTTGTAACGCAGGTTGTTCTCGACCAGCTCGGTGTTGTCGTCAGTGGTGACCTGGCTGCGAATGGCCGGGTCTTCACCCAGTTTGGCCAGGGTCGGGCCGACGAAATCGACCAGATACGCCACGCTGCCGTCCGGTTGACGGATCAGGTTGGACTGCTTCACGTCACCGGTGGAACGCAGGGTCTGCTTGACCCAGCCCAGATCCGGCGAATGGATGGAATCTTCGTCCATGGTGAAGTGCAGGCGGTAGTTGAACTCCACCGGCTGGCCTGGCTCAGGTTGAGCTTCCGGCTTCCAGAACGCCACGATGTTGTCGTTGGTTTCGTCGGCGGTCGGAATCTCGACCAGATCGACGGTGCCTTTGCCCCAGTCGCCTTTCGGCTCGATCCAGGCGCTTGGACGCTTGTCGTAGCGGTCGTCGAGGTCTTCGTAATGGCTGAAGTTGCGGCCACGTTGCAGCAGGCCGAAACCGCGCGGGTTTTCTACCGAGAAGCTGCTGACTGCGAGGTGTTTCGGGTTGTTCAGCGGACGCCAGATCCACTCGCCGTTGGCCGCCTGGATCGACAGACCGCTGGAGTCGTGCAGCTCGCGACGGTAGTTGAGGACTTTCGACGGCTGGTTGGCACCGAACAGGTACATGCTGGTCAGCGGCGCAACGCCGAGCTTGCCGACCTTCTCACGCAGGAACATGCGCGACTGCACGTCAACCAGGGAGTTGGTGCCTGGGCGCAGGGTCAGCTTGTAGGCACCGGTGGCGCGTGGCGAGTCGAGCAAGGCAAAGATCACCAGATGGTTGTCATCGGCGCTCGGCTTCTCGATCCAGAATTCGGTGAAACGCGGGAATTCTTCACCCGAGGACATGGCGGTGTCGATGGCCATGCCGCGTGCGGACAGACCGTAGACCTGGTTCTTGCCGATGACGCGGAAGTAGCTCGCGCCCAGCATGGTCATGATCTCGTCCTGCTTGTCGTCCCGATTGATCGGGTACATGACGCGGAAACCGGCCCAGCCGAGGTTCTCGGTGGCCTTGGCGTCGAACTTCATGCCGCCGAAATCGAAGCGGTTCGGGTCGTATTTGATCTCGTTGACGGTGGTTGCCGTCACTTCGTTGATTTTCACCGGGGTGTCGAAGTGCATGCCCTGGTGATAGAAGGACAGCTTGAACGGGGTCTTGTCATTGGCCCATTCAGCCTTGTCCTGCAGGAAACGGATCTTCTGGTAGTCGGCAAACTTCATGTCGCGGAATTCCGCGGGAAGGTTGCTCTTGGGTGCTACGAATTTCTGTCCGGCCAGTTCTTTGGCCTTTGTCGCCACGTCGTCGAGATCGAACGCCCACAGCTGACCGGCGCCGAACAGGCAGAACAAAGCCGACCCGGCAAGCAAGGCGCTGCGCAGGCGCATGCCAGGGGTCTTTGGTGCATTACATGGACTAACAATCACGAGCAACCCTCGCCGAAAACAGATGAATAAACCAACGGCCAGCGATCAGATGCCGGGTTGGCGAGCATTGTTCCGACTGCGAAAGGGGCCAATGATTCCCCAAACGTTGTCGGACCAATCTGCGTTTTTACCGATTTGACAGACAATCGGCTGTCTTTGTAGCGCGCGATTATCTAGCAGCCTGCGTTACAACGCATCAGGGGAAACGAAGTATTTATGGCTTTTTGCCTATTAAATCCGGGCGGACCAGACAAAACCGGGACTTTACGTCTCCAGTAAAAATGTCACAGGGCCATCATTGACCAGATGAACCTGCATATCCGCACCAAATTGGCCCGTTTCCACCGTGCCGTGCGAGCTTTTAGCCTTCTCTACCAGGTAATCGAACAACTCGGCACCCAGAGCGGGCGGCGCGGCGCTGGAAAAGCTCGGGCGCATGCCGCTCTTGGTGTCGGCCGCCAGGGTGAACTGGGAAACCAGCAGCAATCCACCACCGACATCGCTGACGGACAGGTTCATCTTGCCCTGCTCGTCAGAGAACACTCGGTAGTTAAGCAGCTTGTGCAGCATTTTGTCGGCGCTCGCGCGGGTGTCTTGCGGTTCGATGCCGATCAGCACCAACAGACCCTGATCGATGGCCCCGACTGTTGCGCCAGCAACATCGACGCGTGCACCGCGCACGCGTTGCAGCAAACCTTTCATTCAATACCTTCCACGCATTTCTGGATCCCCACAATCTGTGTGGGAGCCGGCTTGCTGGCGAATGCGTCGGGTCAGACAGAAAATCAGTGCCTGACACTCCGCGTTCGCCAGCAAGCCGGCTCCCACAGTTTGATCCTCTTGGGCCCTTACGCCTCTTCCGGCGGCAGATCCAGCAAACGCCGCGCCACCTGAGACGCCGCCCGTACCAGCGCATCGGTGATGCCCGGCTCGGACGCGGCGTGACCGGCATCGCGGATCACCTGCAGTTCGCTGTTCGGCCAGGCCTGATGCAGCTCCCAGGCATTGTCCAGCGGGCAGATCACGTCGTAGCGGCCATGCACGATGATACCCGGCAGGTGAGCGATCTTCGGCATGTCACGAATCAACTGGTTGTCTTCGAGGAACGCATTGTTGGTGAAGTAATGGCACTCGATGCGGGCAATCGACAGCGCGCGCTGCGGCTCGGAGAAGCGATCCACCACCAGCGGGTTCGGGCGCAGCGTCGCGGTGCGGCCTTCCCAGGTGGACCAGGCCTTGGCTGCGTGCATCTGGGCGATCTGGTCGTTGCCGATCAAGCGCTTGTGGAACGCGCCGAGCAAATCACCGCGCTCGTCCAGCGGGATTGGTGCCAGGTAATCCTGCCAGTAATCCGGGAACAGGCGGCTGGCACCTTCCTGATAGAACCATTTGATCTCCTGCGGGCGGGCCAGAAAGATGCCGCGCAGAATCAGTGCATGAACACGATCGGGGTGAGCCTGGGCGTAGGCCAGCGACAGGGTCGAACCCCACGAGCCGCCGAACAGCACCCATTTGTCGATGCCCAGGTGCTTGCGGATGCGCTCCAGGTCCTCGACCAGATGCCAGGTGGTGTTGTTTTCCAGACTGGCGTGGGGCGTGGAACGGCCGCAGCCGCGCTGGTCGAACGTGATGATGCGGTACAGGGTCGGATCGAAGTAGCGACGGCTCTGCGCGTCGCATCCCGCACCCGGGCCACCGTGGATGAACACCACCGGCAGGCCTTCCGGCGAGCCGCTTTCATCGACATACAGCACATGCGGCTCTTCTACCGCCAGATCGTGCCGGGCGTAAGGTTTGATCTGCGGGTACAAAGTCTGCATAGGTGCTCCAAAAGTCCAATTCAGGGGCTGCTATCTATCTGCCGCCGGGCATCATAAACCCGAATCGCCGAATGAGCATGCTTGCCTGTTTCACGGCATCTGTCACCTCTGTTTTCGTGGCCTGGCGCAGGACTGACATCAATGCCGTGCTACTCATATGACGAGAGTGGAACGATCAATGCAGGCAATTGGCCGAAGTAAACGGCCGCGAACCAGAGCGTTCCACCCGAGTCGAACCGAGGGGTGCGCCGCCGCACATTTCATCCATTTCGGCAGGAAATAACCGACGACACACCCTACAGTCAAACAACCCGTTTTATCGTCCAACCAACTTGAGGTCGTACCCGATGTCTCCGGAACCCAACGTTCGTGACGCTGAAGTGGCAGCCTTTCGTGAAGCAGTGCTGACCAAACTGGAATATGCCGTGGGCAAGGATGCCGACCACGCGTTCGACCATGACTGGTTCATGGCCATCGCCCTGGCGACCCGCGACAAAATGGCCGAGCGCTGGATGAATCACACCCGGTACATCTACCGGCAGGAAAAGAAACGCGTCTATTACCTCTCGCTGGAATTTCTCATCGGTCGGCTGATGTTCGACAGCCTGAGTAACCTCGGCATTCTGGAAACCGCCCGCGAAGCATTGAAGGGCCTGAATGTGGATCTGGAAAGGATCCGTACTCTGGAACCGGACGCTGCGCTGGGCAACGGCGGCCTCGGCCGTCTGGCCGCGTGTTTCATGGAGAGCATGTCGACCCTGGGCATCGCCGGCCATGGCTACGGCATCCGTTACGAACACGGCCTGTTCCGTCAGGCCATCGTCGACGGCTGGCAGCAGGAGCAGACGGAAAACTGGCTGGATTTCGGTAACCCGTGGGAGTTCGAACGCCCGGAAGTGATCTATCAGATCGGCTTCGGCGGCAGCGTACAGCCCAAACTGGACGTCACCGGAGCTCCGGTGCTGGACGCCTCCGGCGAAACCCGCCAGTGCTGGCACGCCGGCGAAACCGTACGGGCGATTGCCTACGACACCCCGGTGGTCGGCTGGCGCGGCAAGGCGGTCAACACCTTGCGCCTGTGGCGGGCGCGGGCGGTCGAAGACCTGCATCTGGAACGCTTCAACGCCGGGGACCACGTCGGTGCCGTGGCGGAAGTCGTGCGCGCTGAAAGTATTTCCCGCGTGCTCTACCCCAACGACAGCACCGAGGCCGGCCAGGAACTGCGCCTGCGGCAGGAATACTTCTTCGTTTCGGCTTCGCTGCAAGACTTGCTGCGCCGCCACAAGAACATGGGCTACGACATCCACAGCCTGCCGGAACACGCGGCGATCCAAATGAACGACACTCACCCGTCGATCGCCGTGGCCGAACTGATGCGTATCCTCATCGACCTGTACAACGTCGAGTGGGACGAAGCCTGGCGCATCACCGTCGGCACCCTCGCCTACACCAACCACACCCTGCTGCCCGAGGCGCTGGAAACCTGGTCGGTGGGCCTGATGGAACGCATGCTGCCGCGGCACATGCAGATCATCTACATGATCAACGCCCAGCACATCGATGAAGTGCGGGTCGAGCACAAGGACGACCCGGACCTGTTCGGCCTGCTGCGCTCGGTGTCGCTGATCGAGGAAGACAACGGCCGCCGCGTGCGCATGGGTAACCTGGCGTTCCTCGGCTCCCACAGCGTCAACGGCGTGTCGGCACTGCACACCCAGCTGATGCGCAAGACCGTTTTCGCGCAACTGCACAAGCTCTATCCGGAGCGGATCAACAACAAGACCAACGGCATCACCTTCCGCCGCTGGCTGTTCCAGTCCAACCCGCAACTGACCGCGATGCTGGTCAAGGAGCTGGGCGAGCAGGTCCTCGACAACCACGAGACCGCCTTGCTCAAGCTGGCACCGCTGGCCGACAACAGCAAATTCCAGAAGGAATTCGCCGCCCAGCGCCTGCACAGCAAGAAAGCCCTGGCAGCCATCGTTCAGGAACGCATGGGCATCACCCTCAATCCCGAAGCGCTGTTCGACGTTCAGGTCAAACGGATTCACGAGTACAAACGCCAGTTGCTCAACCTGTTCCACACCGTGGCGCTGTACCAGGCCATGCGGGCCGACCCGAGCACCAACTGGGTGCCGCGGGTGAAGATCTTCGCCGGCAAGGCGGCCGCCAGTTATCACTCGGCCAAGCTGATCATCAAGCTGGCGAACGACATCGCCCGCACGGTGAACAACGACCCGACCCTGCGCGGCCGGCTGAAAGTGGTGTTCATGCCCAACTACAACGTCAGCCTGGCGGAAAGCATCATTCCGGCGGCAGACCTGTCCGAGCAGATTTCCACGGCGGGCCTGGAGGCCTCCGGCACCAGCAACATGAAGTTCGGCCTCAACGGCGCGCTGACCATCGGCACGCTGGACGGCGCCAACGTGGAGATGAGCGAGCAGGTCGGGCTTGAACACATGTTCATCTTCGGCATGACCGCCCAGGAAGTCGAAGCGCGCAAACATGCCGGCGAGTTCAATGCCCACGGCGACATTGCAGGCTCCGCACGCTTGAACGACGTGTTGCAGGCGATTCGTGGCGGGGTGTTCTCGCCGGACGATCCGTACCGTTACACCGGGCTGATCGACCAGTTGATCAGCTACGACCGCTTCTTCGTCTGCGCCGATTTCGAGTCGTACTGGCAGGCCCAGTCGCGGGTCGAAGCACGCTGGCACGACTCGAAGGAATGGTGGCGCTCGGCGGTGCTCAACACCGCACGTATGGGCTGGTTCTCGTCGGACCGGACCATCCGCGAGTACGCCAACGAGATCTGGAACGCTCTGGATTGACACGCTTCACGCCAGCCCTGTAGGAGCTGGCTTGCCCTGCGACCGACTGCGCAGCAGTCGTAAATCCGGCGAATGCGGTCTCACTGACAGACCGCGTGTACTGTTTTTACGACGACTACGTCGCCGGTCGCAGGGCAAGCCAGCTCCTACATGGATGGCTTTTGATTCTGGCCGAAGGCCGTAGGAGTGAGCTTGCTCGCGATTGCGTTCTATCAGACGGGGATTTTGTGTCTGACACACCGCAATCGCGAGCAAGCTCACTCCTACGGTAGGCGAACCATCGGACACAAATTGTTTCCTCGCCCGATATACTCCTGCCCATCGCCGTTCAGCGGCTGAAACAGGATGTCGTCGCGTGCAATGGATTTTCATGGTGGCCGGTCTGGCCGCTGGCGGGATGCTGGATGAGTCGGTCATCGGCGCCCTTATCGGCGCGTTGCTCGGGCTGGTGCTGGCGCAGAGTTTCCGCGTCACGACCCTGAGCCGGCTAAGCGCCGCACAGCAGACGCAACTGACCGAAACCCGTCAGACGCTCGACGCCCTGCAACAACGCCTGAGCCAACTGGAACATGGCCCCTTGCCGCCTGCCGAGGCTCCTGTCGCCGAGCCGCTGAATATCCAACCGGTGTCCACCGACGGCCCGGAGTTGCTCTGGGACCTGCCGGATCTGCAAACGCCCGAGCCTGTCCCTTCCACCGATACCGATTCCGAATGGCGACGACCTGAGCCAACGCCTCCACCTGCCCGCCCGGCCGTGCAGATCAAGCCGACCGCGCCCGTCGAGCCCAACCCGTTCGACAGCGCGCTGTCCCGCGCCAGAGGCTGGCTGCTCGGCGGCAACACCGTGCTGCGCGTCGGCGTGGTGCTGTTGTTTCTGGGGCTGGCGTTCTTGCTGCGCTATGCCACCGAAGGCATGGTCGTGCCCATTGAAGCGCGTTATGCCGGGGTTGCGCTGGCGGCGGTGGCACTGCTCGGTCTGGGTTGGTGGCTGCGCGGACGCAACGCGGCGTTTGCCCTGACGCTGCAGGGCACCGGCATTGCCGTGCTGTACCTGACGGTGTTCGCGGCGATGAAAGTCCATACCCTGCTGGCACCGGGGATGGCTTTCGCCCTGCTGGTGGCGGTGACGCTGTTTTCGGCCATTCTCGCCCTGACCCAGAACGCGCTGGCGCTGGCCTGTGTCGCGGCCCTTGGCGGTTTTGCCGCGCCGCTGCTCACGTCTACCGGTGAAGGCAGCCATGTCGCGCTGTTCAGTTACTTCGCCCTGCTCAACGCCGGCATCTTTGCCATCGCCTGGTTCAAGGCCTGGCGCCCACTGAACCTGATCGGCTTCGTCGGCACCTTCGGCATCGGCTGCGCCTGGGGCCTGAAGGCTTACACCCCGGCGCTGTTCTGGAGCACCGAGCCGTTCCTGATTCTGTTCTTCCTGATGTATCTGGCCATCGGCCTGCTGTTCGCCCGGCGCAAGCTGGCCGAACACGCCGACGGCCCGCAGGACGACAGCCGCGCCGCCGTGCTGCGTTGGTCGGCGCAACACAGCCATTACGTGGATGGCACGCTGCTGCTCGGCACGCCCATCGCCGGCTTTGGCTTGCAGTACGCGGTGATCAAACACCTGGAATTCGGCGCCGCGTTCAGCGCCTTGGTCATGGGCCTTCTTTATATGGGCATCGCGCGCCTGCTGGCCGGACGCGCGCCGGGCCGGGCGCTGTTGCTGGTGGAAACCTGCCTGGCGCTGGGCGTGGTGTTCGCCACCCTGGCGATTCCGCTGGGGCTGGCGGCGCAGTGGACCACAGTCGCCTGGGCCATCGAAGGCGCAGCGGTGTTCTGGCTGGGCATGCGCCAGAACCGTCTGCTGGCACGTGGCTTCGGCCTGCTGCTGCAACTCGGTGCCGGGTTCGCCTTTGTCGGCGTGGTCGGTCGCTGGTTCTCGGCGAGCTTCAATCATGGCGATTTCTGGACGCCGCTGATCATTTCACTGGCCGGGCTGATCAGCGCCTTTTGCGTACAGCGCATCGGCACCCTGCGGGTACTCAGTGTCCGATTACTGGAGCCGCTGTTGCTGATCTGGGGTGCGCTCTGGTGGTCGGTGGCGCTGTGCATGAGCACCCACTATCTGCCGAGCGATCTGGATATCACCCTGCTGTTGCTGTTCGGCGCACTCAGTGTGGTCCTGTGGACACTGGCCGCCTTGCGCCTGAACTGGTCAGGACTGGCGCAACTGTGCACGCTGCTGACACCTGCCAGCGGCGTGTTGCTGGGCCTGATGCTGATCGACACCGATTACAACCCGTCCGCCGACTGGGGCTGGTTGAGCTGGCTGGCGGTGTTCGTCGTGCATCTGTGGTCGCTGCGCAAGCTGGACGACCGTTTGCCGTCAGCACTGCGCAGCGCTGCCCATGTGCTCGGTTGCTGGCTGATCATTGGCGTGCTCTCGCTGCAATTGCGCTACGGCCTGATGGTGCTGTCGGACGCCTACAACGCCTGGCGCTGGCTGGGTTGGGCGGTGCTGCCGAGCCTGTACCTGCTGGCGATGACGGCCCCGCTCAACTGGCCGTGGCCTGTCAGCGCCTACCCGCGCGACTACCGCGTCCGTGCTGCGGCGCCGCTGGCGGTGTTGATGCTGGCGTGGTTCTGGCTGGCGAACGGCTTCAGCGAGGGCGCCGCCGATCCGCTGCCTTACATTCCACTGATCAACCCGCTGGAGTTGGGCCTGCTGATCAGCCTGGTCGGCATCGTCAAATGGACTCGCCAATACCTGTCGCAACTGGGCTTCGGCCCGGCCCAGGCCCGCCGCGGCGCACTGGTGATCGCCGGGGCTTCGCTGTTTGCGCTGGTCACGGCGATGGTCACGCGCAGCGCCCACCACTGGGCGAACGTGCCGTGGCACAGCGACGCGCTGTTCGAATCGATGCGCGTGCAGGCCGGTCTGTCCATCGTCTGGACCCTGATGGCCCTGGCGCTGATGATCGGCGGGCACCTGCGCGTCCGCCGTGATCTGTGGATCGTCGGTGCCGTGCTGATCGCCGTCGTGGTCGCCAAACTGTTCTTTATCGAGCTGAGCAACCGCGGCGGTCTGGAGCGGATCATCTCGTTCATCGGCGTCGGCATTCTGCTGTTGGTGGTGGGCTATTTCGCCCCGTTGCCGCCGCGTCAGACCGACGCTGCCCCGCCCCCAGACGACGCCGGCCCCAGTGAACCGGCCACCCCGCGGGAGCAGCCATGAAACATTCGAGGAGTCCATCGTTGAGCCGCCTTTTCATCGTCATGCTGAGCCTGTCGGCCGCGCTGTCGAATACGTCGCCAGCTCAGGCAGAAGACCTGCCGGATGACTTCGCCAGCCATACGCCCATGACCCTGAGCGGCGAAGGGCCGTGGTATCGCCTGGAGTTGCCGCTGAATCTGCAACTGCACGCCCGCCAGAGCAGCCTCAACGATGTCCGCGTGTTCAACGCCGACGGTCAGGCCCAGCCCTACGCCCTGACGCTTGGCCAGCCCCAGCAGGAAGAGCAGACGCCGGTCACGGTGAAGGGCTTCCCGCTGTACAACAACGACAACGCCCGGGATGCCGAACCGAAGATTCGCGTCGAGCGCAGCACCAACGGCACCCTGGTCGAAGTGCAGCCGCAGGGTGAAATCGAGGCTGGCGAAGAAATCCTGCGCGGCTGGCTGCTGGACACCAGCGCAATCAAGGCGCCGCTGGATCAGTTGATCCTCGACTGGGACAGCGAACATGACGGCTTCCAGCGCTTCAGCATCGAGGCCAGCGATGATTTGCAGCACTGGAGCCGCTGGGGCGAGGGCCAAGTGGCGCGGCTGTCGTTCGCCGACGAGTTGGTCGAACAGCGCGTCATTACCCTGCCGGGCCGCAGTGCGCGCTATCTGCGTCTGCTGTGGAACGTTCCACAATCGGCCCCGAACCTGACCTCGGCACAAGTGGTCAGCATTCACCCCGGCGCGCTGCCGTTGAGCTGGTCGCCGAAGATCGGCGGCGATGTGGAAAAGCCCGGCGTGTATGTCTGGCAACTGCCAGTGGCATTGCCGCTGGAGCGCATGCGGGTCGACATCACCCAGCCCAACAGCCTCGCCCCCGCCACCCTGTATGCCCGCCGCGACAGCCAGGCGCCGTGGCACGTGATCGACAGCGGCTTGCTGTATCGCCTGACCCAGAATGGCCAGGACGTGGTGCAGGACGAAATGAAACTGCCCGGCGAAGTCGTCCAGCAGCTCAAGCTGGAAGTCGACGACCGTGGCGGCGGTCTGGGTAACGAAGCACCGATGCTGAGTTTCGCCGTGCGCGCCACGCAACTGGTGTTCCTCGCCCGCAGCGCGCCGCCCTATAGCCTGAGCATCGGCAACGCGACAATCAAAAGCGCCAGCCTGCCGTTGAACACTTTGGTGCCCGGCATCACCCCGGAAAAACTGGCGACGCTGGGCAATGCCACGCTGACGCTCACTGCGCAGGCCGACAAGGTGCCAGCGGCGCCGCCGGCCAAGGGGCCGGACTGGAAACGCATCGGCCTGTGGGCGGTGCTGGTGCTGGGGGTTGTTCTACTCGGCTGGATGGCGCTCGGCTCGCTGCGCGCGGCGAATAAAAATCGCGGAGGCTGAACCGATCCCGCAGCCGATAAAATGCACACGATGTCCGTCGATTCGTCATCCACGACCGGCTACGCTCGTGTAGCCCGTGAACTCATTCACTACGAAACCGGTCTGACAGGCAGTATTCAGTCGCCACACACGCTAAACTGTGCGCGTTTTTTATTCCCCATCCTTCGGAGCTATCCATGTCCCGCGTTACCCTGAGTCGCTATCTGATTGAGCAGACCCGCAGCAATAACACCCCTGCCGATCTGCGCTTCCTTATCGAAGTGGTGGCGCGTGCGTGCAAGGAAATCAGCCACGCGGTATCCAAAGGCGCCCTGGGCGGCGTCCTCGGCAGCATGGGTACCGAGAACGTGCAAGGCGAAGTGCAGAAGAAGCTGGACGTGATGTCCAACGAAATCCTGCTGGAAGCCAACGAATGGGGCGGTCACCTGGCCGGCATGGCGTCCGAGGAAATGGACAATGCCTACCAGATCCCCGGCAAATACCCAAAAGGCGCCTACTTGCTGGTATTCGACCCGCTGGACGGCTCGTCGAACATCGACATCAACGCCCCGGTCGGCACCATCTTCTCGGTACTGCGTTGCCCGAACGAATACCTGAGCCAGAACGAAGCGCTGAACGAAAAGGCCTTCCTGCAGCCAGGCAGCAAACAAGTCGCCGCCGGTTATGCCATCTATGGCCCGCAGACCATGCTGATTCTGACCCTGGGCGACGGCGTCAAAGGCTTCACCCTGGACCGTGAAATGGGCAGCTTCGTGCTGACCCACGAAGACATCCAGATCCCGGCGTCCACCCAGGAATTCGCCATCAACATGTCCAACCAGCGTCACTGGGAAGCCCCGGTGCAGCGCTACGTCAGCGAGCTGCTGGCCGGCGAAGAAGGCCCGCTGAAGAAGAACTACAACATGCGCTGGGTTGCCGCGATGGTCGCCGACGTACACCGCATCCTGACCCGTGGCGGTCTGTTCATGTACCCGCGCGATGCCCGCGAGCCTTCCAAGCCAGGCAAGTTGCGCCTGATGTACGAAGCCAACCCGATGTCGTTCCTGGTCGAACAGGCCGGCGGCGCGTCCACTGACGGCCATCAGCGCATCCTCGACATCCAGCCGGAAGGCCTTCACCAGCGCGTTGCGGTGTTCCTCGGCTCGAAGGAAGAAGTGGAACGCGCCACCGCGTATCACAAGGAATGACGCCATGAGCGCGCCCTGGCTGCCTCTGCTGGAGTGGTGGTTCGGCTCTGCCGAATCGCCCAGCGAGATAGCCAGGGCAAAAAACGCGCTCTGGTTTGGCAAGAAGAAATCCCAGGACACCGATGCGGCCCACCGCTTCGGTGGTCTGGTGGAACAGGCGCTCAAGGGCGGCCTGTCCGACTGGACCTCAACCCCGCAAGGCTGGCTCGCGCTGGTGCTGTTGCTCGATCAACTGCCGCGCATGATCTTTCGCGATACCCCCGATGCCTTCGCCGGCGACAGCCGCGCCCAGACACTGGTCAAGCACGGCCTCAAGCTGCACCGCGACCAGGCCCTCACTCCGATCCAGCGCACGTTCATCTATCTGGTGCTGGAACACAGCGAAAACCTCGCCGATCAGGACGAAGCCATCCAGCGCTTCGCCGCCCTGCTCCCGCTACTGCCTGCCACCGACCGCGACTATTTCAAGCAGAACCTGGACTACGCCAGAAAACATCAGGTGGTGATCAAACGCTTCGGCCGCTTTCCCCATCGCAATGAGGTACTGGGCAGGGAATCCACGGATGAGGAAATCGAGTTTCTGAAGGAGCGCGGGTCGAGATTTTGATGCCGCAGGGTCTAATTTGTCTGTGGGCACCGGCTTTTCTGTAGGAGCTGGCTTGTCCTGCGAGCGGCGGGGAACCCGTCGTAAAACCTGCGCACGCGTTCTATCTGTCACACCGCATTCATCGGATTTACGACTGCTGCGCAGCCGCTCGCAGGACAAGCCAGCTCCTACAGACAAACCAGCGCCTACAAAATCGAGCGCAACGCCTACAGAGCAAGGATGTTGTTCTTGCCCTACGGAACCAGACCCCGCCTTTCTCTTCTAAGCTTTCGGCATTACGTCAGCGAAGTGCGCTGCAACGTTGCCTCCCTTCGATTCAGGAGCTTCATCATGTCTTTGCGCTCTCTCGCCCTGTTGTCGGTCTGCGTGCTGCTCGCCGCCTGCAACAAGATCAATCAGGAAAACTACTCGAAAATCACTTCGGGCATGCCCAAGGCGGAGGTCGAGAAGCTGCTCGGCAGCCCGACCGAATGCTCCGGCGCGCTGGGTGTGTCGAGTTGTACCTGGGGCGATCAGAAGACCTTTATCAGCGTGCAGTACGCCGGTGACCGGGTCGTGCTGTTTTCGGGGCAGGGGCTGAAATGAATACCCGCCGGGTCGTGCGCAGTATCGCGATCGCAACGGCGGCTTTGTGGCTGGCCGGCTGCGCGACGCCGGAAGGCGATTCCATGGCGCCGCGAACGGTTGATCATGTCGACCTGAAACGCTATCAGGGCACCTGGTATGAGCTGGCGCGGCTGCCGATGTTTTTCCAGCGCAACTGCGCGCAGTCCGAAGCCCATTACAAGCTCAAGGATGACGGCAACATCGCTGTGACCAACCGCTGCCGCACGCAGGACGGTCAATGGGAACAGGCCACCGGCACCGCATCGCCGCAGGTCGAAGGCAAGACCGACAAGCTGTGGGTGGTGTTCGACAACTGGTTCTCGAAACTCGCGCCCGGCGTCGCCAAAGGCAACTACTGGGTGCTGTACATCAGCGACGATTACAAGCAGGCGCTGGTCGGCAACCCCAACCGCAAGTACCTGTGGCTACTGTCGCGCACCGCTCATGTCCCCGAATCGGTGCGCAACGAGATGCTGATGAAGGCGCAGCAGCAGGGGTATGACACCACCCGGCTGATCTGGCGGGTGGAGGATGCGAAGATGCCGAAGCCGCAGGATTGAACTTGTAGGAGTGAGCTTGCTCGCGATGGCGCGGCGTCAGTCACCGAATGTTTGACTGGATGACTGCTATCGCGAGCAAGCTCACTCCTACAGGAGATTGCATTTCACATCGGCGCTCGGGCTGCCTGTCAGCCCTTAACCCAACAACTCCCGCAGCACCCGCGCGAACGCCTGACGGCTTTCCTCTTCATCAGCATGTCGGCCATCGCGGATCACCCAGCGGCCGTTGACCATCACCTCACGCACCTGACGGTCACCACCGGCAAACAGCCAACGGTTGAGAATCGCATCACCCGAGGCGGTCGCCAGGTACGGATCGTTGCCGTCGAGCACCAGCCAGTCCGCACGTTTACCGACCTCCAGCGCACCGACCGGCTGCCCCATGGCTTGAGCGCCACCGATCAGCGCGGCGTCGTACAGCGTGCGACCGACCATCGGCTGATCGGCCCGATACAGACGGTTGCGCCGCTGATCGCGCAGGCGCTGGCCGTACTCCAGCCAGCGCAGCTCCTCGACCACGCTCAACGACACATGGCTGTCCGAGCCGATCCCCCAACGCCCCCCCTGAGCGATGTAATCCACCGCCGGGAAGATGCCGTCACCCAGGTTCGCTTCGGTGGTCAGACACAGCCCCGCCACGGCGCCGCTGCGGGCCATCGATGCTACTTCGTCAACTTCGGCGTGGGTCGCGTGGACCAGGCACCAGCGCTGATCGACGTCGACGTTTTCATACAGCCATTGCAGCGGACGGCGGCCGCTCCAGCTCAGGCAGTCATCGACTTCCTTCTGCTGCTCGGCAATGTGGATATGTACCGGGCATTGCTTGTCGCTGGCCGCCAGCACCGCGTCGATCTGTTGCGGCGTGACCGCACGCAGCGAGTGGAAACACAGACCGAGCGCTTGCGCCGGCTGTTCGGCGATGACCGGCGCCAGACGCGCCTGCAAGTCCAGATAACTGTCAGTGCTGTGGATAAAACGCCGCTGGCCTTCGTTCGGTGTCAGACCGCCAAAACCCGAGTGGCTGTAGAGCACCGGCAGCAGAGTCATGCCGATCCCCACCGAACGCGCGGCCTGACTGACTTGCAGCGCCAGTTCTGCCGGATTGGCGTACGGCTTGCCGGTGTTGTCCTGATGCACATAGTGGAATTCGGCCACCGAGGTAAAGCCGCCCTTGAGCATCTCGATATACAGCTGCCGGGCAATCACACCCAGTTGCTCCGGGCTGATCTGACCGACCAGGCGGTACATCAGGTCGCGCCACGTCCAGAAACTGTCGTTGGGATTGCCTGCCACCTCGGCCAGGCCGGCCATGGCGCGCTGGAATGCGTGAGAGTGCAGATTGGGCATGCCCGGCACGACCGGACCGTTGATCCGCTCGGCGCCTTGGGCATCGGAATCACTCAGAACGCTGGTCAAAAAACCATCGACACCGACCTCGAAACGCACGTTATTGGCCCAGCCGCCAGGCAATAACGCTCGTTCGGCAAAGAAAACGGACATTGCTCTGCACCCCTCGCGTGAAATTGTCTATACATATACAGACGTTTGCTCGCCCGGTAAACTGCGACAAGCTTGTCGTCCATCACGTTAATGGTTAGCGTGTCGCCATTCGCCGCCGCCATTGGCTTTCGACGCTACGTCATCACGACTTTTGTCATAACAAGGATTTCTCTGTGCCGACTCCGCCTGCCCCTACGCCGCTGGCCGCCCAGATGGGTGACAGTCCGGCGCCGCTGTACGCCAGGGTGAAGCAAATGATCACCCAGCAGATCCAGAACGGAACCTGGCCGCCGCACCACCGCGTGCCGTCGGAAAGCGAACTGGTGACCCAACTGGGTTTCAGCCGCATGACCATCAACCGCGCCCTGCGCGAGATGACCGCCGAAGGTCTGCTGGTGCGCATGCAAGGTGTCGGCACTTTCGTCGCCGAACCCAAGACCCAGTCCGCGCTGTTTGAAGTCCACAACATCGCCGACGAAATCGCCTCCCGCGGTCACACCCACACCTGCCAGGTGATCACTCTGCGCGAGGAAGCCGCCGGCTCCGAACGCGCGCTGGCACTGGACATGCGCGAGGGCCAACGGGTGTTTCATTCGCTGATCGTGCATTTCGAGAACGGCATCCCGGTGCAAATCGAAGACCGCTTCGTCAACGCGCTGGTCGCGCCGGATTACCTGCAACAGGACTTCACCAAACAGACGCCGTACGCCTATCTCAACCAGGTGGCGCCGCTGACCGAAGGCGAGCACGTCGTGGAAGCCATTCTGGCCGAGCCGGAAGAGTGCAAGCTGCTGCAGATCGAAAAAGGCGAGCCGTGTCTGCTGGTGCGCCGTCGTACCTGGTCGGGGCGCCAGCCGGTGACCGCCGCCCGCCTGATTCACCCCGGTTCCCGTCACCGCCTGGAAGGACGCTTCACCAAATGACCCGACTGACTGCTCTGCGAGCCGCCGACTACCCGCGCATGCCCTGGAAAAACGGTGGCGGCAGCACCGAAGAAATCACCCGCGATGCCGGCGAAGGCCTGGACGGTTTCGGCTGGCGCCTGTCGATCGCCGATATCGGCGAATCCGGCGGCTTTTCGGTGTTCTCCGGTTATCTGCGGATCATCACGGTGCTGCAAGGTGCGGGCATGACCCTGACCATCGACGGCAAGGAAAGCGAGCCGTTGTTGCCGTCCGATCCATTCGCTTTCAGTGGCGGCAGCCATGTGTCATGCCGCCTGCTGGACGGACCGATTCGCGACTTCAACCTGATCTACGCACCGACCCGCTATCGCGCGCGCCTGCAATGGATCGATGTGCTGCAACCGCAGCGTTTCTTCAGTTCGGCCAATGTATTCCTGCTGTTCAGCGCCGCGGAGCAGATGGCAGCCAACGTCGGCGATCACCCGCCGCAATTGCTTGAACGCCATGATTGCCTGCAACTGGACAATCCTGACGGCTCGCTGGTGGAGGTGGTGCTGTATGCGCCACGCGCCAGCCGTTGCTGTGTGATTGAGCTGACGGCCGTCTGATCCACGCCACACCGCATCAACCTGTGGGGGCCGGCTTGCTGGCGAAAGCGTCAGACCGGCGACATCCGTGTCGATTGGCACGCCGGGTTCGCCAGCAAGCCGGCTCCTACGAAAAGCCCCCCGTTACCTGTGTTAACGTGCGCTCTTTCCGCCGGACACAGGGACGCTCATGCCGACGCTCGACACCAACCGCCAAAGCCCCAGAGCCCTCGCCATCCTTGCCAGCTTCCTCGCTTCGGAATCCGCTGGCGGCATCGTGCTGATGGGCGCTGCACTGGCCGCGATCATCGTCGCCAACTCGCCTATGGCCCCGTTCTATTTCGCCGGATTGCACAGTGTCTGGGCCGGGCTCTCGGTCGAGTTGTGGATCAACGACGGCCTGATGGCGGTGTTCTTCCTGATGGTCGGCCTTGAGATCAAACGCGAAGTGCTGGCTGGCGGACTGGCAACCTGGGGCCAGCGTGCCCTGCCCGGCTTTGCGGCGGCGGGTGGCATGCTGGTGCCGGCGCTGATCTATGTCGCCATCAACGCGGGCAACCCCGAAACCCTCAGCGGTTGGGCCATTCCGGCGGCCACCGATATCGCCTTCGCCCTCGGCGTGCTGTCGCTGCTGGGCAAGCGCGTGCCGACCTCGCTGAAAGTCTTTCTCGCCGCGCTGGCGATCCTTGATGACCTCGGTGCGGTGACCATCATCGCGCTGTTCTACAGCAGCGGCCTGAACCTGCCGATGCTCGGCGCATCGTTTGCCACCCTGGCCGTGCTGGTCATCATGAATCGCATGGGCGTGCAGCGCCTGCTGCCGTATCTGCTGCTTGGCGGGCTGTTGTGGTTCTTCGTCCTGCAATCGGGCGTGCATGCCACCCTCGCCGGCGTTGCGCTGGCGTTGTGCATTCCCCTGGGCACACGTCAGGAAGAAGCGCGCTCGCCTTTGTTGCTGCTGGAAGAAAAGCTGCATTACTGGGTCGCCTTCGCCGTGGTGCCGGTGTTCGGTTTTGCCAACGCCGGGGTGTCGCTGTCCGGCATCACCCTGGGCAATCTGGTCGATCCGGTGCCGCTGGGTGTTGCGCTGGGGCTGTTCGTCGGCAAGCAGATCGGCGTGTTCCTCGCCGCTACCCTGGCGATCCGCGCGGGGTTGGCGACCTTGCCGGAAGGCAGCAACTGGACGCAGTTGTACGGCGTCGCCCTGCTCTGTGGCATCGGCTTCACCATGAGCCTGTTCATCGGCAACCTGGCCTTTCCCGGCGCCGCACATCTGATCGACGAAGTGAAAGTCGGCGTGTTGATGGGCTCGATTCTGTCGGCAATCGCCGGTGTCTGGCTGTTGCGCAGCCGCTTGAGCCAGCACCGTTAGACGGCGACGCAACAAATACGTCTCCGTGCGTCGTAACTGTATGTTTCCCTGCCGCGCCGACAGCTATCCTCATCTGCAAATCGGAGAAAATAACCGGGCATGCCGACCACGGTGACAGCCCGGAGCCAACGCAGCGCGGCTGCGTGCGGGAGCGCAGTGGATGAACAAGAAACCGGAAACCCCCGAACAAGACGTACAAATCATCGCCGGCGAGTATGTGCTGGGCACGCTCTCGGACAGCCAGCGCGCGGAAGTCCAGCAACGCCTGGCCCATGACCCGGCGTTGCGCAAGGCTGTCGATGGCTGGCAATCGCGACTGCTGGCCCTGACCGACATGGCCGAACCCGCCCCCTCGTCCGCCGGCTTGTGGCGTCGTATCGAACGTAGCCTGGGCGATCTGTCGCAAGGCGCCAAAAGCAGCACGCGCAGTCGCCGTCCGTCGTCACGCAAATGGAACGGCCTGGTGTTCTGGCGTCGGCTGGCGGTGGTGTCGGTGATCGCCGCGCTGTTGCTCGGTACGCAACTGGCAACGCAAGTCACCCCGACTGCCGCCCCGGCATGGATGGCCGTGTTGAGTACGCCGCAGGACAAGACGCCGGGCTGGGTGATCCAGGCGATCGGCGCCAATGAAATTCAGCTGATCCCCTTGGGCAGCACATCGATCCCCGAAGACAGCACCCTGCAGTTCTGGACCGAAAGCAGCAACGGGCAAGGCCTGGTCTCGCTGGGTCGGGTCAAATCCGGAGCGGTGCTGAAAGTGCCGCTGCGCACCCTGCCGCCATTGCAGCCCAATCAGCTGTTCGAGCTGACCCTGGAGAAGGCAGCCGGTATTCCGGCCAGCAAACCCAGCGGCCCGATCCAGTTCATTGGCCGAGCGGTGAAGGTGATTTGATACCGCCGAGCATTAACGGGCCAGTGATTGACCTGTGGGAGGGAGCCCTGCTCGCGAAGGCGCCGGAACAGACACAGCCGTTTTGAATGACATGCCGCTTTCGCGAGCAGGGCTCCCTCCCACAACACTGCTCGACCGATCAAACGAGCTGTCAAAACGAAGTGAACAAGGCCCGACCATGGCCTACCAACGCAGCACCCGCGGCCCCAGCACCGCGCCGATCAACGTGGACAGCAGCAACCCCAGCAGATACCAGACGCCCCAGAACGGAATCGCCATCTCCGGGCAATGCAGGCAATAGGCGATGGTCGACAGCGACCCCGCCAGCAGACCACCACAGGCACCGGCTAGACGCAAACGGGTCGGGGCCATGCCGCGCAAGGCCCAAAACACCGAGATAAAGCCGGGAATCGCCAGCAGCGCGATATTGAATGCGCAGACGCGCCAGGTCTTGCCGAAGATCATCGCCACCCGTGTGTCCGGCGCAGCCTGAGCCAAGGCGTACAAGCCAGCCAGCCAGACCGCCGCCACTCCGACCACTACCAGCCAGCGCCCGCCCCCCGCACTCATGCCGGGCCGGGCCAGTCGCGTAACCATCCACAGCGCACCGACGCCCAGACACAACGGCAACGCGATCTTGCCCCAGAACAACGGCGTCTGGGCCACGCTCGCCAGGTCGGGACGGGCGCCGAAAATCGCCAGTACCATCAGCAGCGAGCCCAGCGCGCCCAGCACCACGGCGACACCGAAACGCCGCGCCGGCATGCGCGGATCCACCGGCGCCACACCGTCAGCAAGAAGGGAAATCAGGTCATCGGTTTTCATCGCGTACCTCGTATGCGTGCCGCCAGCGCCTTGAGGCCGCGGTGCACGCCAATCTTGACCGCCGACTCGGACAGTCCCGTCACTTTTGCAGCCTCCGTCACCGACAATCCTTCGAGCTTCACATGCAGGATCGGCAAGCGCTGGCGGTCCGGCAGCTCGTCCAGCAGCTTGCCCAGATCACGGCTGGCCTGGGCAGGCTCCAGCTCGGGCTCGGCGAACAGCTCGGCGGTGTCGTCCAGCGAGTCGTTAAATGCATCGCCCCGCGAGCGCGCACGGAAAAAGTCGCTCACCTTATATCGAGCAATGGCAAACACCCAGGCTGTCAGCGGTTGGTCGGAGCGGTAGGTGTGCCGGCCATTGTGAATCGCCAGTAACACTTCCTGGAGCAAGTCCTCGATTTCGCCGGGCTGGCGTTGCAGGCGCGCCCGCAGAAAGCCGCGCAGATGGCTGCTCAGTTCGCTCAGAAAAGTCCGGTAGGCACGCTCGTCACCTGTCTGCCCCGCCAAAAACAGCGATTGCAGGTGCATCTCCCGGCTGCGCAGTGCCGCATTGTGCGCAGCGTGATCAGTAGTTCGGTCCATCGCTCGCCCTGGTTACATCTGCGGTGAAATATTCTTATAAGGCCCACGCTCTGCGCGGGTTATCGCCTGCGCAGTAGATGCCAAACGCCGCCGCCAGACAATTCAACTTTCTGTTACCTATTGCACCGCCGTGGGGCGCGCGCACCCAAAAGTAACAATTTCCTTCGCCACGTAACGCCCCTTCACACCAGGCCAACAGCTTCGTCCGACATTCCAGCCCAGAGCCTGCAAGGCCTCCCCGTCTTTTGCAGCACAAAAATCCGAGTTGGCCTCTCGGTTGCATATGCTTGTATGTACAAGTAAATATGAGTATGCAAGAGTGTACTCGCTGCACCGGTATCGACTACCGGACGCGACACCCGATTTGCCCAACCCATATTCCGCCTGTTCGACGCAGGCACCGTCAGCCCAGTGCCTGGGCCGGATTGATCATCGAGGATTGTGACGTGACGACTGACAACAAAACCCCCGCTCAGCAATGGACCAAACGCCGTGACGTGGAAATCCGCGCCGCCCGTGGCACGCAACTGACCGCCAAAAGCTGGCTGACCGAAGCGCCGCTGCGCATGCTGATGAACAACCTCGACCCGGAAGTCGCCGAGAACCCGAACGAGCTGGTGGTGTATGGCGGTATCGGTCGCGCCGCTCGCAACTGGGAGTGCTACGACAAGATCGTCGAGAGCCTCACCCACCTGAACGAAGACGAAACCCTGCTAGTGCAGTCCGGCAAGCCGGTAGGCGTGTTCAAGACCCACAGCAACGCGCCGCGCGTGCTGATCGCCAACTCCAACCTGGTGCCGCACTGGGCCAACTGGGAACACTTCAACGAACTGGACGCCAAAGGCCTGGCCATGTACGGCCAGATGACCGCCGGCAGCTGGATCTACATCGGCAGCCAGGGCATCGTCCAGGGCACCTACGAAACCTTCGTCGAAGCCGGTCGCCAGCACTACGACGGCAACCTGAAAGGCCGTTGGGTCCTGACCGCAGGCCTGGGCGGCATGGGTGGCGCTCAACCTCTGGCCGCAACCCTGGCCGGCGCCTGCTCGCTGAACATCGAATGCCAGCAGAGCCGCATCGATTTCCGCCTGAAAAGCCGTTACGTCGACGAGCAGGCCACTGACCTCGACGACGCGCTGGTGCGCATCGCCAAATACACCGCCGAAGGCAAGGCGATCTCCGTCGCTCTGCTGGGTAACGCCGCTGAAATCCTGCCGGAACTGGTACGCCGTGGCGTGCGCCCGGACATGGTCACCGACCAGACCAGCGCCCACGACCCGCTCAACGGCTACCTGCCAAAAGGCTGGACCTGGGAACAGTACCGCGACCGCGCCATCACCGAGCCTGCTGCCGTGGTCAAGGCCGCCAAGCAATCGATGGCCGAACACGTCGAAGCCATGCTGGCGTTCCAGAAACAAGGCGTGCCGACCTTCGACTACGGCAACAACATCCGTCAGATGGCCAAGGAAGAAGGCGTGAGCAACGCGTTCGATTTCCCGGGCTTCGTGCCGGCTTACATCCGTCCGCTGTTCTGCCGTGGCATCGGTCCGTTCCGCTGGGCCGCGCTGTCGGGCAACGCTGAAGACATCTACAAGACCGACGCCAAGGTCAAGGAACTGATCCCGGACGACGCCCACCTGCACAACTGGCTGGACATGGCCCGCGAGCGCATCAGCTTCCAGGGTCTGCCGGCGCGTATCTGCTGGGTCGGTCTGGGCCAGCGCGCCAAGCTGGGTCTGGCGTTCAACGAAATGGTCCGTCGCGGCGAGCTGTCGGCGCCGGTGGTGATCGGCCGTGATCACCTGGACTCCGGCTCGGTATCCAGCCCGAACCGTGAAACCGAATCGATGCAGGACGGTTCCGACGCCGTGTCCGACTGGCCGCTGCTCAACGCCCTGCTCAACACCGCCAGCGGCGCGACCTGGGTTTCGCTGCACCACGGTGGTGGCGTCGGCATGGGCTTCTCGCAGCACTCCGGCATGGTGATCGTCTGCGACGGCACCGACGAAGCGGCCGAGCGCATCGCCCGCGTCCTGCACAACGACCCGGCTACCGGCGTGATGCGTCATGCCGACGCCGGTTACCAGATCGCGATTGATTGCGCCAAAGAGCAGGGTCTGAACCTGCCGATGATCAATAACTAAAAAGCGTTTTCCCTGTAGGAGTGAGCTTGCTCGCGATGCGTCAGGTCAGGTGTTACAGCCGGGACTGACACACCGCATCGCGAGCAAGCGAAGGCCTACAAGGGTCACCTATCTGCCGCTCATTCGCTTTAGGGGAATATTCGCAATGGCTGTTCCAGATGATCGTGCTGCACATGCTTCCGTGATCGAAAGGCGTTCGATCGACTACATCCCTGACGCGGAACGACATGGCAGTCTGTTCAGTCAATTCACCCTGTGGCTGGGTGCCAACCTGCAGATCACCGCAATCGTCACCGGGGCGCTGGCCGTGGTGCTGGGCGGCGATGTGTTCTGGTCGTTGATCGGCCTGTTCGTCGGTCAGTTGCTCGGCGGTGGCGTCATGGCGCTGCACGCAGCGCAAGGGCCGAAACTGGGCCTTCCGCAGATGATTTCCAGCCGGGTGCAGTTCGGTGTCTACGGGGCAGTAATCCCGTTGGTGCTGGTGTGCCTGATGTACATCGGCTTTTCCGCCAGCGGCTCGTTGCTGGCCGGGCAGGCCGTCGCTCAACTGATCCAGGTTCCCGACTGGCAAGGCATCGTGATCTTCGCCGCCGCCATCGTCATCCTGACCATCTTCGGCTACCGGGTGATCCACATGATCGGCCGGGTTGCCAGCGTTATCGGCGTTGTCGCCTTCATCTACCTGTTCGGCGCACTGCTGGCGGGTAACGATGTCGGTGCGCTGCTGGGCAACAAACACTTCTCGCTGAGCAGCTTCCTGCTGGCGATTTCCCTGTCGGCGTCGTGGCAGATCGCCTTCGGCCCGTACGTCGCCGACTATTCGCGCTACCTGCCGCGCAGCACCTCGGCCCGCAGCACGTTCTGGGCCGTGGGCCTGGGCGCGGTCATCGGCGCGCAGGTATCGATGGTGTTCGGCGTGTTCGCCGCCGCACTGGCCGGCAAGAACTTCGCCCACCACGAAGTGCAGTTCATCGTCAGCCTGGGCGGCACCGGCATCGTCGCCGCGCTGCTGTACTTCAGCATCGCCTTCGGCAAAGTCACCGTGACCACCCTCAACGCCTACGGCAGCTTCATGTCGATTGCCACCATCGTCAGCGGCTTCCGTGGCAACCGCCACATTTCCAGCGCCCTGCGCCTGACCTACATCTTCGCCATGGTCGGCATCGCCACCGCCCTGGCGCTGGCCGGCAAGGACTCGTTCCTCAAGGACTTCTCCGCGTTCATCCTGTTCCTGCTGGCGTTCTTCACGCCATGGAGCGCGATCAACCTGGTGGACTTCTACTGCATCACCAAAGAGCGCTATGACATCCCTGCGCTGTCCGATCCCGAAGGCCGCTACGGCCGCTGGAACTGGATCGGCATCACCATCTACGTGATCGGCGTGCTGATTCAGATGCCGTTCATTTCCACCCACTTCTACACCGGCCCCCTGGTGGCCGCGCTGGACGACACCGACGTCTCTTGGATCATCGGTCTGGTGGTGCCTGCCGCGCTGTATTACTGGGCCGCCAAACAGTGGCCCGGCAAGATTGCCGAGCGCCTGATCCTGCCGACCGAGCAAGGCCCTGCGGCAACCGAACGTACTGTTGCACCTGCGCGAGCGGCGGTGAACTGACCGAGCGTCATGCACGTCTCTTAAGCTGAAAGGAGCGGGACGGGGCCGCAGCGCCCCGCCCACAGGCTGGATGCCACGTTGCTTTTCTTACTGCCGTAATCCAACTCAAGACCAGGAGCACCACAATGAAAACGAAAAAGGCCCTGCTATCCACGTTGCTGGCCGCCGGCGTACTCGCCAGCGGCGCCAGTCAGGCAGCGGGATGGTGTGAGTCCGGCAAGCCGGTGAAATTCGCCGGGCTGAACTGGGAAAGCGCGATGCTGCTGACCGACGTGCTGCAAGTCGTTTTGAACAAGGGTTATGGCTGCGAAACCGACAGCCTGCCAGGCAACTCCATCACCATGGAAAACGCCTTGGGCACCAACGATATTCAAGTCTTCGCCGAGGAATGGGTAGGCCGCAGCGAAGTGTGGAACAAGGCTGAAGCGGCCGGCAAAGTGGTCGGCGTCGGCGCACCGGTCAAGGGCGCGGTGGAAGGCTGGTACGTGCCACGCTACGTGATCGAAGGCGATGCCAAGCGCAAGCTGGAAGCCAAGGCACCGGACCTGAAGTCCATCGCCGATCTGGGCAAATACTCGGCCCTGTTCAAGGATGCCGAAGAGCCGAACAAAGGCCGTTTCTACAACTGTCCGGCTGGCTGGACCTGCGAGCTGGAAAACAGCGAAATGCTGAAGAGCTACGGCCTCGAAGACAAGTTCACCAACTTCCGTCCGGGCACCGGCCCTGCGCTGGATGCCGCGATCCTGTCGAGCTACAAGCGTGGCGAGCCGATCCTGGCCTACTACTGGTCGCCGACGCCGCTGATGGGTCAGGTCGACATGGTGCGCCTGGAAGAAAAAGCCGGTGTGAACAAGACCATCGACATCAAGGTCGGCCTGTCCAAGACCTTCCACGAACAGGCCCCTGAACTGGTGGCGGTCATGGAAAAGGTCAACATCCCGATCGACCTGCTCAACCAGAACCTCGCGCGCATGACCAAGGACCGCATCGAATCGCCGAAACTGGCGAAGATCTTCCTCAAGGAGCACCCTGAAGTCTGGCACCAGTGGGTCAGCGAAGACGCGGCCAAAAAGGTTGATGCTTCGTTGTAAGGCTTTGATCCGGGTGCGGCATCACTTGTCGGCACACGCGACCTTGTAGGAGTGAGCTTGCTCGCGATGACATCAGCACATTCAACATCGTTTGGCGGCTGAAAGAACGCTATCGCGAGCAAGCTCACTCCTACAGGGAAAAGGCACCACCTACTTGATCGAGAAAAACCTTATGTTCCCCGAAAGCTTCACGTTCTCCATCGCCGACTGGGTCAACGACTGGGTCGACAAACTGGTCACCAACTACGGCGACGTGTTCCGGCACATCTCCGACACGCTGCTGTGGGCCATCGTCAAACTCGAAGGCCTGCTGCGCATCGCGCCATGGTGGGTGTTGCTGGCGATTGTCGGCATCATCGCCTGGCACTCGACCCGCAAGATCGCCACCACCGCCGTGATCGTCGGTCTGCTGTTTCTCGTCGGTGCCGTGGGCCTGTGGGACAAGCTGATGCAGACCCTGGCGCTGATGCTGGTCGCCACCTTCATTTCGGTGCTGATCGGCGTGCCGCTGGGCATTCTTTCGGCCCGCAGCAACCGCCTGCGTTCGGTGCTGATGCCGCTGCTCGACATCATGCAGACCATGCCCAGCTTCGTGTACCTGATTCCGGTGCTGATGCTGTTCGGCCTGGGCAAGGTGCCGGCGATCTTCGCCACCGTGATCTACGCCGCGCCACCGCTGATCCGTCTGACCGATCTGGGCATCCGTCAGGTCGACGGCGAGGTCATGGAAGCGATCAACGCCTTCGGCGCCAACCGCTGGCAGCAGCTGTTCGGCGTGCAATTGCCGCTGGCCCTGCCGAGCATCATGGCCGGCATCAACCAGACCACCATGATGGCCCTGTCGATGGTGGTGATCGCCTCGATGATCGGCGCCCGTGGCCTGGGCGAAGACGTGCTGGTAGGCATTCAGACCCTCAACGTCGGACGCGGCCTGGAAGCGGGTCTGGCCATCGTCATCCTCGCGGTCGTGATCGATCGCATCACGCAGGCCTATGGCCGCCCACGGCATGAGGCGAGCAAATGATGAGCGTCGAACCGAATAAAATCGTCGTCAAAAACGTCTACAAGATCTTCGGCGGTCGTGCCGAAGAAGCCCTGAGCATGGTCAAGCAGAAGCAGACCAAGGACCAGGTGCTGGCGCAGACCGGCTGCGTGGTCGGGGTCAACGACCTGTCGCTGTCCATCGGCAGCGGCGAAATCTTCGTCATCATGGGCCTGTCGGGTTCCGGCAAATCGACCCTGGTGCGCCACTTCAACCGCCTGATCGACCCGACCAGCGGCGAGATTCTGGTCGATGGCGAAAACATCCTGACCTACGACATGGAAGCCCTGCGCAACTTCCGTCGGCGCAAGATCAGCATGGTGTTCCAGAGCTTCGGCCTGCTGCCGCACAAGACCGTGATCGAAAACGTCGCCTACGGCCTGGCGATTCGCGGCGAAAGCAAGGCGCAATGCGCCGAGCGCGCCCAGCACTGGATCAACACCGTGGGCCTGAAGGGCTACGAGAAGAAGTACCCGCACCAACTGTCGGGCGGCATGCGTCAACGTGTCGGTCTGGCCCGCGCCCTGGCGGCGGACACCGACATCATCCTCATGGACGAAGCCTTCAGCGCCCTCGACCCGCTGATCCGCGCCGAGATGCAGGACCAGTTGCTGGAACTGCAGGCCACGCTGCACAAAACCATCGTGTTCATCACCCACGACCTCGACGAAGCCGTACGCATCGGCAACCGCATCGCCATCCTCAAGGACGGCCGCCTGATCCAGGTCGGAACACCGAAAGAAATCCTCTACTCGCCTGCCGACGAATACGTCGATCGCTTCGTGCAGCGGCGCGTGGCGACACTTTAAGCAAGGACACCCGCAGTCATGTCGCGAGCAGAACAGATCATCATCGGCGAGGCCCCGGTCACCTGGCAGGACGTGGTCGCCGTGGCCCGTCACGGCGCCACCATGAGCCTGTCGGAAAACGCCTGGGCGCGCATCGACAACGCCCAGGGCATCGTCCAGCGCATCGTCGCCAGCGGTGAGCGCGCCTATGGCGTGAACACCGGCCTCGGCGCACTGTGCAACGTGTCGTTGCAGGACGAACAGCTGAGCCGGCTGTCGCGTAACACCCTGCTCAGCCACGCCTGCGGTGTCGGCCCGGCACTGCCCGACGAACAGACCCGGGCGATCATCTGCGCCGCGATCATCAACTACACCCAAGGCAAGTCCGGCATTCACCGGCAGGTGGTGCAGGCGCTGCTGAACCTGCTCAATCACCGCATCACGCCGCAAGTGCCGTCCCAGGGTTCGGTGGGCTATCTGACCCACATGGCCCACGTCGGCGTGGCGCTGCTCGGCGTCGGTCAGGTGAGCTATCGCGGACAGACCCTGTCAGCCTTGCAAGCCTTGAGCGAAGAAGGTCTGGCCCCGGTTGAACTGGGTGCCAAGGATGGCCTGTGTCTGGTCAACGGCACGCCATGCATGACCGGCCTCAGCTGCCTGGCCATCGCCGACGTCAGCCGCCTGATGCAGTGGGCCGACGTGATCAGCGCCATGACCTTCGAGGGCCTGCGCGGTCAGCTCGACGCCTTCGACGAAACCATCATCGCGCTCAAACCGCACCCCGGCATGCAGCAGGTGGGCAAGAACCTGCGCGGCCTGCTGGCGGGCAGCGAAGTGCTGGCCAACAGTCAGGGTATCCGCACCCAGGACGCCTTGAGCATCCGCTCGATTCCGCAGGTCCACGGCGCCACCCGCGACCAGTTGGCCCACGCTACCCGGCAGATCGAAACCGAACTCAACTCGGCCACCGACAACCCGCTGCTGCTGGGCACGCCGGACGCCTGGCGCGTGGTGTCCCAAGCCAACCCCCACGGCCAGTCCGTGGCGCTGGCGGCGGACCTGCTGGCGATTGCCATGGCCGAGCTGGGCTCGATTGCCGAACGCCGTCTGGACCGTCTGATCAACCCGACCGTCAGCGGCCTGCCAGCGTTTCTTGTCAGCCAGCCGGGGGTCAACTCCGGGATGATGATCGTCCAGTACGTCGCCGCGTCGCTGTGCGCCGAAAACCGCCAGTTGGCGCAACCGGCGGTTGTCGACAACTACGTGACCTCCGGCCTGCAGGAAGACCACCTGAGCATGGGCACCAGCGCCGCGCTCAAGCTGCACAAGGTACTGGAGAACGTCACGCAGATTCTCGCCATCGAGTACCTGCTGGCCGCCCAGGCTTTCGAATTCTTCAAGGGACCGCGCTTCGGCGTCGGCACCGAGGCCGCGTGGCGACTGCTGCGTGAGCGCGTGCCGGCCTATGACGAAGACCGCTGGCTGGCCCCGGACATCGCCAGCAGCGTGACCCTGCTGAAGAATGAAGAGTGCCTGGAAACCGTATTTCAGGTCTGCCGCGACTACGCGGCCGACCCGCTCAACAACCGTCGTAACTCAAGCGCCACAAGCGCCGGACCGGCAGGAGCCAGTCCCGAGAAGACGACCGATATCAACGAAGGAGTAGCATCGTGACCGACACCCAAAAGGCGACCCCGCTGAACCTGATCCCCGGCCAGTTGACCCTGGCGCAATTGCGCGCGATCTATCAGCAACCCGTGCAGTTGACGCTGGATGCCAGCGCCGACCGGCAGATCGAAGACAGCGTGGCCTGCGTCGAGCAGATCCTCGCCGAGAACCGCACGGCGTACGGCATCAACACCGGTTTCGGCCTGCTGGCCTCGACCCGCATCGCCAGCGCCGACCTGGAAAACCTGCAGCGCTCGCTGGTGCTGTCCCACGCTGCCGGCGTCGGCCAGCCGCTGGACGACGATCTGGTCCGGCTGATCATGGTGCTCAAGGTCAACAGCCTGAGCCGTGGCTTCTCCGGTATCCGCCGCCAGGTGATCGACGCGCTGATCGCGCTGGTCAACGCCGAGGTGTATCCGCACATTCCGCTGAAAGGTTCGGTCGGTGCCTCCGGCGACCTCGCGCCGCTGGCGCACATGTCGCTGGTGCTGCTGGGCGAAGGCAAGGCCCGTCACAAAGGCCAGTGGCTCAACGCCGTGGAAGCGCTGGCGGTGGCCGGCCTGACGCCGCTGACCCTGGCTGCCAAGGAAGGCCTGGCGCTGCTCAACGGCACTCAGGTGTCGACCGCCTATGCCCTGCGCGGCCTGTTTGAAGGTGAAGACCTGTTCGCCGGTGCCTTGAGCTGCGGTGCGCTGACCGTCGAAGCCGTGCTCGGCTCGCGTTCGCCGTTCGATGCGCGGATTCATGCCGCACGTGGTCAGCGCGGCCAGATCGACGCCGCTGCGGCGTACCGCGATCTGCTGGGTGACGGTAGCGAAGTCTCCGAATCCCATCGCGACTGCGACAAGGTTCAGGACCCCTACTCGCTGCGCTGCCAGCCGCAGGTCATGGGCGCCTGCCTGACCCAGCTGCGTCAGGCTGCCGAGGTGCTGGCCGTCGAGTCCAACGCGGTGTCCGACAACCCGCTGGTGTTCGCCGCCGAAGGCGAAGTGATTTCCGGTGGCAACTTCCACGCCGAGCCGGTGGCCATGGCCGCTGACAACATCGCTCTGGCGATTGCCGAAATCGGCTCGCTGAGCGAGCGCCGCATCTCGCTGATGATGGACAAGCACATGTCGCAATTGCCGCCGTTCCTGGTGGCCAATGGCGGCGTCAACTCCGGCTTCATGATCGCCCAGGTGACCGCTGCAGCACTGGCCAGCGAGAACAAGGCTTTGGCCCATCCGCACAGCGTCGACAGCCTGCCGACCTCGGCCAACCAGGAAGACCACGTGTCGATGGCCCCGGCCGCCGGCAAGCGCCTTTGGGAAATGGCTGAAAACACCCGTGGCGTGCTGGCTGTAGAATGGCTGGCTGCGTGTCAGGGGCTGGACCTGCGCAATGGTCTGAAGACCTCGGAAAAACTGGAAATTGCCCGCACTACCCTGCGCGGCAAGGTCCCGTTCTACGAAAAAGACCGCTTCTTCGCCCCTGACATCGAGGCCGCCACCGGGCTGCTGGCTTCCAACTGCCTGAGCCAACTGGTGTCTGCTGACCTGCTGCCGAGCTTCTGATCGGGGACAGGCCAGCGGACGGCCTGTCATTGAAATGAATGCGGAATGCATCACCCCCGTAGGAGTGAGCTTGCTCGCGATCGCGATCTGTCTGAAACGGATATGTCGACTGACACTACGCAATCGCGAGCAAGCTCACTCCTACAGGTGTTCGGAGCCGAACCCGCAAACATTTCAGAGCAAAAGAAAGACTAGGAAAGTGAGATGACACCGCAAAACGCAACACAGTTGAAACGCGGGCTCAGCGCCCGCCACATTCGTTTCATGGCCCTGGGTTCGGCCATCGGCACCGGGCTGTTCTACGGCTCGGCTTCGGCGATCAAGCTGGCCGGCCCTGCCGTGCTGCTGGTCTACCTGATTGCCGGTGCCGTGGTGTACATGGTCATGCGCGCGCTCGGCGAAATGGCCGTGCGCCATCCGGTGGCCGGCTCGTTCAGCGAGTACGCCCGCATGTACCTGGGTCCGCTGGCCGGTTTCGTCGTCGGCTGGACCTACGCTTTCGAGATGATCATCGTCGGGATGGCCGACGTCACCGCATTCGGCATTTACATGGGTTTCTGGTTTCCCGAAGTACCCCGCTGGATCTGGGTGCTCGGCATCGTATTCCTGATCGGCGCGCTGAATCTGTGCAACGTCAAGGCGTTTGGCGAAACCGAATTCTGGCTGTCGCTGCTCAAGGTCGGCGCCATCGTCACCATGATCATTGCCGGCGCCGGCATTCTGATGTTCGGCATCGGTTACGTACCGGGTGAAACCGTCAGCAGCGTCAGCAACCTGTGGACCCAGGGCGGCTTCATGCCCAACGGCATCGGCGGGCTGGTCGCCGCGCTGGCCGTGGTGATGTTCGCCTTTGGCGGCATCGAAATCATCGGCATCACCGCCGGCGAAGCGAAAGACCCGGAGCGCGTGATCCCCCGTGCGATCAACGCCGTGCCACTGCGCATCCTGCTGTTCTACGTGCTGACCCTGTTCGTGCTGATGTCGCTGTACCCGTGGCAGCAGATCGGCAGCCAGGGCAGCCCGTTCGTGCAGATCTTCGACAAGCTGGGCATCCCTTCCGCCGCGGCCATTCTCAATATCGTGGTGATCTCCGCAGCGGTGTCGGCGATCAACAGCGACATCTTCGGCGCCGGGCGCATGCTGTTCGGTCTGGCCCAACAAGGCCAGGCGCCCAAAAGCTTCGCCAGGCTGTCGTCTGCGGGCGTGCCGTGGATGACCGTGCTGGTGATGGCCGCCGCCCTGCTCTGCGGCGTGGTGCTCAACTACCTGATTCCGGAAAACGTGTTCCTGCTGATCGCCGCCATCGCCACCTTCGCCACGGTGTGGGTGTGGCTGATGATCCAGCTGACCCAGATCGCCATGCGCCGCTCGATGAGCGCCGACGAAGTCGCGCAACTGAAATTCCCCGTGCCGTTCTGGCCCGTCGCCCCGATCGCCGCCACGGCGTTCATGGTGTTCGTGTTCGCCGTGCTCGGTTACGTCGAGGACACCCGCCCCGCGCTGATCGTCGGCGTGGTGTGGATTGCGTTGCTGGTGATCGCTTATCGGCTGTGGGTGAAGCCTAAACAAAACATGGTCGAAAGCGGATCAAATGGCTGAGGCCATTCTGTGGGAGCCGGCTTGCTGGCGAAAGCGTTGGGTCAGCACCTTTTTCTTTGCTGACACACCGCAGTTCGCCAGCAAGCCGGCTCCCACAGACACTCGCTCTCCATGCCATGGCAGATCATCTGAATGACCAGCATCCACAGAATTTACCTTGCTCACTGGAGGCACTGATGAAAACGCTCTGGCATAACTGCCACGCCGCAACCATGACCCACGGCACGTACTCGATCATCGAAGACGCCGCCATCGTCACCGAAGGCGCGCACATTGCCTGGATCGGCCCTCGCGGCGAGTTGCCGGATCAGCCTGATGCCCAGCGCGTCGACCTGAACGGCGCCTGGGTCACGCCAGGGCTGATCGATTGCCACACTCACACCGTGTTCGGTGGCAATCGCAGCAGCGAATTCGAACAGCGCCTGCAAGGCGTCAGTTATGCCGAAATTGCCGCCGCCGGCGGCGGTATCGCCAGCACCGTGCGCGCCACCCGCGCGGCCAGCGAAGAACAGCTTTTCGCCAGCGCCGAACAGCGTCTGCTGCACCTGCTCAAGGACGGCGTGACCACCGTGGAGATCAAGTCCGGCTACGGTCTGGACCTGACCAACGAACGCAAGATGCTGCGGGTCGCCCGCCAGCTCGGCGAGAAACTGCCGGTCACCGTGCGCAGCACCTGCCTGGCTGCCCATGCCCTGCCGCCGGAATACAAGGATCGATCCGACGATTACATCGGCCACATCTGCACCGAGATGCTGCCGGCGCTGGCCGAAGAGAAACTGGTTGATGCGGTCGACGCCTTCTGCGAGTACCTGGCGTTTTCGCCGGAGCAGGTCGAGCAGGTATTTATCAAGGCCCGGGAACTGCGCCTGCCGGTGAAGCTGCACGCCGAGCAACTGTCGTCGCTGCACGGCTCCAGCCTGGCCGCGCGCTATCAGGCGCTGTCGGCGGACCACCTGGAGTTCATGACCGAAGAAGACGCCATCGCCATGGCCGAGTCCGGCACCGTCGCCGTGCTGCTGCCGGGGGCGTTCTACTTTCTGCGTGAAACCCAGTTGCCGCCCATGGACGCCCTGCGCAAACACGGCGTGAAGATCGCCATCGCCACCGACCTCAACCCCGGCACCTCGCCGGGCCTGTCGCTGCGCCTGATGTTGAACATGGCCTGCACGCTGTTCCGCATGACCCCGGAAGAAGCCTTGGCCGGCGCGACGATTCATGCCGCCCAGGCACTGGGGTTGGCCGACAGCCACGGTTCGCTGGAAGTCGGCAAGGTCGCCGACTTCGTGGCCTGGAACATCGAACGACCTGCCGACCTCAGCTACTGGATGGGTGGCAACCTGGACAAACGCGTCGTGCGTCACGGCGCAGAAAGCCATTTCTAATCGGGAGAACAACGTGGACAAGGTTCTGAGCTTCACTCGCGGTCGCGTGCCGCTGCTGATCAGCATGCCGCACCCCGGCCTGCAACTGACCCCGGTCGTACGCGAAGGGCTGGTGGACGACGCCGTCGGCCTGCCGGACACCGACTGGCACATCCCGCGCCTGTACGACTTCGCCCACGACCTGGGTGCCAGCGTGCTGGCCGCCGAGTATTCGCGCTTCGTCATCGACCTCAATCGACCGTCCGACGACAAGCCGCTGTATGCCGGCGCCACCACCGGGCTGTATCCATCGACGCTGTTCGAAGGCGATCCGCTGTTCAAGGCCGGTCTGGAACCGAACAAGGAAGAGCGCGCCAGCTATCTGGAGAAAATCTGGACGCCGTACCACGACACGCTGCGCAACGAGCTGGAGCGCCTGCGCGATGAGTTCGGCTACGCCCTGCTGTTCGACGCCCACTCGATTCGCGGCCATATCCCGCATCTGTTCGACGGTCGTCTGCCGGACTTCAACCTCGGCACCTTCAACGGCGCCAGCTGCGATGAAAGCCTGGCCAAACGCCTGGAGGCCACCTGCGCCGCTGCCAGCGACTACAGCCATGTGCTCAACGGACGCTTCAAGGGCGGCCACATCACTCGCCATTACGGCGCTCCGGCCGAGCACATCCACGCCGTGCAACTGGAGCTGGCGCAGAGCACCTACATGGAAGAGTTCGCGCCGTTCAACTACCGCGCCGACCTGGCCGAACCGACGCGCGAGGTGCTGAAGGCAGTGCTGCAGGGCATGATCGATTGGGGTCGGGAAACCTACGGCAAGTAATCGACAGACCACCGGCCTGCTTCGGGCCGAAGGCCGTGGGAGCCGGCTTGCTGGCGAAGGCATTGGGTCAATTGCTACTGCAGCGTCTGACCTGACACATTCGCCAGCAAGCCGGCTCCCACAAGTGTCCCATGCACCGTGCAGCGCCCTTACTTGCGCAACAACCGCAACCCGTTGAACACCACCAGCAGACTCACGCCCATGTCGGCGAACACCGCCATCCACATGGTCGCCATGCCCGCAAAGGTCACCGCCAGAAAGATCGCCTTGATCACCAGCGCCAGGGCAATGTTCTGCCTGAGCACCGCCGCCGTGTCGCGAGACAGGCGGATGAACGCCGGGATCTTGCGCAAGTCGTCATCCATCAGCGCCACATCGGCGGTTTCGATGGCCGTGTCAGTGCCGGCAGCCGCCATGGCAAAGCCGATCTCCGCTCGCGCCAGCGCCGGTGCGTCGTTGATACCGTCACCGACCATGCCGACCCGGTGCTGCTGTGCGTACAGCGTCTCGATGGCTTGCAGCTTGTCCGACGGCAGCAGATTGCCCTGCGCCTGATCGATCCCTACTTGCGTGGCAATGGCCTGAGCGGTGTGCGGGTTATCGCCGGTCAGCATCAGGGTTTTCACCCCCATCGCATGCAACTGCGCGATCGCTTCGCGGCTGCTCTCCTTGACCGTGTCGGCCACGGCGAACAACGCCAGCGGGCCAGAGCCATCGAACAGCAGAACGACGGTTTTGCCCTGGCTTTCCAGCGCTTCCAACCGGGTTTCCAGTTGCGGCGAACACAGCCCGGATTCGTGTAACAGGCGGTGATTGCCCAAGTGGTACAAACGGCCTTCGACCTCGCCTTTCACTCCCAGCCCACCCAGCGCGGCAAAAGCCTCGACCGCCAGCGTGGGTTGATCGACGGCAGCCTTGGCAATCGCTTGGGAAACCGGGTGATCGGAACGTCCGGCCAGACTCGCGGAAATCACCAGCGCGCGTTCGCCCAGCGTCTCGTCGAGCAGCACGTAATCGGTCTGCACCGGCTTGCCGTGGGTCAGGGTGCCGGTCTTGTCCAGCGCCAGGTAATCGAGCTTGTGGCCCATTTCCAGATAAACGCCACCCTTGACCAGAATGCCCTTGCGCGCCGCTGCGGCCAGTCCGCTGACGATGCTCACCGGGGTGGAAATCACCAGCGCACACGGGCACGCCACCACCAGCAGCACCAGCGCGCGGTAGATCCAGTCGAACCAGACTGCGCCCATGAACAGCGGCGGAATCACCGCCACCGCCAGCGCCAGCACAAACACCGCCGGGGTGTAGACCTTCGAGAAGCTGTCGACGAAACGCTGAGTCGGCGCCCGCGCGCCTTGCGCCGCTTCCACCGCATGAATGATCCGCGCCAGCGTCGAATTGTTCGCCGCTGCGGTGACCTTGTACTCCAGCGAGCCGGCCTGGTTGATGGTGCCGGCGAACAGCTTGTCGCCCACGGACTTCTCCACCGGCAGACTCTCGCCGGTGATCGGCGCCTGATCGACACTGGACTGACCGGCCAGCACCTCACCGTCCAGCGCGATACGCTCGCCGGGACGCACGCGCACGACGCTGCCCAGCGCCACCTTGGCCACCTCAATGTCGCGCCACTCGCCGTCCTGCTGAACAGTGGCGGTTTCCGGGGTCAGTTGCATGAGACCGCTGATGGCATTGCGTGCGCGGTCCAGCGAGCGCGCTTCGATCAGTTCGGCGACGGTGAACAGAAACATCACCATCGCCGCTTCCGGCCATTGCCCGATCAACACCGCGCCGGTCACGGCAATGCTCATCAGCGCGTTGATGTTGAGGTTGCGGTTTTTCAGGGCAATCCAGCCCTTCTTGTAGGTGGTCAGGCCGCAACTGGTGATCGAGATCAGCGCAATCAACGCCACCACCCAGTTCGGTGCGGCGCTGGTGAAATGCACGACTTCTGCCGCCACGGCGGTGACACCGGACAACGCCAGCGGCCACCAGGCCTTCTTCGCCGGTGCCGAGGTCGCTGGCTGAGCCTGCGCGCCTTCGTTCATTGGCTCAGCCTGCATCCCCAACGAACCGATGGCCTCGCGGATCGGCTCGGTCGATGGCAGTTCGTGCCAGACCCCCAGCACGCGGTTGATCAGGTTGAACTCCAGCTTCTGAATGCCGGACATCTTGCCGAGCTTGTTCTGAATCAGCGTCTGCTCGGTCGGGCAGTCCATGGCTTCGATGCGGAAACGGCTCAGTTGCGCCGTGTCGCTGGCAACGCTGCCCACGGTCACCACGGCAGGCGCGCTGTCGTGGGAGCAGCAGGAATGAGCGCCGTGGTCATGCTTGCCGACAGGGGTGAATTTCACGGGCCCGTGATCATGGGAGCCGTGCTTGTGGGAAGCATGGTCATGGCCGGCATGATCGTGGCCGGCATGGTCCTGCGGGGAATGTCTGTGTACAGAGTCACTCATCGCTTGAGTCTCTTGGTGTGCTTGTTGCCAAGTGAACACCCTGTAGCCACTATAGGGTCAAGCCTCAAAAACGAGATCGGATCATGAGTGCATCGTTCAAGATCGGCGAGTTGGCGAAACTCACCGACTGCCCCGTGGAAACCATCCGCTACTACGAGCGCGAGGGCTTACTGGCCGAACCCGCCCGCAGCGAAGGCAATTACCGGCTGTACACCCAGGAACATGTCGAGCGACTGACCTTCATCCGCAACTGCCGCAGCCTGGACATGACCCTCGACGAAATCCGCAGCCTGCTGGCGTTGCGCGACAGCCCGCAGGACCAGTGTCAGAGCGTCAATGCGCTGATCGACGAGCACATCCAGCACGTCAGCGCGCGGATCGCCAGCCTGCAGGCACTGCAGGAGCAGCTAGTCGATCTGCGCCAGCGTTGCAGCGAAGGGGCGCCGGATCATTGCGGGATTCTCGACCGGCTGGAGGTCAGCGGCGGCGTGGTGGCGGCGGATGTCGAGCATTCCCATGTCGGGCGTAGCCATGGGCATTGAATCGTCTAGACCACGCACCACCGTCCAGTGTAGGAGTGAGCTTGCTCGCGATATCGATATCCCATACACAACGATGTATCTGACATAACGCCATCGCGAGCAAGCTCACTCCTACAAAGAGGCGCGTGTAAAACAACACCCCCGACCTGTCCGGCAGGTCGGGGGTTTTCATTCAACACCCATCAGCCGCGATGAATCCGCTCCACCGCCTCGGTCACACCCGCGCCATACTCCGGGTCGGCCAGGGTGCAGTGCTTGATGTGCAGGGCGATGATCGGGGCCGACACGCCGCGCAACGCACGGGCGGTGTTGTCGAACAGCGACTGTTTCTCCTGCGCGGTCATGTTGCGGAACAGGTTGCCCGGCTGCGAGAAGTAGTCATCGTCGACCCGATGGTTCCAGTGCCCCGCCGCGCCTTCGATGGACAGCGGCGGCTCACGGAAGTCCGGCTGCTCCTGGAACGCGCCCTTGGTGTTGGGCTCGTACGAGGTCATGCCGCCGCGGTTACCGTCGATGCGCATCAGGCCGTCGCGGTGGTAGCTGTTGACGTGCAGCGCGGCCTTCGGCGAGTTCACCGGAATCTGGTGGTAGTTGACGCTCAGGCGGTAGCGCTGGGCGTCGCCGTAGGAAAACAGACGGCCTTGCAGCATCTTGTCCGGCGAGAAGCTGATGCCGGGCACGACGTTGGACGGCGCGAATGCAGCCTGCTCGACATCGGCGAAGTTGTTTTCCGGGTTGCGGTTCAGTTCGAAGAAGCCCACCTCGATCAGTGGATAGTCGGCTTTCGGCCAGACCTTGGTCAGGTCGAACGGGTTGATGTGGTAAGCGCCCGCCTCCTTCTCCGGCATGATCTGCACGAACAGTTTCCAGCGCGGGAAATTGCCCTTTTCGATGTTGTCGTAGAGGTCGCGGTGATGGGATTCGCGGTCGTTGCCCACCACGGCGCCAGCCTCGGCGTCGCTCAGGTTGGCGATGCCCTGCTGCGAGACGAAGTGGAACTTGACCCAGAACCGCTCATGTTGCGCGTTGAGGAAACTGTAGGTGTGGCTGCCAAAGCCGTGCATCTCACGGTAGCTGCGCGGGATGCCGCGTTCGCTCATGACGATGGTCACCTGGTGGAAGGACTCCGGCAGTTGCGTCCAGAAATCCCAGTTGTTCTCGGCGCTGCGCATGCCGGTGCGCGGATCGCGTTTCACCGCGTGGTTCAGGTCCGGGAATTTCAGCGGGTCGCGCAGGAAGAACACTGGCGTGTTGTTACCGACCAGGTCCCAGTTGCCTTCTTCGGTGTAAAACTTCAGGGCGAAACCGCGAATGTCACGCTCGGCGTCCGCAGCGCCACGCTCACCGGCCACGGTGGAGAAGCGGGCGAACATTTCGGTTTTCTTGCCGACTTCGGAGAAGATTTTCGCGCGGGTGTATGGCGTGATGTCGTGGGTCACGGTGAAGGTGCCGAACGCGCCCGAGCCCTTGGCGTGCATGCGACGCTCCGGGATGACTTCACGATCGAAGTGCGCCAGTTTTTCCAGGAACCAGACATCCTGCAGCAGGGCCGGGCCATTGGGGCCGGCGGTCTGGATGTTCTGATTATCGACTACAGGGGCGCCGAAAGCGGTCGTCAGTTTGTTACTCATGTGCGTTCTCTCCACAGGGGTCACTGGTGTGGGCGACCTCTGCTGAAGCCGACCTTTGTCTGTCCGATGTGAAGAACGATAAGGAAAAACCGCTGTGATGGCTCATTGGGAGTCAGTACAGGGTTGATAGGGAATACCAATCGAAAAATGCTTGCTCGATAGCAAAGTACGACGAACGGGAATTTGTAGGAGTGAGCTTGCTCGCGATGCGTCAACTCAGACACCAACATGGTGTCCGAAAAAACGCTATCGCGAGCAAGCTCACTCCTACAGTTTGAGGGGGGGTCAGATTTTGCTGCGGTGATACCCGTGCGGTACGCCGCCCTTGGACAGCACCCATTGCCACAACTGAATATCACGGGCGCGGAAGGCGCCGGCGCAGGACAGCAGGTAATAGCGCCACATGCGGAAGAAACGCTCGCCCAGTTGCTCCTCGAACTGTGGCCAGGCCTTCATGAAGTTGTCATGCCAGGCCATCAGCGTCTTGTCGTAGTCCGCGCCGAAGTTATGCAAATCCTCGACGACAAACAGCCCGTCCATGGCGTCGCCCATTTGCCCGATTGAAGGCAGGTCGCCGTTGGGGAATATATATTTGTCGATCCACGGGTCAGGATAAGAGTTGCGCTGATTCTTGCCGATGGTATGCAACAGGAACAATCCGCCCGGCTTCAGGCAACGATGCGCTAACTCCATGTATTCACGATGATTTTTACGGCCGACATGTTCAAACATGCCGACGCTGGCAATGGCGTCGAACTGTTCGTCGAGTTCGCGATAGTCTTGAAAGCGGAACTCCAGTGGCAAGTGTTTGTAGCGCTCTTTGGCCCAGGCGATCTGCTCTTTGGAGATACTCACCCCCACCGCTTCGACCCCATAGTGCTCGGCTGCATAACTCATGAAACTGCCCCAACCACAACCGATGTCGAGCACGCGCATGCCCGGCTTGAGTTGCAGTTTGCGGCAGATCAGGTCGAGCTTGGCGGCCTGGGCCTCTTCCAGGTTACTGGCGTTTTCCCAATAGCCACAGGTGTAGGTCATGCGCGAGTCGAGCATCTTCCCGTAGAACGCGTTGCCCAGGTCGTAGTGGACTTCGCCGACGGTCTTGGAGCGTTTGATGTTCTGCCGGTTCATGAACTTCGCCATCAGTGCGTAGAACACCAGGCGCAGCGGTTTCACGTCGTCGGTCATGCCGGTTTTCAGCAGCCGGTGGAAAAACTCGTCCAGGTGATCACTGTCCCACTGCCCGTCCATGTAGGCCTCGCCCAGTCCGAGGTTGCCCTGCGCAAACGCCCTTTCCAGGACACCGGGACCGTTGAAGCGAATGTCCGAGGGGGCCGAGCCATTGATCTGGATACCCGCTGCGTTGAGGATGCGAGAGGCGGTGCGATAGAGGCCGGAGGTGTGAGCGGAGTACGTGTCAGTGCTGAAGTTCGTCGTGGTCATGGAGGGTTATTCCAGGCGCGTTGTCAGGCTAAAGACTTATGGGGAAGTCCCGACTATATGCCAACTAATCCACGGATTTAAACTCAATTGATTCGATCAATAGATTGAAAATATCTATCGAATCAATTTGTTTACAATTCGGCAATACACTTATTACTTGATTGCAACAATGCCAACTTCAATTAAACCAACGTATGAAAGACCGATAGAGTTTTAACCGGTTCGAACATAGTCCAATTGTGCGGTTTTTATTAGATATTGGATTTGTCGGAGGACCTGTAGGAGCTGGCTTGTCCTGCGACCGACTGCGGAGCAGTCGTAAAACCATACGCATTGGTAGTGTCGGGTACACCGCATGCACAGATTTTACGACGGGTACCCCGCCGGTCGCAGGGCAAGCCAGCTCCTACAGGGGAGCGCGTTGCGCCGGAGGGATCAGACGGCCACAGGCGCCTTGATGTTCGGATCGGCGTCGTAGCCGACGATCTCGAAGTCTTCGAAGCGGTAGTCGTAGATGCTGTCCGGGCGACGGTTGATCTTCAACTGCGGCAGCTGCTTCGGCGTACGGGTCAGTTGCGTGGCGATCTGCTCTTCGTGGTTCGAATAAGCATGGGTATCGCCCAGGCTGACGATGATCTCGTGGGGGATCAGGTCGCACTGCTGCGCCAGCATGTGAGTCAGCAACGCCAGCGCCGCGATGTTGTACGGCAGACCGAGGAACACATCGGAACTGCGGATGTACAACTGCATCGACAACTTGCCGTCCGCGACGAAGGCCTGATACAGCAGGTGACACACGGCCAGTGCCTGACGGCCAGCCTTGACGTTTTCCTGAGGCGACAGTTTCTCGTCCGGCAGGTATTCGGTGTTCCAGCCATGAAACAGGATGCGCCGGCTGTTCGGGTTGTTCTTCAGGCAGTCGACCATGTAGTCGATCTGGTTGATCTTGCCGCCGTCCTTGGTCGGCCAGCCAGTCCACTGCGCGCCGTACACCGGGCCCAGGTCGCCGTCTTCGGTGGCCCACTCGTCCCAGATGGTCACGCCATTCTCGTTGAGCCACTTGGTGTTGGTGTTGCCGCTGAGCATCCAGATCAGCTCGTTGGCGATGCTTTTGAAGTGCAGCTTCTTGGTGGTCAGCAGCGGAAAGCCGTTGGCCAGGTTGTGCCGGATTTGCCGGCCAAACACCGCAGTGGTGCCGGTGCCGGTACGGTCGCCTTTGCGGGTGCCGTTGGCGATGACGTCCTGTAACAGTTCAAGGTATTGCTTCATGGCCAGCGGCCCTCTGTGTATCGGTGAATCTGCCGGCCCCGTGGGGCCGGCACATCAAAACGGTGTACGGCGCATCAGGCCGCGGCTTTGTCGGCAGTCGGTGCGCGGTGATAGGCCAGCCAGATCAGTACCAGACCGCCGATGATCATCGGCAGGCTGAGAATCTGGCCCATGGTGACCCAGCCCCAGGCCAGATAACCGAGCTGCGCGTCCGGTACGCGGACGAACTCGACGACGAAGCGGAAGATCCCGTAGAACAGCGCGAACATGCCGGACACGGCCATGGTCGGACGCGGCTTGCGCGAGAAGAAATAGAGAATGACGAACAGCGCTACACCTTCCAGCGCGAACTGGTACAGCTGCGACGGGTGACGCGGCAACTGCGCAGGGTCGCTGAACGGCGGGAAGACCATGGCCCACGGCAGATCGGTCGGTTTGCCCCACAGCTCGCCGTTGATGAAGTTGCCGATACGCCCGGCGCCCAGACCGATCGGCACCATCGGCGCGATGAAGTCCATCAGCTGGAAGAACGACTTGCCATTGCGCTTGCCGAACCAGTACGTGGCGATCATCACCCCGATGAATCCGCCGTGGAACGCCATGCCGCCCTTCCACACTTCAAAGATCAGCAGCGGGTTGGCGACGTAGTTCGGCAGGTCATAGAACAGCACGTAACCCAGCCGGCCACCGACGATCACGCCCATGGCGACCCAGAAAATCATGTCCGAGAGTTTTTCCTTGGTCCATGTCGGGTCGAAGCGATTCAGACGGCGCGAGGCGAGAAACCAGGCGCTGCCGATACCGACCAGATACATCAGGCCGTACCAGTGAATTTGCAGCGGACCGATGGCCACGGCTACCGGGTCAATCTGCGGGTAAGGCAGCATTGCGACTCCTTAAATTGCGACGCTCGTCGAGCGCCGGATCAAATCAGAAAACTGGTCCCCACGACCACCAGCAACAGCGCGAACAGTCGTTTCAGTACCTTGGGCGACAGCTTGTGCGCCAGTTTCGCGCCGAAGCGGGCGAAAAACATGCTGGTCACCGCGATGCCGACGAGGGCCGGCAGGTACACGAAACCGAGACTATGCGGTGGCAGCAGCGGATCGTGCCACCCAAGAATCATGAAACTTATCGCACTGGCCACCGCAATGGGAAAGCCACAGGCCGATGAGGTAGCCACCGCCTGTTGCATGGTCAGGCTGCGCCAGGTCAGGAACGGCACGGTCAGCGAACCGCCGCCGATACCGAAAATCGCCGACGCCCAGCCGATCACCACACCGGCAGCGGTCAGCCCGGGTTTGCCGGGGATGCCGCGACTGGCCTTGGGTTTGATGTCCAGGGCCATCTGGATCGCCACGAGAATGGCGAACACGCCGATGATCTTTTGCAGGTTCGGGCCGGCAATGTAACTGGCGGTCAACGAACCCAGCCCGGCGCCGATCAGGATCCCTACGGTCATCCAGGCGAATACCGCCCAGCGCACGGCGCCCATGCGATGGTGCGCGCGCACCGACAGCATCGAGGTAAAGACGATGGTCGCCAGTGATGTGCCGACGGCCAGGTGAGTCAGCACCGAGCTGTCGAAACCCTGCACGGTGAAACTGAACACCAGCACGGGGACGATGATGATGCCGCCGCCCACGCCAAACAGGCCAGCAAGCACGCCGGCACAGGCGCCCAGCAGCAAATAAAGCGGAAATTCCATGGGAGCTCCCCAAAAATCAGTGCGGCATGTTACCGGACCGGACCCATCCTCTCTAGCCGCGCGCGATGGATGTCCGTTCGTACTCTGCGTACAGTGGCGAAAAAAAGGAGCTCCCGCATGTGCCTGATCGTCTTCGCCTGGCGCCCTTCGCACGCGCTGCCACTGGTATTGGCGGCCAACCGCGACGAATTCTACGCCCGTCCCACCCTGCCGTTGGCGCAGTGGGAAGACACCCCGCAAGTATATGCCGGGCGTGATCTGGAAGCAGGTGGCACATGGCTAGGCGTGAATGCCGACGGACGCTTTGCTGCGCTGACCAACATCCGCAATCCCGGCCAGCCATTGGGCCGACGCTCTCGAGGTGAGTTGGTTGCGCAGTTTTTGACCGGCTCTCTGTCGGTTGACGACTACCTGCGTGAGGTCGCCGGGCGCTCGGCTGAATACAGTGGCTTCAACCTGCTGGTGGGTGATCGCCAGGCCCTGCATTTCCTCAGCGGCGCCGAGCGAACCCCGCGCCGTCTTGAAGCAGGTGTGTATGGCCTGTCCAACGCCGGCCTCGATACGCCCTGGCCGAAGCTGGTAAAGGCGCGCTCGGCATTGTCGGCGCAACTGGACAATCCACAGCCTGAGGCGCTGTTTGGCTTTCTTGCCGACCCCACAGCCGCTCCCGATGCCGAGCTGCCGGATACCGGCGTCGGGCTGAACACGGAAAAGCTGCTGTCCAGCGTGTTTATCTCCAGCACCAACTACGGCACGCGGGCGAGCACGGTGCTGATCGTCGCGGCGGATGGCAGCCGACGATTGATCGAACACAGCTTCGGGCCGTATGGCGGGCGATTGGGAGAGGTTGAGATCAAGCTGTGAAACAACCATCGACCTGACTACACCGTTGGCAAAACAGGCTGATGAATGTTGTGGGAGGGAGCCCTGCTCGCGAAGGCGTAGGCCCAGTCAATACCGTGTTGGCTGCCCTGGCGCTTTCGCGAGCAGAGCTCCCTCCCACGGCCTGCGGCCAGAATCAAAAACCGCACTGGAAACGCACTTGTAGCAGCATGGCTTACCAGCGTCGGCGGTCTTGAGGATGCCACCGCCGACAAGCCGGACTGCTACGGAGAAGGCACTCGGTATCAGTGACCCTTGACCGACCCCGGATTGATCATCCGACCCAGACCCAGGTTTTTCAGCGCCAGTTGCAGCGAAGAACTGATGACCTGCGGGTTGTCGTTGTTCATCAGCTGCGCCAGCAGCTCTTTGGCCTTGCTCAGGTTGACCTGACGCAGCATCCATTTCACTTTCGGCAAGTTGGTGGCGTTCATCGACAGGCTGTCGAAACCCATCGCCATCAACAACACCGCCGCCGCCGGATCACCGGCCATCTCGCCGCAGATGCTGACCGGCTTGCCTTCGGCGTGAGCGTCGCGAACAACGTTCTGCAGCGCCTGCAGTACCGCCGGATGCAGGTAATCGTAGAGATCGGCCACTCGCGGGTTGTTGCGGTCGACCGCCAGCAAATACTGGGTCAGGTCGTTGGAGCCTACCGACAGGAAGTCCACCTGACGCGCCAGCTCGCGGGTCTGATAGACCGCCGCCGGGACTTCGATCATCACGCCCACTGGCGGCATCGGCACATCGGTGCCTTCGTCGCGCACTTCACCCCAGGCCCGGTGGATCAGATGCAGGGCTTCTTCGGTTTCGTGAGTGCCGGAGATCATCGGCAGCAGAATGCGCAGGTTGTTCAGGCCTTCACTGGCCTTGAGCATGGCGCGAGTCTGCACCAGGAAGATTTCCGGGTGATCGAGGGTGACGCGAATGCCGCGCCAGCCCAGGAACGGGTTGTCCTCTTTGATCGGGAAGTACGACAGCGCCTTGTCCCCGCCGATATCCAGCGTACGCATGGTCACCGGCAGCGGATGGAACGCGGCCAGTTGCTCGCGGTAGATCGCCAGCTGCTCTTTTTCGCTCGGGAAGCGCTGGTTGATCATGAACGGCACTTCGGTGCGGTACAGACCAACACCTTCGGCCCCGCGCTGCTGCGCGCGTGCCACGTCAGCCAGCAGGCCGGTGTTGACCCACAGTGGCATGCGGTGACCGTCGAGGGTCACGCAGGGCAGTTCGCGCAGGGCGTCAAGGCCCTGGGCCAGTTGCCGTTCTTCTTCGACCACATCGCCGTATTGCTTGCGCAGGACGTCGCTGGGGTTGGTGTAGACCTCGCCGTGGTAGCCATCGACGATCAGCTCGATGCCGTCGACCTTGGAATACGGCAGGTCGACCGCGCCCATGACCGTCGGAATGCCCATGGCACGGGCCAGAATCGCGACATGGGAGTTACCCGAACCCAATACCGACACCAAGCCGACCAGCTTGCCTTCCGGCACCTCACCGAGCATGGCCGGCGTCAGTTCTTCACTGACCAGAATGGTGTTGTCGGGATAGACCAGCGCCTGCTGACGCTCTTCCTGCAGATAGGCCAGCAGACGGCGGCCCAGATCCTTGACGTCCGACGCCCGCTCGCGCAGGTAATCGTCGTCCATCAGTTCGAAGCGGTTGACGTGCTCGGTGACCACCGAACGCAGTGCGCCCTGAGCCCACTGACCGGTCTTGATGACGTTAGTGACTTCACTGCCGAGCGACGCATCGTCGAGCATCATCAGGTAAACGTCGAACAGCGCGCGCTCTTCAGGGCGCAATTGCGTAGCCAACTTCGCCGAAAGCGTACGCATGTCGCTACGAACGCCCTCAAGGGCGTTCTGGAACAATTTGAGTTCGGCGTCGATGTCGGTGACGGTCTTGTCCGGCACCACCTCCAGATCAGCCGGCGGCAATACCACCAGCGCCGTGCCCACCGCTGCGCCCGGTGAACCCGGCACGCCGACGAACTTGGCTTCCTGAATCCCCTTGCCCTGACGGTCCAGACCACGGATCGAGCCGGTCGCCTCGGCATGGGCGATAACCCCGGCCAGCTGCGCGCTCATGGTCACCAGGAAAGCTTCTTCGCCCTCGTCGAACTGACGGCGTTCCTTTTGCTGGATGACCAGAACGCCGACCACACGCCGGTGGTGGATGATCGGAGCGCCGAGGAACGACGCGTAACGCTCCTCACCAGTTTCGGCAAAGTAGCGATAACGCGGGTGATCAGCGGCGTTTTCCAGGTTCAGCGGCTCTTCCCGGGTACCGACCAGGCCAACCAGGCCTTCGTTGGGGGCCATGCTGACCTTGCCGATGGAACGCTTGTTCAGGCCTTCGGTGGCCATCAGCACGAAGCGGTTGGTGTCGGGATCGAGCAAATAGACCGAGCAGACCTGGCTGCTCATGGCCTCCTTGACGCGTAACACAATAATCCCCAACGCCGCCTTGAGATCCTTGGCGGAGTTAACTTCCTGGACGATCTTGCGCAGCGTATTGAGCATGGCTCGGGGTCGAACTCCGTGTCAGTCGCGCGCCAACAGGCGCGGGGCAAGCTCTTTGAGTGCGCGGCGATACACTTCGCGCTTGAATGTCACCACCTGGCCCAACGGATACCAATAGCTGACCCAGCGCCAGCCATCGAACTCCGGTTTACCGGTCAAATCCATCCGCACCCGCTGCTCGTTGGAGATCAGGCGCAGGAGAAACCATTTTTGCTTCTGGCCGATACACAGCGGCTGGCTGTGGGTACGAACCAGACGTTGCGGCAGACGATAGCGCAACCAGCCACGGGTGCAGGCAAGAATTTCAACATCGTGCCGTTCCAGCCCGACTTCTTCATTCAATTCACGATAGAGCGCGTCTTCCGGCGTTTCCTGAGGGTTGATACCCCCTTGCGGAAACTGCCAGGCATCTTGATTGATCCGGCGAGCCCATAAGACCTGGCCAGCATCATTTGTCAGAATAATCCCGACATTAGGGCGGAAACCATCGGGGTCGATCACGGCCACAACCTCGCAAACGCATGTCGCCGCATTGTTCCACAAAGATCGTGAGGGCAGCAACGAGCCCGCAACAGCTTATCGCGACAACAGCATTAATAGATGCAGTCTCTTGATGAAACCTCGTATTCTTGTGCTCTTTTTCCAGCCATTTCAGCGAGTAACCCCATGCGCCTGGCACTCTTCGACCTCGACAACACCCTTCTCGGCGGCGACAGCGATCACGCCTGGGGCGACTACCTGTGCGAACGCGGCATTCTCGACGGCGAAGCCTATAAAGCACGCAACGATGCGTTCTATCAGGACTACTTGGCCGGCACCCTGAATCTGACCGATTACCTGAACTTCAGCCTGGAAATCCTCGGCCGCACCGAGATGGCGCAACTCGACGAGTGGCACAATGACTTTATGCGCGACTGCGTCGAGCCATTGATCTTGCCCAAGGCCATGGCCCTGATCGCCAAACACCGCGACGCCGGCGACAAGCTGGTGGTGATCACCGCGACCAACCGTTTCGTCACCGCGCCGATCGTGGCCCGCCTGGGCATCGACACCCTGCTGGCGACCGAATGCGAAATCATTGACGGCCGCTACACTGGCCGCACCACCGACGTGCCGTGCTTCCGAGAAGGCAAGGTGACTCGCCTGAATCGCTGGATCGAAGAGAACGGCTTCAATCTGGACGACAGCTACTTCTACAGCGACTCGATGAACGACCTGCCGCTGCTGGAGCAAGTCGCCAACCCGGTGGCCGTGGACCCGGACGAAAAACTGCGCGCCGAAGCGATCCGTCGTGGCTGGCCGGTGATTTCGCTGCGCGGTTGAATTGACCCAAAACCCATCGCGAGCAAGCTCACTCCTACAAAGATCGCTGCCTCCCTGTAGGAGTGAGCTTGCTCGCGATAGCCATTTCAAAAACGCACCTGCCGGCAAGCCGGACCGCTACAGGCTGCACACCCCGGACCACTGATCTACACAGGCTTGGCGCCCATCAATCCGGCAATGGCGATAAAACAGACAGCACTGAATATCGCCAGCGCCAGGGTGAACTTGCCGTTGCCGACGATGACTGGCCGGCGCAGACGGTTGACCCGCACAGCCAGCCAGGCCCAGCTCAGGGCGCCGAAGGTGTACAGCACGCTGGCAGCCAGCAGCCAGGTCTGCCCCAGCGACCAGCCGGCGTAATGCACCAGCCACCAGCCACTGATTGGCAGGACTAACAGGCACAACCCCATCAACAGCCAGACAAATGCCCAGGGGCGTTGCATGGCGCGGTTCTGCACGGTCAGATCCCCTGCCCGGCGCCCGCGGATGATCCATACCGCCAGCGCCAGGCCGCCGATAAACAGCAGCGCGGTGGTGACCATGTGCAGGATTTTCAGGGCGGCGAAGTGTTCCATGGCGATACGCTTCCTTTATAAGGCCGTGTTTTCAGCGTAGCAGCCTGCCCCTCAACGCGTACCGTGTAGGAGCCGGGCTTGTCCCGCGACCGGCTGCGCAGCAGTCGTAAATTCACCACACGCGGTGTGACAGGCAGACCGCATTTTCAGGTTTTACGACGGGTTCCCCGCCGGTCGCAGGACAAGCCAGCTCCTACAAAGGGCCATCAGGTCACCTTCGCATCAACCCAGAAACAACTTGTACGCCGGGTTATGGGTTTCATCCCAATACGGATAACCGATCTCGGCCAGCGCCTGCGGCACTAGATGCCGTTCTTCCTCTGGCACCACCAGCCCGGCGACCACGCGGCCGTCGGCGGCGCCGTGGTTGCGGTAGTGGAACATCGAGATATTCCACTTGCCGCCCAGTTTGTTGAGGAAGTTGAACAGCGCACCCGGCCGCTCGGGGAATTCGAAGCGGAACACCACTTCATCATTCACCCGCTCGGAATGTCCGCCGACCATGTGCCGCAGGTGCAGTTTGGCCAGTTCGTTGTCGGTCAGGTCCAGCACCGGGAAACCCTGTTCGGTGAGGCTGGCGATCAGCGCCTTGCGCGGGTCGTTTTCCGGATGGGTCTGCACGCCGACGAAGATGTGCGCCTCGCGGTCGGTGTGGTAGCGGTAGTTGAATTCGGTGATCTGGCGCTTGCCCACCGCTTCGCAGAAGGCCTTGAAGCTGCCTGGCTGCTCGGGGATGGTCACGGCAATGATCGCTTCGCGGCCTTCGCCCAGCTCGGCGCGTTCGGCGACGTGGCGCAGGCGGTCGAAGTTGACGTTGGCGCCGGATTCGATGGCCACCAGCGTTTGCCCGCTGACGCCGTACTGCTCGACGTATTTCTTGATCCCCGCCGCGCCCAGCGCGCCAGCCGGCTCGGTGATCGAACGGGTGTCGTCGTAGATGTCCTTGATCGCCGCGCAGATTTCATCGGTGCTGACGGTGAGCACCTCGTCGACGTAATCCTTGCAGATGTCAAAGGTGTGCTGGCCGATCTGCGCCACCGCCACGCCATCGGCGAACAGCCCGACCTGTTGCAGCACCACACGCTCGCCGTAAGCCATGGCCTGTTGCAGGCAGTTGGAGTCGTCCGGCTCGACGCCGATCACCTTGATCTCGGGGCGCAGGTATTTGACGTACGCGGCGATGCCGGCAATCAGCCCGCCGCCGCCGACCGGCACAAAGATCGCGTCCAGACGCCCCGGGTGCTGACGGAGGATTTCCATCGCCACCGTGCCCTGACCGGCGATGGTGTCCGGGTCATCATAGGGGTGGATGTAGACGTAGCCCTTTTCCTCGACCAGCTTCAGCGAATGCGCCAGTGCTTCGGGGAAAGAATCCCCATGCAGCACCACCTTACCACCGCGCGAACGCACGCCCTCGACCTTGATCTCCGGGGTGGTCTTGGGCATGACGATGGTCGCCTTGATCCCCAGTTTCTTCGCCGCCAGCGCCAGACCCTGGGCATGGTTGCCGGCCGAGGCAGTGACCACGCCACGGGCCAGTTCTTCCGCGCTCAACTGCGCCAGCTTGTTGTAGGCGCCGCGGATCTTGAAGGAAAACACCGGCTGCAGGTCTTCGCGCTTGAGCAGCACCTGGTTGCCAAGGCGCTCGGACAGCTGACGGGCGCCTTGCAGCGGGGTTTCCACGGCGACGTCGTAGACGCGGGAAGTGAGGATTTTCTTGACGTACTGTTCGAGCATCGGGAAAGCATCACTGGCGAAAGGGCAAGGCCGAGAAGTCTACTCCGCGTCCAGACGGACGACCACACGAAGACTCGGGTTTTAGCCCGCGCATGCCGCTATAATGCCGCCCCTCGGCGTATCGCTACCCCCTGTAGGAGCGCGCTTGCCCGCGATTGTGCCGTCCTGCCACCGCTAGCGTGACAGACAGAATGCAATCGCGGGCAAGCGCGCTCCTACAAGGGCATTTACCACTGGAGCCCACCCGCATGACCCAGGATCAACTCAAACAGGCCGTTGCCCAGGCCGCTGTCGACTTCATCCTTCCGAAACTCGACGACAAGAGCATCGTCGGCGTCGGCACTGGCTCCACCGCCAACTGCTTCATCGACGCGCTGGCTCAGCACAAGGGCGCTTTCGACGGCGCAGTCGCCAGCTCCGAAGCCACCGCTGCCCGCCTGAAGGGCCACGGCATTCCGGTGTATGAGCTGAACACTGTCAGCAACCTGGAGTTCTACGTCGACGGCGCCGACGAGAGTGACGACAAGCTGAACCTGATCAAAGGCGGCGGCGCAGCCCTGACCCGCGAGAAGATCGTGGCGGCCGTCGCTAGAACCTTCATCTGTATCGCCGACGGCAGCAAGCTGGTGCCGGTGCTCGGCGCGTTCCCGCTGCCGGTCGAAGTGATTCCGATGGCGCGCAGCCACGTGGCCCGCGAGCTGGTGAAACTGGGCGGCGACCCGGTGTACCGCGAAGGCGTGATCACCGACAACGGCAACATCATCCTCGACGTGCACAACATGAGCATCACCGACCCGGTGACGCTGGAAGCGCAGATCAACGCCATCGTCGGCGTCGTCACCAACGGCCTGTTCGCGGCCCGTCCGGCTGACCTGCTGCTGCTGGGCACTCAGGAAGGCGTGAAAACCCTGACCCGGTAAGCACCCATAACACAAGAGCCGGCTTGCTGGCGAACAGCGGTGTATCAGTCAATATTGATGCGCCTGACACACCGCTGTTCGCCAGCAAGCCGGCTCCTACAGTTGAAGAAACCCGGTGGCCTGCCTTACTTTTTCTTGAACGAATAAAACAGGTTCGGCTCACTGACCATGTAGATCGTGCGGTTTTCGTCCATGGTCACGCCTTCGGCGCGCGGGATGGTCTGTTTCAGGCCGTTGAGGCCGTGCAGCAGGGTCATGAAGCTGACCTTGTTACCGTGCTCGTCCAGCTCCAGCAGCATGTGCGACTCGGCGGACAGCACCAGCAAATGGCCGGTTTTCTGATCGGCATACAGCGCCGACAGATTGCGCAGGATGATGTTGTCGTTTTTCACCCGGACTTTCTCGCCACTGACGGCATTGCTGCCATCAGCCTTGAGGCTGAACAGCGCTGGCGGGCGCTCTTCACCGAACAGCAACTGCTGATTGCGCGGATCCCAGGCAATGCCTTCGAATGCCTTGTTCTGATCCTTCGACGGGCCCAGGTCATATTTGGGGAAGTCGGCGATATTCAGGGTCTTGGTGTCGGGCGTGACGGTGACGATGGTCATCAGATGCTGACGCTCGTCGACAATCGCGATATGGCCGTTACCCAGCACCGCAACGCCTTCCGGGTTGCTCCAGCCCACCAGCGGGATCTTGCGGATCACGTCGCCGTTCAGGGCCAGCTCGGCGAGAAAAGCGTTCTTGCCCATCACCGAATACAGGGTCTTGCTCACCGGATCGTAAGAAAGATCCGAGGCTTCATCCTTTTCCATGCCCACCAGCGGCTTGGCGTCGATCTCGACCTGATAGTCCGGCAGCCAGATGCTGGCCGCCTTCTCGGCCGGGCTGGCACTGCGTTCATGCAGCCACAGCAGGCCGCGATCATCCCAGTGCCAGGCGTAGGACAGCCCTGCCAGAATCACCAGCACGGCAATCAGCAACCAGGACCAGCGAAAACGCGGGCGGCGCTTGGGGGAAGTCAGCGGTGGATTGTTCACGGCCATCGAAGCGTTCCTGAGAAAAATTCCATTGATACAGCGGGACAGCGCTGCGGCTCGGCGACGGATTATCCGGATCGATTGTGAAAAAAACGGCAATCCGCATGCCCTACAAAAAAGGCCGCCTGCGAGGTATCACAGGCGGCCTTTTCAGCCGGAGACGCGGGTGATCAAAGCACTTCGCTTTCGAAGCGGCTGTGGCCCGGCAACTCCAGCACGATCTGGTCGCCGACCTGGAACGGACCGACACCTGCCGGCGTACCGGTCATGATCAGGTCACCGGCCTGCAGCGAAAACTGCGACGCCATGTGCTGAATCATCGGCACGATCGGGTTGAGCATCTGACTGCTGTTGCCGTCCTGACGCACTTCGCCGTTCACGGTCAGGCGGATCGAGATGTCGGCCAGGTCCGGGTAGCTGTCTGCCGAGACGAACGGGGCGATCACCGCCGCGCCATCGAACGACTTGGCGATTTCCCACGGCAGACCCTTTTCCTTGAGCTTCGACTGTACGTCGCGCAGGGTCAGGTCCAGGCCCGGCGCGAAGCCGGAAATCGCGTCCAGCACTTCTTCACGGCTCGGGTTCTTGCTCAGCGGCTTGCCGATCAGCACGACGATTTCGGCTTCGTAATGCACCGAACCGCGCTCCTGCGGAATGCTGAAACCGCCCTCGATCTCGACCACGCAACTGCCCGGCTTGATGAACAGCAGAGGCTCGGTCGGCACCGGGTTGTCCAGTTCCTTGGCATGCTCGGCGTAGTTGCGGCCGATGCAGACCACTTTGCCCAGCGGGAAATGGACCTTGGTCCCGTCGACGTACTTGTGCTGATAGCTCATTGAGCGCTCCTGAATGGGATTGGCGGCAGACCGCAGCTTACACCGCGAAGATCTTGCCCGGGTTCATGATGCCGTTCGGGTCGAAGGCGGCCTTGATGGCCTTCATATAGCCGATTTCTTCCGGCGAACGGCTGTATTCGAGGTAGTCACGCTTGACCAGGCCGACGCCATGCTCGGCGGAAATCGAGCCGTTGTACTTCTCGACGGTCTCGAACACCTTCTTGTTGACCGTCGCGCAACGGGCGAAGAATTCGGCCTTGTCGAGCGTTTCCGGCTTGAGGATGTTCAGGTGCAGGTTGCCGTCGCCGATGTGGCCATACCAGACCACTTCGAAATCCGGGTAATTTTCGCTGACGATGGCGTCGATTTCATTAAGGAACGCCGGCACTTTCGACACGGTGACGGAAATGTCGTTCTTGTACGGCGTGTAGTGGGAGATGGTTTCCGACAGGTATTCGCGCAACTTCCACAGGTTTTGCAGCTGCTGCTTGCTCTGGCTCATCACGCCATCGACCACCCAGCCCTGCTCCACGCAATACTCGAAGGTTTCCAGGGCCAGATTGGCGATCTCTTCGTTGCTTGCTTCGAATTCCAGCAAGGCATAGAACGGGCAGCGGGTTTCGAATGGCGCGGGCACGTCACCGCGCGCCAGGATGTGCGCCAAACCCTTGTCGGAAAAGAACTCGAATGCGGTCAGATCCAGCTTGCCCTGGAAGGCGTGCAACACCGGCATGATCGCATCGAAGCTCGGCGTACCCAGAACCATGCAGGTCAGGTTTTTCGGCTCGCGGTCCAGACGCATCGTCGCTTCGACGACAAAACCCAGCGTGCCTTCGGAGCCTATGAACAGCTGACGCATGTCGTAGCCGGTGGCGTTCTTGGTCAGGTCCTTGTTCAGCTCAAGGATGTCGCCCTTGCCGGTGACGACCTTCAGGCCCGCCACCCAGTTGCGGGTCATCCCGTAGCGAATGACCTTGATCCCACCGGCATTGGTGCCGATGTTGCCGCCAATCTGGCTGGAACCCGACGAGGCAAAGTCCACCGGGTAATACAGCCCGTTTTCTTCGGCGAAATCCTGCAACTGACGGGTCACCACGCCCGGCTGGCAGCGCACGGTGCGGTCGGTGGCGTTGAGTTCGAGAATCTGATTCATGTAGTCGAACGACACCACCACTTCACCGTTCATGGCCACCGCCGCGGCGGAAAGCCCGGTGCGACCACCCGACGGCACCAGCGCGATGCCGTGGCGATTGGCCCAGCGGACAATGGCCTGCACCTGTTCGATGGTTTTCGGAAAGACGATGGCGCCGGCGGCGGGCGCGAACTGGCGTGTCCAGTCCTTGCCGTAGGTTTCGAGAGAATCAGGGTCGGTCAGGACTTTTCCGGGCTCGACCAGGGTCTTCAGCTCATCTACCACAGCAACGTCGATCATCAGCAGAACTCTCGAACTATTCATGGTCATCCTGAGAACGCTTCACGTCGCAGGAACGGGTATTTCGCGGGGCACATATGCTAGCATACCGCCCCCGCCGAGACGTGCCTGAGGCCGACTCGCGGTGGCGCGGTTGCGCCGTGAGCGGCAGCTTGCGCTGTCCATTCCCTGCCATTTTCTCCGGGACACAGGTTTACGCAGATGAGCAAGACTTCCCTCGACAAGAGCAAGATCAAGTTCCTTCTTCTCGAAGGCGTCCACCAATCCGCAGTCGACGTCCTCAAGGCCGCCGGTTACACCAGCATCGAGTACCACACCAAGTCTCTGCCGGAAGCCGAGCTGAAGGAAAAGATTGCCGACGCTCACTTCATCGGTATTCGCTCCCGTACTCACCTGACCGAAGAAATGTTCGACTGCGCCAAGAAACTGGTCGCCGTCGGCTGCTTCTGCATCGGCACCAACCAGGTTGATCTGGACGCGGCTCGCGAGCGCGGCATCGCCGTCTTCAACGCACCGTACTCCAACACCCGTTCGGTTGCCGAACTGGTACTGGCCGAAGCCATTCTGCTGCTGCGCGGCATCCCGGAGAAGAACGCTTCCTGCCACCGTGGCGGCTGGATCAAGAGCGCGGCCAACTCCTTCGAAATCCGTGGCAAGAAACTGGGCATCATCGGCTACGGCTCGATCGGTACTCAGCTGTCGGTTCTGGCTGAAAGCCTGGGCATGCAGGTCTACTTCTACGACCCGCTGACCAAGCTGCCACTGGGCAACGCAACCCAGGTCACCAGCCTGACCGAACTGCTGGGTCTGGCCGACATCGTTTCGCTGCACGTGCCTGAGCTGCCGTCCACCCAGTGGATGATCGGCGAGAAGGAAATCCGTGCCATGAAGAAAGGCGCGATCCTGATCAACGCCGCTCGCGGCACCGTGGTCGAGCTGGAAGCACTGGCAGCCGCGATCAAGGACCAACACCTGATCGGCGCCGCCATCGACGTGTTCCCGGTCGAGCCGCGCTCCAACGACGACATCTTCGAAAGCCCGCTGCGCGGCCTGGACAACGTGATCCTGACCCCGCACATCGGTGGTTCGACCGCCGAAGCCCAGGCCAACATCGGTCTGGAAGTGGCCGAGAAGCTGGTCAAGTACAGCGACAACGGTACCTCGGTGTCGTCGGTCAACTTCCCTGAAGTGGCCCTGCCGGCTCACCCGGGCAAGCACCGCCTGCTGCACATCCACGAAAACATTCCGGGCGTGCTCAGCGAGATCAACAAGGTGTTCGCGGAAAACGGCATCAACATCTCCGGTCAGTTCCTGCAGACCAACGAGAAAGTCGGTTACGTGGTCATCGACGTCGACGCCGAGTACTCGGATCTGGCGCAAGAGAAGCTGCAACACATCAAAGGCACCATCCGCAGCCGCGTGCTGTTCTAAGCACCGCGTTGCAATGAAAAAAGGAGACCTTCGGGTCTCCTTTTTTTGTGCCTGGTGATTCTGCGGCACGACGGCTTCGCCACGTCTTCTGTGGGAGCGAATTCATTCGCGATTGGCCGGTTTGATCGACACACATGCATCGCCTGAACCACCGCATCGCGAATGAATTCGCTCCCACAGGTTGCGTCAGGTCGAAAGACGCCGACGCCGGCAAGCCGGACTGCTACAGAGTGGGTTACCCGCAGCCCCTGTGGGAGGGATCGGACGTTAGGACGGTCGCGAATGCGTTCTGTCTGACACACCGCTTTCGCGACCCTCGTTACCTCGGATCCCTCCCACAAAGGCCATTTCGCGACCGCCCACAGGCGGTATCAGCCATCACTTCACGGTGATGGTGATCTTCTGCGACTCCACCGGCGGGTTCAGCGGGATGTGGCTCTTGTCGCCGACCAGCAATTGCAAGGTGTGCTGGCCAGGGCTGAGGGTCAGTTCGGTTTCGGTCTGGCCCTTGCCGAAATGGCGGATGTTGTCGGTGGTCGGCAGCGGCGCGTTCATGTCCGGCTGATCCTTGACGTCGATCAGCAGGTGATGGTGCCCGGTATCCGGTATATCGACGCCGGCAGGCGCAACGCCCATGCCCTTGAGGCCGAACTGGACTTTAAAGGTGCCGTTGACAGTGGCGCCGTCCTTGGGCGAGATGATGTACACCTCGGCACCGGCCGGCGACGGCGTGCGCGGCACATCGGCCGCCTGCGCCATGAACGTGACGCCGAGCAACAGGCTGGCGAGGGCAGTTTTTGCAAATGCGGTCTTCATGATCTCTCCCTTCTATGGGTTCCCGGCTGCAAAACAGAGATGCGGGAACGTGGTTTACCTTAGACGGCTCTGAGGCAGACGGGGGTGAGACAGCGGCTTTATGTCGAAGATTTCATCTTCAGGCAAAGGGACAGATCCCTGTGGGAGCGGCCAGCCGCAGATTATGCGAACGACGCGCCATGTGGGAGGGAGCCCTGCTCGCGAATGCGTCAGGTCAGACGTCTCGACTTCGACTGACACACTGCCTTCGCGGGCAAGCCCGCTCCCACAAAAAAGCAGAGGTGTGCCAGATCTAGAACGGTTCGTTGCCGCGACGGCGGAACCAGCCGGTCAGCGACAGCCGCTCGCGGCTGGCGGGCAGCACTTCGTGGGGCACCTCGCCAGAGAGAAAGACCACCAGAGAGCCGCCGACGGGATGCACGTCATGCTCGCGGTCATCGTTGAGGTACATGCGCAACTGGCCGCCATGCTCGGGCAACCAGGCGTCATTCAGGTACAGCACGGCTGACACCATGCGTTTGTCGTCGTCGCGAAAGCGGTCGACATGCCGACGATAGAACGCTCCCGGCGGATACAGCGCGAAGTGGCTTTCGTAATCCTCAAGGCCCAGATAGAGCCCGCGATTGAGCGCCTCGCGCAGGCTGTCCATCAGCTCCAGATAACGGTCGCAGGCGTTCGACTGCCCCGATTCCAGCCAGAGAATGCGGTCGCCGCGAATGCCTTCACGGATTTCCTGCGTAACGCCACGCCCCACGGCAGCCGGCGCCAGTTCGCCCGCGGCCGCGCGCTGACGGCATTCGAGGGCCAGCTCGCGAGTCAGTGCGTCGGGCAGGAAAACGTCCTGCTGCGACCAGCCACGCTCAGCCAGGTCGTCGACGATATTGGACAGCAGCGGGTGATCGGAGGGTATGCGCATGGCGCGCATAGTATCCATGTGCCGGGTAATCGGACAGAGCCTGCGGTCTGCCGGGCGAGGAATATTTTTCCGGGTTTGCACGGGCGCGTGCGTTTTACCCGGACAGGCGCCGAACCCGTCGGTTTTCTTGGGGTCTGGCAACTGTTAACTCGACAAATCCCCGCCGCCCCGCCGAGAATAGCGGCCTGCCGACAGGAGTCTCCGATGCGCCGTGTGTTTTTCCTGCTGTTGATGTTCTGTGCCTTGCCCGTCCGGGCAGACAGCCACGACCAGTTGTACAAGGTTGCCGGTTGGCCGGAACAGCGCGCGCACTTCAACGACGCCCTCAAAGCCGCCCAGCAGCGTTACAAGAACAACCTGCCGCCCGCCGTTTTCGATGCACTGGTCAACAACAGCAACCAGCGCTTCGCCGCCCAGGCCATGGATCAGCGCGCCGAACGGCAACTGCGCCAGCAATTGCAGGACCCCGCCCCTGCCCTGCAATTCTTCCAGTCACCGCTGGGACGCAAGATTGTCACCGCCGAACTGACCGCCACCCGCCCGGACCAACTGGCGAAGAACGCCCAGGGCCTGCCGAAGATGCAGGCCAGCGACAACCGCCTGCTGATCATCGGCCACCTCGCCAACGCCCTGCCCGCTCGCGAAGCCGGTGCCGAAGTGACCCTGGCGATTGCCGGCGTCGCCGCTGACAGCCTGAGTTCGATGATTCCGGGGCTGATGGGCGCCGGTCCCGGCCAGAGCATGCTCGACGGCCAGCGTCAGCGCCTGATGGGGCAGATCGGCAATGATCTGAGCAATACGCTGCTGTACGTCTACCGCGACCTGTCCGATGCGGAGCTTGAGGAGTTCGCCACCTTTGCCGAGTCCGACGAGGGCAAGGCGTACTATCAGGCGGCGCTGGCGGCGATCCGCGCGGGATTGGCGGTGGGGCAGAATCTCAACTGATATCACCGCCCCCCTGTAGGAGCTGGCTTGCCCTGCGACCTGCCGGGAACCGGCAGTAAAATCAGCCAATGCGGTCTGTCAGGAATAGCGCATCCACAGGTTTTACGACGGGTTCCCCGCCGGTCGCAGGACAAGCCAGCTCCTACAAGTCTGCGGTATCAGGGAAGCAAGTGATCTAACGCATCCGCTGAGTCAAAAACGCAAAAAACTGCTCGCGCAATTCCGGTATTTCGTTGGCGAGGTGATGCCGCGCCTCGTGCAGCATGAAGATCTGCGGCTGGTCGAACTTGTCGTTGAGCACCGTCATGTTATGTACCCAGTCGACAGTCATGTCCGACTCACCCTGGATGATCAACGGGCTGCGCGCGCTGCGTGGCGCGCTTTCGATGCGTTGAATCCAGCGCGCCAGCGCACCGACCCAGACCGTCGGCAGGCGCCGTGGCTGCAAGGGGTCAGCCATGAGGAATGGCAGGAAGGTCGAGGTGTTGGTGTTCTCGCTGAAACGTCGGTCGATGCCTTTGACGAAGGCGCGCAGCAGGTAATAACTGACCTTGGACATGGTCCAGCCGCGAGGGCGAACCAGCGGCGCCAAAAGAATCGACTGGCCGTCAATCGGGCTGTTGTCGCCGTGATTGAGCAAATGATCGATGACGATCGCCCCACCGGTGCTCTGCCCGCACAGATGCCAGGGTTTCGGCAGGCCCAGGCTACCGGCCTCGACGAACAGCCGGTCGAGCACCACCTGATATTCGGAAAAATCGGTGATGCTGGCCCGCGTCCCGCTGGACAGGCCATGCCCCGGCAAATCGCAGGAAATCACTGCGAAACCCAGCTCCAGCGCCCATTCGATGACATGCCGGTACAAGCCCATGTGATCGTAGAAACCGTGCACCAGCACCAGCGTCGCCACCGGCTGCGGCGGCGTCCACAACTGCGTGACGATCTCGTAGCCGCCCACCTCGAAACGCCCCAGCCGCCCGTTCACCGAGCCGTCGCGCCCCAGATTGAGCAGGTTGTAGAAGCGCTGATAAGCCTGACCTTCCTCGGTAAGCGCTTGCAGGGCGGCGCTCAGCGGTTGCAGGCCGGCGCGCAGGTGGTCAGGGTCGAACGTGTTGGACATCGGTATTCCAGGTCAGGCAAACGGATTTCAAAAGGGCCGGATGGCAACGAGTTTCTTCTCTGCGCCCGGCCATGGCAAGCTACATCCCCCCAAACCGAAGCGACCCGATGAGCACTCATTCACAGACTCGACAGCGTACCGTTGTGCTTGCATTGATCGCCGTTCTGGTCGCGCTGGGCCTGTGGCGGGGATACGTCTGGTTTGAGGGGCGTTATCTGCGGACGTTCAGTGAGCAGACCGCCTTGTTTGCCGGCGACGTCTTGCAGCTACCCGCCCACCTGGCCGGCCCCGGTCGGATTCGCGTGGTGCATTTCTGGGACCCGGCCTGCCCCTGCAATGTCGGTAACCAGCAGCATTTGGGCGAACTGCTGGCGCGCTATGCCGATACGGGCGGCGTGGATTTCTACGCGGTGCGCAAGCCCGGTACTCAGGGTCAGTTGCCGAGTGAACTGAACGCCATCCAGCCGCTGGACAACCTGCCCGGTGCCGAGCACATCAGCGCCAGCCCCGCGGTGGCGATCTGGGACCGTCAGGGCCGGCTCGCCTATTTCGGCCCATACAGCGAGGGGCTGATCTGCGACGGCAAAAACAGCTTCATCGAGCCGATCCTGCAAGCGCTCAAGGAAGACCGCCCGGTCAACGCCGCCCACACCATGGCGGTCGGGTGTTATTGCCCGTGGCAGGGTTGACCCCACTCCCGTAGGAGCTGGCTTGCCCTGCGACCTGCCGGGAACCGTCAGTAAAATCAGCCAATGCGGTCTGTCAGTAATACCGCATCCACAGGTTTACGACGGGTTCCCCGCCGGTCGCAGGGCAAGCCAGCTCCTACAATCGTTTTCACCCTGCGCACAAATCTGTAGCCTTCTTCGCCTTCCTATCTGTTTATTCGAGCCAGCGGATGAAACGCAGTCTCTACATCTCCGCCGCGGTGATCGCCCTGATTGTCGGCGGCGGTGCCTGGTACATCCACAGCAAACAGCCCGTGCGCCATGGCGAAATCGCCCTGACGCAATTGCAGGCGCCGGTCAGCGTGCGCTACGACGAGCGCGGCGTGCCGCACATCAAGGCGCAGAATCAGGACGACCTGTATCGCGCGCTCGGCTATGTCCACGCCCAGGACCGGCTGTTCCAGATGGAAATCCTCCGGCGTCTGGCCCGAGGCGAACTGGCTGAAGTGCTGGGGCCGAAGCTGGTCAACACCGACAAGCTGTTCCGCAGCCTGCGCATTCGCGAGCATGCCGACGCCTACGTGGCCCGGCAGGACAAGAACACGCCCATGTGGAAGGCGCTGCAGGCGTATCTGGACGGCGTGAACCAGTTTCAGGCCACCCACCCGCGCCCCATCGAGTTCGACGTGCTGGGCATCGAAAAGCGCCCGTTCACCGCCGAAGACACCCTGAGCATCGGCGGCTATCTGGCCTACAGCTTCGCCGCCGCCTTCCGCACCGAGCCGCTGCTGACCTATGTGCGTGACCAACTCGGCCCGGATTACCTGAAAACCTTCGACCTCGACTGGCAGCCGCAAGGTGCCCTGCATCCTGCTCCAGCGCTGAGCAGCCGCGACTGGAAAGGCCTCAACGATCTGGCCCTGCTCAGCCAGCAAGCGCTGGAAGACGCCGGCCTGCCGCAGTTCGAGGGCAGTAATGCCTGGGCAGTTTCCGGCAGCCGTACGCAAAGCGGCAAACCGCTGCTGGCCGGCGACCCGCATATTCGCTTTTCGGTGCCATCGGTCTGGTATGAAGCGCAGCTGTCGGCGCCGGGTTTCGAGCTGTACGGGCATTTTCAGGGGCTCAACCCGTTCGCCCTGCTCGGCCACAACCTGGATTTCGGCTGGAGCCTGACCATGTTCCAGAACGACGATCTGGATCTGATCGCCGAAAAGACCAACCCGGAAAACCCCAATCAGGTCTGGTACCACGGCAGCTGGGTCGAGATAAATTCGCGCGAGGAACAGATCAAGGTCAAGGGGCAAGATCCGGTGACGCTCACCCTGCGTCAGTCCCCTCACGGCCCCATCGTCAACGACGTGCTGAACGTCAACAACTCCATGGGTGACAACGCCAGTGGCACGCCGGTGGCGATGTGGTGGTCGTTCCTCGAATCGGAAAACCCGATCCTGCAGGGCTTCTACGAAGCCAACCGCGCCGACACTCTGGACAAGATGCGCCGCGCTGCCGAGAAGATTCAGTCGCCGGGCCTCAATGTGGTCTACGCCAACGCCCAAGGCGACATCGGCTGGTGGGCAGCGGCGCAGTTGCCCAAGCGCCCGGCAGGGGTCAATCCAGCGTACATTCTCGACGGCAGCGGCAACGATGCGGACAAGGACGGCTTCTACCCGTTCAGCGCCAACCCGCAGGAAGAGAACCCGGCGCGCGGCTATATCGTCTCGGCCAACTTCCAGCCGGTGTCACCGACCGGCATGCAGATTCCCGGTTATTACAACCTTGCCGAGCGTGGCCGCCAGCTGGATCGGCAGTTGAGCGATGACACGGTGAAATGGAACCTGCAAAACAGCCAGGCGCTGCAACTGGGCACCCGCACCGATTACGCGGCGCAGATCCTCAAACCGCTGATTCCAGTCTTGCGCCGGGTCATCAGCGACCCCGAGGAACATGACGTGATCGAACGGCTGGCCGCCTGGAAAGGCGATTACACGCTGGATTCGGTAGGCGCCACGCTGTTCAACCAGTTCCTCTACAACCTCTGCGACCAGACCTTCCGCGACGAATTGGGTGATGGCCTGTTTTCGACCCTGCTGTCGACTCGGGTGATCGATATGGCGCTGCCACGGCTGGCCGCCGATGCCGACTCGCCGTGGTGGAACAACCGCAATTCGCCGGAGGCAGAAGGCCGCGACAATACGGTGAAAGCAGCCTGGCATGCTGCCGTGTCGCACCTGAAATTGCTGTACGGACAGAACCCGGATGAATGGACCTGGGGCAAGGCGCACACCCTGACCCACGAACATCCGCTGGGTCGCCAGCCACCGCTGGACATGCTGTTCAACGTCGGCCCGTTCGCTGCACCGGGCACCCATGAAGTGCCGAACAACCTCTCGGCGAGCATCACCGCCGCGCCCTGGCCGGTGACCTATGGCCCGTCCACGCGCCGCCTGATCGACTTCGCCGACCCGGGCCACGCCTTGGGCATCAACCCAGTCGGGCAAAGCGGCGTGCTGTTCGACAGGCACTATGCCGATCAGGCAAAGGCATACGTCAACGGCGGGTATGCACCGGAGCGGTTCAGTGAGGGGGATGTGGCGGGGAACAGCAAGGAAGAATTGAAGTTGATGCCGGAGAAATGAGAGCGGCATAAAACCTGTGGGAGCGAATTTATTCGCGATGGTCGATCAGGCGATACTTTTTCGCTTCCACCTCTGACACAACCCATATCTGTAGGAGTGAGCTTGCTCGCGATTGCATCGTGTCAGACACATCATCTCTGGCTGGTGCGACGCCATCGCGAGCAAGCTCACTCCTACAACGACGCGTAAGGCCAATCACATCAGTGTTGAATGACCTTGCGCCATCGCGGGCAAGCGCGCTCCTACAAAGGCATGCACCGTTCGAGAACGGCGCATGCCCTTGGATTCAAACCGGCTCCACCACCTGCGGACGACGCACTTCCGGCTGTTTCCAGCCATCCGCCGCTGCTTCTTCGATGGCCTGCTGGATGGCTTTCTTGCGCTTTTCTTCGGCACGACGGCTGAAGAACCACACCAGGAAAGTCGCCAGCGACACCGCCAGCAGAATCAGGCTGGCAATCGCGTTGATCTCCGGCTTCACGCCCAGACGCACCGCCGAGAACACTTCCATCGGCAGGGTCGTCGAGCCTGGGCCGGACACGAAGCTCGCCAGCACCAGGTCATCCAGCGACAGGGCGAAGGACATCATCGCGCCCGCCGCCAGCGACGGCGCGATCATCGGGATGGTGATCAGGAAGAACACCTTCCACGGCCGCGCACCGAGGTCCATGGCCGCCTCTTCGATGGACATGTCCAACTCGCGCAGACGCGCCGACACCACGACTGCCACGTAGGCCGCGCAGAACGTGGTGTGGGCAATCCAGATGGTGACGATGCCGCGTTCCTGCGGCCAGCCGATCAGTTGCGCCATCGCCACGAACAACAGCAGCAACGACAGACCAGTGATCACTTCAGGCATGACCAACGGCGCGGTGACCAGGCCGCCGAAGAAAGTACGGCCTTTGAAGCGAGTCACCCGGGTCAGCACGAACGCCGCCATGGTGCCCAGCGCCACTGCGGCAATCGAGGTGTACAGGGCGATTTCCAGCGAGCGCATCACTGCGCTCATCAGTTGCACGTTGTCCAGCAGGCCGACGTACCACTTCACCGACCAGCCGCCCCAGACTGTCACCAGCTTGGAGGCGTTGAACGAATAGATCACCAGGATGACCATCGGCGCGTAGATGAAGATCAGTCCCAGCACCAGCATCAGGTTCGAGAATCGGAAGCCTCTCATGCTTTGCCCTCCAGTTCTTTGGCCTGGCTACGGTTGAACAGAATGATCGGCACGATAAGGATCAGCAGCATCACCACCGCCAGCGAAGACGCCACCGGCCAGTCGCGGTTGTTGAAGAATTCCTGCCACAGGACCTTACCGATCATCAGCGTTTCCGGGCCACCCAGCAGTTCCGGAATGACGAACTCGCCCACCACCGGAATGAACACCAGCATGCAGCCGGCGATGATGCCGTTCTTGGACAGCGGCACGGTGATTTTCCAGAAGCTGTTGAAGGTGCTCGAACCCAAGTCCGAAGCGGCTTCCAGCAGGCTCTGGTCGTGCTTCACCAGGTTGGCGTAGAGCGGCAGGATCATGAACGGCAGGTACGAATAGACCACGCCGATGTACACCGCCAGGTTGGTGTTGAGGATCTGCAGCGGCTCGTTGATCACGCCCAGCCACATCAGGAAGGCGTTGAGCAGGCCGTTATTGCTGAGGATGCCCATCCACGCATAGACGCGGATCAGGATCGCGGTCCAGGTCGGCATCATGATCAGCAGCAACAGTACCGTCTGCATTTCCTTGCGCGCGATCGAGATGCCGTAAGCCATCGGATAGCCGATCAACAGGCACAGCAAGGTGCTGAAGAACGCCATCTTCAACGAACCGAGGTAAGCCGAGATGTACAGGTCGTCACCGGTCAACAGCGCGTAGTTGGCGAAGTTGAGGACGATGTCGAGCTTCTGCTCGGCGTAGGAGAAGATCTCGGTGTAAGGCGGAATCGAGACGTCGGCTTCGGCGAAGCTGATCTTGATGACGATCAGAAACGGCAGCGCGAAGAACAGGAACAGCCACAGGAAAGGAACGCCGATGACCGCCTGACGGCCATTGGGCGTTATCCGGGTAAGCGCACGTTTGACCTTTCGCATTTTCATGAGCGCAGTACCACGCCGCTGTCGTCTTCCCACCAGACGAAAACTTCGTCATCCCAGGTCGGCCGCGTGCCCAGACGCTCGGAGTTGGCGACGAAGGACTGCACCAGCTTGCCGCAGGCCAGTTGCACGTAGAACACCGAGTGACCGCCCAGATAGGCGATGTCGTGGACCTTGCCGCGCGACCAGTTGTACTCGCTGCTCGGCTGCTCGGTGGTGATCAGCAGTTTTTCCGGGCGAATGGCGTAGGTGATACGTTTGTCTTCCACCGACGTACTGACGCCGTGGCCGACGTAGATATTGCGCTCCAGCTCCGGGCTGCGGATCAGCGCGTGGCCTTCCATGTCCTCGATGACTTCACCGTCGAACAGGTTGACGTTGCCGATGAACTCACAGACCAGACGGCTGGTCGGGGTCTCGTAGATATCCACCGGGCTGCCGATCTGGGCGATCCAGCCCAGGTGCATGATGGCGATGCGCTGGGCCATGGTCATGGCCTCTTCCTGGTCGTGGGTCACCATCACGCAGGTCACGCCAACGCGCTCGATGATCTCCACCAACTCCAGTTGCATCTGCGAACGCAGCTTCTTGTCCAGTGCGCCCATCGGCTCGTCGAGCAACAGCAGCTTGGGCTTCTTCGCCAGCGAACGGGCCAGAGCCACACGCTGACGCTGACCGCCGGACAGCTGGTGCGGCTTGCGCTTGGCGTACTGGGTCATCTGCACCAGTTTGAGCATCTCGTTGACGCGGCTTTCGATCTCGTCCTTGGGCAGCTTGTCCTGCTGCAGGCCGAAGGCGATGTTCTGCGCCACGGTCATGTGCGGAAACAGCGCGTAGGACTGGAACATCATGTTGATCGGACGTTCGTACGGCGGCATGTCGGTGATGTCGACGCCGTCGAGGAAAATACGCCCCTCGGTCGGCCGCTCGAAACCGGCGAGCATGCGCAAAAGGGTCGACTTGCCGGAGCCGGAGCCGCCAAGCAAGGCGAAAATCTCGCCCTTGTTGATCTGCAGAGACACATCGTCCACAGCAACCGTCTCATCGAACTTTTTCGTGACCCGATCGATTTTGACCAGCACCGATTTCGGTTGCTGACCACCCTCGAGGGCTTTTTTGTAGGCGCCGGAGGCAACTGCCATGGGTGAAACTCCCAACTGTTTGTGCGCCCGATCAAGGTGACCGGGCGCCAAGGTCTTTATTTACCGGATTTGATCTTGGTCCAGCTGCGTGTCATCACGCGCTGAATCTTGGGTGGCAACTCGGAGTTGACGTACAGCCGCGCCTGTACGTCTTTCGGCGGGTACACCGACTCGTCGTTGCGGATGTCCTGATCCATGAGGGTATCGGAGGCCGGGTTCGGGTTGGCATAGCCGACCTGATCGCTGACCTTGGCGATGACCTCAGGCTTGAGGATGTAGTTGATGAACGCGTGGGCAGCCTTGACGTCCGGCGCATCGGCAGGAATCGCCAGCATGTCGAACCACAGGTTGCCGCCCTCTTTCGGAATCACGTAGGCGATGTTGACGCCCTTGCCCGCTTCTTCGGCACGGGCCTTGGCCTGGAACACGTCGCCGGAGAAACCGGCAGCGATGCAGATGTCGCCGTTGGCAAGGTCAGTGATGTATTTCGACGAGTTGAAGTAGGTCACGTACGGCCGGACCTTGAGCAACTTGTCTTCGGCGACCTTGTAGTCTTTCTCGTCGGTGCTGTTCGGGTTACGGCCCAGATAGTTGAGCACCGCCGGCATCATTTCATCCGCCGAATCGAGGAAGGCGACACCGCACTTCTGCAGCTTCTTGATGTTCTCCGGCTCGAACAGCACGGCCCAGGAGTCGATGGTGTCGACGCCCAGCACTTGTTTGATCTTCTCGACGTTGTAGCCGATGCCGTTGGTGCCCCACAGGTAAGGCACGGCGTACTGATTGCCCGGATCGTTCTTCTCCAGACGTTTCATCAGTTCAGGGTCGAGATTGGAATAGTTGGGCAGTTGCGACTTGTCGAGTTTCTGGAACGCACCGGCCTTGATCTGTTTGCCAAGGAAGTGGTTGGACGGCACGACCACGTCATAGCCGGTATGACCGGCCAGCAACTTGCCTTCCAGCGTTTCGTTGGAGTCGAACACGTCGTACTTGGTCTTGACCCCGGTGGCGGACTCGAAGTCCGCCAGGGTCGTGGTACCGATGTAATCGGACCAGTTATAAATGCGGACAGTGGATTCCGCGTAGGCACCGACGGCGAGCGTCAGGCCGGCCCCGAGCAGCAAGCCTTTGGAAAATAAAGAAATAGACACGTGTGCAGTCCTTTTTAAGTAGGTGAGCCTGTTGCCCGTGCCGACGACAGTAGCGACTGCCTGTGACAAATCCGGCGCGCAACTTACCTTCGATAAACCCTTCTCGCAAAAAAACTTTTTCTGACACAGGAACTGCAGGAGTGAGCTTGCTCTGGGCGGCATCACGATGGCGCCATGTCAGACGCCACGGATGTCACAGATACACCGTCATCGCGAGCAAGCTCACTCCTACACAAGCGGCATGTGCCAGCCGAAGCTGGCACATGCCATCGGCCTTATTTGCCCGACTTAATGTTGGTCCAGCTGCGGGTCATGATCCGCTGGGTGGCCGCTGGCAGGTCGGCGATGGCATACAGCTTGGCCAGGACGTCTGCCGGTGGGTATACGCCCGGGTCGGAAGTGATGTCCTTGTCGACGAACTCGGTCGCCGCAGCGTTGCCGTTCGGGAAGTGCACGGCGTTGGTGATCTCGGCCATGACTTTCGGCTGCAGGATGAAGTTCATGAACTTGTACGCGCCTTCGACGTTTTCGGCGTCTTTAGGAATCGCGACCATGTCATAGAAGCTGCCGGCGCCTTCCTTCGGAATGTTGTAGCTGACCTTGACCTTGCCACCGGCCTCTTCGGCGCGAGCCTTGGCCTGGTAGACGTCACCCGAGTAACCGACGGCTACGCAGATGTTGCCGTTGGCCAGGTCCGAGATGTACTTGGACGAGTGGAAGTAGGTGATCGAAGGACGGATCTTCTTGAACAGGGCTTCAGCCTTCTCGATGTCTTCCTTCTTCTGGCTGTCGGTCGGCAGGCCCAGGTAGTGCAGCGCCACCGGCAGCATTTCGGTTGGCGAGTCGAGGAAGCTGACACCGCACGCCTTCAGCTTGGCAGCGTTTTCAGGCTTGAACAGCAGATCCCAGGAATCCACCGGCGCATCGGCGCCCAGTGCAGCCTTGACCTTCTCCGGGTTGAAGCCGATGCCGATCGAACCCCACATGTACGGGAAGGCGTGCTTGTTGTCCGGGTCGCTGACCGACACGGCCTTGAGCAGCGACGGGTTCAGGTTTTTGTAGTTGGACAGTTTGGACTTGTCCAGCTCCTGATAAACACCGGCCTTGATCTGTTTGGCCAGGAAGTTGTTCGACGGAACAACGATGTCGTAACCCGACTTGCCGGCCAGCAATTTGGCTTCCAGCGTCTCGTTGCTGTCGAAGACGTCGTACACCACTTTGATGCCCGACTCTTTCTCGAAGTCGGCGATGGTGTTCGGGGCGATATAGTCAGACCAGTTGTAGACGTGCAGGACTTTGTCGTCAGCATGTGCAGCGGCGGACACAACGCCCGTCAGAGACAGCGCGAGGAGGGTTTTGCCAAATTTCTTCATGCGTACAGCTCCAATGATTTCCATGTTGTTGGCGGCGTTTGAAACAGCCGTTAGTCTGGCAATTTCCTGGGCGGGCTTACAAGCTGAGCGGCCTGCCATGTTGCATAACTTTCAAAGATTTCATCTGTTTGTGAACACAGGGTCCACTGTAGGAGTGAGCTTGCTCGCGATTACGTTTGATCCGGCACTGCATCTGTAGCTGACACACCGCCATCGTCGGGATGCCGCCCAGAGCAAGCTCACTCCTACAGGCCTTTACTTGTTCAACTCGGCCAAAGTCAGGTCCAGACAGTGACGCGCTTTCTCCACCAGTTCGTCGATCTCGGCCAGGCTGATCACCAGCGGCGGCGCGATGATCATGGTGTCGCCGACCGCCCGCATGATCAGCCCGTTATTGAAGCAGAAACCACGGCAGATCATGCCCACGCCCAGATCCGCATAACGCTCGCGGGTGGCCTTGTTCTTGACCAGCTCAATGGCACCGAGCATGCCGACGCCCCGAACTTCACCCACCAGCGGATGATCGCTCAGCTCGCGCAAACGCTTTTGCAAGTATGGTGCCGTTTCGGCTTTCACTCGCTCGACGATCTTTTCTTCACGCAGGATGCGGATGTTTTCCAGACCCACCGCCGCTGCCACCGGGTGACCGGAATACGTGAAGCCGTGGTTGAAATCGCCGCCCTCGTTGAGCACCGCGACCACTTCGTCACGCACGATCACGCCGCCCATGGGGATATAACCGGAGGTCAGGCCCTTGGCGATGGTCATCAGGTCCGGCTTGAGGCCGTAGAAATCGCTACCGAACCACTCACCGGTGCGACCGAAGCCACAAATCACCTCATCGGCGACGAACAGGATGTCGTATTTGGCGAGGATTTCCTTGATCTTCGGCCAGTAGGTGTCGGGCGGAATGATCACGCCACCGGCACCCTGAATCGGCTCGGCGATGAAAGCACCGACATTGTCTTCGCCGACTTCGAGGATTTTCTTTTCCAGCTGCTCGGCAGCCCAGACACCAAATTCGTCCGGGGTCATGTCGCCGCCTTCACCGAACCAGTAAGGCTGCGGGATATGCACGATGCCCGGAATCGGCAGGTCGCCCTGTTCGTGCATGTAAGTCATGCCGCCGAGGCTGGCGCCCGCGACAGTGGAGCCGTGATAGCCGTTGACCCGGCTGATGATGACCTTCTTGTTCGGCTTGCCCTTGACCGCCCAGTAGTGACGGACCATGCGCAGCACGGTGTCGTTGCCTTCGGAGCCTGAGCCGGTGAAGAAGACATGGTTCATGCCTTGCGGCGCGACTTCGGAAATGGCTTTCGCCAGTTGCAACGCTGGCGGGTGAGCGGTCTGGAAGAACAGGTTGTAATACGGCAGCTCACGCATCTGTTTGCTGGCGGCTTCGGCCAGCTCGTCACGGCCGTAACCGACAGCCACACACCACAGGCCGGCCATGCCGTCGAGGATCTTGTTGTCTTCGCTGTCCCACAGATAGACGCCCTTGGCGCGGGTGATGATGCGCGGGCCTTTCTCTTTCAACTGCTTGAAGTCGCTGAATGGCGCCAGGTGATGGTCGCTGCTGAGGGTTTGCCATTCGCGGGTTTGCGGATTGTTGGAACTCATGAACCACTCCATAGACTGGGTAACGCATGTCAGGCGCCGCGGGCCCGGAAAGCCCGGCGGCACCTGGGATCGTCAGACGGCGAAAAGCAGGAATTCCCGCTCCCACGAACTGATCACACGCTTGAAGTTTTCGTGCTCGGCGCGCTTGACCGCGACGTAGCCGGTCACAAAGGTCTTGCCGAGGTATTTCTCCACGGTCTTGCTGTTTTCCATCCGCTCCAGCGCGTCCTCGATGGTCAGCGGCAGACGCAGGTTGCGTCGCTCGTAACCACGACCGACCACCGGCGCGCTCGGATTGATGCCTTCAACCATGCCGATGAAACCGCACAGCAGGCTGGCGGCAATCGCCAGATACGGGTTGGCGTCGGCACCCGGCAGACGGTTCTCGACACGACGGTTCTGCGGGCCGGCATCCGGTACGCGCAGGCCGACGGTGCGGTTCTCTTCGCCCCACTCCACGTTCACCGGCGCCGAGGTATCCGGCAGGAAACGGCGGAACGAGTTGACGTTGGGCGCGAACAGCGGCAGCAGCTCGGGAATCAGCTTCTGCAGGCCACCGATGTGCTGCAGGAACAGCTGGCTCATGGTGCCGTCTTCATTGGCGAAGATGTTCTTGCCGGTCTCGATGTCGATGATGCTCTGGTGCAGGTGCATCGCGCTGCCGGGCTCGCCGGTCATGGGCTTGGCCATGAAGGTCGCAGCCACGTTGTGCTTGAGCGCCGCCTCGCGCATGGTGCGCTTGAACACCAGAATCTGGTCGGCCAGGGACAGTGCATCGCCGTGACGGAAGTTGATTTCCATCTGCGCGGTGCCGTCTTCGTGAATCAGCGTGTCGAGGTCCAGGTTCTGCAGTTCGCACCAGTCGTAGACGTCTTCGAACAGCGGGTCGAATTCGTTGGCAGCTTCAATGGAGAACGACTGACGACCGGTTTCTGCACGGCCGGAACGGCCCACCGGCGGCTGCAACGGATAGTCCGGGTCGTCGCTGCGCTTGGTCAGGTAGAACTCCATCTCCGGCGCGACAATCGGCTGCCAGCCCTGATCGGCATACAGTTTCAGGACTTTCTTCAGCACGTTGCGCGGCGACAGCTCGATGGGGTTGCCTTGCTTGTCGTAGGTGTCGTGAATCACCTGCGCGGTGGGCTCTATGGCCCAGGGCACCAGATACACCGCGTTCTGGTCGGGACGGCAGAACATGTCGATGTCCGCCGGATCCAGCAGTTCGTAGTAGATCTCGTCTTCTACATAGTCACCGGTCACGGTCTGGAGCAATACGCTTTCCGGCAAGCGCATGCCCTTTTCACCAATGAACTTGTTGGTTGGAGAAATCTTGCCCCGCGTAATACCGGTGAGGTCGGAAATCAGACATTCAACTTCGGTAATCCTGTGTTCTTTCAACCAATCGGTGAGCTGGTCGAGGTTGGTACTCATAAATACCTCAGGGGTTTTGAATCCTGATGGCCGTCATGGCGATCAGGCGTTTCTGGACGCCTCGGCGTCGCGTTGTGTTGCCCTTTTTCGACAGGCATCGCCAAATGCCTGAAAGATTGAAAGATAGTCGGGGTTCTGCGTCACCTGCCACTCGGGGTGCCACTGAACGCCCAGCGCAAACACATCGGCAGAAGCAAAAGGCGCGCCCGAGACTACCGAAACGGCTTCGATCAAGCCATCCGGCGCGGTGGCTTCCACCCTCAAACCAGGCGCCAGGCGCTCGATGCCCTGCCCGTGAATTGAATTGACACGAATTTCTTCGGGCAACCCCAGGCCGGCCAGAATGCCACCCGGATGGATGCGCATCGGATGGCTCGGAGCGTATTGAATTTCAACGGGTTCGTTGCTCGGTTCACGGTGATCCATGAAGGTTCCGGTTTCATGAACCTTCTGATGCAGACTGCCGCCAAACGCCACATTCATCTCCTGGAATCCGCGGCAAATGCCCAGCACAGGCACACCGGCGGCCACAGCGGCACGAATTAGGGGTAAGGTGGTGTGGTCACGCGCAGGGTCGTGGGCAGTGCCCGGAGCACTGGCAGGGCCGCTGTAGTGACTGGGTTCGACGTTGGAGGGAGAACCTGTGAAGAGCAGACCGTCGACGACCGCGAGGATGTCGGCGGGGTCGATGAGCTCAGCCAGCGAGGGCAGAATCAGCGGCAGTCCCCCGGCAGCGACAGCCACCGCGCGGACGTATTTGTCACCACTGATGTGATAGGCATGCGAGCCCATTTGCTGAGTACAGGCGGTGACGCCGATCAGCGGAAGGCGAAACATGTGACCCCCGGTATTATTGCTGTTATGGGTTGCAATCGAGCTTAGCCTTGTTCATTTTTTTACACAACAGCCCCGTAAAAAATAAAACACAGCCCGCTCAAGCCTGCAGTTCCCAAGACCTCCGACGCAAAATATTTGCCCTAAAGTGCGGCAAAAAAGCCGGTTTTGCGCCCTTTCAGGGCAAAACAGGGCTCTCTTGACTTCGTCTGGCCTTTCGGATTGACTGAAACCCGTAATGCTCGATGATTGATATTTTCAACAACAAAGGTGTTGCATCATGTCGGTACCCCCGCGTGCCGTTCAGCTTAACGAAGCGAACGCGTTCCTTAAGGAACATCCTGAGGTTCTGTACGTTGACCTTCTGATTGCGGATATGAATGGAGTGGTGCGCGGCAAGCGCATCGAACGCACCAGCCTCCATAAGGTTTACGAAAAAGGCATCAACCTCCCGGCTTCTCTTTTCGCACTGGATATCAACGGCTCGACGGTGGAAAGCACCGGCCTGGGTCTGGACATCGGTGACGCAGACCGAATCTGTTATCCCATCCCTGACACCCTCTGCAACGAACCGTGGCAGAAGCGTCCAACCGCACAATTACTGATGACCATGCACGAGCTGGAAGGCGCGCCGTTCTTCGCCGATCCTCGCGAAGTGCTGCGACGCATCGTGACCAAGTTCGACGAGCTGGGTCTGACCATCTGCGCCGCGTTCGAACTGGAGTTCTACCTGATCGACCAGGAGAACGTGAACGGTCGTCCACAACCACCACGTTCGCCGATCTCCGGCAAACGTCCGCACTCGACACAGGTCTACCTGATCGACGATCTGGACGAATACGTCGACTGTCTGCAGGACATCCTCGAAGGCGCCAAGGAACAAGGTATCCCGGCCGACGCCATCGTCAAGGAAAGCGCCCCGGCGCAGTTCGAAGTCAACCTGCACCACACCGCCGACGCGCTCAAGGCCTGCGACTATGCAGTTCTGCTCAAGCGGCTGATCAAGAACATCGCCTACGACCATGAAATGGACAGCACCTTCATGGCCAAGCCTTACCCGGGCCAGGCGGGCAACGGATTGCACGTCCACATCTCGATCCTCGATCGCGATGGCAAGAACATCTTCACCAGCGAGGATCCCGAGCAGAACGCCGCGTTACGTCACGCGATCGGCGGTGTGCTCGAGACCCTGCCGGCGCAGATGGCGTTCCTTTGCCCGAACGTCAACTCGTATCGCCGGTTCGGTGCCCAGTTCTATGTGCCAAATTCGCCGACCTGGGGTCTGGACAACCGCACCGTGGCCGTTCGCGTACCGACCGGCACTGCCGATGCGGTGCGTATCGAACACCGTGTGGCCGGCGCCGATGCCAACCCGTACCTGCTGATGGCTTCGGTACTGGCGGGTATCCACCACGGCCTGACCAACAAGGTCGAGCCGCCTGCGCCGGTAGAAGGCAACTCCTACGAGCAGCATGAGCAGAGCCTGCCGAACAACCTGCGCGATGCCCTGCGCGAGCTGGACGACAGCGAGATCATGGCGAAGTACATCGATCCGAAGTACATCGATATCTTCGTGGCGTGCAAGGAAAGCGAGCTGGAGGAGTTTGAACACTCCATCTCCGACCTTGAGTACAACTGGTATCTGCACACGGTCTGACCGTTGTGTGAAATAAGAAACGCCACCGCGCCGCGAGGTTCGGTGGCGTTTTTTATTCTGGACGAAACCCGCAGACCGCATCGCGGATGAATCCGCTCCCACAGGTTCCGGGCAGACCACAGAGATGTGTTCCACCGCAAAACCTGTAGCAGCACGGCTTGCCGCTGATTGGTGGGAGCGGGCTTGCCCGCGAAGGCATTCTGCCGGGCGGCGCTGTAGAATGCGTCTGCCCCGATCCAGAGAACCGCTCATGAACCGCCCCGCCACACCCCGCAAACCCCGCGCACGCAGTCAGGCGCGGATCGAGTCGATCCTTGATGCCGCACGCACGTTACTGGCGTCCGGCGGCGTGGCGAGCCTGTCGATCTACAGCGTGGCCGAGCGCGCGGAAATCCCGCCATCCTCGGTCTATCACTTTTTCGCCAGCGTGCCGGCCCTGCTGGAAGCGCTGACCGCCGACGTTCACGGGGCGTTTCGTGAGTGCCTGCAACAACCCATCGAGCACGACAAGCTGCAGCACTGGCACGACCTGTCGCGCCTGCTGGAACACCGCATGCTGGAGATTTACGACGCCGACGCCGCTGCCCGCCAGTTGATCCTGGCGCAGCACGGTCTGACGGAAGTGACACAGGCCGACCGCCAGCACGATATCGAGCTGGGCAATCTGCTGCATGAGCTGTTCGACCGGCATTTCCAGCTGCCGGCGCTACCCGATGACGTCGAGGTATTCGCCCTGGCGATCGAGCTGGCCGACCGGGTCTACGCACGATCGATGCAGCTGCACGACACCATCACCCCACGCATGGCCGAAGAAGGCATGCGCGTGTTCGACGCCTATCTGGGGCTGTACCTGCCGCCGTATTTGCCGAAAAAGCCCCAGTTGTAACCACCCGCCGAAAGGCCCCTATCGTAGGAGTGAGCTTGCTCGCGATTGCGCGGTATCAGACACCCACCTGGCGTCTGGAAAAACGCAATCGCGAGCAAGCTCACTCCTACAGAAACTGTGGGCCTCCTACGGGAAGCAGCAGCGACTCACAGCTTGGCGATCGACACCTCGGTGGATTTCACGAAGGCAATCACTTCGCTGCCCACGACCAGCTCCAGCTCTTTGACCGAGCGAGTGGTGATCACGGAGGTGACGATGCCCGACGCAGTCTGTACGTCGATTTCGGACAGGACGTCGCCGGTGACGATTTCCTTGATGGTGCCTTTGAACTGGTTACGGACGTTGATGGCTTTGATAGTCATGGTATGGCTTCCTTTGTGAGATCAAGTTCCGGCGCCTGATTGCGCCTGTTTACAGAGCCCAACGCAGTTGCGTCGGCAACGGTGAAGTGGGTTCGGGTTCGGGCGGGCTGCCAGGCAGCGACAGCACGCGGTTGAGGACTTCGGTTTCCAGCGCCGCCAAGCGGTGCGAACCGCGAGGCCGCGGACGCGGCAGATCGACTTGCAGGTCCAGCCCGATACGGCCTTCTTCGATGAGCAGGACGCGGTCGGCCACGGCCACCGCTTCGGCGACGTCGTGGGTTACCAGCAGCACGGTAAAACCATGTTTCTGCCACAGGCGCTCGATCAGTTGCTGCATCTCGATGCGGGTCAGTGCGTCCAGCGCACCCAGCGGCTCGTCGAGCAGCAACAGGCGCGGCTGGTGAATCAGTGCCCGAGCCAGCGCCACGCGCTGCTTCTGCCCGCCGGACAACGCCGCCGGCCATTCATCGGCGCGCTCGGCCAGCCCCACGGCTTCCAGCGCTTCCAGCGCCTTGCCACGCCAGTCGCCCGTGAGGCCCAGACCGACGTTGTCGATGATCTTTTTCCACGGCAGCAGCCGGGCTTCCTGGAACATCAGGCGGGTATCTTCCCGCGCATCGGCAAGCGCCGCGGAGCCGGCCAGCAGTTGCCCGCTGGAAGGCTTGTCGAGACCGGCCAACAGGCGCAGCAAGGTGCTCTTGCCACAGCCGCTGCGACCGACCACGGCCACGAATTGCCCGGCCGGAATGTGCAGATCGATGTCCTTGAGGACTTCACGCGAACCGAAGGTCTTCTTCAGCTTGCGCACTTGCAGGGGAATCCCGCGCAACAGGTTTGCCGGTTGTTGAAGATTGCTCATTGCGCACCACCCTTGACCGCTTGATACGCCGGGTGCCAACGCAGGCAGACCCGCTCCAGACCACGCGCCGCGAGGTCCGCCAGCTTGCCGAGAACGGCGTACAGCACGATGGCCAGGACCACCACGTCGGTCTGCAGAAACTCACGGGCATTCATTGCCAGATAACCGATGCCGGAACTGGCGGAGATGGTTTCCGCCACGATCAGCGTCAGCCACATGAAACCGAGGGCGAAACGCACACCGACCAGAATCGAAGGCATCGCGCCGGGCAGGATCACATGGCGGAACAGCGAGAAACCGCTCAGGCCGTAGCTGCGCGACATTTCCACCAGCGCCGGGTCGATGTTGCGAATGCCGTGATAAGTGTTCAGGTAGATCGGGAACAGCGTGCCCAGCGCCACCAGGAACACCTTGGCGCTTTCGTCGATGCCGAACCACAGGATCACCAGCGGGATCAACGCCAGGTGCGGTACGTTACGAATCATCTGCACCGAACTGTCGAGCAGGCGTTCGCCCCATTTCGACAGGCCAGTGATGAAGCCCAGCGCCAGGCCGATGCCACCGCCGATGGCGAAGCCGATACCGGCGCGCCAGCCGCTGATCGCCAGGTGATTCCATATCTCACCGTTGCGCACCAACGTCACGCCAGCCTCGATGACGGCGCTCGGCGCCGGCAGGATGCGGGTGGACAGCCAACCGGCGGTGACCGCCAGCTGCCAGATCGCCAGGAGCAAGACCGGTAGCAGCCAGGGCGCCAGTCTGTGAGTGATTTTTTCCACGCTCATGGAGTTGTCTCCTCTCAGGACCGGGGCTTATGGCGCTTTCGCGACAGCAGCAGGTGGCGTCCAGATCACATCGGCGATGCTGAGCGGTTTCGGAATCAGCTTGAGCTGGTAGAAGGTGTCGGCGATTTTCTGTTGCGCCGCGACCGTCTCGGGGGAGATGAACAGCGCACCATAGCCCTGCCGCTTGACCGAGATTCGGGTGATGTCTTCCGGCAGACCGAGCAGTGGCGCGACCTGTTTGGTGACTTCGTCCGGGTTGGCCTTGGACCACTCGCCCACCGCGCGCACTTCTTCGACCAGGGTCTGGATCACCTTGGGATTCTTTTCTGCGTAGGGCTTGGTCGCCAGGTAGAACTGATTGTTGTCGACGATGCCTTTGCCGTCACGCAGGGTGCGAGCCTGCAATTGCTGCTCGGCGGCGGCCTGGTACGGGTCCCAGATGACCCAGGCGTCGACACTGCCACGCTCGAACGCGGCGCGGGCATCGGCCGGCGGCAGGAACACGGTCTGGATATCGCTGTATTTCAGGCCCGCTTCTTCCAGCGCGCGGACCAGCAGGTAATGCACGTTGGAACCTTTGTTGAGGACGACTTTCTTGCCTTTGAGGTCTTTCACCGAGGTGATCGGCGAATCTTTCGGCACCAGGATCGCTTCGCTGGTCGGCGCTGGCGGCTCGGAGGCCACGTACAGCAGATCGGCGCCAGCGGCCTGAGCAAATACCGGCGGGGTTTCACCGGTCACACCGAAATCGATGGAGCCGACGTTGAGGCCCTCAAGCAGTTGCGGGCCACCGGGGAATTCGGTCCATTGCACCTGCACGCCCTGCTCGGCCAGTTTCTTTTCCAGCGAGCCTTTGGCCTTGAGCAGCACCAGGGTGCCGTATTTCTGATAACCGATGCGCAGGGTATCGGCCTGCGCTTGAAGGGTGACGCCGAAAGACACCGCCGCGGCAAACAGAGCGACCAGGCCTCGACGCAAAATGACAGTGCCCATGGCACGCTCCTTTGCTTGTAGCTGACAGGTGGCACCTGCTCGTCCGATGGCGGACCAGTGAGGTGTTGGGGTTCGTGACTGATGAATCAGTCGGGACGGGAGAACCTTAACAGCGGGGTTTTATTCTTTAAAATCATATTTATTCATTTGGTTAGAACCATATGAAATATGCAGATCATTCTGTAGGAGCTGGCTTGTCCTGCGAGCGGCGACGAAGTCGTCGTAAAATCTGACGACCATGCAGTTCTGACACACCGCATTCGCTGAATTTACGACTGCTTCGCAGCCGCTCGCAGGACAAGCCAGCTCCTACAGGGGGCACGGAGATCGGGCAAAAAAAAAGGGCCGATAAATCGGCCCGAATGTCGTGGTTGAAACGTTGAATCAGCGGTTGGGCTGTGGGGTCAGACGCAGGTACGGCGTGACGGCCTTGTAGCCTTTGGGGAAGCGCTCCTTGATCTCGGCTTCGTCCTTGATCGACGGCACGATCACTACATCCTCACCGTCCTTCCAGTTGGCCGGCGTGGCGACTTTGTAGTTGTCGGTCAGTTGCAGCGAATCGATCACCCGCAGGATCTCGTGGAAGTTGCGACCGGTGCTGGCCGGATAGGTAATGGTCAGACGCACCTTCTTGTTCGGGTCGATGACGAACAGCGAGCGTACGGTCAGGGTTTCGCTGGCATTGGGGTGAATCAGGTCATACAGCTCGGACACCTTGCGGTCGGCGTCCGCCAGAATCGGAAAATTGACGATGGTGTTCTGCGTGGTGTTGATGTCATCGATCCATTTGATGTGCGAATCCACCGGGTCGACCGACAGCGCGATGGCCTTCACGTTGCGCTTCTCGAACTCATCCTTGAGCTTGGCCGTGAAGCCCAGCTCCGTGGTGCACACCGGTGTGAAGTCTGCAGGATGGGAGAACAGCACGGCCCACTTGCCACCCAGCCATTCGTGAAATTTGATGCGTCCTTCGCTGGAATCCTGTTCGAAATCGGGGGCGATATCACCGAGTTTCAGTCCCATACGATCGTGCTCCTTTGGCAGTGAGTTATCCGGCTACTGTGCCTGCCGGGGTCTGGAAAATAAAAGACCGAAAAACGCTGTCGTCAAATCATTCGGGCATAAAAAAACCCCGCCGAAGCGGGGTTTCTTTTTCAACTCAACTCAACGCACTTATTTGAAGGCGTAGGTGTAGTTGAAGATCAGACGAGTCTGGTCGGCATCTGCAATCGAGGTGTTCTGGGCAGCAGTGCCCTTGAAGTCACCACGGTAGTTAGCACGACGCAGGGTAGCGCCGAAGCCTTTCAGAGGGCCGTCCTGGAACACGTAGTCGATACGCATGTCGCGTTCCCACTCAGAGCTGTCACCGATGTTTGCACCGCTGGTAGCTTTGATGTTGGTACCTTTCAGGTAAGCGAATGCCGCTTTCAGACCTGGAATACCTACGCGAGCGAAGTCGTACGAGTACTGACCGAAGTTGGTGGTTTCACCGGCACGGGCGAACTGGGCAATCATCGAGTCAGTGAACAGGTAGAAGCTGGAACCGCCTTCGCCTTCGATGTGAGTCGCGGCAGTACCGTCTTTGGTGATGTTGCCGTTGTTCATCCAGACGAAACCGCCGTCGTTGCCCACGTCCTGGTGACCGAGCATCAGAGAGTGGCCACCGAGGGAGTAGGTGAACATGGCCGACCAGGTCTTGTTGTCGACTTCGCCAGCGTGCTGGGCATAACCACCGTTGTTGTTGAAGCGGTAGCCGGTTTCACCGTTCTTGCCGTCGGAGCGGCTGTCGAAGTAACGCAGGTCAGTCTTGAACGACTGGTCGTCGGCGATCGGGAAGACGTGTACCAGACCCAGGAAAGTCTGCTTGTAGTAGTCTTCCAGCTGCGAGTGGTAAGCCTGCAGGGTCAGGTCTTTGGTGACTTTCCAGTCAGCACCGGCGAAGGTGAAGCTGTTGGAGTCCTGAGTACCACCGGCAACGGCCATACCGGCGTAGTTGCTCGATGCACGGCTGGCAGCTTGAGTCAGCTTACCGCCGGTGAAGGTCCAGCCATCCAGCTCTTTCGAAGTGACGATGCCGCCTTCGAAAGTTTGTGGCAGCAGACGACCGTCGTTCGCAACCAGGATCGGCAGGTTAGGCTGCAGGGCGTTACCCAGTTTCAGCTCGGTCTTGGAGATCTTGGCCTTGACGTTGCCGCCCAGACGCGCCCAGTTGTCCACGGACGAACCGTCGGTGTCAGTCGGGAAGAAGGTGTTGGAAGTGGTTGCGGTGTGGTGCTCGATGCCGCCACCCAGGTGGATGCCGTACATGCCTTGCACGTCCAGACCGAAACCTACGGTACCCGGGGTGTAGCCAGAGATGAAGTTGAACAGCAGACCTTCGGCAGTTTCGCGCTGGTCAGAAGCACGACGGCCATCACGCAGGTCGTTTTCGAAATACATGGTACGGGAACTGAGGGTTGCCTTGCTGTCTTCCAGGAAACCAGCTGCACCAGCCTGAGTGGCCAAGACACCTACAGAAACGGCCAAGGCCAGGGTGGACTTCTTCATTGTGTTTCGCTCCTCTTGAATCTAATTTTTGTAGTTCGTTGGCCCGGGGCTCGGAGGCTCAAGGCCGCGGATGCGCGATTAGCACTGGTCCCGACTCAGGGAGTCAATGGACCTACGACTAATTGACTAATCCACATAAACAGCTGGCTGCAAGGTAAGGGAATTCCTTTAATCCTAAAAAGACTTAATTGACCTGCATTTATGCTATGCAGTTATATGTCACAAGCCGTTTCAGCCGTCCGTTGCGGAGTGTATCGGCCTCGTCACGTAATTCCCAAAAAATATTTCTACCCCGTTCGTCAGATCGATAAGTTTTGCCACATCGTACGACCGGATCTCGACTCACCGGTCACGGAAAGTCTGCGAAACAAGGTGAGAATAGATACTTCAACTCGTTGAAAAATATGAACTTAATTACGGCGTAGACGTTTCTGCCAGGATTGTCACCCTGCAACCTGTCGCCTTTTTTCACGAGAGCGAAAGATGCCTCATCAGTTGACTGTTGAAGATCAACTGCGAGCGCTCCTCCACAAAAATCCATGCTGGCCCCGGTGCCAGCCCTGCAAGGCAGGGCTCGCGCGCGTGGGGCAAAATCATCCCTCAAGAAAGCCTCGGGGATGCTATTTACAAAATGTGACATTTCGATGAATGGTCAACTGGCCATCAGCTTTTTCACGGTTTTTTTCTCCGAGTGATGGGATGACGACACACATTCCTCTCTAAGCTCATGAAGAAAAGTTATTTATTTTGCGTTTCTTAGATCATTTACGCTCCGCAGCATTCCCCCTCGGCCTGCCTGACTCGGAGCCCCACCATGAAACTGCTCAAACCTCTTCGCCTGTTGGCGGCGCTGTCGCTGGCCGGCGCCAGCCTGATCGCTCAGGCTGCCGATTTCACCGTGGCTTACCAGACCACCGTCGATCCGGCCAAAGTCGCTCAGGCTGACGGCGCCTATGAAAAGGCCACTGGCTCGCACATTGCCTGGCGCAAGTTCGAAAACGGCGCCGACGTCATCACCGCCATCGCTTCGGGTGACGTGCAGATCGGTTATCTGGGCTCCAGCCCGCTGACGGCCGCGGCCACCCGCAAGTTGCCGGTGGAAACCTTCCTCATCGCGACCCAGATCGGCGCCGCCGAAGCCTTGGTCGCCCGTAACGGCGCCGGCATCAATGGTCCGCAAGATCTGGTCGGCAAGAAAATCGCCGTGCCCTTCGTCTCCACCGGCCACTACAGCCTGCTGGCCGCGTTGAAGCACTGGAACATCGACCCGTCCAAAGTGACCATCCTCAACCTTGCCCCGCCAGCCATTGCTGCGGCGTGGAAACGCGGTGACATCGATGCCACCTACGTCTGGGACCCGGCTCTGGGTGTCGCCAAGGAATCCGGCAAGGTGCTGATCACCTCCGGTGAACTGGCCAAAGTCGGCGCGCCGACGTTCGACGCCTGGATCGTGCGCAAGGACTTCGCCGACAAGCATCCGGAGATCGTCAAAGCCTTCGCCAAGACCACCCTCGATGCCTACGCCGAGTACCGCAAGGACCCGGCCGCGTGGCTGGCCAATGCCAGTAACGTCGACAAGCTGGTGAAGCTGTCCGGCGCCAAGGCCGCTGACATCCCGGGCCTGCTGCAAGGCAACGTCTACCCGCTGGCAGCTGATCAGGTGACCGAACTGGGCGCGCCGACCACCGAAGCCATCGGCAAGACCGCGGCGTTCCTCAAGGAGCAAGGCAAGGTCGATGCGGTGCTGGCGGATTACACCCCGTACGTCAGCGCGAAGTTTGTCACCCAGTAACAGATACCCCTTGTCGGCGAACGGTCTGCCCGCAACCACTGACTGTAGGAGCTGGCTTGTCCTGCGACCGGCGGGGCACCCGTCGTAAAAACCAGCGCACGCGGTATATCTGACATACCGCGTGCTCAGGATTTGCTGCCGGTCCCCGGCAGGTCGCAGGACAAGCCAGCGCCTACAGAGTTATCGCGCGTCTATATAAATGGAGTCACCCCATGGCCCTGTTACAGCTGGAGCGCATCAGCGCACAGTATCCCGGTGCGGCCGAACCGGTGCTGTCGGACATTTCCCTGAGCCTCGGCCCTCAGCAATTGCTGGTTGCCCTTGGGCCGTCCGGCAGCGGCAAGACTTCGCTGCTGAACCTGATTGCCGGTTTCGTTGCGCCGAGCGGCGGGCGTATCACCCTCGACGACAAACCGGTCCACGGCCCGAGTGCCGAGCGCGGCGTGGTGTTTCAGGACGATGCCCTGCTGCCTTGGCAAAACGTGCTCGCCAACGTCGCTTTCGGTCTGGAACTGGCCGGCGTGCCACGCCCGCAACGCGAAGCTCGTGCCCGCGAGATGCTCGCCCTGGTCGATCTGGCCGGTTTCGAGGCACGGCGTATCTGGGAATTGTCCGGCGGACAGAAACAGCGTGTCGGCCTGGCCCGCGCCCTGGCGGCCGATCCCCGCGTGCTGTTGATGGACGAGCCGTTCGGCGCGCTGGATGCCTTCACCCGTGAACAGATGCAGGAGTTGTTGCTGCAGGTCTGGCAGCGCAGCGCCAAGCCGGTGTTCCTGATCACCCACGACATCGAAGAAGCGGTGTTTCTCGCCACCGATCTGGTGCTGCTGGCGCCTCATCCGGGGCGGATCGTCGAACATCTCAAGCTCGATTTCGGCCAGCGCTACAGCGCCGGCGAGTCGGCACGGGCGATCAAGTCAGACCCGCAATTCATCGAAACCCGCGAACACGTCCTGGCCCGGGTGTTTTCCCAGCGCCAGAGCCTTCGGGAGCAGCAGGCATGAGTCAGTATCAGCAAGTGCTCACCAAGACCCCGGCAGCCAAGGCGCCTGTCACCGCGCCGGGCTTCTCTCTCAGCACCCGCGCGATCAGCGTGCTGACCCTGATCGTACTGCTCGGCGCCTGGTGGCTGGTCACTGCGCTGGCGTGGATCGAACCGCTGTTCCTGCCGCCGCCTTCCGCCGTGCTGGAAAAAGCCTGGTTGCTGATGACTCAAGGCTACATGGAATCCACCCTCTGGCAGCACCTCGGCGCCAGCTTGCAGCGCATCGGCCTGGCCTTGGTCGCCGCCGTGCTGACCGCGATTCCGGTGGGCATCGCCATCGGCCACAACCGTATCGCCCGGGGCATTTTCGACCCGCTGATCGAGTTCTACCGACCAATCCCGCCACTGGCCTATCTGCCGCTGATCGTGATCTGGTGCGGCATCGGCGAGTTTTCCAAGGTGCTGCTGATCTATCTGGCGATCTTCGCGCCCATCGCGATTGCCACCGCCACCGGCGTGCGCACGGTCGACAAGGCCCGCCTGCGCGCGGCGCAATCGCTGGGTGCCAGCCGCTGGCAGCTGATTCGCCACGTCATCCTGCCCAGTGCCCTGCCGGACATCCTCACCGGGGTGCGCATCGGTCTGGGTGTCGGCTGGTCGACCCTGGTCGCCGCCGAACTGATCGCTGCCACCAGCGGCCTGGGTTTCATGGTGCAGTCGGCAGCGCAGTTCCTCGTCACCGACGTGGTGGTGCTGGGCATTCTGGTCATCGCCCTGATCGCCTTCGCCCTGGAAATGGGCCTGCGCGCCCTGCAACGCAAACTGGTGCCATGGCACGGCCAGAACCACTGATTGATTGACTGACTACGCCGACACCTCGGCGCCGGATACTGGAAAAACCACATGAGCCTTCATATCACCCCGCTCAGCCCGGCATTGGGCGCACAGATCAGCGGCGTCGACCTGAGTCGCGAACTGACAACCGAACACCGCGATGGCATCGAGCAGGCGCTGCTCAAACACCAGGTGCTGTTCTTCCGTGAGCAACCGCTGACGCCGCAACAGCAGGCGCGCTTTGCCGCGTACTTCGGCGATCTGCACATTCACCCGATCTACCCGAACGTGCCGGAACAGCCGGAAGTGTTGATCCTCGACACAGCGGTCACCGACGTACGCGACAACGCCATCTGGCACACCGACGTGACCTTCCTGCCGACGCCGGCCCTTGGTGCGGTGCTCAGTGCCAAACAGGTGCCGGAATTTGGCGGCGATACCTTGTGGGCCAGCGGCATTGCCGCGTTCGAAGCGCTGTCGGCGCCGATGCAGCGCCTGCTGGACGGTTTGACCGCCACGCATGACTTCACCCGTTCGTTTCCGCTGGAGCGCTTCGGCAACACACCCGAAGACCTCGCCCGCTGGGAAGAAACCCGCCGCAAGAACCCGCCGCTGTCGCACCCGGTGATTCGCACCCATCCGGTCAGCGGGCGCAAGGCGCTGTTCGTCAACGACGGCTTCACCAGCCGGATCAATGAACTGGAACCGGCGGAAAGCGAAGCCATCCTGAAGATGCTGTTCGCCCATGCCACCCGCCCGGAGTTCACCATCCGCTGGCGCTGGCAGGCCAACGATGTCGCCATGTGGGACAACCGCGTGACCCAGCACTACGCCGTGGACGATTACCGCCCGCAGCGGCGCGTGATGCACCGGGCGACGATATTGGGGGATGTGCCGTTTTAAAGACCGAAGAGCGCCCCTTGTAGGAGCTGGCTTGTCCTGCGACCGACTGCGAAGCAGTCGTAAAACCGGTATGCGCGGTGTGTCTGAAAGGCATAGTCGCCAGATTTTGCGGCGGGTCCCCCGCCGGTCGCGGGACAAGCCACGCTCCTACAGGGGGTGGCACGCCTCACTTTGGGACCTGACTCCCCAAAAATGCGCGAATAGCGTGCAAAACCGATCAGAAAACAGGCAAAAACGAACGCGCATTCGAACAGGGAAAAACGACCGTTCCGCTGAAGGCCCCGCCAAACAGGCCTTAAACCGGGCTTCGCAGGGTATTTTTCAGATTTCTCCAGAGTGTTCTCCAAAACTGGCACGCACGCTGCAATAGGTTAAGCATCACCAGTTTTGGGGACCTTGGTACAGGCAGGCCGGGGATTCCCCTCTTTTATTCCTCCTGGAGACTGATCTCCAGTCTCCAGCGCCCGTCCTGAGTTGCACCGTGCCATTCACCGTGCAACGGACGGGCCGCCAGCAGGTTCAGCAACAACCCCTTGTCACTCTTCTGTACTCGCCAGCGCACATCCTTACCGTTGAGTTTCAACTCGCCCCGTTGCGCCTGACCCTGGGCGTTGAACAGCAACGCCACGGCACCGTCGATGATCTCGCCATGCAACTGCGGCTCGTGGTTGAACCACACCGCCACGCCGCCAGGCAGTACCTCGACCTGTTGCAACTCGGTAGGGTCAGGCGTGGTCAGCCGACCGATCATCAAGCCGACCATCACGCCAAAAATCGCGATAGAGCCCAAAAACCGCCGCCACAGCTTCGGTCGCGGGTCTTCTTCGGGGGTAGAATGCATCCCGTCCTTTTGTTCGGAGCCGTGCATGTTTCACGTCATCCTTTTTCAACCAGAAATTCCGCCGAATACCGGCAATATCATCAGGCTCTGCGCCAACAGCGGCTGCAACCTGCATTTGATCGAACCCTTGGGTTTCGAGCTGGATGACAAGCGCCTGCGCCGTGCAGGCCTCGATTACCACGAATACGCCACGCTGCACCGCCACGCCGATCTCGCCAGTTGCCTGGAAAGCCTCGGCCATCCGCGCCTGTTCGCTTTTACCACAAAGGGCTCGCGGCCATTTCACGACGTGGCGTTCCAGGAGGGCGATGCCTTCCTGTTCGGCCCGGAAAGCCGCGGCCTGCCACCGGAAGTGCTCGACCCGCTGTCAGGCGACCAGCGCCTGCGCCTGCCGATGCGCGAAGGCTGCCGCAGCCTGAACCTGTCCAACACCGTGGCCGTTGCCGTGTATGAAGGGTGGCGGCAGTTGGGGTTTCGGTAATTACCCCGGGCTTGAGATCGCTACACGGATGCCCTGCGGGCCGATCGCGAGCAAGCTCACTCCTACATTTTTTGCAACGTGCCGCATCCGATAGACCGAGTGGCCAGCCTTCAAGCGGACCGCCAAAGAGTTGCTGTCTGGCACCAAGGCTACCAACCCGGTCTATCAGGCCATGGCACGTTGCAAAAAATGTAGGAGTGAGCTTGCTCGCGATAGCGCCCGAAGGGCACCAAAGTAAGAATCCCAAACCACCCATCCAACCAAAACCCGCCCCCACAAAAAAAGCGCCCATCACAGGCGCTTTTTTCTTTACCGCATCAACGCTTACTGAACGGTCGGCGTCTCGCCGGATTCTTGCATGCGTTGCAGTTCCTGCGCGTACAGGGCGTCGAAGTTCACCGGGGCCAGCATCAGCGCCGGGAACGAGCCACGGACCACCAGGCTGTCGATGGTTTCGCGAGCGTACGGGAACAGGATGTTCGGGCAGAACGCGCCCAGGGTGTGGCTCATCGAAGCGGCGTCCAGGCCCTTGATCAGGAAGATACCGGCCTGTTGCACTTCAGCGATGAAAGCGATTTCTTCGCCGTTCTTCACTTCCACCGACAGGGTCAGCACGACTTCATAGAAATCGCCTTCCAGCTGCTTCTGGCGGGTGTTCAGGTCCAGGCTGACGCTTGGCGTCCACTCCTGACGGAAGATCGCCGGGCTTTTCGGCGCTTCGAAGGACAGGTCACGCACGTAGATACGCTGCAGGGAGAACTGTGGCGCTTCTTCGTTGATAGCGGTGTTCGCTTGATCGCTCATTTCAGATCCTTCTCTTTAAGGTCTTGTAGGTTTCGAATTCAGGCACTGAGCAGCGCATCGAGCTTGCCGGCACGCTCCAGGGCGAACAGGTCATCGCAGCCACCGACATGGACCGAACCGATCCAGATCTGCGGCACCGACGTACGCCCGGCCTTTTTGGTCATTTCAGCGCGGATCTGTGGTTTGCCGTCGACCTTGATCTCTTCGAAGTCGACGTTCTTGCTCTCCAGCAGGTACTTGGCGCGGGAACAATACGGGCAGTAATCGCTGGAATAAACGACGACTTCAGCCATGTCACTTCACCAGTGGCAGGTTGTCGGCACGCCAGGACGAAATGCCGCCAGACAGTTTGGCGGCGGTGAAACCGGCCTTGAGCAGCTCGCTGGCGCTGTGACCGGCGTGCTGGCCGGCGGCGTCGACGATGATCAGCGTCTTGGACTTGTACTTCTCCAACTCCGAAGTACGGCTCATCAGCTTGTCCTGCGGGAAGTTCAGCGCACCGACGATATGCCCGGTGGCGTAGTCCTTCTTGGCGCGCACGTCGATGACCACAGCCGAGTCGTTGTTGACCATCGCGGTCAGTTGGCCTGTGCTCAGGCTCTTGCCGCCCTTGCTCAGCTCGGTGGCGATCAACAGCGCCAGCAGAATGACAAAGGCACCGGAAATCAAATAGTGGTTAGTGGCAAATGCAATCAGGTGATCGACCATCATCGGGTTCCAGGGCGTTAAAATGCCGGCCAGTATACACAGCAGCCAAGGTCGGCCAAAGCCCGTACGGCGGTCATGCCATTTGAACCTGAATGCACGTGCGCTGTCCTTTCAGCACGGGCCTGCTCGCGCTGGCATGGCAACAGCCCCCAGGCGTTGACGAAATGTATCTGCGCTCGGCCATGCTGCGTTGAAAATCGGCTCGGAATGCTCATTTACAACTCGTAAACTCCGCTTCCTCGCCGCTTTTCGCCTTGCCTGGCCTTCGCTCGAAAACATTTCGAACAAAGCCTAGAATGTCGATCTTTTTTCCAATTCACCTTTTAGCCAAGAGTGGGATTCATGACTACCGCGCCTAAACCTCTGGTTCTGATCATCCTGGACGGCTTCGGTCACAGCGACAGCCATCACGGCAACGCCGTTTACGCGGCGAAAATGCCGGTCTTCGATCGCCTGTACAAGACCATGCCCAACGGCCTGATCTCCGGCTCCGGGATGGACGTCGGCCTGCCGGACGGGCAGATGGGCAACTCCGAAGTCGGCCACATGAACCTGGGTGCAGGGCGCGTGGTGTATCAGGATTTCACCCGCGTGACCAAGGCGATCCGCGACGGCGAGTTCTTCGAGAACCCGACCATCTGTGCAGCGGTGGACAAGGCAGTGGCCGCCGGCAAGGCCGTGCACATCATGGGCCTGCTGTCCGACGGCGGCGTACACAGCCATGAAGACCACCTGGTGGCCATGGTCGAGCTGGCGGTCAAGCGCGGCGCCGAGAAGATCTACCTGCACGCTTTCCTCGACGGTCGCGACACGCCGCCACGCAGCGCGCACAAATACCTCGACACCATGGAAACCGCCTACAAGCGCTTGGGCAAAGGCCGTATCGCGACCATCGTCGGCCGCTACTTCGCCATGGACCGCGACAACCGCTGGGACCGCGTCGAAGCCGCCTACGACCTGATCGTCGACAGCAAGGCCGAGTTCCAGGCCGCTGACGCCAAGGCCGCGCTGGACGCCGCCTACGAGCGCGGCGAGAACGACGAATTCGTCAAGGCCACCCGCATCGGCGACGCCGCCAAGGTCGAAGACGGTGACGCCGTGGTGTTCATGAACTTCCGTGCCGACCGTGCCCGTGAGCTGACCCGCGCCTTCGTCGAAGACGACTTCAAGGACTTCGCTCGTGCCCGCCAGCCGAAACTGGCTGGTTACGTCATGCTGACCCAATACGCCGCCAGCATCCCTGCGCCGTCGGCCTTCGCTGCCGGCAGCCTGGACAACGTGCTTGGCGAATACCTGGCGAAAAACGGCAAGACCCAGCTGCGCATCGCCGAAACCGAGAAATACGCCCACGTCACCTTCTTCTTCTCCGGCGGCCGTGAAGAGCCGTTCGAAGGCGAAGAGCGCATTCTGATTCCGTCGCCGAAAGTTGCCACCTACGACCTGCAGCCGGAAATGAGCGCGCCGGAAGTCACCGACAAGATCGTCGACGCCATCGAAAACCAGCGTTACGACGTGATCGTGGTCAACTACGCCAACGGCGACATGGTTGGCCACAGCGGCATCATGGAAGCGGCGGTCAAGGCGGTGGAATGTCTGGACGTCTGCGTCGGCCGCATCACCGAGGCTCTGGAAAAGGTCGGCGGCGAAGCGCTGATCACTGCCGACCACGGCAACGTCGAGCAGATGACCGACGACAGCACCGGTCAGGCGCACACCGCGCACACCAGCGAGCCGGTACCGTTCGTCTACGTCGGCAAGCGTGACCTGAAAGTCCGCGAAGGCGGCGTGCTGGCCGACGTGGCACCGACCATGCTGACCTTGCTGGGCCTGGAAATCCCGAAAGAAATGACCGGCACTTCGATTCTGGTCAAGCCCTGACAGGCTCAAGATCGGCCTGTCGAACTCCGACAGGCCGGCTTTAATGAAGAACGGGGCCGCTTTTTGTATGAAATGTCTGTAAGCGGCACCCACTGAGCGTTTTTTTTGCAGCCTTCGGCGGGCATACTAAGCCCGTCTTCACTCCTGGTATCGCCCAACCCCATGCTCCGCGCCCTGATCGCCCTTGCATTGATTTGCCTACTCCAACCGGCGTTTGCCGATGACGAGCGTGCGCAAACCCAAAAACAGCTGGATGCCACACGTCAGGACATTGCCGAGCTGAAGAAGGTTCTGGGCCAGTTGCAGGAAGAAAAATCCGGCGTGCAGAAAGATCTGCGCAGTACAGAAACGCAGATGGGCAAGCTGGAAAAGCAGGTGGAGGCCCTGCAAAAAGAACTAAAAAAGAGTGAAACCGAGCTGGAACGGCTCGATGGAGAGAAAAAAAAACTCCAAAGCGCACGCGTTGAACAGCAACGACTGATTGCGATACAGGCCCGCGCCGCCTACCAGAATGGCCGCCAGGAATACCTCAAACTGCTGCTCAACCAGCAGAACCCGGAAAAATTCGCCCGCACCCTCACCTACTACGACTACCTGAGCAAGGCGCGTCTGGAGCAGTTGCACACCTTCAACGAGACGCTGCGTCAGTTGGCCGAAGTCGAGAAGGAAATCGACCTGCAGCAGGCCCAGTTGCTGGTGCAGAAGAGCTCGCTGGATGATCAGAAGGCGCAGCTCGACACCGTGCGCCAGGAGCGCCAGGTCGCCCTCGCCAAGCTGAACCAGGACTACAAGGCCCGCGATCAGAAATTGCAGGCGCGCCAGCAGGATCAGGAAGACCTGACTAAAGTCCTCAAGACCATCGAAGAAACCCTCGCCCGTCAGGCCCGCGAAGCCGAAGAGGCGCGGCAGAAAGCATTGCTGGCTCAGCAGGAGGCTGAAAAGCGCCAGCGCGAGCAGGAAGCCCTCGCCAAAAACCGCGACAAGAATGACAGCGACGAAGCCCCGCGCCGACCGGTCAAGGCCCCCGGCGCACTGGTTTCCAGCGCTGGCCAGTCCTTCGGCGGAGCTTTTGAACAGGCACGGGGAAAACTTCCGTGGCCAGTCGATGGTCGATTGTTGGCGCGTTTCGGTGAAACCCGAGGCGATGATGACCGGACCAAGTGGGATGGCGTGATGATCAGCGCTGCCGCCGGCAGTCAGGTACACGCTGTGCATGGCGGTCGTGTGGTCTTCGCCGACTGGCTGCGCGGGGCTGGCCTGCTGGTCATTCTCGACCACGGCAACGGCTACCTGAGCCTGTACGGTCACAACCAGAGTCTGTTGAAGGAAGCTGGTGATGTTGTAAAAGCCGGAGAAGCAATCGCCACTGTCGGCAACAGTGGTGGCGGTCAGGACACTCCGGCGCTGTATTTCGCTATTCGTCAGCAGGGTCGCCCCAGTGATCCGGCGCAATGGTGTCGCTCTCAAGGATAAGTCGGCGCCTCAATCAGGAGTTCGTAAGACATGCTGTTTTCCTCCCGCCTCACCTCGCTGGCCCTGACTATCGCCGTGGTTATCGGTGCTCCGTTGGCCCAGGCTGCCGGTGCCGCCCCTGCGGCAACGCCTGCTGCCTCGTCGCCTGCCACGGCGGCGAACATCAAGGCGCCGCTGCCGCTTGACGAGCTGCGCACCTTTGCCGAGGTGATGGACCGGATCAAGGCCGCGTATGTCGAGCCGGTGGACGACAAGACTCTGCTGGAGAACGCCATCAAGGGCATGCTCAGCAACCTTGACCCGCACTCTGCCTATCTCGGCCCGGAAGACTTCCAGGAGCTGCAGGAAAGCACCAGCGGCGAATTCGGCGGCCTGGGCATCGAGGTCGGTGTCGAAGACGGTTTCATCAAGGTGGTCTCGCCTATCGACGATACCCCGGCATCCAAGGCCGGCATCGAGGCAGGCGACCTGATCGTCAAGATCAACGGCGCGCCGACCCAAGGCCAGACCATGCAGGAAGCGGTCGACAAGATGCGCGGCAAGATCGGCGAGAAAATCACCCTGACCCTGGTGCGTGACGGCGGCAACCCGTTCGACGTGACGCTGGCCCGCGCCACCATCCAGGTCAAGAGCGTGAAGTCGCAGATGCTGGAGCCAGGCTACGGCTACATCCGCATCACCCAGTTCCAGGTCAAGACCGGCGAAGAAGTCGGCAAGGCACTGGCCAAGCTGCGCAAGGACAACGGCAAGAAAATGAACGGCCTGATCCTCGACCTGCGCAACAACCCTGGCGGTGTGCTGCAGGCAGCGGTGGAAGTGGCCGACCACTTCCTGACCAAGGGCCTGATCGTCTACACCAAGGGCCGTATCGCCAACTCCGAGCTGCGCTTCTCCGCAGACCCGGCCGACGCCAGCGAAGGCGTGCCGCTGGTGGTACTGATCAACGGCGGCAGCGCCTCGGCTTCGGAGATCGTTGCCGGCGCCCTGCAAGACCAGAAACGCGGCATCCTGATGGGCACCGACACCTTCGGCAAAGGCTCGGTGCAAACCGTGCTGCCACTGGCCAACGACCGTGCGCTGAAGATCACCACGGCGCTGTACTACACGCCGAACGGCCGCTCGATCCAGGCACAGGGCATCAATCCGGACATCGAAGTCAAACGCGCCAAGGTCACTACCGAGGCCGACGGCGAGAACTACAAGGAGGCCGATCTGCTCGGCCACCTGGGCAACGGCAACGGCGGCGCGGACAAACCGACCACCAAGTCCAAGGCTGGCAAGGCGCGTCCGCAGGACGACGATTACCAGTTGAACCAGGGCCTCAGCCTGCTCAAGGGATTGAGTGTCACACGCGGCAATTGATATGCGCTTTCGCTTGACCGGGCTCCTCGGAGCCCTTGCTGTTATGGCGGGCATCGCCCACGGGGCGCCCGCCTCCGCTTCCGACACCGACGGCAACAAGCCGAAGGTCGCCTACCTCAGCCTGATCATCGACGACCTCGGGCAGACGCCCGAACGTGATCGCCGCGCGCTGGCCCTGCCCGGCCCGGTGACGCTGGCGATCATGCCGGACACCCCCCACGCCACCGACTTCGCCCGTCAGGCCCACAAGGCTGGCAAGACGGTGATGCTGCACATGCCCATGGACCCGGCGACCGGCCCTTACGCCTGGCGCCCCGACCTGCCGCTGCCGGAACTGGAATCGCGCCTGAATGCGGCGCTGTTGAAAGTGCCGTATGCCGCGGGCATCAACAACCACGAAGGCAGCCGCATGACTGCCGAACCGGTGGCGATGGCCTGGCTGGTGGGTGAGTTGCAACGGCGTCATCTGTTCTTCGTCGACAGCCGCACCAGCGCAAAAACCGTGGCGGCTGCCGAGGCGCAGAAAATCGGCCTGGCGAGTCTGTCGCGGGATGTGTTCCTCGATGACGAACGCACGGCGGAAGCCATCAACGGCCAATTGCAGAGCGCGATCCGGCTGGCCCACAAGCAGGGTTCGGCGGTGATGATCGGCCACCCGTACCCGGTGACGCTGGACGTTCTGGAGCGCGAGCTGCCGAAGCTCAAAGCCCAGGGCATCGACTGGATCGAGCTGCGTCACATGATCAGCGTGCGCGGCAATCAGGCGATGGCGGGGCATGGCAAAGACGGGGTGTATCGGTAGCGCCGGCATTGCAACTGGCTTGTGCTGGCCTGTAGGAGCTGGCTTGCCCTGCGACCGGCGGGGAACCCGTCGTAAAACCTGTACACCCGATTTACCTGACACACCGCATTCACCGGCATTACTGCCGGTTCCCGGCAGGTCGCAGGACAAGCCAGCTCCTACACAGTCCGTGGCAATCCGGCTTGCCGGCGGTGAAATCGCCGGGGAGGTATGGCGTTAGAGATACTTGCCCAGAATGCTGTCGACCTTGCCTTCCTTGCGCAGCTGATCCAGCGCCGCCTGCAAGCGCTTCACCACCTCATCCGGGGTGTCTTTGTTCAGCGCCAGAAACAGCTCGGCGCTGTTGAAGCGCAACACGGTCTTGAGGCCCGTCACGCCTTCCTGTCTTGCCAGATAGCGCCCCGCCGGGTCGCCCGTGGCCCACAGGTCAATCTGCCCCTCGACCAGCTTGCGGGCGTTGTCCTTGTCGCTGAGCACGGTGATCGGGTTCATGCCCTGGCGGCCCAGCTCTTCGGCGATGGCGTCGCCCTTGTAGGCACCGATCTTGTACTGACGCGCTTCTTCCAGGTTGCTCAACTGAATCGGGCTGTCGGCGCGGGCCAGCATGATCCAGTCATCCGGGCCAATCGGCCCCACCCACTTGAACAGCTTCTCGCGCTCGGTCAGCCGCGCCGTCACGAACACGCCATAGCCGGGCTTTTCCAGCGCGAGCTTGTAGATCCGCTCCCATGGGAAGCGCAGGGTCATGTTGTAGCCGATGCCGGCACGCTTGAAGGTCTCACGGACGATCTCGACGGCAATCCCCTGGATATTGCTTTCCTGGGCGAAGTTTTTGCCGTCGACGGCCATGTTGTAAGGCGGGAAATTTTCGGTCAGCAGCACCATCGAATAAGCCGGTTTTTGTGTTTCGACCGTGCCACTGTTTGGCTCTTCCGCATGAGCGACGGTACTCAGGGCACAACCGATCAGTGCATAAAGAAATGCTGAAGCCTTGCGCATACGAACGATCCCGATCCATGACACCGCACAGAGTGCAGGCGCCTCGTACCCTTGTCCAGTGCGGCCCGCATCGAGCGTGAGCACATGCATCTCGGCAATATTTATCTATGCCGTCGACCCGCGCCTTTTCTGACTAGCTGCCAGAAACCCTCAGAAAAAAGGCTGCCCATGAAACTGCAACTTCCCCTCTGCATACTCGCGACGACACTCAGTCTCGTCGCGGCGACAACCACCTGCGCCACGGATTACGCCCAGGGCCTGAAGAACCTTTCCGCCCCCATCGCTCTGGATAACGCTCAGGGTCAATACAACCACTGGCGAAGCATCGGCCGCCTGCAAATGAGCGAGGAGCAGCCGGAGGCCAGTTGTACCGCATGGCTGCTCGACTCGCGCGACAGCAACGATCAAGCCTCCGGACCGGCCTACGTCGCAACCAGTGGCCACTGCGTGATCAAGGACGCACTCAACGTCGCGGCCGATGTGCCCATGGACGGTCACATCGATTTCGACTACTTCCTCGGCAACCTGCAAAACACTCGACGCTATACCGTGAAAAAAGCCTCAGGCGCCAGCCTGCGCGGCGTCGACATCGCGATCATCGAACTGGATGCACCGCTTCAGGACCTGCTCGACATCGGCATTGAGCCGCTGAAAATCAGCACCGAAACGCCCATGACTGGAATGGACCTGATGATCGTCGGCAACCCCTCCGGCCATGCCGATGCACCGGGCCTGCGCCTGTCGACGTGTGCGCTGGACAGCATCAAGGATTTCGTCGAGGGCATTTATGTGTCTCGCGCTGCGCAAAAAAACCTTTGCCTGGGGATAGCTCCCGGAAGCTCGGGCAGCCCGGTGCTGGACCGGCACTCGAACCGGGTGATAGGCATCATCGGCACCACCACTCGCAATACCCGCGAAGAGTCCCGCTGCTACTTCAACACGCCGTGCGAGATAAACGACGGAGAAGCCGTCTGGTCAGCAGAGAGCAACTACTCAAGCCCCGTCACAGGCCTGCAGAGCTGCTTCAAGCAAGGACGGTTCGATCCGTCCGACACGCACTGCCCGCTGCAACCGGTTCGGCACATGACAGTCGACGACGAAACGGTGCCCATTTCGTTTTCACGCATTACGGTGGATGAGCATGGCAACGACGTGATCCCCACGTGGTCGTTCGCGTTCTCGCTGGACACTCCGTTCTATCGCTACAAAATCGTGCGCAGCCCGTCGGCCTGCATAATCCCGACAGGCTACAGCGACGCCATTGCCAGCACTGACGCACACATCGACGACCCCATCGGCCCGACACCTGGCATGCATATGCTCTGCATTATCGGCGTCGAATCACAGGAACAGCGGCCTGCAGCGGAAATGATGAACAAGCCCTTCATCGTGTCAGTGGAGCTTGTGGAAGCAGGACCGAGCCGCCTGCCGTGGCTGGCGATCGAGCGTGTCGCCGATGGGTATCAGGTCACACCGCAGCACGCTGAACCCTGGTTTTTTCTCTACGCCTTCAAGGCCGGCGCACCGGATGAGACGGATTGCGATGATCAGAAGGGATATGCCCAGGAGGACGGAGAACCGCTGAAGTTTGCAACAGCGCAATTGCCAGTGAAGTTGTGCTCGATCGTCGTCGACTTATCAATGCAGCGGTCTGCGCCGCGTACCGACCTGCTGGAGCCTTGATTCAGGCTACGTAGCGGCATGGCTTGCTGGCGACAGTGATCTTTGCAATCACCACCGTCGGCAAGCCAGGCCGCTGCCAACCAATGCCTTACCGAACAACGATGCCTTGCTTGGCCATGAATGCCTTGGCTTCCGGCACGGTGTATTCGCCGAAGTGGAAAATACTCGCCGCCAGCACCGCGCTGGCGTGGCCTTGCAGCACGCCATCGGCCAGGTGTTGCAGGTTGCCGACACCGCCCGACGCGATCACCGGAATGCCCAGTGCATCGCTGATGGCGCGGGTGACGCCCAGGTCGAAGCCGTTCTTCATGCCGTCCTGGTCCATGCTGGTCAGCAGGATTTCACCAGCCCCAAGGCCTTCCATTTTCTTCGCCCACTCCACCGCATCCAGGCCGGTCGGCTTGCGCCCGCCGTGGGTGAAGATTTCCCAGCGCGGCGCTTCGCCAGGGCCGGACACTTTCTTGGCGTCGATGGCGACGACGATGCACTGCGAACCGAAACGGGCAGCAGCTTCGCCAACGAATTCCGGGTTGAACACCGCAGCGGTGTTGATCGACACCTTGTCGGCACCGGCGTTGAGCAGGTTGCGGATGTCCTGCACGGTACGCACGCCACCGCCCACGGTCAGCGGGATAAACACCTGGCTGGCCATGCGCTCGACGGTGTGCAGCGTGGTATCACGGCCATCGACGCTGGCGGTGATGTCGAGGAAGGTAATCTCATCGGCACCCTGCTCGTCGTAGCGACGGGCGATTTCCACCGGGTCGCCGGCGTCACGGATGTTCTCGAACTTCACGCCCTTGACCACACGACCGTTGTCGACGTCCAGGCAGGGGATGATGCGTTTGGCGAGGGCCATGGGCCTATTCTCCGAAAACGGTTGGGGGGGTTACCCAACGTCAAAATACGTTGACTTGATCAAGGCTCCCGTAGGAGTGAGCTTGCTCGCGATAGCGATTTATCTGTGCCGGTGGTGCCGACCGACATTACGCATCGCGAGCAAGCTCACTCCTACAGGGATCGATATGCTTCAGCCCTTGTACGAGTCGCAGAACGCCTGGGCTTCCGCAACGTCGAGGGTGCCTTCGTAGATCGCACGGCCGGTGATCGCGCCGATGATGCCCGGCGCCTTGGCGTCCAGCAGGGCCTTGATGTCGCCCAGGTTGTGGATGCCGCCGGAAGCGATCACCGGGATCTTCGTGGCAGCAGCCAGCGCGGCGGTGAACGGTACGTTGCAGCCCTGCATCATGCCGTCTTTGGCGATGTCGGTATAAACGATGGCCGAGACGCCGTCCGCTTCAAAACGCTTGGCCAGGTCGATCACCTGCACCGAGCTGACTTCAGCCCAGCCGTCGGTGGCGACGAAACCGTCCTTGGCATCCAGACCGACGATCACCTTGCCCGGAAACGCGCGGCAGGCTTCAGCGACGAACTCAGGCTGCTTGACCGCCTTGGTGCCGATGATCACGTAGCTGACGCCGGCCTTGACGTAATGCTCGATGGTTTCCAGCGAACGGATGCCGCCGCCGATCTGGATCGGCAGGTTCGGGTAGCGTTTGGCGATGGCCGTGACCACTTCACCGTTGACCGGCTGGCCTTCGAACGCGCCGTTCAGGTCGACCAGATGCAGACGGCGGCAACCGCCCTCGACCCACTTGGCGGCCATGCTCACCGGATCGTCGGAGAACACGGTGGAGTCTTCCATGCGGCCCTGACGCAGGCGCACGCAGGCACCGTCTTTGAGGTCGATAGCGGGGATAATCAGCATCAGCTTTTTCCTTCGTCACAAAAGTTGCAGGCTGCAAGCCTTAAGCTGCAAGCGAGCACGCATCAATCATTCTTGCTGCTTCAAGCTCGTCGCTTTCAGCTGCTCTTTTCCAGGGCCCAGACGTCGCTTTCGAGGCTTTCAAAACGTTCTTTCAAAAGCGCCTGCGCGTCGAAGATCGCCCGGTTGTAATAGTGCGGTGCAATTTCGCGGCTGAACAATTCAAGGATTTCTGCCGCCTCGAACGAACCCAGGTCCAGTTCGAAGCGGTCCTCCATGAAGCGCTTGATCGTGTGACAGGCCGCACTCTCCTGTTCGGGAGTGAGGGTCAGGATCGGCGCCTTGTTCTTACGGTTCATTACCAGCGGCCGTCCCATGCGGCGAAGTTCTGCAGCAACTGCAGGCCATGGGTATGGCTCTTCTCCGGGTGGAACTGCACGGCAAACCGCGAACCGTCAGCCAGCGCGGCGGCAAACTCACGGCCGTAATGACCACGACCGACCACCTGACGCGGGTTCGCCGACTCGATGTAATAGCTGTGCACGAAGTAGAACCGCGCCTTGTCCGGAATGCCGTGCCACAGCGGGTGGTCCACCGACTGGGTGACTTCGTTCCAGCCCATGTGCGGGACTTTCAGGTGCTGGCCGTCTTCGTGAAGATCCTTGCCGAAGAAACGCACCTGGCCCGGAAACACGCCGATGCAGTCGACGCCGTCGTTTTCTTCGCTGCGGTCGAGCAAGGCCTGCATGCCGACGCAGATGCCAAGGAACGGACGATCATGGCTGACTTCACGGACCAGCGCATCGAAGCCCAGACGACGAATTTCAGCCATGCAGTCACGAATCGCACCGACACCGGGAAACACCACGCGGTCGGCTTCACGGATCACGTCGGCGTCGCTGGTGATCAGCACACGGCCGGCGCCTACGTGTTCGAGGGCCTTGGCCACCGAGTGCAGGTTGCCCATGCCGTAGTCAATGACGGCTACCGTCTGCATTACAGGACACCCTTGGTCGATGGCATTTGCCCGGCCATGCGATCGTCCAGTTCGACAGCCATGCGCAGCGCGCGGCCGAAAGCCTTGAACACGGTTTCGATCTGGTGGTGGGTGTTGTGCCCACGCAGGTTGTCGATGTGCAGGGTGACGTTGGCGTGGTTGACGAAGCCCTGGAAGAATTCCTGGAACAGGTCGACATCGAAGCCGCCCACGGTGGCGCGGGTGTACGGCACATGCATCTGCAGGCCCGGACGGCCGGAGAAGTCGATGACCACGCGCGACAGCGCTTCGTCCAGCGGGACATAGGCGTGGCCGTAACGGCGGATGCCTTTCTTGTCGCCGATGGCCTTGCTGAAGGCCTGACCCAAGGTGATACCGACGTCTTCCACGGTGTGGTGGTCGTCGATATGCAGGTCGCCCTTGCTTTCGATATCCAGGTCGATCAGCCCGTGACGGGCGATCTGGTCGAGCATGTGTTCAAGAAAAGGGACACCGATATCGAATCGGGCCTTTCCGGTGCCATCCAGGTTGATCGAGGCTTTGATCTGGGTTTCCAGGGTGTCGCGCTCGACGAACGCCTTACGTTCGGCCATCACCAGCTCCGCAAAATCATTGGGCGAAAAGGCGGACATTATAGGCGTGTGGCGGGGAAACAGAAACACGAAGGGTGATATGACTGACGGGCTGATTGCCGCCTGCCGAAGCTATACATGTCTGTACAAACGGACTGTAGGAGCGCGCTTGCCCGCGATAGGCATGTGTACACAAGCGAATGTGAATGCACATAAAACAATTGTGGGAGGGAGCCCTGCTCGCGAAGGCGATGTGTCAGACACCTTTGCCGTGTCTGAACTGACGCGTTCGCGAGCAGGGCTCCCTCCCACAGGTTTGGCATCGATCCGGTGAACCCGGATCAATGCCAACGACGGCTTAATGGAACAACACCGCCGTCTTCTGCAGGGTGATCCACACGCCCCACGCCAGCGGAATGCCCACCACCAGCCAGGCGGCGATCGCCAGCGGCTTGGTGCCCGGCGCCGCTTTCCACTCAAGCGACGTGGTGTGATCGGCACCGGCGTCGTGACCGATGGCCTGTTCGGCCTTCAGTTGCTCGTCAGTCATGAAGTACTTGTCGGCCACCGGGCGCACCAGCATGTTGCAGATGAAGCCCAGCACCAGCAGACCGGCGAGGATGTACAGGGTGATGTCGTAAGCGTCGGCACGGGCAACGCCGTGGCTCAACTGATACTCACGCAGGTAGTTCACCAGCACCGGACCCAGCACGCCGGCAGCAGCCCAGGCGGTCAGCAGGCGGCCGTGGATCGCACCAACCATCTGCGTACCGAACAGGTCGGCCAGGTAAGCCGGAACGGTGGCGAAACCGCCGCCGTACATCGACAGCACGACGCAGAACGCCGCCACGAACAGCGCGACGCTGCCCAGGTGACCCAGCGTCGGCACCGACGCATAGAGCAGGAAGCCCAGGGCGAAGAACACGAAATACGTGGCTTTGCGGCCAATGTAATCAGAGAACGATGCCCAGAAGAAACGACCACCGATGTTGAACAGGCTGAGCAGACCGGTGAAGCCCGCCGCGATGGCAGCGATGGCCGCCAGTTGCGAAGCGTCCAGTTGAGCGAAGCCCTGATCGGTGCCCAGCAGCTTGCCGCCGAACACTTCCTGCAGCAGCGGCGAAGCCATGCCGAGGATGCCGATACCCGCCGATACGTTCAGGCACAGCACCAGCCAGACCAGACGGAATTGCGGGGTTTTCCACGCCACGCTGACGTGGACGTGACGGTTGGTGACCATGGCGCTGTTGGATTTCTTCGCCGGCGCGGTCCAGCCTTCAGGCTTCCAGCCGGTTGGCGGAACGCGGTACGCCAGGGCGCCACCGATCATGAAGACGAAGTAGATCACCGCCATGGCGACGAAGCTCTGCCAGACGCCGACGCTGTCCGGCGTCGCGAAGTGGCTCATCAGTGCGGTCGCCAGCGGCGCACCGACCATCGCACCACCGCCGAAGCCCATGATCGCCATGCCGGTCGCCATGCCGCGCTTGTCCGGGAACCACTTGATCAGGGTCGACACCGGCGAGATGTAACCCAGGCCCAGACCGATACCGCCGATCACGCCCGAACCGATCCACATCAGCCAGATCTGGTGGGTGTACACACCCAGCGCCGAGATCAGCAGACCGCCACACCAGCACAGGGCCGAGACGACACCGGCCTTGCGTGGGCCGGCGTGTTCCAGCCAGCCGCCCCAGATGGCCGCCGAGCAGCCGAGGAAGATGAAGAACAGGGTGTAGATCCAGCCGAGCATCGAGATCGGCCAGTCACAGCTGGACGAAAAGACTTGCTCGAAGAAGCCCATGTCCGGCGCGCAGGCCACGGCGGTCTTGATGCCGATAGCCTTGGACAGCGGCAGCCAGAACACCGAGAAGCCGTAGGCCATACCGATACACAGGTGAATCGCCAGCGCAGCTGGCGGAACCATCCAGCGGTTGAAACCGCTTTTGGCGATGATGCGTTCCTTGGACAAGAACGCAGGCTGGGCGGCAGAACCACCCAGAGCAGTGCTTGTAGTCATTGAGTTGTTGCCCCTGATTTTATAGTTGTGTCCCGCAAGAATAGCGGCCGCACTTCTGTCATCTCTCTTTTTCACGCACGCGGCACAGGAGATTTATCGGCAGAAAGCCTCATTACGTGACAATTCGACGCAGCATGGCAGCCGAACGGCGAGAGATTACCATCAGGCGCGTGACAGAAAGCATTCTGCTACTACCTTTTTTATGCCATCTGTCATTGTATGGAAACGTTTCGCGATACACCCCATTGCGCCCCTTGTAGGCGCTGGCTTGTCCTGCGGCCGGCGACGAAGTCGTCGCAAATCCTGTGCATGCGGAATGCCTGATAGAACCAAGGTGTCCGGTTTTACTGCCGCTGCGCGCCAGGTCGCAGGGCAAGCCAGCTCCTACAGGGGTCATGCGGGCACCTGCAAAGACACGGTACAGCCACGCACCTACAGTTTTTTGTGTTCACATTGGCTACGCTTGCGGGCAAACGCCGCCGCAGAATCCGGCGCTTCTGCGAGTCGCTATACTCGCGGGCTAAATTTTGAACGACTCGAATACAAGGACTCGCCCATGAAAGCGTTCGGCAAAATCCTGGGACTCTTCATTCTCGGGCTGTTGCTGATCATCGTGGCTCTCGGCTTTGCCTTGACCCATCTGTTTGATCCCAACGACTACAAAGACGAGATTCGTAAACTGGTCCGCGACAAGGGCCACGTCGAACTGACCCTCAACGGCGACATCGGCTGGAGCCTGTTCCCGTGGCTGGGCCTGGAGCTGCATGACGCCAGCGTCGCCACACTGACCGAGCCGACCAAACCGTTCGCCGACCTGCAGATGCTCGGCCTGTCCGTGCGCGTGCTGCCGCTGCTGCGCAAGGAAGTGCAGATGAGCGACGTGCGCGTCGAAGGTCTGAACCTGATGCTGACTCGCGACGAAAACGGCCACGGCAACTGGGAGGACATCGGCAAGGTGCCGGCCAACCCTGCCACGACCGGCTCGACCCAGCCGCCGTCAGCTTCAGAGACGCCCGCCGACACCGCGCAGGCCAAACCCGACAGGTCCTGGCAACCGCTCAAGCTGGACATCGACAGCCTGACCGTGAACAACGCGCGCATCGAGTTCAACGACATCCCGAAAGCCCGGCAATTCACCGCCGAGAGCATTCAACTGAGCACCGGTGCCGTACACAACGCCACCGACATCCCGATCAAGCTGACCGCGTTCCTCAGCACCAACCAGCCGGTGATCCGCACCAAAACCGAGCTGACCGGCAAGCTGCGTTTCGACCGCGCACTCAAGCGCTATCAACTGGACGACATGCGTTTCTCCGGCGAAGCGGCTGGCGATCCATTGCAAGGCAAGACGGTCACTTTTTCGGCCCAAGGCCAGTTGCTGGCAGACATGTCAGCCAACGTCGCCGAATGGACCAGCCTGAAACTGTCGGCCAACCAGCTGCGCGCCATCGGCGAACTGCACGTACGCGACCTCGACAAGACCCCGCAGCTGAGCGGCGGCCTGTCCATCGCCCAGCTCAACCTGCGCCAGTTCCTCGACAACATCGGCCAGCCGGCACCGACGCTGGGTGAAAACAGTCTCAACGCGTTCGAAATGGTCACCCGCGTGGCCGCGACCCCGACCAGCCTGGCGCTGGACGACCTGACCGTGAAACTCGACGACAGCACCTTCCGTGGCCGCGTGGCCGTGGACGACTTCGCCAAACAATCCCTGCGCCTGCAACTCAAGGCCGACACCTTCGACGCCGACCGCTACCGTCCGCCACAAAGCGAGCAGGCGAAAAACGCCGGTGCCGCGCGCAAATCCGAAGTGCAGAGTGGCGAGGCCGACGCCATGGCCGCGTCCGGCACCACGCCGCTGCCGAATCAGCCGACCCAGGTAGCCTGGAGCGACACACGCCTGCTGCCGCTGGAGCGCATGCGCAAACTCGACGTCGATGCCGACCTGAGCTTCGGCAAGCTGATCGTGGAAAAACTGCCGATCGATAACGCCGCGCTGAAAACCACGGCGCTGGATGGCGTGGTCACCATCGACAGCCTGCGTGGCGATCTCTACAACGGCAATTTCGAAGTCAAAGGCAATCTCGACGTGCGCCCTGAAGTGCCGCTGGCGAGCATGCAGACCCGCGTGAACCGGGTGCCGGTGGAGCATTTCATCCAGAGCCAGGGCACCACCCCGCCACTGCGCGGCCTGCTGACCCTGAACAGCGACGTCACCGCCAAGGGCAACAGCCAGAAAGCGCTGGTGGAAAGCCTCAACGGCACCGCCAACTTCGCCCTCAACGACGGCGTGCTGGTCAACGCCAACCTTGAGCAACAGCTGTGCCGGGGCATTTCCGTGCTCAACCGCAAGACCCTGAGCGGCGAGCCACGGGGCAAGGACACGCCGTTCCAGCAACTCAACGGCAATCTGGTGTTCCGCAACGGCGTCGCCAGCAACCCCGACCTGAAAGTGCGCACACCGGGCCTGACCGTCAACGGCGATGGCGACATCGACCTGCGGGTGATGGGCATGAACTACCGCGTCGGCGTGATCATCGAAGGCGACAAGAGCGAAATGCCCGACCCGGCCTGCGAAGTGAATCCGCGCTTCGTCGGCATTGAATGGCCGATTCAATGCCGTGGCCCGCTGGAACTGGGCGCCAAGGCCTGCCGCCTGGACAACGAAGGCCTGGGCAAGGTCGCTGCGAAACTGGCGACCGACCGTCTCGGCGACAAGCTGAACGACAAGATCGACGAAAAACTCGGAGACAAGGTCAGTCCCGAACTCAAGGACGCGCTCAAGGGATTGTTCAAGCGGTAACATTGCCAGGCTGACAACACACAACCTGTAGGAGCAATCCGAGGTTACGAGGGTCGCGAAGCGGTGTATCAGACATACCGCAATCGCGACCGTCGTAACCTCCGATTGCTCCTACAACCTGCATAAAGCATTTCCTGAATCCCGGAACCCCCGATGCAACCCGAGCAGTTCTCCTCCGCCGTCCTCGACTGGTACGACCGTCACGGCCGCCACGACCTTCCCTGGCAACGCAACATCACCCCGTACCGCGTCTGGGTTTCGGAAATCATGCTGCAACAGACCCAGGTCAGCACCGTGCTGGGTTACTTCGACCGTTTCATGGACGCTCTGCCCACCGTGCAGGCACTGGCCGAGGCGCCGGAAGACGAAGTGCTGCACCTGTGGACCGGCCTGGGTTACTACACCCGCGCCCGCAACCTGCAAAAGGCCGCGAAGATCGTCGTGGCCGAGCACGGCGGTGAATTCCCCCGCGACGTGGAAAAACTCACCGAACTGCCCGGAATCGGCCAGTCCACTGCCGGCGCCATCGCCAGTATCAGCATGGGCATCCGCGCGCCGATCCTCGACGGCAACGTCAAGCGCGTGCTGGCCCGCTTCACCGCACAGGAAGGCTATCCGGGCGAGCCGAAGGTGGCGAAACAGATGTGGGCCACCGCCGAGCGCTTCACGCCACACAGCCGGGTCAATCACTACACTCAAGCGATGATGGACCTGGGCGCCACCCTGTGTACCCGCAGCAAACCCAGTTGCCTGCTGTGTCCGCTGGAGCGCGGTTGCGAAGCGCACATGCTCGGTCAGGAAACCCGCTATCCGGTGCCCAAGCCGCGCAAGGCCATTCCACAGAAGCGCACCCTGATGCCGCTGTTCGCCAACGACCGCGGCGAGATTCTGCTGTACCGCCGGCCGTCGACCGGCCTGTGGGGCGGTTTGTGGAGCCTGCCCGAACTGGACGACTTCGACGACGTGCAGCACGTCGCCGCACAGCACGCGCTGGAACTGGGCGCGCATCAGGCCCTGCCAGAGCTGGTACACACCTTCAGCCACTTCCAGCTGAGCATCGAGCCGTGGCTGGTACGGGTCGAAGGCAGCCCCCCTCACGTGGCCGAGGACGACTGGCTCTGGTATAACCTCGCCACCCCGCCGCGCCTGGGCCTCGCCGCCCCGGTGAAGAAGCTGCTGAAAAACGCAGCCGACGTTTTGAATGCAGGAGAACCCTCATGACCCGCACCGTAATGTGCCGCAAGTACAAAGAAGAACTGCCAGGCCTGGACCGTCCACCGTACCCGGGGGCCAAAGGCGAAGACATCTACAACCACGTCTCGCAGAAAGCCTGGGCCGACTGGCAGAAACACCAGACCCTGCTGATCAACGAACGTCGCTTGAACATGATGAATGCCGAAGACCGCAAATTCCTGCAGACCGAGATGGACAAGTACCTCTCCGGCGAGGAATACGCCAAGGCCGAAGGCTACGTTCCACCGTCCGAATAACCCCCTGCAGACGGCGTGAATCGTAAGCGGAGGAAATAATTCAAATTTTTTTAAAAAACTTGCTTGACGACCTCCTGAAAAACACGTCTAATGCGCCCCGTTGCCCAGATAGCTCAGTCGGTAGAGCAGGGGATTGAAAATCCCCGTGTCGGCGGTTCGATTCCGTCTCTGGGCACCACTAATACCGAAAAACCCCTGCATCGAAAGATTCAGGGGTTTTTTATTGGCTGCGATTTTTCCGGCCATCGGCGCCCGGCTACCCTTGGTAAATCCCGGCGCCTGCGTTTCAATAGCCCGGCGTCACCACCACCCTCGCCCGCAAAAGGATCGATGTGCATGGCCTCCCCAGAAAAACAGCAGAAACGCGCCCAGCGGGCCAAAGCCAAGGCCAAGCAGAACCGTTCCGGCAAGGGCAAACCGAGCGTGGTGCACCCGGTGCTGAATCACGCCTTCGTCGACGAGCCGTTCGATGACGTCGCCATCGACCTGAGCACCTTCGACTTCAACGACATCGAAGAGAACGGTTTCGACCCGGCTGACTTCGACGACCTGTTCGAGGCCATGAAGGCTGGCGAAGCGGTCAGCCTGCTGGCGATGTGCGTGGTGTTCCTGCAATACCCGGTGCTGGAGCTGGTGATTGCCGAGGAAGCCGAAGAGTCGGCCACCGACTTCATGATGGGCCTGCTGATCACCTATCGCGGGATCTTCCACGACGAAGACGAAGACACCGCGGTGGAATGGATCGGCAGCGATGCGTTCCAGAAAGCCTACTCCGAAGCCTCGCTGATTCTGGAAAAGAAGAACGCACGGGACGCCGGTCGCCGCTGACAGGCGATTTTTGATTTACATGACACCGGTCAAGACGGTAGCTTTGCGCCAGCACGAGAATGCAATTCCTTCTCAACAAGGCAACCGTTTTGACACATCCACACTCCCCTTCGCCCGCCAGCGCGGATGAAGCGAGCGCTTACTCCCGATCCCGAATCGTCCTGCACTGGCTGTCCGCGGCCATCATCCTCTGGGCCACTTTCAGCGGCTTTGGCGTGGTGCTGCTCGACCCGCAGGACCCGATCCGCCAGTGGGTCGAATCGTTCAACCCGCAACTGACCAGCCTGTTCATCCCCTTCTTCGCCTGGCGCCTGTGGCTGGCGATCAGAGCCACCCCACCGCGCGAACATAGCAGCGCACAGCAACGCCTCGCCAACGCCGCCCACAAAGCGATCTACGCGGCGGTTTCAGGGGTGTTGATCACAGGGGTGCTGATGATGAGTCATCCGGTGACACTACTGGCGCTCATCCCGCTGCCACAGCTCGTTCACTCGAAGATGGCACTGCTGGAACTGCACGAACTGCACCACCTGCTCTGCGCCGCACTGGCAGGGTTGGTCGCGCTGCACCTGGCGGCGGTGGTGATGCACCAGGTGAGGGGGAAATCGGTGTTGGGCAGGATGATAGGACGCTGATTTCGGTTTTCGCCTACTCCCCACCAAAGCAGTCCGGCTTGCCGGCAAGGCAGACTGCCACGGTGGGGCTTGGGCGCGAGCTGCCTTTGATTCTGGCCGAAGGCCGTGGGAGGGAGCTCTGCTCGCGATGGCGGTAGGTCAGTCAGCACATCATTGCCTGCAAAGACGCCTTCGCGAGCAGAGCTCCCTCCCACAGGTTATTCGTCGCCTTCGCGGGCAAGCGCGCTCCTACGGGACCGGCAAAAAAACGGCCGTCACCCCGCAAGGTGACAGCCGCTTCAACGCCCGGCGAACCGGGCTCAATCCACAATCAGTTCAGCACGACCTTGCCCGCGTTCACCGCCTTGCGACGGTTGGCGACGATCAGGCCGGCGGCCACGACCAGGATGCTCAGCAGGCCGGTAGCGATGATTTCCATGCGGTGGCCTTCCTGGAACAGCATGACGGTCAGGACCGCGATGATGAACACGATCACCGCCCAGGTCAGGCCCGGGAACAGCCACATGCGGAAAGAGATGGCTTCACCCTTGGCTTCGCGCTGGCGGCGCATGCGCAGTTGCGAAACGGCGATCACCAGGTACACCAGCAGCGCGATGGCGCCGGAGCTGGCGAGCAGGAAGTCGAACACGGCAGCGGGCGCGACGTAGTTGGCGAACACCGCAGCGAAGGCCGCAGCGGTCGACAGCAGCACCGCCCAGTACGGCGTACCGGCTTTGCTGGTGCGTTGGGAGATGGCCGGTGCGTCGCCGCGCTTGCCGAGGGAGAACAGCATGCGCGACGAGGTGTACAGCGCCGAGTTCAGGCAGCTGGTCACCGCCGCCAGAACGACCAGATCAACGATCAGCTTGGCGTTCGGGATGCCCATCAGGTCCAGCACGGTCTGGTAGGAACCGAGGCTCGCCAGACGGCTGTCGTTCCATGGCACCAGGGCCACGACGAGGAAGATCGACAGCAGGTAGAACAGGCAGATCCGCCAGATCACCGAGTTGGTGGCCTTGGTGATCTGTTGGCCCGGGTTCTTCGACTCGGCTGCAGCGATGGTGACGATTTCGGTACCCATGAACGAGAACATGGTGGTCAGCATCGCTGCCAACACCGCGCCCAGGCCGTTCGGCAGGAAGCCCTGAGTGTCCCACAGGTGGCTGACACCGCCGACCTGGCTGGTCGGCAACAGGCCGAAGACCGCCGCGATACCCAACACCACGAAGCCGATGATCGCCACGACCTTGATCAACGCGAACCAGAACTCGAACTCACCGTAGTTCTTCACGCTGAACAGGTTGGTCGCGGTCAGCAACAGGGTAATGACCAGGGTGAACACCCAGATCGCCACGTCCGGGAACCAGGCATGCAGGATCGTCGCGGCGGCGTTGGCCTCCAGCGGGATCACCAGCACCCAGAACCACCAGTACAGCCAGCCGATGGTGAAACCGGCCCAGTGGCCGATGGCGCGGTCGGCGTACGTCGAGAACGAGCCGGTATCAGGGGAAGCGACAGCCATTTCGGCCAGCATGCGCATGACCAGCACCACCAGCGTACCGGCGGCCATGTAGGCCAGCAGCACGGCAGGGCCGGCTTCGGCGATGGCGTGGCCGGAACCGACGAACAGGCCGGCACCGATCACACCGGCAATCGACAGCATGGTGATATGCCGGGATTTCAGCCCTTGTTCGAGATTTGAAGCGTTTTGGGTACCGCTCATAAATGCAACCTTTGTGTTTTTTGTACGGATCAGCGCGTGTGGTGAAGCTTCGTAAAAAGATCGCAACAGCGCTGTTATTTATTTTTTACGCAAGATTTACGCCAAAATATTTCAAAAGCGACGTCGCCTCGGGATATGCCCGTGCCAGAGCCTTCGCGCAACCTGTTGAGAGATATGCGCTTAAACGTTTCCGCGTAGGAAATGTTACCGAGCGACTCAGGGAGGAGACGTGCATGCGCACCGAAAATACACACGAACCGACGAAAAGCACCAATACAGGGCGAAAATTTCGCCTTTGGTCGTACCGATGGCCGAAATACCCTTCCACACGGCGTTTAAAGCTGGCACCATCGCGCCCTTTTTGCGCAAGGTCGCCTCGGCTGACCCGTCTCAAGCGCGCCTGAAACACATGAGGACCGCACATGGCCGAGGCCACGCCCGCCCTGGAAATCCGCAACCTGCACAAACGCTACGGCCAACTGGACGTGCTCAAGGGCATCTCCCTGAGCGCACGGGATGGCGACGTGATTTCGATCCTCGGCTCGTCCGGTTCGGGCAAGTCCACGCTGCTGCGCTGCATCAACCTGCTGGAAAACCCGCACAAGGGTGAAATCCTGGTTGCCGGCGAAGCGCTCAAACTCAAAGCCACCCGCAAGGGTGAACTGATCGCCGCCGACAACCGTCAGATCAATCGCCTGCGCAGCGAAGTCGGTTTCGTCTTCCAGAATTTCAACCTGTGGCCGCACATGAGCGTGCTCGATAACATCATCGAGGCGCCGCGCCGCGTGCTCGGGCAGAGCAAGGCCGAAGCCATCGAAGCGGCGGAAGCGCTGCTGGACAGGGTCGGTATCGCCGACAAGCGCCATGCCTACCCGACGCAACTGTCCGGCGGCCAGCAACAGCGCGCCGCCATCGCACGCACGCTGGCGATGCAACCGAAGGTCATCCTGCTCGACGAACCGACGTCGGCGCTGGACCCGGAGATGGTGCAGGAAGTGCTTAATGTGATTCGCGGTCTGGCCGAGGAAGGCCGGACGTTGTTGATGGTGACCCACGAAATGAATTTCGCCCGGCAGGTGTCCAGTGAAGTGGTTTTCCTGCATCAGGGGCTGATAGAAGAACAGGGCACGCCGCAGCAGGTCTTCGATGACCCGCAGTCGGCGCGCTGCAAACAATTCATGTCCAGCAATCGCTAACGGAGCAACATCGATGCAGACCCTGAAAAAACGCCTGCTGGCCGCTGTCGCCACGCTGCTTGTCTCCACCGGCGCCTTGGCTGCCGACACCCTGAAAATGGGCATCGAAGGCGCTTACCCGCCGTTCAACAACAAGGACGCCAGCGGTCAGGTCGTGGGCTTCGACGTGGAAATCGGCAACGCCCTGTGCGCCAAGATGAAAGTCACCTGCGAAGTGGTCACCTCGGACTGGGACGGCATCATCCCGGCGCTCAACGCGCAGAAGTTCGACTTCCTGATCTCGTCGATGTCGATCACCGACGAACGCAAGCAGGCCGTGGACTTCACCAACCCGTACTACTCGAACAAGCTGCAGTTCATCGCGCCGAAAACCACCAACCTCGGCGCCGATAACGCGGCGATCAAGGAAGCCCTCAAAGGCAAGGTGATCGGTGCCCAGCGCGCCACCCTGTCCGGCAGCTGGCTGGAAGACAACTGGGGCGACGACGTCACCGTCAAACTCTACGACTCCCAAGAAAACGCCTTCCTCGACCTGGCTTCCGGTCGCCTCGACGCCCTGCTCGGCGACAAGTACGCCAGCTACGAGTGGCTGAAAAGCGATGCCGGCAAGAACTACGAGTTCAAGGGCGAGCCGGTGTTCGACAACGACAAGATCGGCATTGCCCTGCGCAAAGGCGACCCGCTGCGCGACAAGCTCAACGCCGCGTTGAAGGAAATCATCGAAGACGGCACCTACAAGAAGATCAACGACAAGTACTTCCCGTTCAGCATCCTCTGATCCGCCCGACCGAGGCCGCTGCTCATTGTCGTGAGCAGCGGCCTCGGCGCTTGTGCAAAGCCAACTCATGAATTTCGATCTTTACGGATTCGGCCCGGCCCTCGCCGCCGGCATGCTGATGACCCTGCAACTCGCGCTGTCGGCCCTGTGCCTGGGCCTGATCCTCGGCCTGCTCGGCGCGCTGGCGAAAACCTCGCCCAATCGCGCCCTGCAATGGCTGGGTGGCACCTACTCGACGCTGGTGCGCGGCGTGCCCGAACTGCTCTGGGTGCTGCTGATCTACTTCGGCACGGTCAACGCCATGCGCGCCATCGGCCAGCTGTTCGGCCTGAGCAACTTCTCGCTGAGCGCCTTTGCCGCCGGGGTCATCGCCCTGGGCCTGTGCTTCGGCGCTTACGCCACGGAAGTGTTTCGCGGCGCCATGCTGTCGATCCCCAAGGGCCACCGCGAAGCCGGCCTGGCACTGGGCCTGTCGCGCCCGCGCATCTTCATCAAACTCGTGTTGCCGCAGATGTGGCGCATCGCCCTGCCGGGGCTGGGCAACCTGTTCATGATCCTGATGAAGGACACCGCGCTGGTCTCGGTGATCGGCCTTGAAGAAGTCATGCGCCACGCGCAGATCGCCGTGACCGCGACCAAACAGCCGTTCACCTTCTATATGGTCGCCGCCTTGATGTACCTGGCGATGACCGCGCTGTCGATGGTCGGCCTGGCCTGGCTGGAGCGTCGCGCCTCGGTCGGTTTCACAAGGAGCGCCGCATGACCTGGGAATTCATCGCCAAGTGGCTGCCCAAACTGCTGCAGGGCGCCACCCTGACCCTGGAGCTGGTCGCCATTGCCGTGGTCGCCGGGTTGATCCTCGCGGTCCCCATGGGCATCGCCCGGGCCTCGCGCAACAACTGGGTGCGCGGCCTGCCGTACGCCTACATTTTCTTCTTCCGCGGCACGCCGTTGCTGGTGCAACTGTTTCTGGTCTATTACGGCCTGGCGCAGTTCGACGTGGTCACCCAAGGCCCGCTGTGGCCGTACCTGCGCGACCCGTTCTTCTGCGCCGCGCTGACCATGACCCTGCACACCACCGCCTACATCGCCGAGATCCTGCGCGGCGCGATCCAGGCCGTGCCGCCCGGCGAAATCGAAGCCGCCCGCGCGCTGGGCATGTCCAAAGGCAAGGCGCTGCTCTACATCATCCTGCCCCGCGCCGCGCGCATCGGCCTGCCGGCCTACAGCAACGAAGTCATCCTGATGCTCAAGGCCAGCGCCCTGGCCAGCACCGTGACCCTGCTCGACATCACCGGCATGGCCCGCACCATCAACGCCCGCACCTACCTGCCGGAACAGACCTTCCTGATCGCCGGGGTGATCTACCTGGTGATGTCGTTCGTGCTGGTGCAAGGCTTCAAACTGCTGGAACGGCGCCTGCGGGTAGAAGCGATTCAGGGCCGATAACCCCTCCGGCCCCTGTGGGAGCGAATTCATTCGCGAAGAGGCTTATCAGGCGACCCCTCTCTATCACCTGATCCATTTTTCGCGAATGAATTCGCTCCCACACAATCGCCACGAAGACCGTAGGTGCGCGCTTGCTCGCGACCTGCCGCGCAGCGGCAGCAAAACCATCCCCCACGCTGCATCTGCCACCCCACACCCCGCAAATACCCCGTAAGCTTCTCGCTCATCCCTGAATACACCGCCGCCACACCATGCCAGCCACAAACCTGCACACCCACTTCCTCGCGCTCGACGCCTTCCTGCTCGCGCACCAACCCCTGTGGCGGCCCAAACCCTTCACCCACCGGCAACTGCCCTGGGAAACCGGACACCCGCAACTCGCCGCCTGGCTGCGCAACCGCAGCCTTGAAGACGCCGAACTGGCCCATAACCACCCGGAGCACCTCGACGCCCCGGAGCCGTTCCGCCAGATCGCCGCGCAATCCATCGCCCTCAGCGCCATCGACGCCCTGCCCGGCCATGCACTGCAAAGCGTGCCACCGCGCATGAGCGTCGACGTGCCCGGCCGCAAATGGCAGCAGATCGAAGCCTTCGCCAGCCGCCTCGACTTTCAGCAGACACCCAGCCACTGGCTCGACTGGTGCGCCGGCAAAGGCCACCTCGGCCGTCGCCTCGCCCATCACGGCCAGGCCCTGACCTGCCTTGAATACGACCCGGCGCTGATCGAAACCGGCCGCCAACTCAGCCACAAACTCGGCATCGCCGCCGAACACCTGCAACAAGACGTCATGGCCGCCGACACCGCCAGCCGCCTGCAGGCCGCTCACACCCCCGTCGCCCTGCACGCCTGCGGCGACCTCCACGTGCGCCTCATGCAACTGGCCAGCGACGCCCGCTGCCAACAGATGGCCATCGCCCCCTGCTGCTACAACCGCATCGCCAGCGACCACTACCAACCGCTGTCGAACGAAGGCCAGGCCTCGGTGCTGCAACTGTCCCTCGACGACCTCGGCCTGCCGCTCAGCGAAACCGTCACCGCCGGCGCCCGCGTGCGTCGCCAGCGCGACACCTCCATGGCCCGCCGCCTCGGCTTCGACCTGCTGCAACGGCAACTGCGCGGCGTCGACGACTACCTGCCCACCCCGTCGCTACCCAGCGCCTGGCTCGACAAACCCTTCGCCGACTACTGCCGCGACCTCGCCGCACTCAAACACCTGCCCGCCCCCGGCCCGCAGGACTGGCCCGCACTCGAAGCCGCCGGCTGGCAACGCTTGGCCCACGTGCGCAACCTCGAACTGCTGCGCAACCTGTTCCGCCGCCCGCTGGAACTCTGGCTCATCCTCGACCGCGCCCTCTACCTGCAACAACGCGGCTACCACGTACGCATCGGCACCTTCTGCGAAAGCCACCTCACCCCACGCAACCTGCTCATACTCGCCGAACACAAATAATCCACTTCGAGCGTCCTGCCCTGTGGATAACTCTGTTGACGAAATTCCCGCCAACGCACAGGACGCCTGACGCGCAAACGATTTCACAAATTGGTCATTTTTTAGACAGCCACTAAAAGGCCACAAAAACAGTAGCTTGCGAACGGATGAGAACCGCTCCACAAAATCGCCACCCTGCACCGCCCCCGACAGATCCATTGTGAATAACGCTAATCGCGCCCCGGCATAAGCAGCGCAAAAAAACTGAAATTAAGGCTTTACTCGACAGACCAAATCCCTATAATCAGCGCCCACACGCCGGTATAGCTCAGTTGGTAGAGCAACTGACTTGTAATCAGTAGGTCCCGGGTTCGACTCCTGGTGCCGGCACCACATTAGGCTCCATAGCATTCACCGAATGCTCTGGAAGCCCCGATAACCCGCCATTTGGCGGGTTTTTTCGTTTCAGGGCCCTCTGTCGGGATCCAACAAAATCCCCCTTCCCCGAGGGTATGTTAGGGGTAATGCGATTTTCCGGTCAGGAGCGTACCCCTATGCCACATCTAGCGATCCCTCTCAGCGACCTGCAATGCCGCACAGCCAAAACCCGCGAACGCGCCTACAAACTGTTAGACGGCGGCGGCATGTACCTTTTCGTCAAACCCAATGGCGTGAAGACCTGGCGCTTGAAGTACACCAAGCCCCGCGGCAAGGAAGGCACGCTCATCATCGGCAATTACCCCCATCGTTACCCTTTCCGTGGCACGACGTAAGCGAGACGAAGCCAAGGCGTTGCTGCAAGACAGCCTCGATCCAATGGAAGAAAAGAAAAAGGCCAAGATCGTAGCCCAACGTGCGGCACTGCTTTTCGAAACCGTTGCCCTAGAGTGGCACGCTGATATGTCCCGCCGCTGGACCGAAGGCCACGCGAAAATCGTAATGAGCCGACTGCGCATCCACGTCTTCCCGTTAATCGGCCAACGAACATCGCCGAACTCGATACCCACGACCTGCTAGAAATCACCCAGCGCATCAAGGAACGCGGCACCATGGATGCGGCGTTAAGGGTACAGAACTACTTATTCACCATCATGCGCGGGGCCAAAAGGGCTCGGCAGATCACCATGAATCCTGCTCTGGATCTGGCAGGCTCGATTCACGCGCCGCGCACAGTCCATCGCCCGGCCCTATCCCTCAATCGCCTACCCAAACTGCTACGCCCTATCGACAACTACAACGGCCGCGAGCTGACGCGCCTCGCCGTCCTGTTGACGTTGCATGTATTCGTCCGCTCCAGTGAACTACCCTTCGCTCGATGGAGTAAGTTCGACTTCCAACGCGCCATGTGGGAAATCCCCGATATGCGCGCACCGATTGAAGGGGTACGCAACTCGACACGCGGGACCAAGATGAACGGCGACATTCAAATGGTTCCGCTATCGCCGCAGGCCATCGAAATACTGGAGCGCCTGCGTAGCCTCAGTCGCTTTTCAGAGTTAGTGTTACCGGGCGACCACAAATACTGGAAACCCATGTTCGAGAACACGGTGGACACCATGCTCTGCAACGTCGGCTACGACACCAGCAAGGACGTTTGCGGCCACGGCTTCAGAACCATGGTCTGTAGCGCCCTGCTGGAGTCCGGGTTATGGACCGACGCAGCCATCGAAAGACAAATGAGCCACAAGGAGCGCAACCGCATGCGTGCCGCGTATATCCACAAGGCCGAATTCCTCGAACAGCGCAGACTGATCATGGCGTGGTGGAGCAACTACATCGACGCCAACTGCCTTGGGCATATAACGCCCCACGAATTCGCTCACCCGGTCGGCGACAACATTACCACCCTACAAGATAGCCGTGGCGCATCCAAACGTGGGTAAGCCAATGAGATCACCGCAGTCCGCCCTTCCACGCGGGTCCATCCAAACAGGGCTGCAAAGCCGCCCTGCTTGGATGGACCTCACTTAAAAATTCTAAAGCCCACGCAACTGTCTGTGGAAAACCACGATTTCCACCAGTGGACAAGTTCATCCACAGCCGCAGAGCTCCTGAAAATTCAAGCCTTGACCCAAATTATCCACAGGCGTAGAAAAGATCGGGTAAAGCGCTGTCGTTGACATCGGTCAGCAGCGGCCCATCAGGTGCCTTTCACCAAACTTAATCTTTCCCCCAAGTGCTGTCAGCAATCTTTGATCGAATCGCGGCCTCGGTGTATCCCGGCTCGCTGGAAAACTTTCTGATCGTCACATAACGCATGGCACATTCATCTCAAACAGAAGCAGTGCTAACTGAGCAGTGGTCGTAGGTGCGCACTCTGCAGGCGCGTTTTCTGGTCGTACCCGCGTTCGTACCTCTGGGTACGCACCGGGTCGACAGTGGTGCGCACCTCGATAAAAAAGGGCAATACCGCGTTAACCAGAATGGTAACCAGTCATCTGGTAACCGTTGCGCGTAATCAGAAAACGTTCTTTGTGAGTGCGCACCTGCGAGCTCGATGTGCTCAAGCCGTGGCAACTATGCTGACAACCTATTCGTGGTAACCGGCCTAGGCGCGCACTGACAACGTATCATTGTAATTAATAGTTCACTCCTCTTCCTCGAACATTTTCGGTGTTGATAGAGTCGAGAGTATGTCTGATGTGTAACGCAAGATATTTGCGCCTAATGTATATGCATATAGGCTGCTGGGCAGAAAGCGAAACTGGACATTATTGCAAGTAACATCTCCAGATATAGTTTTTGTCGTGACTAAGATTGGCTGTTTTAGCTTAGAGTGTAAGCCAGAGAACTCAACGCAGTGCCGGAGTAGAGACCACTCTTCATAGGCTCTATCCGACCATTTAACCTCTGCAATCCAGTTTGGTGACTGATTGGTGGTATTCAAAGATACGATATCTATTTCGCCATGATTCCAACGGGCATAGTAAAGAACATTTTTCTGGCTATGTTGCCACTGGCTGAAAATTGCTGTCTCAGTTAAGTGCCCCATGGCTTCTGAGCTTTCATTTATTTGACCAAATAGCGCCGCACGCATAGATGGATTGGTTAGGTAAATTTTGAAGCACATGGCACGCTTGAAGCGCTTTGCATTTTGGTCGATTCGTTCAATGCGCTGTATTAAGAAAGCAGCTTCTAGATATTCCAAATAACGTTTTATTGTATTTTTCGCAACACCCGAGCTTTTTGACAACCCTTCTAAGGATACTTCGTTTCCTGTGTTGTAAGCTAGAACTGTGAATAGTCGATTTAGCTCCTGAATATCCGATATACCATACAAACTAGGCAAGTCTCGAAGCAAAACCTTGTCGATAATATCGCTTTTGATGTATTGCCCAGGATTTGATTTTATCGTCTCTGAAAATACTGCTTCAGGATACCCCCCGAAATTAAGATAATTAACAAATTCTCGATTTAGCTCCTCGATTTTGGTGCATACATAAGTATTGGGAAAACCGTTCTCCCTGGGTTGTTCTTGTATGAGTGTTTTTTCTCGATCAATAAACTGGAGGTATTCAGCGAAAGTTAGAGGCGGCAATGTAAAATTGCTAAATCTTCCGGCGCCCGACTCGTTGCTTTTCATCCGCAACGCTGCTGCGGCTGAACCAGTGGCAACAAATTTATAATCCGGGAAAGAGTCAACCAGCGATTTGAGATGTATTTCCCAATCTTTTAAATATTGCACCTCATCAAAAAATATAAATAATTTATCCGTGCGTCCAATATCAAAAAGCGACATGAACATACTCAGGATTTTTTCTAGACGCAAACCCGTATAAAGAGGCGTTTCGAGTGATAAGTACAGAACGTTTTTACTGGGCACACCTTCTCTTATTAGCTCATCAATTGCATGATAAATCATGACTGTCTTGCCGACTCGTCGTGGCCCCATCAACACGACAGCACGTCGAACTGAGCGATCTTTTACCGACCGTAGAAACGGGGCGAAATATTTTCGCCGTGGCATTGCTGCATAGCTGATGGGCTGTTCGTTCTCCTCCCACCACGGGTTGTCGAATTTGAGCCGCCCTAGAATTTCCTGCTCAGATATTTCAAACATAATGAATCTCAAGATCAGTTGACTGATCTTAATATTGCTCATTGAAATCAGAGAGTCAATGCTCTGATCGTATTTGGTACCCGAGAGGAGGCTTGACGAACTCATCGCCTGCTTTACTGCGCTCTGCGCCTGAAAAGTCGCGGCCCATTTCTTGTTTCAACACAGTGCTACCCTTCCCACCTGCCCACAAAAAACAAGGCCCACTCTCACGTCCAAGGCCCTCCCCTTCCCTACCCCCGAAACCGAACTGCTACTGATCATCGAATTGCGCGATGTCGAGCCTGTCGTGTGGCGGCGTGTGGTGGTACCAAGGGACGTCACGCTGAACGAGTTGCATGTGGTGCTTATCGTGACGATGGGTTGGGAGGGCGATCACTTGCATGAGTTCAAGATCGGCGAGGAGCGCTATGGGATTCCTGATCCGGATGGCTGGGATTCGCCGGTGACACTTGAAGAAGGTGTTCGCCTGATCGATGCGCTAGCCGGCAAGAAGAGCTTCCGTTATCTGTACGACTTCGGTGACGGTTGGGATCATCTTGTGAAGATTGAGAACCTGCCGGCCGGTGCGACTTTTCCACATTTGCCGTATTGCCTCGAAGGCGCCAACGCCTGCCCTCCGGAAGATATCGGCGGCCCTCGGGGTTATGCCGGCTTTGTCGAGGCGTTGGCTGATCCGCGTCACCCCGACCATAAGGAGATGAAGCGCATGTTCAGACCGCCGTTCGAGCCGACGGAGTTTGATATGGCGTTAACGAATCATTGGTTGTTAGATGTTTTCTCGTAATCAGGCTTCTATGAGCCTTGAATGACAAGCGCATCGTCTACCTGCGCAGCCTCAACGCCCGCCGCAATCGGGCGTTATCAATTGCCAGCAACGCGAGCATTCCCGCTGTAAAAACATCCATCGCCTCACGCCCCAGAAAATGCCAAAAGCCCCAGGCGGCGGCTGACGCGATGATCCCTGTCACCAAAAGCAGGCCTGCGTCTTTCATGCACGTTGCTCGGTTCTATAAAAATGCCGCATCTCGATGCTCCAGATCAGATTGCTGCCTGAGAGCTGGCGAGATTGAAATCTGATGGAATGGCGTGGATAGCCAACGAGTCTCCTTTTTGCGTGGGATCTTTCCGAAAGCATCGAATCATCGGTTGGTTACAGACACGTCCGACACATCTCCCCACACAAAGCCCCGCGCCCCTGTAGGACGATTCTGAAATTAAGCTATATGCTCCTCGGCGCGTTGCGGTGCCGTAGATCGGGGCCTATCTTCCCTCCGTCGCAATGATGCGACCGGTTTTGACAGACCGATTCCTCGAATGTAACGCCCGAAAAGACCTGTAGATCTTGTGTCCGCAGGTCGAGTCATGGCGGCTGTACTTGGGGCACCTCGTGTGCGCCAGGTTCCTGGACTGGTCTGTCAACCCTCGTACAGTCGCCACCCATTTGTTTGACAGCGGAGGGTGTCGGCTCAACCTTTCAGGAAGAGACCCCATGATCCGATCCACACCCCACCCACCTGCAAACCCCGTCACCCAAACTTCCGCATTCAGCGTCAATCTCGGCAACCTCAGTCTGTTCCGCGTGCAACCCGAAGTCCGGGTCGAAGACGCGCTTGTCCTGGCTTCCGAGTATCTGGCCTGTGCAGCGGCGACAGCGTATGAGTCGGCGGATAACGCCGCCCTGGAGTTCCGGCCATTGGCGAGAGCCGTAGTGTATCAGATCGAAGCGGCAAAGGCGCTGGTTGAGGCTTCGATTGCGGGGTTAGGCAATGAGCGAGAGCAGCAGGAGAAACCGGCTTGAGCAGGGCCGTTTTGAGCCGTTAGCTGTCACGCATGAGCCGAATAACGTCGCTATTCGGCTCATTGTCACCCCGTTTCTCCATTGCTAATCCGCGGGCTTCGTATGAGCTGCAGCAGCCGCTGTCCTGAGGCCAAATACAAAACATATCGGCTCTACGGTGAGGGCAACTTGCCTTAAAAACAGCAGACGTCTCGCTTTTATTTATTCGATAGATCCCTGCGGGAAATTGCCACAAAATAGTGGCCATATGCCTTAAATCTCGTTGATCAGGGTCAGTTCAAACCCTTGAAAACCGCTCAAAAACGCCATTTTTCAGGCGTTTTAGCTGGTACGTAACCTTGACACTCTTGGTATCGGCCATTTAAAAAGTCGATACATTTGAATTTTCAAGAGACATGGATGTCCCTGCGTCCCCTTCTTCGCGCATTCCCTCACGCGCTCCTTTTCGTTTTGGTGCTGGCCTTGCTGAAAGCGTATGACCCGTTCGGCTTGTCCAGCGCGGGCGATCAGGCGTCAGCGTCGTGGCTCAACCGCATCTTTGCCGGTTTCTACCCGGAAACGGGGCAGAAGGAAATTGTGGTCATCGAGATCGACGATGACTTTCTGATACGCAACGACACGTACTGGCCCCTGCCTTTTGACGAGCAGGCCCGGCTGTTCAAGCGGTTGCTGGCGTTCAAGCCGGGTGCGGTGTTCGTTGACCTGATGTACAGCCACGAACACTCAGCGGCTGGACAGGCGCAGGGCAGTCTGTTGTTGGCCAATGTATTCGAGCGCTTTGAACGCCAGGGTATTCCGCTGTTTCTGGCGAACACCGGTCAGTCGCGTGGCGCAGGCGGCAAGGTCAATACTCTGGAGACGCTGGCGGCGTTCACACGTCCGGCGCAAGTGCAGTGGCAAGGTACCGGTGATCGTTATCCGCTGGCGGTTAATACGCCATCCGGGGTGCGTGAGACACCGGCGCTGTTGCTGTATCGGGAGCATTGTCGCCAGACAGGCTGCCCTGACCTGCCGGCCGATGCGGTCAGTGCTCAGGCGCAGGCCCCAATCTCGATTCAGTGGGGGCTGACGCTGTCACCGAAACAGCAATGGGTGGGCCATACAACGCCCTGTAAGCGCGACGACGAAGCACTGGATCAACGGGTGCGTACGCCGTTTTCCAACATGTGGACTCAAATCAGGCAGGGCTTCACCTGGAAAAGCGGCGACAACGGTCTAGCCCCGTGCCGGTATCACCTGACACTGCCCGCCAGCAGCCTGGAAGTCACCGACCCGGATGACCGCAAGCTGGTGAGCAGCTTGCTCGAAGGCCGGCTGGTGCTGGTTGGCGCCAACATCACGTCAGCCGGCGACTACGAGCGTTCACCGGTCAACGGGCAGGTTCCAGGTGTGTTTCTGCATGCAATGGCACTGGACAATCTCATTACCTACGGCATGGGCTACGACCGCGAGCCAAGCGACGTGCTGATCGACGGCATCAGTTGGCTGGACTGGCTGGAGATCGTGCTAGCGGGTACCACGTATCTGATTCAGACATGGATCACTCGCGTGACGGATCGCGAAATAGCCAGGCAGGCACTTGAGCGCCTGCACTTGCGTGTGGCCGCCCCGCTGATTGCCTGGCTGGTCGTGGTGACCATCATTGCCTTGCTCAGCTGGGCCTTGAAAGCCCTCCACATCACACCTGTGAACGTGCTCACCATTTTCATGACTTCGCTTCTGTTGCTGGGGGAAGGGCTCCGGGCTGCGCTGAAGGTTGTCGTTCATTACTGGACCCAAGGAAATCAAGGATGCTCAGAACAACACTTTTTGCACTTACCCTTCTTACCTGCCAAACAACGCTGGCGGCGGCTCCGGTCGTTGAAGCGTTTCTGGTCGACCCGGTAGCGCTGCTGGACGAGCAAGGCAAGGTTCAAGGCGAGTTGTCACGCAAGGACGCACCCACCAAGCCATTGCCTGTATTGCAGTACAACGAAGCCCTGGAGCAAGTGCAGGTCGAAGTCTCTGGCAAGAAGGTCTGGATGGACACCGCAGACCTGCGTCTGAATCCGGGGAAAATCGTCAAACTGCCCTGCCAGAAAGTCCCTACAAGTCTCGCCGCCGACGCGCACAACCCGTCCACATTGGGTTATGGCCCCGGCTGCAGCGGCCAATAAGGAGTGAGCTCGTGAAGGGAACGCTAACGACGGCGGCCGTACTGGCAGGCTCACTGCTGACGGGCTGCCATACCATGAAGGGCGCCGACGACGCCTTTATGAATCTGGTCGGCCCCTCGACGCAGTCGCGTATCAGCGGCCATTACGTCGACGCTGAGGAAGTGCGCCAGTATTACCCGCTAGACCCGCAGCGACAGAGCAAACAGCGCCTGAGCTATGACGGCCATTTGATCCCCGCCAATGAGCTTCAGCAGAACAATCAGGTGGACATTCCCATGCTGCAAGCCTATTTGCAGGGGATCGTCTCCCGGCTGCAGAAGGGGTGGCCCGGCGAAGCACCACCATTAAAGGTCAAGCTCATCGACAGCTACGCCTTCGGCCCGTTTACCGACGCCTACGGCTCGGTATTTGTCCCGCTGGGCATGCTCGACAACGTCGAAAGCGAGGATGAAATCGCGGCCATGCTGGGCCACGAGATCAGCCATGTGCTCCTGCATCACCACGACCGTTCAGCGGCGTTTCAGGAGCAGAAGTCCATGATGGTCAACGTCGCAACGATGGTGGTGATGGGGGCGAGCGTGGCCGACACCCACGTGGATCGCAGCAGCGGCGAGATGAAATTCACCAGCAAGAACCCGTTGCGTACCCAGAACACCATCAACAAGACGGTGCTCTACACCGCGTTGATCAACAGTTTTTCCGACAACGTCTGGAGTACCGCCTGGGGCCGCGCGCAAGAGGATCAGGCTGATCTGCTCGGTGCCGACCTGATGATTCGGGCCGGTTATGCACCACGCGCTGCCGGGTTCACTTTGCAGCGCCTGGATGACTTCCAGGGTAAGCAAAAGCCATTGCTCTCCAGCTTCCTCGACGAGCGCAAGACCGCGATGCAAGCGTCGCTGCAAAGTCTGAACCTGAACAGCTTCGCCAAAGAGGTGGATGTCTTCATCACGTCAGGGCTGACCACGAGCATCACGGCCACCACCCAGTATTTCAATCGCTCGCACATGTCGCCGCTGGACCGCAACGAAGATCTTCAGCAATACCTGCAGCGCGAATACCGCCAACAGCGGCGTTCTCAGGTCGATAAACGCGGCTGGCCCAAAGTCCGCGACTCAGTGCAGGTGGCAGCAGCCTTACAGGGTTATCGGGACGCGTCAGCGGTCAACGATGCGCTGGCCGCCAACAAGCTCGAGGAGGCGGAAGCCTTCAGCAAACGGGCGCTGGCTTCGCCCGTCCGCGATCAACCCGGCATCCGGCGCAGTGCTTATCTGGTGCACATGGCGCAAGGGAAACGCCAGGAAGCGCTCGCCGATCTAAATGCGATCAAGGACTGGTCGCTTGCCGCGCCGTCGGTGTATGACCTGAAGATTGGCAACGATTTGAAGTACAACAACCCGCAAGCCGCGCTGGCGATGATCGACAAGGCTGAAACCCACCTGGGTTCCGAGGAGTTGTTCATCACCGAAAAACTGCGCGCCAATCAAATGTTGCACAACGACCCGCAAGTCCAAGCGGTGCTCGGCAAATGCGCGCAGTACCCCAACCGCAAGGCGAACTGCCAGAAGCTGGTACCGACAAAAGCCTGACAGGGGAGCTTGCGCAAGAAACATGTACCGCTGTGTATCTGCCGCCCTGGCAGATACGCACGGATGCGTTTCCCCCGGTTCGGTGACACATCCGGTATACGTGCGGGGCGTTAAATGGGACCCATCGAGACAGCACACAGCGTCTCAAAACGGTCACCCACTCAACGCAAGGAGTCACGTCATGAACTGGAAAAACCTCAGCCTCGCTTCCCTGTTTGCCGTTCTGAGCCTGGGCGCTGTCGGCGCCAATGCGGCGGACGCGCACAGCTACATGTACGGTGATCACCTGGACATCGCCAAGGTGGTGTCGGTGAACGAAGGTTCGGCGTCTTGTGGTGTGGTGAATGCGCGTCTGACTTATCTGGATTCGATGGGTCAGAAGCAGGCGGTGGATTACCGGACCATTGCTCAGGGTTGCGCTCAGGACAACTGATTCTGGCGCTCACCCACGGCCAATATCGTGCGCACGCCCAAGTCGATGGGCAGTGCGCACGTTAGTCGGTGAAGGCTCAATCGTCCTCTCGGCCTTCAAGTTTGTTCATCTTCTCTAACAGTCTCGCCGCCGGGCTGAGCGGGCGCTTGCGCTTTGGGTTGGCGCCACGGCTTGGTGTTACAGGCGGCTGCTCCGGCTGCCCCAAGGGCGGCGTGTAAGTGGTTTTGCCCAGGGACATGAGCCCCAGCCGCAGGCCGAACTTGCGCAGGATGGATTCGAGGGTGCCGAGGGTCGGGTTGCCTTTGTCTTTTTCGATCTGGTACAGCGCTTTGGTCGACAGGTTGCACATGGCGGCGAACGTGTCCTGGTCGAAGCCGGTCACTTCGAGCCGCAACCGGCGAATCGCGGTGCCGAGGGTTTCGTTTCCCATCGCATGCTGCTGCATGATGTCGTCGATCAGCTTTCTGCGCTTTTCGGGCGTCACTGTGCTCATCTGAGCCCCCATTCGGTCAGGCGCCTGTCCAGGTTGTTCAGCGGGATGGATTGGGCGTTTCTCACTTCTTCCGGCAAGCCGGTCAGCAGGTCTGGCAGGGCGCGGAAGACGTCGGCGGCATCGCGCAGGCGCTGGAACAGGACGTCGGGGCTGACGATCTGCGAGAAGCCGTCGCAGATGGTTTTCCAGTCCGGGTTGCCCATGTGTTCCGAGGCCCATTTGGTGACGCGAGTGATGCCTTCCGAATCGAGCACCATGGGCGCCAGGTCGTAGATCGGCGCCAGCTCGAAGCGGCTCTGATGCCTGAAAATCGCCATGTTGCGGCCATGGTTGTCCGAGTTGCCGAGCACTCGATTGAGCAGGTCTCGGCGCAGGTATTCAAACACCAGTTCCTCCAGTTCGTTGTCCTGCGCCGCTCCACGCCACAGTTGTACCAGCCGACCGATCACGTCTTCGTGGCGCATGCTCGAGCCAGGCTCGGTGTTTTCGCACACGGAATAGACGGACTCCATGGGGATCCTTTCCACCCTGCCCTGCTCGATGCGCCTGTCAAAACGCGGCATCCACAGGCTCGGCTTCTCGGCCTCCTCCAATGCGAGCCCGTCCGTGGACACGGTATTCAGGCCAAGCTCGGCGATCGCCCGGTAATAGTGATACTCGGCGCGAAGGATGTTCTTGTCGCGCTCGGTGACCTGGTTGCGGGCAAACTTCACCAACCAATGACGGTGTGCCTGCTCATCGGCCAGCATCGCATCGGCGTACAAGTCGCCCGCGCCGTCCTCGACCATGATCAGCTTCGGCGCTTCGCCCTGCGCGCCGGTCGCGCCGCCCAGCGCCGCACCGGACTCATAGGCGTACTCCAGAAAGTCGTTGGTTCTCTCGACCACCTCTTGGCGCGCGAAGGGCTCTTGGCGCGTCTGGTCGATGTACTCGAATGACTCTTTGATGCGCAGGTGCCCGATCGGCGACGGCGTGCAGCGCTTGAGCAGGAAAAAGTCCATGCTCATGCCGTCGGGCTTTTCGTCGCCGAACCGCCTTTGCAGGGATCTACGCGCGGCGCCGGCCGGCACGATGTCGTAGATGAACGCGGGATAACCCAGGCTGTCGACAGCATCCCAGTTCAATGGCGCATTCACGCTGACGGCAGGCGTAAACGCAGTTCCTATCCGGTCAATGAAATCGACCAGATACTGGTTGTCGTAAGCCAGCGTGCAGCGCGACCTTTCAACGGCCTGTGGATCGTCGACAGACAATAACGCCGCGTCGTACCACTGGCCGTCGACACAGGTTTGCAAGGTGAGGGTTTCTGCCATGGGTATACCGCAATCGGAACTATGATGCCGACAAAGATAGTCAAATTCCTGAATTCCGGCAATTTAGTACCGGAAATCTACTATCCGACTTAGATAATCAGCATTTTAGTACCGGAATTTCACAAGCCTGTCATAAGCCAGCGCCGGTCAAAGTCTGATGGGATCAGTGCACGGCGGGAAATGTACCTCTGTGTATCTACACCTGTAACGGATACGCACGGATGCGTTTCCCCCGGTTCGGCGACACATCCGGTATACGTGCGGGGCGTTAAATGGGACCCATCGAGACGGCACACAGCGTCTCAAAACGGTTACCCACTCAACGCAAGGAGTCACGTCATGAACTGGAAAAACCTCAGCCTCGCTTCCCTGTTTGCCGTTCTGAGCCTGGGCGCTGTCGGCGCCAATGCGGCGGATGCGCACAGCTACATGTACGGTGATCACCTGGACATCGCCAAGGTGGTGTCGGTGAACGAAGGTTCGGCGTCTTGCGGTGTGGTGAATGCGCGGCTGACTTATCTGGATTCGATGGGTCAGAAGCAGGCGGTGGATTACCGGACCATTGCTCAGGGCTGTGCGCAGGACAATTGATTATTCGGGGCATGTTGTACTTGTGGGAGGGAGCCCTGCTCGCGAAAGCGTCAGATCAGACACTGCTGTGTTGACTGATAGACCGCTTTCGCGAGCAGAGCTCCCTCCCACAGGGTTTTGTGTTGTCGGCTCGATTTCGGCACAACCCAAGCCCGTAGCAGTCCGGCTTGCCGGCGGTGGCATCAGGTCAGGCGTTGCTGTGTTGACTGATACAACGCTTTCGCGAGCAGGGCTCCCTCCCACAGGGTTTTGTGGTGTCGAGTGGGTTTCGGCAGAACCAAAACCCGTAGCAGTCCGGCTTGCCGGCGGTGGCATCAGGTCAGGCACTGTTGTATTGGCTGACAGACCGCTTTCGCGAGCAGAGCTCCCTCCCACAGGGTTTTGTGGTGTCGGGTAGATTTCGGCACAACCCAAACCCGTAGCAGTCCGGCTTGCCGGCGGTGGCATCGGGTCAGGCACTGCTGCTTTCGCGAGCAGGGCTCCCTCCCACGGGGTTTTGTGTTGTTGGGTGAATCTCGGCAAAACCCGCAAGAACCCGCCCGTCGACGAATGCGTGGGTTCGTCGGCGGGCGGGATTTTGCGGGAAACTCAGCGCTCGTTTTTGTCGAGGGTGCGCAGGCGTTCTGGCAGGCCCCACAGCAGTAGGGCGGCGGCGATGATGCTGGTGACGCCGATGACGTACAGCGCCGGGGTGGTGCTGCCGGTGAGGTCTTTGATGCTGCCGACCATGACCGGGCTGACGATGCCGCCGAACTGGCCGAGAGTGTTGATCAGGGCGATGCCGCCGGCTGCGCCTGCACCGGCGCCGGCCAGCAGTTTCGGTGGCAGGGTCCAGAAGGCCGGGATGGAGGCGACGATGCCGCCGCCGAGCATGGCCAGGGACAGGATCAGCAGGCTGGTGTGCTGGGCGAAGATGCCGGCGCTGAAGAAGCCGATGGCACCGAGCACGACCAGGCCGCAGACGAACTTGCGACGCTCGCCGCTGGCGTCGGACAGGCGACCGACCACGACCATAGCGATGGCACCGCAGATGTACGGAATGGCGGTGAGCAGGCCGATCATCACCGGGCTTTCCACGCCAGCGCTGCGGATCAGTTGCGGCGCCCAGAAGTTGAGGCCGTAGGACGCCACCTGGATCAGGAAGTAGATCAGGCCGAGCATGAGGAAGCCGGGCAGCTTCAGTGCTGTCAGCAACGAGCCGCCATGCTTGTGCGGTTCATGGTGGGCAATGCGACTGGAGAGGTAGGTCTTTTCCGCATCGGTCAGCCAGTGTGCGTCGCTGACACGGTCCTTGAGGATTGCCAGCACCATCACGCCCAGCGCCACGCACGGCACGCCGCCGAGCAGGAACAGCCAGTGCCAGCCGCGCATCTGCATGACGCCGTCCAGATGGCCAAGCACCAGTCCGGATATCGGCGCACCGATCAGGCCTGCAAACGCCGAGGCGAGGAACAGCAGCGAGGTGATGCGGCCACGGTAAGTCTGCGGGAACCACAGCGTCAGATAGAACAGCACGCCTGGTGCGAAACCGGCTTCCATCGCGCCGATGATGAAACGCAGCACATAGAACTGCCAGTCGGCGTTGACGAACACCATCAGCGCGGTGGCGATGCCCCAGGAAATCATGATGCGGGCGATCCAGCGGCGGGCGCCGACCTTGTACAGCATGATGTTGCTCGGCACTTCAAACAGCACGTAGCCGATCACGAACAGGCTCGCGCCCAGGCCGTAGGCGGTGTCGCTGAGGCTCAGGTCGGTCTGCAACTGGAACTTGGCGAAGCTGATGTTGATGCGGTCGAAGAAGGCGAACAGGTAGCAGACCATGATCAGCGGCATCAGGCGCCAGGCAACCTTGCGGATCAGGGCTTTTTCGGCGCTGACAACCTCGGCGAGGCTGCTGTCCGGGTTCAGAACAGAGATAGACATGACGTTGACTCCAGTTGAGCGGCCCTGAAGGCGCCCTATTGTTTTTGTTGTCTGGACGAACACCCGTGGTGGCGTGGTCGTTCGTTTCTGTAGGAGTGAGCTTGCTCGCGATCGCGTTCGGTCAGTTACAAATTCGGTGTCTGACATTACGCATCGCGAGCAAGCTCACTCCTACAGGGGTTGCGTTGGCATTACTCCGGCAGATTCTCCGGCGTCGGGTGCAGGTCGCAGTTGCGTCCGGCCTTGGCCACTTGCCCCGGCATTTCGTGACCGAGCAGCGCGGGCAGACGACGGGACATCTGCAACAGGTGCGGCAGGTCGATGCCGGTTTCGATGCCGATCTCTTCGCACAGGTTGACCAGGTCTTCGGTGCAGATGTTGCCCGACGCGCCCGGGGCGAACGGACAACCACCGAGGCCGCCCAGCGACGCATCGAAACGCCGCGCACCGGCTTCATACGCCGCCAGCACGTTGCTCAGGCCCAGGCCGCGAGTGTTGTGGAAGTGCAGGGTCAGCGCCGACGCCGGAATCCGCGTCAGCACGCGCTGTACCAGCCGGTGCACCTGGCGCGGGTTGGCCATGCCGGTGGTGTCGGCCAGCGAGATGCCTTGCAGGCCCAGTTCCAGAAAGGCGTCGACGATCTGCAGCACGCGGTCTTCATCGATCTTGCCCTCGAACGGGCAACCGAAAGTGGTGGCGATGGAGCCGTTGAGGCTCGGCCTGACGTCTGCCGGGGTGTCGGCAACAAACGACACCACATCGGCGAAGGCATTCAGCGACTGCTCGCAGCGCATGCGCATGTTGGCGCGGTTGTGGGTCTGGCTGGCGGACATCACCAGATTCAGCTCGTCGGCACCCGCGGCGATGGCCCGCTGTGCGCCCTTGAGGTTAGGGATCAGCGCCACATAGATCACGCCAGGCTGACGCAGGATGCCGCGAAACACTTCGTCGCCATCACGCAGCGCCGGAATGGCCTTGGGCGAAACAAAAGAACCGGCTTCTATGCGGCTGAAACCGGCCAGAGAAAGCTGGTCGATCAGGGCGATCTTGTCGGCCGTCTCGACCCATTTCGGTTCGATCTGCAGGCCGTCGCGCGGGGCGACTTCCTGGACGATCAGGCGTTCGGAATAGTCGGTGATCATTGCACCACCCCGCTGGTTTTCAGTTGGTCGATGTCGGCGGCGGTCATGCCCAGATCGGCGAGCACGCTGTCGGTGTGCTGGCCCAGCGCCGGGCCTTGCCACTGCACCGAGCCGGGGGTGTCTGAAAGCTTTGGCACGATGCCCGGCATCTTCACGCTGGCGCCGCCGGGCAGTTCGGCGTCGAGGATCATGTCGCGGGCCTGGTAATGCGGATCGGCGACGATGTCGGCAACGTTATAGATGCGCCCGGCCGGCACTTCGGCCTGCTCCAGCGCTTGCAACACGTCATCGATCGGCAGGCTCGACGACCAGGCGCTGATCGCCGCATCGAGCATGTCGCTTTGCGCTGCGCGGCCATCGTTCTGGGCGAATTCCGGGGCTTCGGCCAGGTCTGGGCGGCCAATGGTGTGCATCAGGCGCTTGAAGATCGGGTCGCTGTTGCCGGCGATCACCACAAAGGCGCCCTCGGCCGTTGGGTAAGTATTGGACGGTGCGATGCCCGGCAAGGCGCCGCCGGTGCGCTCGCGAACGTGGCCGAGCATGTCGTACTCGGGCACCAGGCTTTCCATGACGTTGAACACGCTTTCCACCAGCGACACGTCGACGATCTGGCCATCGCCCTGCCCGGTTTTCACCCGCAGCAGCGACATCAACGCGCCCATCACGGCGTGCATGGACGCCAGCGAATCACCGAGGCTGACGCCAACTCGTGCCGGCGGCGAGCCCGGTGTGCCGGTGGTGTAACGGATGCCGCCCATGGCCTCGCCGATGGCGCCGAAACCGGGACGGTCACGATAAGGGCCGGACTGGCCGTAGCCGGAAATGCGCACCAGGGTGAGTTTGGGGTTGAGTGCGTGCAGCACGTCCCAGCCCAGGCCGAGTTTTTCCAGGGCGCCGGGGCGCAGGTTTTCGATCAGTACGTCAGCGCTCTCGGCCAGACGTTTGACGATGGCGATGCCTTCCGGGGACTTGAGGTTCAGCGACAGGGACTTCTTGTTGCGCGACTGCAAGTACCACCACAGCGAGGTGCCTTCGTGCAGTTTTCGCCATTTACGAAGAGGATCTCCCTGGCCCATGGATTCGATCTTGATCACCTCGGCGCCGAACTCGCCCATCAGACGGGCGGCAAAGGGCGCAGCGATCAGTGTGCCGATTTCGATCACGCGCACACCGTTCAGGGGGCCTGTCATAGCGGATACCTCAAGTGTTTCTTGGAATTTGTAACCAAGACTAGAGGACCGGGCTTTTATGAATCCAGCCGTATGTAGGCAAGTAGCGTTCGCGAAACGCGAACGACTTAGTGCAGATTCTTCTGCAAATGATCGAACAACAGGCGGCTGACTGGCGACAGCGCCTCTACATCGCGCACCACCAGAATCAGCGTGCGGTCGGCCCAGCGGTCGCTCAGCGCCACGGCGGTCAGGCCCAGCGGTGTGCCGAGCAGGTCGAAGGCTTTGCGCGGCAGCACACCGATACCCATGTTGGCCTGGACCATCCGGCACATGGCGTCGAAGCCGGGCACGTGAATGCGTACGCGCAGCGGTTTGCCGTGGGAGCGCGCGGCGGTGTGGGTGCGCATGTTGATCGAGCTGGCGGCGTGCAGGCCGATGTGGTCGCTGCCGAGGGTGTCTTCGAACGCCACCCGCTCACGGCCGGCCAGCGGATGGTCCGGGCGCATGACCACCACCAACTGGTCACGCCGATAGGGCACGCTGATCAGGCCCTGAACATCGGTGTCTTCCGAGCAGATACCGATGTCGGCGACGCCGTCGATCAGCCCCTGCACCACGCCGTTGCTGGGCCGTTCTTCGAGATCGACCTTGACCCGCTCGTGGCTGGCGACGAAGTCGTGCAGGTCTTCGGGGAGAAACTGGATGATCGCCGACAGGTTCGCCAGCATGCGCACATAGCCGCGCATGCCTTGCAGGTGTTCGTCGAGTTCCAGGCCCATCTTGTCCAGATCGGAAAGCATGCGCCGCGCGTGGTGCAGCAAGGTTTCGCCCGCCGCTGTCAGTTGCATGCCCTTGGCGTTGCGCACGAACAGGCCGATGCCGAGCACTTCCTCCAGTTCCATCAGCCGCTTGCTCGCCGCCGACGTGGCAATCGCCTCGCGGGAAGCGGCGCGGGTCAGCGTGCCTTCTTCATGCACGGCAACGAACAGCTTGAGGGTGATCAGATCGAGACGTCGGATAAGGCTTTTGTGCAGCATGGAAAATTCTCGGCCATGGGGCGACGGCAAGCATACAGGCAAACGGAAATCGGCAGTCTTGTCCGACGATTTGTCTGAAAGCCGCAACAGTGCTATCACGCACACTTATCGGGCGTATCCGGTTGGCCCCCTCCCCGATCAGGCCGCCATCTAGTAACGTATAGACACATCCGACGGGCCAGCGCCTTCCTGCAATGCGCCAAGGGCCCGCAAGCAGATACACGAAAGTAGGTCACACCGTGCACAAAGTCAGACTGATCAAGTACTTATGGAGCCACCAGACCCAGGAGATTTCCTCGGAGTGGTCCAAGCTTCTCTTTGAAATGGACCTGCCTTTCGTCCCTTTCATTGGCCTGAGCATCCAGTTGCCCGAGCAACAGGCGTGGCATATCCGCGATGTGGAATGGAACGTCGAGGAAGCCACCTTCCGCTGCCACATCGAAGACCAGTACATGAACCTGCTGGGCGTTGATGATTCCTACGAGGATTGGCTGGACACCCTGCAGGAATGCGGTTGGTCGATGAGCGGGCGTTATACCAACGAAAACGACAAGACCTGATCGCCTGCTACAGGCGACTCGGATCACGCTTGATTGCCACGGACGGCGAAAAGGAACCCGGCAAGGTCATGACCGCGTCATGAGCCAGGCAAGCGGCCTGCTTCGGCAGGTCCTGTATTTACCTTGAGCATTGCTGCCATGAAATGGATTTTCCGCTGTATCCGGGGCGCGTTCGGCGCGCTGCTGGCTTGGTCGTCGATGGCCGCTGCCGCCCCGGCGGTCGATGTGTATTTTGCTGAAGCCCCTCCGTTGACCATGCTCGACCAGAACGGCCAGCACGGCATTACCGGCGACGTGATCATCAAGGCCATGGCCATGGCCGGCTATACGCCCAGGCTGGTGTCCTCCCCGTGGCCGCGTGCGCAGCGCGATGTCGCCAGCGGCGAAAGCCTGCTGATCGCCCCCCTGTCGCGCACCAACAGCCGGGAAAACAATTACACCTGGATCGCTCCGCTGATGACCATGGACCGGGCTTTTTTCAGCCTGGACCGACGGGTTGATAGCTTCGATGAGGCCAAGAGCGCGTTCAAGATGATCGCCGTGGGGCTGGGCAGCGCGCAGGAAACCCGGCTGCGTGAGGAAGGCTTTGCCGACTCGCAGATCTACCCGCTGAAAATCGGCGACAACGCCGCGCAATTGCTGCTCAAGGGCCGGGTCGACGCCTGGTTCAATGGCGTGCCGGAAAGCCTGTACATCTGGAAACAGGTCAGTGATCGGCCGCTGATCATGGGTCGGGTGCTGATGACCGCGAATCTGTATCTGGCCTGTTCGAAGGACTGCGACCCGCAGATGGTCGACAAACTGCGCACGGCGCTGGATACGCTGGAGAGCAACGGCACCATTGACCGGATCGAGGAGAATTATCTGCGCGGGTTGCCGGTGAGGTAAGCCCCACTACGAATACATGCCAATTATCGGGTTTCTGGCCGAAGGCCGTGGGAGGGAGCCCTGCTCGCGAAAGCGGCGTGTCAGGCAGCACAGCATTGACTGGACTGACGCTTTCGCGAGCAGAGCTCCCTCCCACAGGATCGGTGGTGGCGGATGGACTTCGGTTCGGCACACACCCGTAACAGTCCGGCTTGCCGGCGGCAGCGATCTCACAGACGCCACTCTCTCCAGCCTGGACAAATGATTAAAAGTGGGAGGGAGCCCTGCTCGCGAAGGCGGTTGGTCAGCCAGCACAGCTGCGACTGGATTGCCGCTTTCGCGAGCAGGGCTCCCTCCCACAGGTCATCTACCGGCCTTGCGACCGTGTTGCACAATCGGCGGCGGGACCTTCAAGGCAACAAGATGACCTTGTCCGTCGCGCCGGCATTCACTTCGGCATAACGCGCCAAGCCTTCTTCCAGCGGCACTTCCACCAGGCCGGTCGGCAAGGGCAGCGAACCGTCGTCGAACAGCTTGCCGAACTGCTCCAGCATCCGCGCGCAGGCTTCGACGCCGTACAGCAGGGAGTTGACGCCCACCACCGAGCCGCCCTTGCGGTACAGCGCCAGCGCTGGCAGTTGCACCTGGCCGTCGACCGGTGCGGCGATGATGGCGATGCGGCCGAATGGCGCCAGCGCCGAAACCGAGGCCGGCAGCCAGAAGCCGGTGGTGTCGAAAATCACATCAGCGCCGCCGGCGAACACGGCGTTGACCTGGCTGCCGAGGTCTTCCGGCTTGTCCAGCAGGATCGCGTCGTAGCCCTGCTCTTGAAGCGTCGTGAGATGCTCCGGGCGACGCACTGCCGCCAGCACTTTCGCGCCGCGGACTTTGGCCAGGGCAATCGCCGCGCTGCCGACCGCGCCATTGGCGCCGATCACCAGCAAGCGTGTGTTGGCATCGACCAGACTGCGCTCCAGCGCATCCCAGGCGGTGGTGTAAGGCACGCCGAGACTGGCCGCCTGAACGAAACTCAGCGACTTCGGTTTGAGCGCAACGCCCTTGGCCGGCAAGGTGATGTAGCCCGCGTGGGAGCCGTCGCGCTCGAAGCCGATTTTATTACCGGTGCCCCAGACTTCCTGGCCGATCAGTTCCTGCGGGCCTTCGACGACCACGCCGGCAAAATCACGCCCCGGCACACGCGGCAGCGTGGTGTAGGGAAAACGCCCGAGCACGTTCTTCACGTCGCTGGGGTTCAGGCCCGCTGCCTTGATCTGTACCAGGACTTCGCCGGGCGCCGGCACGGGTACAGGCAGTTCGACGACTTGCAGCGCAGCCAGGTCGCCGGTGCGGGGAAATTGCAGTGCTTTCATGGGGTGTCATCCAGGTTGCGAAACGGGTGGTTCAGGACATCAGATTGGCGAGCAACTGCCGGCCCATCGGCCAGAGCTTTTCACCGGCCTGCATGCCCAGCAGGCCAACCAGCGCCACCAGTGGCGGTGCCGGCGAACGGAAATCGAGGGCGCCGTAGAGCAGGCCGACGGCGATACCAATGGCAAGAGAAATGACGTAGCTCATGACCGACTCCGGGTCTGGCGTCGTGCGGCACCATTGCGGCACGACGGCGTTCAGCGATGAGCGGAGTGTAAGGAGGGAGAAACGGGACTATCGGCCAAGTGCTTCTGAATTTCGGACAGACTGGCAGATCAGGCGGAGGGCTCGCCCAGCAGATACTGTGACGGCGCCACACCCAGCGCCCGGCGGAACATGTCGCTGAAGCTGCTCGGCGAATAGCCCATGGAGCGGGCGATCTTGCTCACCGGCACGCCCTGGATGATTTCCGCCACCGCCGTCGCCAGCTGCACCTGCCGCCGCCATTCGGCGAATCCCATGCCCAGCGCCGCCTGAAACAGCCGCGACAGCGTACGCACGCTGGCCCCGGCGTTTTCCGCATGCTGCTCGAATGACACATCGATGGAGGGCTCGATCATCACCGCCTGACAGAGATTCATCAGCCGGCGATCGCTGTCGTCGGGCATCGGCACTTTCAGCACCGAGCGCCTGGCACGCTTGAGCTCCAGCAGCGCCAGCGCAACCAGCGCGTCGTAGTACGGCGAGTCCTTGTCCGCCTCAGCCACCAGCCCGACGATCAATTCCCGCAACAACCCGCCGACTTCCAGCACCTGCACCGTGGCGTCCAGCGTCTGCGCCAGCCCCGGACGCAGGTAGATGTTGCGCATTTCCAGGTCCGACACCACGCGAATGCCATGGGGCACGCCCGGCGGCAACCACACCGCACGCTGCGGCGGCACCACCAGCGCCTCATGGGGCGTCTCGACCCACATCACCCCGGACATCGCATACAACACCTGACCCCAGTCATGTTCATGGGGCTCGGTGTAATGGCCACGGGCATAGGTGCGCGACAGCGGCTGCACGGGGACGGCTGTGTCGGTGAGGTCAGGTGGTGCGGCGAGGGCCATGGTGGTGATCGGTCAGTATCGGGGTGCTCATGTTAGCAGTCCGCCCGAGACGGTGGTGATGTGCCGAATGATGTCGACTGAAGCCAAACCTGTGGGAGGGAGCCCTGCTCGCGAAGGCGTCAGGCCTGACACTACATCATCGACTGAGACGACGCTTTCGCGAGCAGGGCTCCCTCCCACACAGGCGTCTGGCCTGAATTTTCCAGGGGTATCAAGGCCAGCGTTGGCTCAGCGCGGTGCAAACAAAAACGCCCCGATCTCTCGACCGGGGCGTTTGTCGTCGCTTCAGCTCAGACGCCGTTCAACATCAGAACACGTTGATCGGGTAGTCGATGAAGATACGGGTTTCGTTACCCTGGCGGTTGTACTGGTCGGCGTTGTTCGACACACGCAGGATCGAGTTGCGCAGGCGAACCGACAGGTCCTTGGCCGGGCCGCTCTGGACCACGTAGGTCAGCTGGCTGAACCACTCGCGCTCTTCACCACGGCCACGGTCGGAACCGTCGTCGATGTTGTCGCCGCGCACGTAGGCGATCTTGTAGCTCAGGCCCGGGGTGACCACGGTGGACAGGTTCACGCCATAGCCCAGCTGCCAGGAACGCTCGTCCTTGCCGTTGAAGTCGGACCAGTAGGAGTTGGCCAGGTAGATGGAGTTGCCACCGTCGCCGGTGCCGCCGGCATTGCGGTAGCCGCCGTAGTTGTAGCCGGTTTCGCCGGTGCTGCGCTGGTGCGCGATGGTGAACGAGTGGATACCGGTGGCCCAGGTGGCCGCCAGGCTCCAGATCTTGTTGTCACGCGCGTCGTCGACCGCGAAGTCCTTGTCCAGCTTGGTCTTGTAGCCGTTGAAGTCCAGGGTCAGGGACTGATCCTGTGGCAGGGCGAAGACGTAGTTCAGGTTCAGGTACTGCTTCTTCAGCACGTCTTCGTCGTCGGAGGCGTAGAACGCAGCGCTGAAGGCGTCGGTGAACTTGTAGCTACCGCCGTAGACGTTGATGCTCTTCAGGTCGCCACTGTCGCGGCCTTCAGCACTCTTGCGAGTCTGCGCGGTGAAGCGGCCCGCCGTCAGGGTCAGGTCCTTGATCTCGTTGGAGGTGATCAGGGTACCGGTGTAGCTTTCCGGCAGCAGACGCACGTTGTCGTAACTGAGGACCGGCAGCTCCGGCATCATGTCGCCGTATTTCAGTTCGGTCTTGGAAATGCGGAATTTGATCGCGCCACCGAAACGGGCCAGATCGTCAGCCGCGTTGCCGCTGTCGCCCTGCTTGAAGAAGTCGATACCGCCCGCGCCGCTCTTGCCCTTGCCGCCGTCCAGACGCACAGCGTACAGACCGAATGCATCAACGCCGACACCCACGGTGCCTTGCGTGAAACCGGACGAATAGTTGGCCATGAACGCCTGACCCCATTCGGCACGGTCAGTGTTGTTGGCGCCTGGGCCACCGGAGTTCTTGTAGTCGCGGCTGATGTACGCGTTGCGCAGTTTGACCTTCAGGCTGCTGTCTTCGACAAAGCCGTTGGAGTCTGCCTGGCCGTCCGCCATGGCGTGGCTGGCGGCGAAGATGCTCAGGGCGAGCAGGCCGATACGCTGTTTCATCTTGTTGTCCTTGTGTGCAGATTGATCGCGCGCTGTGGCAAAAACCGAACAGGTTATTGCGTCTCCCGAAGCTGTCGACAGTCCCGGAAGCCCGCACGAAATCATCGCAGTGGACTACTGATGCACGTACATGGCGCTTGGCCACAGGCGGTGGAGGCGCGAATGCTATCCGCGGCATGTAACAGTGTCAATTTGACGAGCGCCGAACCCACGCATGGATACGCCTCCCCAGACCTGGGAGAGGCGCCTCGTTCAACTGTCGAGAATGCCCAGCAGCGCTTCCATTTCCGCCTCGTCGATCAGACCGGAAGGGTAACGTTGCAGCAGCATAGTCCGGTAATCCGGAGCCTGCGTTTTTGGAGCCTGAGTCATCCGTAACCAGTCCGCCAGTATCTGCCGTGCTTCACTGCTCGCAGACAAACCTCGAGCCACACTCGGCTCATGACCTGCGTTCATAGGACAACCTCTTGTATCTTGAGCTGCGAAATCTACGGTGCTTTTGTTACAGACGAACGAACCGGGTAACGCGAAAACCACCCCGGATCACTTGTTTTTCAGGCAAACGAGAAAACGCTACCCACAAAAAAGCCCGTCATGCGACGGGCTTCGATGCGAGCAAGAAGTGAACCAACTCAGCGGCGTTGCGGTGCCGGCTGCTGTTGGGTCAGGCAGTGGATATTGCCACCACCCAGCAGCAGTTCGCGGCCCGGCACCATGACCACTTCGTGCTCGGGGAACAGCTGCTGCAGGATCTGCCGCGCGGTTTCGTCCAGCGGGTCGTCGAAGCTCGGGGCGATGATGCCGCCGTTGACGATCAGGAAGTTCACGTAGGAACCGGCCAGACGCACCGATGGGTTGCGCTCCTGGCTTCCGTGCACCTGATCGACGCCGGCGCACTCTTCTTCGGTGGCGAACAGCGGGCCCGGAATCGGCATCTTGTGTACGACGAACGGACGGCCTTTGGCATCGCGGGCATTTTCCAGCACCGCCATGGCGGCCTGGCAACGCGGGAAGTTCGGGTCCTGTGGGTCGTCGGTCCAGGCCAGCAGCACTTCGCCAGGGCGCACGTAGCAGCAGAAGTTATCCACATGGCCATCGGTTTCGTCGTTGTACAGGCCATCCGGCAGCCAGATGATTTTCTCCACCGACAGGTGATCGCGCAGCACCGCTTCGATTTCTTCGCGGGACAGGTGCGGGTTGCGGTTGCGATTGAGCAGGCATTCTTCAGTGGTGATCAGAGTGCCTTCGCCGTCGACATGGATCGAGCCGCCTTCCAGCACGAAGCCTTCGGTGACGTAGCGCGGGCAGCGTTCGATTTCCAGCACCTTGCTCGCCAGCGCCGCGTCCAGGTTCCATGGCGAATACAGGCCGCCATCGAAACCGCCCCAGGCATTGAAAGCCCAGTCGACGCCACGCACTTCGCCCTGATCGTTGATGACGAAGGTCGGGCCGGTGTCGCGCACCCAGGCGTCATCGTTGCTGATTTCAACGACGCGGATATTCGGCACATCCAGACGCGAACGGGCGTTGTCGTACTGCGCCGCCGACACCGCCACGGTGACCGGCTCGAAACGGGCGATGGCCTTGGCCACGGCAACATGGGCGCTCTGTACCGGCTTGCCACCCAGACGCCAGTTGTCCGGGCGCTCGGGCCAGACCATCCAGGTCTGCGTTTGCGGCGCCCACTCGGCAGGCATGTAAAAGCCGTCGGCGCGTGGTGTGCTGTTGAGTGTGGTCATGTCGGTGAAGACTCCAGAAAACCGGGGAAGGCTGTTAGCCGATACAAATCGAACTTTATAGGAAAATCAGTCGACAAAAACAGCACAATTTTCGATCAATGCGGATATTAATCGAATAATAATGACAACTGGATTGCACTGATCACTTGTAGGAGCTGGCTTGTCCTGCGAGCGGCGGGGAACCCGTCGTAAAACCTATGCACTCGGTGTACCTGACACGGCCAATGCGTATGGATTTACGACGACTGCGTCGCCGCTCGCAGGACAAGCCAGCTCCTACACAGGGTTGGCCGTTGTCCTCAGGCTTCCAGCTCGCTCAGCACCTTCGACACGTTATCGACAAAAAAATCCACGCTGCGACGGGTGGTGACCATCGGTGGCTTGATCTTGAGGATGTTCAAATAATCGCCGGTCGGCTGCATGAAAATGCCCAGCTCGCGAAGGCGATCGCACAGGTAGGTGGTTTCCTCGGTGGCCGGTTCCAGGGTTTCGCGATTGCGCACCAGCTCCAGGCCCAGATAGAAGCCCGAGCCGTGGGCCGCGCCCACCAGCGGATGTTTGTCGATCAGCGCCGACAGCCGCGCCTTGAAGTGATCGCCCACTTCACGGGCGTTGTCCCAAAGCTTTTCCTCCTCCATCACGTCCAGTACCGCCATGCCAATCCGGCAACTGACCGGACTGCCGCCCGACGACGAGAAGAAATAGCCTTCGGCTTCCAGCGCCTCGGCGATTTCACGGCGGGTGATCACTGCGCCCAGCGGATGGCCGTTGCCCATGCCCTTGGCCATGGTGATGATGTCCGGCACCACGCCCTGCTCTTCAAAGCCCCAGAAGTAATGCCCCAGACGGCCATAACCCACCTGCACTTCGTCGGCGATGCACACGCCGCCCTGGGCGCGGACCATCTGATAGACCTGTTGCAGATAGCCCGGCGGCAGCGAAATACCGCCAGCATTGCCATACACCGGCTCACAGATGAAGCCCGCGAGCTGGCGCCCCTGCTCTTTCAGCCGGTTCAAGTGCGCGTCGACACTGCGCAGATAGAATGGCGTGCTGTCGGCGCCACGGGCTTCACCGCGATAGGTGTTCGGCGCGACCACCGGATGCACCCAGTCGGGCCGGGTGCTGAGTGCCTGCGGGTTGTCGGCGATGGAGGTGGAAATGGCATCGGTCGCCACCGACCAGCCGTGATAGGCCTCCAGCACGCTGAGCACATCACGACCGCCGCTGTAGGCCCAGGCCAGACGGATCGCCAGGTCGTTGGCCTCGGTGCCGCTGTTGACCAGAAACACCCGGTCCATGCCTTCGGGCGCCAGCTTCAGCAAGCGCTCGGAAAATTCGGCGATGGCGGCGTAATGGAAACGTGAGTTGGTATTGAGCAACGACCACTGCCGCCCCGCCACTTGGGCCATGCGCGGATGGCCGTGGCCGAGCACCGCGACGTTGTTGAGCATGTCCAGGTATGACCGGCCCTGCATGTCGATCAGGTGATTGCGCCAGCCGCGCTCGATCTGCGGCGGCGCCTGATAGTAGTGCTTCTGCGAGCGGGCGAAGCTGGCGTCGCGGCGGGCCAGCAAGGCAGCCGAGTCCACGGGCGCCGGCGCATCGCAATCGAAACCCAGCAGGGCCTTGGGCGACGGGCACAGCGCTTGCCAGGCCGCCGCGCGGGACGGCGTGGTAAACAGCGGCGGGCTCAGGTCCGGCTCGCTGCACAGCTGCACGATCAACGGCCCGGCGCTCTGGCCGATCACTTCACTTGCCGCGAACTCCACCCCGGTGTCGAAATCCGAGCGCACGCCCCACAAACGCAGGGAGAAATCATCCCCCGTCAGCACCAGCGCACCGTCGGCGGTACAGCGCAACGTGCCGGCAAAAGGCGCATGCACAGCGGTGCCGCCGGGAATCACCAGCTCGACATGCAGGGCGCAGGTTTCCGGCTCGCGAGCACTGTCCGGCAGGGTCCGCGACAGGCGATATTCACCGTAGCGGCTGGCCGTCACCCCGTGGGTCTGCGCTGCCTCGGCAAGCAATTGCTCGTCGATGCCGCTCTGCTCCCAGTTGCCTGCGTCGAAATGCTCGCTGAGCACGCCGAGGTCAACGGTGGTGAAGGTCTGGCCGTTCAGCGTCGGCAGCAGCGGGGAAAAGGCATTCGCGGGCAAGCCCGCTCCCACGGGGGGCGCATTGGCAGCGGAGGCATGGGCGGACAACGGGTCGACAGCGTTGAAAATCGCCGCTTCCATCAGTGCCATCGGTATCGAAGTGGCGACGTCGAAGATGTTCCACTCGCTGGCGAGGTTGGCCTGGATGTAGCTGTTGTCCGGTTCGATGCTGGCCTGCTGCTCGCTGCTGAGCACCAATACGGCCGAGCGAGCGACGATCAGCGGCCACAGCGCCTGCAATTCTTCGGTTTGCAGCGGATTGATCGCGTGATAAGCCTGAATCGCCGGCAGGATGTACAGCGGGTCGCCATCGGCGTGATGCAGCAGCGCCGCACAGGTCACCGAGAGGTCGGTGATGCGCCAGGTGCTGACCAGATCGCCGAAGTCGATCAGCCCCTGCAATTGCCAGTGATGCTGGCTGTCGCGGGCCCACACCACGTTGTATTCGGTGATGTCCATGTGAATGGCCTGAACCGGCAGCGCCGCCACCAGCGGCAGCAGGCGCACATGGGCCTGTTCGGCAGCGTCGGCGATGCAGGCGCGGGCTTCGGCGTTGGCGATCACCGGCAGCAGGTGCTTGATCAGCGCGCTGGCGTGGCGCGGGTCCCATTGCAGAATGCGCTCAAGGCCGGGATGTTCGAAATCGGCCAGCGCCACGTCGACCCGCGCGCACAGTTCGGCCAGGCCAGTGATCACGTCCCGGCTCAAATGCGCCAGATGAGCCAGCGACTGGCCGTCGATGAATTCCAGCAGGCGGATATGCACGGCATGACCGCCGACCTCGACCGACAGCAGATCCTCGCCGTTATTGGCCGTGATGACCTGAGGCACTCGCACCTGCGGTACATCGGCCAGATGACGCAGCGCGGCGTGCTGCGCGGCCAGCTCGACGGTGGCGTAATCGCCGTGGCAGATCTTCAGCACGAAACGCCGTCCGTCGCCGGTGTCGAGCAGGAAATTACGGTCCTGATGGCTGCCCAGCTCCTTCAATGAACCGCTCAGGCCGTAGTGCGCCAACAACCATTCGGCAGCCTGTACGCTGCTGACCTGCGGGCAAGGCAGACTGGATCGGCGAATCAAGGTGGCGAGCGGCATGAGCAGGGTCCCAAGGGCATGGATGGACGGGCAATATCGCCAGTTGCCGCGTCGATAAGCAACCCCGCACAGCGCGATGTAAAGAAAATCCCGTTCGGATCGATAGATAGCGTAGTCGTTACACCCCTGAAACAGTCGCGGCGGATTTATGACGCTATCAGCGCCCGGCAATCAATTAATTTCATGGATTCCAGATGCCTTTGTGCCTTGCGCCCGTTCGCGCTGGCTCACAAGCTATGCTTCGTTATCTTGACGTCCATCCAGGGAAGAAGGTTTGGCTATGCGAATACTTGTCACCGGTGGCGCAGGTTTTATCGGCTCTGCGCTGATCCGCCATTTGATCAACAACACCGATCACGACGTACTGAACTTCGACAAACTGACGTACGCAGGCAACCTCGAATCGCTGCAGAGCATTGTCACCAATACCCGCTACGAATTCGTCCAGGCCGACATCGTCGACCAGGCTGCCGTGAGCAAGGTGCTGGAGCGCTTCAAGCCGGACGCGATCATGCACCTGGCCGCCGAATCCCATGTCGACCGCTCCATCGATGGTCCGTCGGCGTTCATCCAGACCAACATCGTCGGCACCTACAGCCTGCTCGAAGCCACCCGCGGCTACTGGCAGAACCTGCCGGACGCCGAGCGCGCTGCGTTCCGCTTCCACCACATCTCCACCGATGAGGTGTATGGCGACCTGCACGGCGTCGATGACCTGTTCACCGAAACCACGCCCTACGCGCCCAGCTCGCCCTACTCGGCCAGCAAGGCGGCGTCGGACCATCTCGTGCGTGCCTGGCAGCGCACCTATGGCCTGCCGGTGGTGGTGACCAACTGTTCGAACAACTACGGGCCGTTCCACTTCCCGGAAAAACTCATTCCGCTGGTGATCCTCAACGCCCTCGCAGGCAAACCGCTGCCGGTGTACGGCAACGGTCTGCAAGTGCGCGACTGGCTGTTCGTCGAGGACCACGCCCGCGCCCTGCTCAAGGTGGTGACCGAGGGCGAGGTCGGCGAGACGTACAACATCGGCGGTCACAACGAGCAGAAGAACATCGACGTGGTGCGCGGTATCTGCGCGCTGCTCGAAGAGCTGGCGCCGGAACAGCGCAAGGGCGTGGCCCATTACGCGGACCTGATCACCTACGTGACCGACCGCCCCGGCCATGACATGCGCTATGCCATCGACGCCGGCAAGATCGAGCGCGAGCTGGGCTGGAAGCCGGAAGAAACCTTTGAATCCGGACTGCGCAAGACCGTGCAGTGGTATCTGGACAACCTGGAGTGGTGCCGCAACGTACAGGACGGCAGCTATCAGGGTGAACGCTTGGGCACCAACGTGAAGGATCTGATCGCATGACCAAAGGCATCGTACTGGCCGGTGGTTCCGGCACGCGTCTACACCCGATTACTCTCGGCGTTTCCAAACAGCTGCTGCCGATCTACGACAAACCGATGATCTATTACCCGATCTCGGTGCTGATGCTGGCCGGCATCAAGGAAATCCTGATCATCTCCACCCCGCTGGACCTGCCGCAATACCGCGCCCTGCTCGGCGACGGCAGCCAGTTCGGCGTGCATTTCCATTACGCGGAGCAGCCAAAGCCGGACGGTCTGGCCCAGGCCTTCCTGATCGGCGAAGAGTTCATCGGCGATGACTCGGTGTGCCTGATCCTCGGCGACAACATTTTCCACGGCCAGCATTTCAGCGATCAGCTCAAGCGCGCCGCCGACCAGACCTCCGGCGCCACCGTATTCGGCTACTGGGTCAAGGACCCGGAGCGCTTCGGCGTGATCGACTTCGACGAGAACGGCCATGCGCTGTCCATCGAAGAGAAACCCAAGGTGCCGAAATCCAGCTACGCGGTCACCGGCCTGTATTTCTACGACAATGACGTCGTGCAGATCGCCAAGGAGGTCAAACCCTCCCACCGTGGCGAACTGGAAATCACCGACGTCAACAACGCCTACCTCAAGCGCGGCGACCTGCGCGTCGAGCGCTTCGGCCGCGGCTTTGCCTGGCTCGACACCGGTACCCACGACAGCCTGCTGGATGCCTCGCAATACGTGCAGACCATCGAGCATCGCCAGGGCCTGAAAGTCGCCTGCCTCGAGGAAATCGCCTTCCAGAACGGCTGGGTCGACCGCGCCCACCTGCTGCGCCGGGCTGACTATTTCGGCAAGACCGGTTACGGTCAGTACCTGTTCAAGGTTGCAGGGGAAAGTCAGTGAAAGTGATTCAAAGCGAGTTGCCTGAAGTCCTCATCATCGAACCGCGCGTGTTCGGTGATGAGCGAGGCTTCTTCTACGAAAGTTTCAACGCCAAGGCGTTCGCCGAGGCGACCGGCATCACCACACCGTTCGTGCAGGACAACCACTCGCGCTCGCAGAAAGGCGTGTTGCGCGGCCTGCACTATCAGGTGGAAAACGCTCAGGGCAAGCTGGTGCGGGTCACCGCCGGCAAGGTGCTGGACATCGCCGTGGACATCCGCCGCAGCTCGCCGAATTTCGGCAAATGGTTCGGTCTCGAACTGTCGGCGGAAAACGCCCGGCAACTGTGGATTCCAGCAGGCTTCGCCCATGGTTTCGTGGTGCTCAGCGACTACGCCGAGTTCCTCTACAAGACCACCGATTACTACACGCCCTCAGCCGAACGCTGCATCCGCTGGGACGATCCAGACTTGGGCATCGACTGGGGCCTGAGTGAAGCACCGACCCTGTCGGCCAAGGATCAGGTGGGTAAACCCCTGAAAGACGCGGACCTGTTCCCATGAGCCGATCGCTGCGGATTCTGATCAGCGGTCAACACGGTCAGGTGTCTCAGGCGCTGCAACACAGCCTCAAGGATCTGGGCGAGTTGATCGTCGCGGGGCGTGATCGCCTGGACCTCAGCCAGCCCGAATCGATTCGCGCCGTGGTTCGCGAGGTCAGCCCCGACCTGATCATCAATGCCGCCGCCCACACAGCGGTGGATCTGGCGGAAAGCGAGCCGGACCAGGCCTTCGCGATCAATGCCAGCGCTCCCGGCATCTTTGCCGAAGAGGCCGCGGCACTGGGTATCCCGCTGATTCACTACTCCACCGACTACGTGTTCGACGGCAGCAAGGACAGCCCGTGGAACGAGTCCGACACGCCCGAGCCGCTGGGCGTGTATGGCCGCAGCAAGCTGGCCGGGGAACAGGCGATTGCCGTGGTCGGCGGGCAGCATCTGATCCTGCGCACCAGCTGGGTCTATTCGCTGACCGGAAAGAACTTCCTGCTGACCATGCAGCGCCTGTTGCAGGAGCGCGAAAAGCTGACGGTGGTGGCCGATCAGATCGGCGCGCCGACCTGGGCCGGTAGTATCGCTGCCAGCACCCGGCAGTTGATCGAACGTTGGCGCGACGGCCATCCCGGTGCCTGGGGTGTCTATCACCTGACCAACAGCGGCGAAACCTCGTGGTTCGGCTTTGCCCAGGCCATCGGCGAGCAACTGGTCAAGGCCGGCAAGTTGTGCGCAGCCCTTGAGCCGATCCCGTCCAGCGCCTACCCGACCCCGGCAACCCGCCCGCTCAACTCACGCCTGGACTGCAGCCACCTGCTTCAGGAATGGGGCGTCAGCCAGCCAGACTGGCATGCCGCATTGCTGGAGTGCCTGGCGCAGCAGCGGCAGGCATAATACGGCGCATACCGGCACCGGCCGCGTGTAACCTGTTGACGACCGCTGCGCGCTCGTTCGCGGATGAATCCGCTCCCACATCGAATGGCATGTGCCTGTGGGAGCGGATTTATCCGCGATTGCCCGAGTGCATGCACCATCACATTCACTGGCACCGACGATGACCAGCACCTCCACCCTCCCACCTCGCCCACGCTGGCGCAGCCTCGCCCTGCTGGCGCTGTGTCTTGCGCCGTTGCTGTGGCCGCTGGAGCAATTGGCCGAGCGCTATTACCGCAACGAGCTGATGAGCCAGAACCGGCAGACGCTCGACCTTTACGTCGCCAACTTGCTCGGCACGCTACACCGCTACGAAGTGCTGCCGCAGATTCTCGGCGACCTGCCTGGCTTGCGCGCCATGCTCGCCAGCCCGCAGGACCGGCAGGTTCAGGAGCAGGCCAACCTGCTGCTGATGAACACCGCGCAGCAGACCGGCGCAGAGGTCATCTACCTGATGGCGCCCAACGGCGACACGCTGGCGGCGTCGAACTGGGACAAGCACGACAGTTTCGTCGGGCGCAATTTCGCCTTCCGCCCGTATTTCAGCAACGCCATGGCTGGCAAGCTCGGGCGCTTCTTCGGCCTGGGCACCACTTCGGCCAAGCGCGGTTACTTCTTCGCCGCAGCGGTACGCGACGGCGACACGGTGATCGGCGTGCTGGTGGTCAAGGTCGATCTGGACCTCACCGAAACCCTGTGGGGCAAGACCCCGGAGCAACTGCTGGTCACCGACCACAATGGCGTGGTGATCCTCACCTCCAATCCCAACTGGCGTTTCCGCGCGACCCGGCCGTTGAACGACGAGGAAAAGCAGGCCATCACCACCGTGATGCCCTACCCGACCCGCGATCCGCGCCCGCTGCAACTGGATGAAAACGGCTGGCTGACCCAGACACAACAGATCGACGAAACCGGCTGGAGCGTCAGTATCCTTGCGCCGAAAGTGCTGGTGTCGCGCCCGGTCCGCACGGTGGTCGCGGTCGGCGGTGCAACCCTGTTGGTGCTGATGTTGCTGCTGGGGCTGATGATGCAACGTCGGCGGCACTATCTGGATCGCATCAACTTCGAAGCCAAGGCCCGCCGCGAGCTGGAAATGCGCGTGGCCGAGCGCACCAGCGATCTGGAAGGCCTCAACCGGCGCCTGCGTCAGGAGGTGCTGGAGCGCGAGCATGCCCAGCAGGAGCTGTTTCGCGCCCAGGACGAACTGGTGCAGGCCGGCAAGTTGTCGGCGCTGGGCACCATGTCCGCCAGCATCAGCCACGAACTCAACCAGCCGCTGGCGGCCATTCGCAGCTACGCGGAAAACGCCGAAGTGCTGCTCGACCATCAGCGCACCGACGACGCGCGCGGCAATCTCAAGCTGATCAACGAGCTGACCGGGCGCATGGCCTCGATCATCGCCCACCTGCGCGCCTTCGCCCGTCGCGACCGTCATGCGCCGGAAAGCGTGGCCCTGCAGCCGGCACTGGACGACGCTCTGGCCCTGCTCGGCAAACGCCGCCGGGCCATGGACGTCGAGCTGATCCGCGACCTGCCGGACGCCACCCTGTGGGTGCAGGCCGGTGAAACCCGTCTGCGTCAGGTACTGGGCAACGTGCTGGCCAATGCGCTGGACGCCCTCACCGAAAAGGGCCCGCCGCGCAAACTGTGGATCAGTGCCGAATACAACGCCGAGCTCGTCAACCTGTACATTCGCGACAACGGCCCCGGGTTTTCCATGAATGCCCTGGAACATGCCCGCGAGCCGTTCTTCACCACCAAGACCCGCACTCAGGGGCTGGGCCTGGGCCTCGCCATCTGCGATACGCTGATGCGCGCACTGGGCGGCGAATTGCTGTTCGCCAACCACCCCGAGGGCGGCGCGCTGCTGACCCTGCGCATGCGCACGGCGGCCTCAGGAGTCAGTCTTCAAACGCCGGAGGATCTATCTGCATGACCACGGACACCGCCATCGACAGCCGCATTCAGGTGGTGCTGATCGACGACGACCCGCACTTGCGTCAGGCCCTGAGCCAGACGCTGGACCTGGCCGGTCTGAAAATCCTGCCATTGAGCGACGCCACGGGCCTGCAAGGGCGCATCGAGCGCGACTGGCCGGGGGTGATCGTCAGTGACATCCGCATGCCCGGCATCGACGGTATGGAGCTGCTCAAGCAGCTGCACGCGCAGGACCCGGAGCTGCCGGTGCTGCTGATCACCGGCCACGGCGATGTGCCGCTGGCGGTGCAGGCCATGCGCGCCGGCGCTTACGACTTTCTGGAAAAACCTTTCGCCAGCGATGCTCTGCTCGACAGCGTGCGTCGCGCTTTGGCCCTGCGCCGGCTGGTGCTGGACAACCGCAGCCTGCGCCTGGAACTGAGCGACCGCCAGCAACTGAGTACGCGGCTGGTGGGCCTGTCGGCGCCGATCCAGCGTCTGCGTGACCAGATCGGCGCGCTGGCGGCGACCAAGGCTGACGTGTTGATCCTCGGTGAAACCGGCGCCGGCAAAGAAGTGGTCGCCCGCGCCCTGCATGATCTGTCCAACCGTCGTAACGGCCCGTTCGTGGCGATCAACGCCGGCGCGCTGGCCGAATCGGTAGTGGAAAGCGAGCTGTTCGGTCATGAGCCGGGCGCGTTCACCGGCGCGCAGAAACGTCGCATCGGCAAGTTCGAATTCGCCAATGGCGGCACGCTGTTTCTCGACGAAATCGAGAGCATGAGCATGGACGTGCAGGTCAAGCTGCTGCGCCTGTTGCAAGAGCGCGTGGTCGAGCGGCTGGGCGGCAACCAGCAGATCCCGCTGGACATCCGGGTGATCGCCGCGACCAAGGAAGACCTGCGTCAGGCCGCCGATCAGGGACGCTTCCGCGCCGACTTGTATTACCGCCTGAACGTCGCGCCGCTGCGCATTCCGCCGCTGCGTGAACGGGGCGAAGATGCCTTGGTGCTGTTCCGTCATTTTGCCGACACCGCCAGCCTGCGCCACGGTCTGCCACAACGCGAACTGCAACCCGGCCACCGGGCGGTGCTGTTGCGTCATGGCTGGCCGGGCAACGTGCGCGAATTGCAGAACGCCGCCGAGCGTTTCGCCCTGGGCCTGGAGCTTGAGCTGGAAGGCACCCCGCAGCAGGATCTGCCGACTGTCAGCGGCGGCCTGAGCGAACAGGTCGAAGCCTTCGAGCGGGCCCTGATCGCCGCCGAACTGACCCGCCCGCACAGCTCGGTGCGCAGCCTCGCCGAAGCCTTGGGCGTGCCACGCAAGACCCTGCACGACAAGCTGCGCAAGCATGGGTTGAATTTCAGTGGTGGAGGCGTTGATGAGCATGAGTGAACCGGTGATTCCACGGACAGAGCAGTGGCATCAGGATAATTTCAGCAGGACACGTACATGAATCCGGAGTTGATTGCCCAAAGCCTGGAGGCGGTGCTGCATCAGGACATTCCCCTGACCCGTGACATGGGGGTGAAGGTGCTCGCCTGGCACGATCACCAGTTGCGCCTGCACTTGCCGTTGGGCCCCAACATCAACCACAAGAGCACGCTGTTCGGCGGCAGCCTGTATTGCGGCGCGGTGCTGGCCGGCTGGGGCTGGCTGTACCTGCGCCTGAAAGAGGCCGGCATCGACGACGGCCATATCGTGATTCAGGACGGCCAGATCAGCTATCCGCTGCCGGTGAAAAGCGATGGCGTGGCGATCTGCGATGCGCCGGACGACGCGACGTGGGACAGGTTCGTGAAGCTGTATCAGCGCCGTGGCCGGGCGCGGCTGGTCCTGAATACGCGGATCGTCGCTGAAGGCTCGGAGGAATCAGCGGTGACGTTTGTCGGGCAGTATGTGCTGCACTGCTGATGGGCAAACGCTCCCTGGCTGCCCGGAATCGTGCTGTGTTCCTTAGATTCGCTGGCTTGCGCTGCCCCTTGTAGGAGCTGGCTTGCCCTGCGAGCGGCGACGAAGTCGTCGTAAAACCAGAGCACGCGGTGTATCAGGACAACCGCATTGGCTGATTTTACGACTGCTGCGCAGCCGCTCGCAGGACAAGCCAGCTCCTACAAGGAGGGGTCATACACCCGACTTGGCCAACGCGATCAACGCCTCGCGCCACGCGGCCTCACCCGGCAACGCCAGGAAAAACGGATTGAGCAAGGACTCTCGCGGCGGATAGTCGAACGCTTCGCCGGCCAAGTTCAACACCACGCCACCCGCCCCTTCCAGCACGCCTTGCGCGGCAGCGGTGTCCCACTGCGAGGTCGGCGCCAGACGCGGATAGCAATCGGCAGCCCCCTCGGCCAGCAGGCAGAACTTCAGCGAGCTGCCGATATTGGTCAGTTGCAGCTCACCCACTGCAGCAGAAAGCCCCGCCAGCAGCTTCTCCTGCTCAGGGCTCGAATGGCGGCGGCTGGCAACCACGGTGAACGACTCCCCCGCACCCGGCTGGTTGCGCACGCTGATCGGCTCGGCCTGACCGGCATCGTCGCTGCGCCACGCCCCCAGCCCGGCGCCGCCGAAGTAGCAACGGTTGTTGGTCGGCATCGACACCACGCCGAACACCACCTGGCCGTTTTCGACCAGCGCCACGTTCACCGTGAATTCTTCACTGCCGGAAATGAATTCCTTGGTGCCGTCCAGCGGATCCACCAGCCACCAGCGCTGCCATTGACGGCGCTCGTCGACAGGAATGTTGGCGTCCTCTTCTGAAAGAATGTGGATCGTCGGATCCAGCGTTTTCAGCCCTGCCACCAACACCTCGTGAGCGGCGAGGTCCGCAGCGGTGACCGGCGAATTGTCGGCCTTGGCGGTGACTTCCACACCCGAACGCCAGAACGGCAGGATGGCTTCACCGGCACGTCGGCACAGTTCGATCACCGGCGCCAGCAGCGGGTGTGGCAATTGCGCGAACACGTCGGTCATGGCTGGAAATCTCCACGCTGGGTCAACAGGTCACGGGCCAGATACAGGGCGGCCAGCGCCCGGCCTTCGGAGAATTGCGGGTGCTGGACGAGGCTGGACAGTTCGCGCAGGTTGATCTTGTCGACGCGCATCGGCTCGGGTTCATCGCCCGGCAGCCGTTCTTCGTACAGGTCGGTCGCCAGCACCACCTGAATCTTCTGGCTCATGTAGCCCGGCGACAACGACAGCTCGGTGAGGTGCTCAAGGTTGCGCGCGCCGTAGCCGGCCTCTTCCTTGAGTTCACGATTGGCGGCCGCCAGCACGTCCTCGCCCGGCTCGATCAGGCCCTTGGGCAGGGACATTTCGTATTCGTCGGTGCCGCCGCAATATTCTTCCACCAGCACGGCATGGTCAGCATCGAGCATCGCCACGATCATCACTGCGCCATAGCCGTTGCCGCGCCCGACCAGACGTTCGTAGACACGCTCCACGCCGTTGGAAAAGCGCAGTTGCACCTCCTCGACGCGGAACAGACGGCTGCTGGCGACGATCTCGCGAGCAAGTACGGTGGGTTTCTGGCGCATGGCAGGCTCCTTGGCGTAGACGGGGTACTATACCGTGGCTTTTCCGAAAGTCTTGGTTGCAAACCGATACGCCGCCTTCAATCCGAGGATCTGTATGCCTTCTCTGCCGTGGTCTGACATCGATACCGTTCTGCTGGACATGGACGGCACCCTGCTCGACCTGCATTTCGACAACCACTTCTGGCTGGAACACCTGCCGCAGCGCTACGCCGAGCTGCACGGGGTCAGCCGGGCCATGGCCGACATGGAGTTGCTGCCGCTGTTCGAGAAAAATGCCGGGACGCTGAACTGGTACTGCACCGATTTCTGGAGCGCCGAGCTGAAACTGTCGGTCAAGGACCTGAAAGTCGAGATCGCTCACCTGATCGCTCTGCGCCCGGATGCCGAGCTGTTCTTGCAGGCGATCAAGCAGGCCGGCAAGCGAGTGATCATGATCACCAATGCCCACCGTGATTCGCTGTCGTTGAAGATGGAGCGGTTGCAACTGGCGCCCTATTTCGAACGCCTGATCAGCTCCCACGATTACGGCTACCCCAAGGAAAACCCACAGTTCTGGGACGCGCTGCACACCGACATCGATTTCGACCCGGCACGCAGCCTGTTCATCGACGACACCCTGCCGATCCTGCGCAGCGCCGGACGCTACGGCGTGAAACACCTGCTGGCGGTGCGCGAACCGGACAGCCGCAAAGGGCCAAAGGATACGGAGGAGTTTGCGGCGGTGGAGGACTATCGGGGGTTGATCGAGGGGTTGTGAGACAGCGTCCGTGGACACCGGCTTACTGGAACCGCATTACCTTTAGGATGGCGGCTTGCTGGCAACACATTACCTGTAGGAGCCGGCTTGCTGGCGAACGCGGTGTGTAAGTCGATATCCCTGTCACTGACACACTTTGGTTCGCCAGCAAGCCGGCTCCTACAGACCGCAGTGAACTAGTCGGGAATACGCAACACCTGCCCCGGATAGATCCTGTCCGGGCTTTTCAGCATCGGTTTGTTGGCTTCGAAGATCTTCTGGTACTTGTTCGGATCGCCGTACACGCGCTTGGAAATGGCACTCAGCGTATCGCCGCTTTCCACCGTGACGAATCGGGACGCTGCGGTTGTGCCCCCCGCGACGGTGATCTGATCGTCGACACTGCCTACACCGGCAATATTGCCCGCCGACAGAATGATTTTTTCCTTTTCTTCCTGACTGGCGACCTCTCCGGTCAACGTCACCTTGTCGCCCTCGACCGTCGCCTGGACGTTCGGGTTTCCCAGTCCCACCTTTGCAATGTGATCCTTCAACTGCTCGCCAGCCTGGGCATTGCCTGGCGTAAGAAGGTCTATGAGTTTTTCACCGGCTTCTTTTACAAAACTGATAAGGCTCATGACGCTTTCTCCCTGCGTTGTTATGACATCCCAGTTCAAACCATAGCCGCAACCGGCGCGGCGCCACTGGCATCCGACCAGTGACCCTTCGCGGTCCGATCCCCCATGCGACAGCGTGTCGCGCTAGAATCGGCGCGCCAGCACAGTGCCTTGCGGAGTATCCATGGACATCAAACAGCTGAAATTCCTGATCGCCCTCGACGAAACCCGACATTTCGGGCAGGCCGCCGCGCGCTGTCACATCACTCAGCCCACGCTGTCCATGCGCCTGCGCAGCCTGGAAGAAGAGCTCGATCTGCCGCTGGTCAACCGCGGTCAGCGTTTCGAGGGTTTTACCGCGCCGGGCGAGCGAGTGCTGGCCTGGGCACGTTCGGTACTGGCAGCGTATGACGGCCTGCAAGCCGAGGCAGCGGCCTGCCGCGGCCATCTGGTGGGTACGCTGCGGCTGGGCGTTGTGCCGTTGTCGAATTTCGATCCGCTGCCACTGTTGCAACGCATGCACGACGTGCACCCGAACATGCGTTTCGAGCTGTCGTCGCTCAGTTCCGAGCAGATCCTGGATCAGTTGGCGAGCAACCGTCTCGATCTCGGCGTTTCGTACCTGGACCGCCTCGACACCGACCGTTTCGACTCGCTGGAACTGGCCGAAACCCGCATGGGCCTGCTGTATGACCAGCGCCATTTCAGCTTTGGCGATGAACCGCTGAGCTGGGAAAGCCTCATCGAACTGCCGCTGGGCATGCTCACCAGCGGCATGCACTTTCGCCAGTCCATCGACCACAACTTCCATAGTCGCGGTCTGGAGCCGCAGCCGCTGATCCAGACCGATGCCGTGCATCAGTTGTTGCAGGCGGTCAATGGCGGTTTCTGCTGCGCGATCATGCCGCTGGACGGCGGTCTGGAAACCCTCACCGAACACCTGCGCCTGCAACCCATCGAACAGGCGCAAACCCTTGCCCGGCTTGGCTTGATCATGCGTCGCGCCGCCCCGCGTTCGGCGTTGGCCGAGGCGTGCTTTACCCTGTATCAGAAGATGATCAAACCGTCTTGATCGACGCCATCTATCACGACATCAGTACTAGCGATTAGACGCCATCGGGCCGGAAGCCTAGGCTGGAGGCCTGAATAATCTGCCGGTAATTCCCGATGCAAGACAAGCACACGGAGACTACGGCGCCCGCAAAACAACTGCCCGCGCCCGCCGCAAGCCAGTCCTACACCTACACCAGCCTGGGCCACGACACCTGCGAACCTGCGGTGCTGGCCGAAGAGGTGGCGCTGGCCATTGCCTACAACGGTATCAGCCAGGCCGTCATGCTGGTGACGCCCACCGATCTGGAAGACTTCATCGTCGGTTTCAGCATCGGCAGCGGCATCATCGAATCGGCAGACGAAATCTACGACCTCAAGCTGGGCGGCTGCGGTTCTGCGCAGACGGCGGAAGTGGAAATTTCCAGCCGCGCCTTCTGGAACCTCAAGACCCAGCGTCGGCAACTGGCCGGCACCAGCGGTTGCGGTCTGTGCGGTGTGGAAGCGGTGGAGCAGGCGCTGCCGGAGCTCAACGTGCTGCCCGGCGCCCCGCTGCCACCGGCCGAATGGCTCAAGGGCCTGCGCGAACGCATGGGCGAGTTCCAGCCGCTGGGCCAGTACAGCGGCGCGGTTCATGCGGCCCTGTTCATGAACGACAAAGGCGAGTTGCTGCTGGGCCGTGAAGACATCGGCCGGCACAACGCCCTGGACAAGCTGATCGGCGCCCTGATTCGCCAGAACATCCCGACCGCCGGCGGCCTGGCCATCGTCACCAGCCGCTGCAGCCTCGAACTGATCCAGAAAGTCCTTCGGGCCGGCATCCAGACGCTGGTCAGCCTGTCGTCGCCGACCGGGCTGGCTCTGCAATGGGCCCGCCGCCACAACCTCAATCTGATTCATCTGCCTAAACACAGCGCACCCAGGGTCTATAGCCCTGCCTTGGAGAAGTAAAGCGTGAGCATGCACAAACAAGCCGACAAGACCCCCGTCCCGCGCTACAAACCCTACAAGGGCGCCGCCGGCGGATGGGGCGCCTTGATCAGCGTGAGTAAAGCCTGGCTGACCAGTGACAACGCGCTGAAGAACCTGCGCATGATGCTTAAGACCAACCAGAACGGCGGCTTCGACTGCCCGGGCTGCGCCTGGGGTGACTCGCCGGAAAGCGGCATGGTCAAGTTCTGCGAAAACGGCGCCAAAGCCGTCAACTGGGAAGCCACCAAACGCCGTGTCGACCCGTCGTTCTTCGCTCGCTACAGCGTCAGCTCGCTGCTGGAGCAAAGCGACTATTGGCTGGAGTACCAGGGCCGTATCACCGAGCCAATGGTTTACGACGCCAATACCGACCGCTACAAGCCGATTGCCTGGGACGACGCCTTCGCCCTGATCGCCAGGCACCTGAACAACCTGCCCAGCCCGAACATGGCCGAGTTCTATACCTCCGGCCGGGCCAGCAACGAAGCGGCGTACCTGTATCAGTTGTTCGTCCGCGCCTACGGCACCAACAACTTCCCCGACTGCTCGAACATGTGCCACGAAGCCAGCGGCGTGGCGTTGTCGCAAAGCGTGGGCGTCGGCAAAGGCACCGTGACCTTCGATGATTTCGAACATTCCGATGCGATCTTCGTCCTCGGCCAGAACCCCGGCACCAACCACCCGCGCATGCTCGAACCGCTGCGTGAGGCGGTCCAGCGCGGCGCTCAGGTGGTGTGCGTCAACCCGCTGAAAGAGCGTGGTCTTGAGCGCTTCCAGCACCCACAGCACCCGCTGGAAATGCTCAGCAACGGCTCCGAGCCGACCAACACGGCGTTCTTCCGTCCGGCACTGGGCGGCGACATGGCACTGCTGCGCGGCATGGCCAAGTTCCTGCTGCAATGGGAACGCGAGGCGCAGGCCAAGGGCGAGCCGGCGGTGTTCGACCACGTGTTCCTCAACGAACACACCCATGGCGTGCAGGACTACCTGGCCGTGGTCGATGCCACTTCGTGGGAGTTCATCGTCGAGCAGTCCGGCCTGTCGCTGGCCGACATCGAACTGTCGGCGCGCATGTACGCCAAAGCCAATAACGTGATCATGTGCTGGGCAATGGGTATCACCCAACATCGCCATTCGGTGCCGACCATTCAGGAAGTCGCCAACCTCATGCTGCTGCGCGGCAACATTGGCAAGCCAGGCGCCGGCCTGTGCCCGGTGCGCGGTCACAGCAACGTGCAGGGCGACCGCACCATGGGCATCAACGAGCGCCCGCCGGCGTTCTTCCTCGATGCCCTGGAAAAGCGTTTCCAGTTCAAAGTGCCGCGTGAAAACGGCCACAACGTGGTCGAAGCCATTCACGCCATGCTCGAAGGCCGTTCGAAAGTCTTCATCGCTCTGGGCGGCAACTTCGCTCAAGCGACCCCGGACAGCAATCGCACCTTCGAAGCCCTGCGCAACTGCGACCTGACCGTGCAGATCAGCACCAAGCTCAACCGCAGCCACCTGACCCACGGCAAGGAAGCACTGATTCTGCCGTGCTACGGTCGCACCGACATCGACATGCAGGCCGAAGGCCCGCAAGCGGTCACCGTGGAAGACTCGTTCAGCATGGTTCACGCCTCCAACGGCCAGCTCAAGCCGCTGTCGCGCCACATGCGTTCAGAGCCGGCCATTCTGGCCGGCATCGCCAACGCGACCGTCGGCAAGAAGCCGGTGGACTGGCTGTGGCTGGTGGAGGATTACAGCCGTATCCGCGACCTGATCGCCGATACCATTCCGGCGTTCCAGGACTTCAACGAGAAGATCAAGAATCCGGGTGGCTTCTATCTGGGCAGCACCGCCGGCTCCCGTCGCTGGAACACGCCGACTGCGCGCGCCAACTTCAAGTCGAACCAGTTGCCAAGCGACCTGTTGCACGAAAACATCCGTGGCACTGGCATCACGCCGGATCTGATCATGCAGTCGATGCGCTCCCACGATCAGTACAACACCACCATCTACGGCCTCGATGACCGCTATCGCGGCGTGAAAGGCCAGCGCGACGTGATGTTCCTCAACGAGGCCGACATCATCCGTCTGGGCTTCGTGCCCGGCCAGAAAGCCGACATCGTGTCGATCTGGGGTGATGACATCGAACGTCGGGTCAAGGGTTTCACTCTGCTGCCATTCGATATCCCGGCCGGCCAGGCGGCGGCGTACTATCCGGAGGTCAACCCACTGGTGCCGCTGGAAAGCATCGGTGATGGCAGCCATACGCCGACCTCCAAGTTTGTCGCGATCAAGCTGGAGCGGCATGTGGAGACAGCGCGGATCATTTGATGCGGATCGGGAGCGTGCTCAGGCACGCTCCCGACTTGTTTCAGGTGTGCCCGCCGACTTGTAACACCGTCACGATTTGACGGACCTCGTCGATCCGGAAGGTTGCCCTCTCAGAGCCGCTGAGGCGAATCTGATATTGATTCGATGATCCACTGAGCATCTTGTAATCCATACCACCCGCCAGCTTCGCAGCGTCCTTTGGGTAGCTGCCGCGATAAATGGCGTTCTGAAAAATATCCCACTTGCCCTGTGCGCTGGCCGACAGCTGCGCACGGAATCTCGCGTTCTCTTTGTTGAGTGTCCAAATCATTACTTTTTTGATCTTTTGCTGAGGCGATGACCGGGTGTCATCGCGCCGCAGCACCTTAGCCAGAGCGATCAAAAATGTAGGCAGGATAAACGCACTTGTTTAAGGAGAAAGAACCGCGCAAAACGCAATATTTATATAAAAGTTAATAGCGATTACGGAGTTCGAGGCGTAGGATTTTTTACAAGCAAGACATGAAAAAAGCCTGAATCGCAACGATCCGGGCTTTCACCAAGTGATTTATGACACAGCAAATCGCATTAAGTTCCCGATCAAAAACAATAACTTATAGTTTTGTATACAAGTCGTGTTATTCGTCGGATTTCGATTGAGACATTTCCTACAGCATTGCAGGATCGCGTCGTCATCCCTACGAGCATCCATACATGAAGTTCTCCTCGATTCTGTTGTTGTCTCTGTCTCTGGCTAGCGGCTTCGCCTCGGCAGGCGATAACCTGAACGCCGGCGTGGGCGGCGCATTGGGCGGGGTACTCGGTTCCGTGGTCGGCCAGCAACTGGGCGGCAGCACAGGTTCGGCGATTGGTGCCGGTCTGGGCGGCGCAGCCGGTGGCGCTGTCGGTGCCAACCGTCACAACCGCGCTGAAGCCGCCATCGGCGGTGGTCTGGGCGCTGCGGGCGGTAACGTGATCGGCCGCAGTGTCGGCGGTTCGACCGGCAGCCTGATCGGCGCAGCAGCCGGCGGTGGCGCCGGTGGCGCGCTGGGTAACTACATGGGCGAACAGAGCCGTCATGACGACGACCGCCGTGGTTACCGTGGCGACCGTCGCTATTATGACCACGACCGTGGCCATCGCCATTACGACCATGGCCGTCACCGCGGCTGGCGCCACCGCTGATAGCCAGCGCGCCACGTAACAGGTTCAAACACCGGCCGCCTCATCAGGCGGCCGGTGTGCATTTCAGGCCTGCAATCGCTCCAGCGCATCACGCAGCATCGTCGGGATCGGCGCCGGCTGATTCGATGCCCGGTCGACGAATACATGCACGAAACGCCCCGCTGCTCGCGCCTCTTCTTCCCCCGCCTTGAATACCGCCAATTCGTACTGCACCGAACTGTTACCCAGCTTGCCGACGCGCAAACCGATCTCGATCAGATCCGGATAGGCCACCGATGCAAAGTAGTCACACGCAGAGCTGACCACGAAGCCAACGGTATCGCCTTCGTGAATATCCAGCCCGCCCTGCTCGATCAGATAACTGTTCACCGCGCTGTCGAAAAAGCTGTAGTAGGTCACGTTGTTGACGTGACCGTAGATATCGTTGTCGTGCCAGCGCGTGGTGATCGGTTGAAAATGGCGGTATTCGGTACGTTGCGGGGTCGATTGAGACATTCCGTTGAGGGTCCTTGAGTCCGGTTTGAAAAACGTTATCAACGATGCATCACGCGAGTCGTGACTGCACCCACTGACGCACATTCGCGTAGGGGTAATCCTCAAGCATCGCGAAACCACGAATAGTGCGCGCCTTGAGCCGGGTGAACAATGGCACGCTGATACCGCAGAGAAACCGCGTCAGGCATTCGCTCTCGGGTTTATAGCCCAGCATTTCCTCGTGCCTGGCAACGAACTCGCTACAGGTATCGTCGAAGTCCCAGCGCTCAAGCGGCGTCAGCGCCGGCGGTTCCGGCAAGCGGGCGACATGACCGGCACACACCGAACAATGGCCGCATCGATCAGGCGCTTGCGTATCACCGAAATACTCCGCCAGACGATGACTGAGGCAGCGCTCGCTGGAAAACAGCTCCAGCATCGCGTGTATCCGCGCCACCTCGGTGGTTTCGTGATGCACGAAATACTCATGCAGTTCCGCACTCAGCGCATCGGCATCGAAGTCTGCGGCCAGCAGGCTGTAAACCTCAGTCATCTGCTTGCTCTCAAGCTCGATCCAGCCTTTTTCCTGGAAGAAATCCAGTGCGGTGACCACCCTCGCCCGCTCGGCCTGGTATTGCTGATACATCGCATCGAAATCCACGGTGGCCCATGTACGCACACGCCGAGAGGTGTCCACCAGCGCCTGCACGAACTGCTGTCGTTCGCCCTGAAAACGCTGGACCAGCACATCGGGTTCGATCAGGTATTTGAACCGGTAATCGGCGAAATACGCATAGCGCGGCGCGATGATGCGGCGCAATTCCAGCTGCACCAGCAAGGTCTTGAGCGGTAACTGGCGAATGTTGCTCTGGTCCGACAGCGGCGTCAGCAGAAACTCCCACTGACCGTCACCACGGGCGTTTTGCAGGTCATCCAGCACCCGACGGATACCCGAGCGCTCGGGCGTGTCACCGTAAACGAAGTTTTCCAGCACATTGAGGCTGTCGCGGTTGGCCAGCACCAGACACTGCGAGGTCGCGCCATCGCGTCCGGCCCGGCCGATTTCCTGACTGTAATTTTCAACGGACTTGGGCAGGTCGAAGTGCACGACGTTGCGGATGTCGCTCTTGTCGATGCCCATGCCGAACGCGATGGTGGCGACGATGCAGTTCAGCCGCCCGTCCATGAACTGTCGCTGGATCACCTCGCGCTTATCGTGAGGCAGTCCGGCGTGATAGGCCTGAGCGGGAATGCCGCTTTGCGCCAGATGCGCGGCCACCAGCTCGGCGGTTCGTTGCAAGGTGACGTAGACGATGCTCGGCTGACCCGCGCGTTCGCTCAGCCACTGCACCAGCCGGCGGCGCTTGTTGCTGCCCGCGACAGGCTCGACCAGCAGCGTCAGGTTGTGTCGATAAAAACCGGTGGTCACAACATCCCCCGGAGCAATGCCGAACCTGGCCTGCATGTCGGCAATGACCTGCGGCGTCGCCGTAGCGGTCAGCAACAACGCCTGCGGAATATTGAACTCGCGCTGGTAGTCCGGAAGCTTCAGGTAATCCGGGCGAAAGTTGTGGCCCCACTCGGATATGCAGTGCGCTTCGTCGACCACCAGCAATGAAATCGGTACCTGGCTGATGAAGTGGCGAAAGCGCTCGTTTTTCAGGCGCTCCACGGAAATCATCAGGATTTTCAGCTCGCCGGAACGGGCCCGGGCCATGACGTCGGACGCGTCGTCACGACTTTGCGCCGAATCGATACTCGCGGCAGCGATGCCATGACGCTGCAGAAACGCCAGTTGATCCTGAATCAGCGCCAGCAACGGCGACACCACCAGCGTCAGGTGCGGCAGCAACAGCGCCGGCAACTGATAACACAGCGACTTGCCTGACCCGGTAGGGAAAATCGCCGCTACCGAACGCCCGCCCAACACCGCGCTGATCGCAGCCTCTTGCCCGGGCCGAAATTGCCGATAACCGAAAACCTGCTCAAGGGTTTGATGCATATGTCACCGCTCCATGGACCATTGCAAGGGCTGGAACCTTAACGCGCAGGAACCGGAGGCCATACCACGAAACCGTTACTGAAATACCGGACTGCTTACGACTTGCTACAGACTCGATACACAGTACTAGCAAAACACTATGACGGCGTTTAACCTCGCCGCCAACACGATCAAGATCAGCAGCACGCCGGACGCTTAACCCTGCGATGCGCCAAGGAGAGGCCATGCGACCCACCCAGCCGCCCGAAGACGAACGGATTGTCATGCAACGCCTGACACCCGATCAGTTCGATGTTGTACTCGGCTCCCACCCCGTAAAACGAAAAGACCTACCCAAAAAGGGAGGGCTGCCATTCAGCACGCTGGCCATTCTTCTGGCATTGGTGGCTGCGATTGTCTTTCTGATCACGCAGATGTTTCACACGTCCAGGCCAGCACCTGTCAGCGTGCCGGCAAGCCTTGCGGCACCCGAGCCCGTACCGGAAGCCATCAGGGAGGCTCCTGTGGTAACGCCATCAAGCGCTCCGGCAGCCGAACTGCGTACCACCGAGCAGGTGGTGTACACCGCGCCGAAATCCGACCAGGCGCCACCGGCAAACCGCTCGCTGGATAATTGCCTGAAAGACGGCAACGTCATCGACCGCGACGTCATCAACTGCCGTTTCGGCGACGCTCAACCCACCGACTACAACGCGCCGCGCCCGCAAGGCATGGTGTCCGACCGCTACATGGCCGAATACAAGACCGCCGCTACCAGACCCAAGGCCGAAACCGGACGTCGTTATGAAGTGGCCGGCGTGTTCATCCGCGAAATCGACGGCCGCAACCGCTACGAAGCGCGCTATCGCATCTACAACAACCACATCGAAAACAGCAGCGTGTGCATGAACTTCAAGTCCGACAGCGTCGAATACCGCGAATGCCGCCGCGCCGCCGTTCCCTTCTTCAAGGACATGTGCAGCGACTGGACCAAGAAGACGGCCAAGGACAAGAACGAGAAGAACCAGCTGGCTCAGGAGCAGTACTGCGAGGCGGCGCGGAGTTATCAACCGTGAGCCCGAAGCAATCTTTTCTGCCGGAGAAGATCGCACCGACACCACCGAGCCGGTTCAAAAATATCTAATTACCGCTGACCAATACCTTGCTTCTGAAAGTATGAGCGCCCGCCTCAGCAGCGGCCTCTATTAACCCTTGGGTAAGCAACTGGCTTGCCCAAGGTAAGTCAGCGGCGTACATTGGCAGTGATTTTCATTGAAACAACTCTCTTCACCAGGCATGCGAACGAGCTTCTCGACGACGACGGCTTGAGAGGGCTTCAACAAGCCTTGGCTCAGAACCCTTTGGCCGGACGCGTTATCGAAGGGACAGGTGGAATCCGGAAAATCCGCGTTGCGTCAAAAGGGCACGGAAAGCGTGGTGGCGCACGGGTTATCTACTACCACTTCACACGCAGTTTCCAGATTGCCCTGTTGATGATTTACGCCAAAAACGAGCAGGTCGATCTGACGCATGAAGAATGCAGAGCCCTTAAGCGGCTGATTGAAGGATGGGGTCACCAATGAGCAAATTCTTTGAGGATTTGATAGGTAGCGTCCAGGAAATGGATGAAATCATTCGCGGCGAACGAGAGCCCTCACGGGTATTTGTCGTCGACGCATTGCGAATCAAACAGATCCGCAAAGCTACCGGGCTGTCGCAAGCCAGATTTGCCGCTGCAATCGACGTGGAACTCTCCACTTTGCGGAATTGGGAACAAGGACGGCGCGAACCGACTGGCCCGGCAAAAGCATTGCTCAAGGCGATACACAATGACCCGGTCAATGTCATCAATGCGCTGGCCGGGTAACTGGTGGGCTATCGATATCCGCGTACTTGATTAGCGCTACCCGCCTGGGCGCCTGTGGAAATGAATAAATCCCAACCATAAAAAACCGCCCACAAGGGGCGGTTTTTCATTCAGGCAAACCCGCTCTTACAACTTCGGACCTGCTGCCTTGATCGCGTCGCTCACGTCGAACTTCTTGAAGTTCTCGATGAACAGACCGGCCAGCGCCTTGGCGGCTTCGTCGTAAGCGGCTTTGTCAGCCCAGGTGTTGCGTGGGTTGAGCAGGCCGCTGTCTACGCCCGGTACCGACTTCGGCACGTCGAGGTTGACGGTGTCCAGGTGCTCGGTTTCCGCGCCGATCAGAGCACCGCTCTGGATGGCTGCGATGACGCCACGGGTGGTCGGGATGTTGAAGCGTTTGCCGACGCCGTAGCCACCGCCGGTCCAGCCGGTGTTGACCAGATAGACCTTGGAACCGAAGCCACGGATGCGCTTGATCAGCAGCTCGGCGTATTCACCGGCCGGACGCGGGAAGAACGGCGCGCCGAAGCAGGTGGAGAACGTCGACTTGATGCCGGCGCCCGAGCCCATTTCGGTGGAGCCGACCAGTGCGGTGTAGCCCGACAGGAAGTGGTAGGCAGCCTGTTCTTCGCTGAGGATCGACACTGGCGGCAGTACACCGGTCAGGTCGCAGGTCAGGAAGATCACGGCATTCGGTTCGCCGCCCAGGTTGGCTTCGGAACGCTTCTCGACGTGCTCCAGCGGGTAGGCCGCGCGGCTGTTCTGGGTCAGGCTGCTGTCGGCGTAGTCGGCGTGCTTGTTGGCGTCGAGAACGACGTTTTCCAGCACGGCGCCGTGCTTGATGGCTTTCCAGATGACCGGCTCGTTCTTCTCGGACAGGTCGATGCACTTCGCGTAGCAGCCGCCTTCCATGTTGAAGACAACGCCTTCGCCCCAGCCGTGTTCGTCGTCACCGATCAGGTAACGGCTTTCGTCTGCGGACAGAGTGGTCTTGCCGGTGCCGGACAGACCGAAGAACAGGGTCACATCGCCTTCTTCGCCGATGTTGGCAGCGCAGTGCATTGGCAGCACGTCGGCGGCCGGCAGCAGGAAGTTCTGTACCGAGAACATGGCTTTCTTCATTTCACCGGCGTAGCGCATGCCAGCGATCAGCACTTTCTTCTGAGCGAAGTTGATGATGACGGTGCCGTCGGAGTTGGTGCCGTCACGCTCAGGCACGCACTCGAAGTTGGCGACGTTGAGGATCTGCCATTCTTCGCGGCCAGCCGGGTTGTACTGGGCAGGGTTGATGAACAGGCAACGGCCGAACAGGTTCTGCCAGGCGGTCTGGGTGGTCATCTTCACTGGCAGGTAGTGCTCGGCGGCAGCACCTACGTGAACGTGGGAAACGAAGTGTTCCTGCGCGTTGTTGAACGCCTCGACACGGGCCCACAGGGCATCGAACTTGTCGGCAGGGAACTTGCGGTTGATCGGGCCCCAGGCGATAGCGGCCTGAGTGCTTGGTTCTTCTACGATGAAACGGTCGACCGGCGAACGACCGGTACGGTGACCGGTTTCCACGACGAGTGCGCCGGTATCGGACAGCACGCCCTCACCGCGACTGAGGGCTTCTTTAACCAGATCGTCGACACTGAGATCGGTGTGAACGGCGTTATTGGCTTGCGTCATGAGATTCCCCGTCGGCCCGATGGCCGAGTGCTCCAAACGTTTTGTAGTAGAAAAACCCGAACTACTACAGCTAAAAAGTGGCCGGATTATGCCAGAACCGCTCGAAAAAGGTAGGGCCCTCCTGTCAGAACTACATCACGCAAGCCCAAGCCTGCCGGGCAGAAACCATTCAGCCCGGACCGGCGCACTACATCAATGGCGAGTGTCGGACGGGGTATCGGTGCCGCCACCGGCAAACAGCTGCACTACATCGGTTGCATCGAAAAGATAGCGCTGGTTGCAGAACTGGCAATCGATCTCGATGGTGCCGTTGTGCTCGGCAACCAGTTGCTGCGCGTCCTCAAGCCCCAGGCTGGTCAGGGCATTGGCCGAACGTTCGCGCGAGCAGCTGCAACGGAACACCAGAGGCTGAATATCGAACATGCGCACGGCATCTTCGTGGAACAGGCGGTGCAACACGGTCTCGTTATCCAGGCTCAGCAGTTCTTCGCCGGTCAACGTATTGGCCAGTGCCCGGACATGCTGCCAGCTGGCCTTGCGGTCATCTTCATCCTTCAGGCGCTCAGGCGGCAGTTGCTGCAAGAGGAAGCCGCGCGCGCGCTTGCCGTCGGCATACAGCCAGAACTCGGTCGGCAACTGCTCGGACTGCACGAAGTAGTCCGACAGGCAGCGCGACAGGTTCTCACCTTCGAGATCGACGATGCTCTGATAGCGCTTGCCGTGTCGCGGGTCGATGTTGATGACCAACGTCCCTTCGGGCATCAGATCCTGCAATGTGTCGCCCGGCTTGATCAGGCTCTCGTCGTAACGGGCGATACCGCGCAATTCGCGCTCGCTGGAGCACTCGACCATCAGCAGGGAAACAGGCCCCTGCGAACGCGCCTGAAGCACCAGCAGACCATCGAATTTCAGAGTGCCGACCAACAACGCTGCCGCGGCCAGCAGCTCGCCCAGCAACTGGGCAACCGGCTCGGGGTATGGATGTTTGGCGAGCACCTCGGCGTAGCTTCGTTCCAGCGAGGCGAGTTCGCCGCGAACGTCGCTCTCGTCGAACATGAAGCGCTGGGTGTTATCGGTGTCCGGGAAATCATGCATAGGAAATTGGTATCTGAAGTAATGACAAAGTGATGACGACCGCTTATAAAACGCGGCTTAGCACCGACCGGTGCACTGTCATGCCGAATGAGGCCATTTTATGGACTATCCCGTGCTGTTCCAAGCCAAGTGGAACGCCAAGAAACTCTTGTTGTGCAACGTCATTGCCCTGCTGCTGCTGCTGATCTGGGTCTGGCCCGCTGGCCACGCGGCTTTCACCCAATTCGACGAGTGGTTGTTCCACCTGCTCAACCGCCCTCTGGAACAGAGCAAAGTCTGGCTCTGGATCTGGACAGTCGCCAGCATGCGCCCTTTCGATATCGTCGTTGGCCTGATTCTGCTGATGCTGCTGATCAAGGGTGACTGGGTCTTCAAGACCGTGCAGACCCGCGCGGCGCTGATCAGCTTCGTTCTGACGCTGATCGTGCTGCTGGTGATCCGCACCGTGTTCTCGAAAATCATCGACCACACCTCGCTGCAGCATGACAGTGCATCGGTGGTGATCCCCGACGCGATCAAGCTCAGCGAGATTTTCCCGACGCTGGAAGACAAATGGCAACTCAAGGACCGCTCCAGCCAGAGCTTCCCTGGCGACCACGCGTCGGTCCTGCTGATCTGGGCCATGTTCATGACCGTATTCAGCCGCACCGTCGGCCAGCGTGTCGTGATCTGGGTGCTGGCGTTGCTGTTCATGATGCCGCGGCTGGTGGCCGGCGCTCACTGGGGCCAGGACGACTACATCGGCGGTGTGATGATCGCCCTGCTGGCGCTGGGCTGGAGCTGCTACACCCCGTTCGCAGCCAGGGTCACCGGTTTCCTGATGCGCGCTACCGCACCGATCTTCAATCTGTTCGGTCGCATTCCGCTGCTCAATTGCTTGAGCATCATGAAGCCGGGCGCACAGTTGTAACACCGTCGCCGTGGTTATCGGCGGGTGGTCGTGGGGGGGAGCCCTGCTCGCGAATGCAGGGTTCAATCAGCCTTGCAGCGTCTGACCTGACGCCTTCGCGCGCAGGGCTCCCTCCCACAGAAAGCGGCCATTCGCCGCTCAATCCCCGCCCGAGTGAAACTGAAACAGCTGCCGACGCTGTTTCTTGGTCGGCTTGCCATCAGTCGTTACCCCCAGGCTTCCGGCCTTGCGCATTTCGGCGGCCTGTTCGCGTTTCGCCAGGCTTTCCGGCGTTTCGCTGTAGAGCAGTTGCGCTTCCGGCGCCCCGCGACGAACGATGGACAGCGCCTTGACGACCACCGTGCGCTCATCGAAACCGGCGCGGATCTGATATTCATCACCGATGCGCGGCTCCTTGCCGGGCTTGCAGCGCTCGCCCCGGCAATGCACCTTGCCGCTTTCGATCGCAGCCTTCGCCAGCGCCCGGGTCTTGAAGAAACGCGCCGCCCATAGCCACTTGTCCAGGCGAACCTTGTCGTCTTCTTCCGGCTTCTGTGTCATCTGAATTCCTCAATCTGCTGATAGTCAGAACTGTACTACGCAATACCGGGGACGCAGTAATTCCACGCCTTGGTTAGAATCCGCGCACACCATCGAAGGCATGCGTTCTTGCGTTGGTCAGGCTATCGTTCTCGGGGTTGTCACAATGTGGACCGAGTCGAGCGTTAGAGTCATCGCCCAAGGCAGTGAAGCTGCCTGGAAACGTAGGCTGGCGCCGGCTGCGACATTTATTCGATGCGAGGCCTTCCGGGAGACCGGAGCCGCATCCAGGGCATGGGTTTCGGGCAGCCCCGGGATCTGGCAGAACGCGTAAACGTACGGAACCGCTTTGAAAACATTCGACCATCTCTCAGTCATCGGCCTTCGCGAATGGGTAGCTCTGCCCGATCTCGGGGTTGCGGGGTTGCGCGCGAAAATCGACACCGGGGCCAGCACCTCCAGCCTGCACGCCACGGAAATCGAACCCTTCGAGCGCGACGGTGAAAAATGGGTGCGTTTCAACGCTCACCTGGGCACGGTCGTGCAGCTGCGACACCGCCGCTGCGAGGCCCAACTGGTGGCGATGAAGACCATCAAGAGTTCCAACGGTCATGCCCAGGTGCGGTACGTGATCCGCACCACGCTGGCACTGGGTGATCGCGTCTGGCCGGTGGAATTCACCCTGGCCTGCCGCAAGGCCATGCGATATCGGCTGTTATTGGGTTCCAAGGCCCTGATCGACGGCCAACTGGTGGTCAATCCGGGCGTTACTTATGTTCAGGACAAGCCGGTATTTCCGGCTTCAATTTCCTCTGCCACAGGTGTTGCATGAAGATCGCTGTGCTTTCGCGAAACCCGCGTCTGTATTCAACTCGTCGCCTGGTCGAAGCGGGTATCCAGCGCGGCCATGAGGTCGTAGTGATCGATACCCTGCGCGCCTATATGAACATCGCCAGTCATAAGCCGCAGATCCACTATCGGGGCAAGCCGCTGGAAGGCTTCGATGCGGTGATCCCGCGAATCGGTGCATCCGTGACCTTTTACGGCTGCGCCGTGCTGCGTCAATTCGAAATGATGGGTGTCTTTCCGCTCAACGAATCCGTGGCCATTGCCCGCTCCCGGGACAAGCTGCGTTCGCTGCAGCTGCTGTCACGGCGCGGCATCGGCCTGCCGGTCACCGGTTTCGCGCACTCCCCCGACGATATCCCCGACCTGATCCAGATGGTCAACGGCGCGCCGCTGGTGATCAAGGTACTGGAAGGCACCCAGGGCATCGGCGTGGTGCTGTGCGAAACCGCGACTGCCGCCGAATCGGTGATCGAGGCTTTCATGGGCCTCAAGCAGGACATCATGGTGCAGGAATACATCAAGGAAGCAGGCGGCGCCGACATTCGCTGCTTCGTGGTCGGCGACAAGGTCATCGCCTCGATGATGCGTCAGGCCAAACCCGGCGAATTCCGCTCCAACCTGCACCGTGGCGGCACGGCCAGCCTGATCAAGATCACCCCGGAAGAACGCATGACCGCCATCCGCGCCGCCAAGGTCATGGGGCTGAGCGTGGCAGGCGTGGACATCCTGCGCTCCAACCACGGCCCGCTGGTCATGGAAGTGAACTCTTCGCCAGGGCTGGAAGGCATCGAAACCACGACCGGCAAGGATGTCGCGGGCATGATCATCCAGTACATCGAGAAAAACGGTGGCCCGCACATGACGCGGACCAAGGGCAAGGGCTGATCTCCATGATCACCCTTGTGGGAGCGAATTCATTCGCGAATGTATTTTCAGTCGATGCAGATTCGTCGCCAGTTACATCGCATCGCGAATAAATTCGCTCCTACAATGGCTCTTTTTCAATCCGCATCCCGCGGCAGCAAAAGCCCCAATGGCAGGCGCACGCGTGCCTCAAGCCCGCCACCCGAGCGGTTACGCAGTTCGACATTGCCGCCGTGCATGGCGGCGATCCGTTTGACGATGGCCAGCCCCAGGCCGGTGCCCTTGCCACCACGGGCACGGTCGCCTCGGGTGAACGGGTTGAAAATCCCTTCCAGCTCCGACGGGTCGATGCCCATGCCCCGGTCCAGCACGCTGAGCACCACGTAAGGCGCACCGCTGTCGCCCGACACATAGGCCGCAACTTCGACGCTGTCGCCGGCGTGGTGCATGGCATTGCCAATCAGGTTGTTGAGCAGGCGCTTCATCGACACCCTGCGCAGCGGAAAGGGCGGGATCGACTCCAGACGGGTGCGTACCTGCTCGACCGGATTGTTGTACGGCGCGACCACTTCCCGGATCAGCTCGACCAGATCGACTTCTTCGACCTCTTCGTCGCGCCCGTCACGAATGAACGCCAGGAACTGGTCGAGGATCGCGTCCATGTCCTCGATGTCACGCACCATGCCTTCCATGAATTCGTTGTTGCTCGGCATCAATTCCAGTGACAGACGAAGCCGGGTCAAGGGTGTACGCAGGTCATGGGAAACCCCTGCCAGCATCAACTCGCGCTCCTGCCCCGCCTGTTCGACGTCTTCGGCCATCTGGTTGAAAGCGCGGTAGACCTCGGTCATTTCACTGGGTGTGTCACTGACTGGCAGACGCACACTGCGTCCCTGACCCAACTGGCGCGCCGCAAACACCAGGCGCTTGAGCGGCTGGTTGAGCTGGCTGACGAAAATCCAGGCCGACGCTGTCGACAGCAGACCGATCGCCAGGAACCAGCCCAGCACGCTCCAGATTTTCTGGCCGCGCAACGGGTGTGGGTATAACGGCACTTTCAACCAGCCATCGCCCAGGCTTGGCGCTCGCACCCACAGCGCGGGTGGCGCATGCACGCGCAGGCGCACTTCGGTGTCAGCGCCCAGCTCGGCCTGCATCTGACGCTGGTAGATCTCCGAATAAGGCCAGTGCTGCTCGCCCTCCGGCACCCCGCCACCGACTACGCGAATCAGGCCTGCCGCATCGGCGATGGTCTGCCGATCGCTTTCATCCGCCGCCCAGTACGCCCGTAGCGTCAACGCCACACCGTGGCTGTACTGACGGTCGACCAGCACGTCCTCGTTCATCAGCAGGTACACCAGGGTCAGCGCCTTGGAAAACAGCACGACGATGAGCACCAGCCACAGGGTGCGGGAGAAAAAGCTTTGCGGAAACCAGAGCGGTGTTTTCATAAACAGCGGCTACACACTTTGCGGGCGAGAAAGGCTCGGGACATTTCGCGGAGGCAGAAAACGGCAAAAACCAGCCACATCGATCACTTCCGAGGAAGCATCGAGGTAGCTGGTCAACGTATCCGGGAACAACCCACCGGCTACACGGTTATTGCTTGCCGGCACCATCCGGGACGAACACATAACCCACACCCCAGACGGTCTGGATATAACGTGGCTTGGCTGCGTCCACTTCGATCAACCGGCGCAGGCGCGAAATCTGCACGTCGATGGAGCGCTCCAGCGCATCCCACTCGCGACCACGGGCCAGGTTCATCAGCTTGTCACGGGTCAGCGGCTCGCGGGCGTGCATCACCAATGCCTTGAGCACCGCGAATTCACCGGTGGTCAGCATGTGTACTTCTTCACCGCGCTTGAGCTCGCGGGTGGCCAGCGACAGTTCGTAATCGCCGAACGTCACGGTTTCGTCTTCACTTGCCGGCGCGCCCGGCACCGGAGCGGTCTGACGACGCAATACAGCCTTGACCCGAGCCATCAGCTCGTCAGGGTTGAATGGCTTGGCGAGGTAGTCGTCGGCGCCCAGTTCCAGGCCCTTGATCCGGCTCAGCTCGTCGCCCTTGGCGGTGAGCATGATGATCGGGATCTGGTTATTGGCGGCGCGCAGACGACGGCATGCCGAGAGGCCGTCTTCGCCTGGCAACATCAGATCCAGCACGACGAGGTGAAACACTTCGCGAGCCAGCAGCCGGTCCATTTGCTCGACGTTGGCCACGGCGCGCGCGCGATAGCCCTTGCTGGTGAAAAAACGCTCTAGCAGGCTGCTCAGGCCCGGGTCATCGTCGACGATGAGGATTTTTTCGCCTTCAGCCGTTTGTGCAATGCTGCTCATTGGAAGCTCCTTTAATCTCGGCGCGCATTATGGCGTAGCTGCTGTGATGCGCACCGTGTGCATTGTTAGCAGATTTTTCCTGAGCCGACACTGTCGCTCTCACCTGCGCATTTGCACGATGCGCGTCCAGGCATCGGAAGCCTTTGCGCCACTCTCCGATCGGCTGATCCCCTAATCCGGACTCACTGGGTATAATGCGCCGCCCTCAATGTCAGGCAGCATGCGCTCACGGCGGTTCGCCGGCAGCCGGTTTTTTTGCACACACATTTGCCAGGTGGTTTTATGGACAGTATCAACAGCCGCATCGCCGAGGAACTCGGTGTCCGCCCGCAACAGGTCGAAGCGGCCGTCGCACTACTGGATGAAGGCTCTACCGTGCCGTTCATCGCTCGCTACCGTAAGGAAGTCACCGGCAGCCTCGATGACACGCAGCTGCGTCATCTGGAAGAGCGCCTGCGTTATCTGCGCGAGCTCGATGAACGTCGCGTCGCCATCCTTGCCAGCATCGAAGAGCAAGGCAAGCTGACCCCGGAGCTGGCTCGCGACATCAAGCTGGCCGACACCAAGACCCGTCTCGAAGACCTTTACCTTCCTTATAAGCAGAAGCGCCGTACCAAGGGCCAGATTGCCCTGGAAGCCGGCCTCGGCGAGCTGGCCGACGGCCTGTTCAATGACCCGAGCCTGACCCCGGAAACCGAAGCCGCACGCTTCGTCGATGCCGAAAAAGGCTTTGCCGACGTCAAGGCGGTGCTGGAAGGCGCCAAGTACATCCTCATGGAGCGCTTCGCCGAAGACGCCACCCTGCTGGAAAAACTGCGCAGCTTCCTCAAGCAGGAAGCCGTACTCAGCGCCCGCGTGGTGGCCGGCAAGGAAGAAGAAGGCGCCAAGTTCCGCGACTACTTCGAACATGACGAGCCGCTGAAAAGCGTGCCGTCACACCGCGCCCTGGCGATTTTCCGTGGTCGCAACGAAGGCGTGCTCAGCTCCGCACTGAAAGTCGGCGAAGAGCTGCCGGGCACCCTGCACCCGTGCGAGCTGATGATCGGCGAGCGCTTCGGTGTGCAGAACCAGAACCGTCCAGCCGACAAATGGCTGGGCGAAGTGGTGCGCTGGACCTGGAAGGTCAAGCTCTACTCGCACCTGGAAACCGACCTGCTCGGCGAACTGCGCGACGCCGCCGAAACCGAAGCGATCAACGTATTCGCCCACAACCTGCACGACCTGCTGCTGGCAGCTCCTGCCGGCCCGCGTGCCACCCTTGGCCTGGACCCGGGCCTGCGCACCGGCTGCAAGGTTGCGGTGGTCGACGCCACCGGCAAGCTGCTGGATCACGCCACCGTGTATCCGCATGTGCCGAAAAACCAGTGGGATCAGACCATTGCCGTACTGGCCGCGCTCTGCGCCCGCCACTCGGTCGACCTGATCGCCATCGGCAACGGCACTGCCAGCCGCGAAACCGACAAGCTGGCCGCCGAGCTGATCAAAAAATATCCAGGCCTGAAAATGACCAAGGTCATGGTGTCCGAGGCCGGCGCTTCGGTGTACTCCGCTTCGGAGCTGGCCGCCAAGGAATTCCCGGACCTAGACGTTTCGATCCGTGGCGCGGTGTCGATTGCCCGTCGCTTGCAGGATCCGCTGGCCGAACTGGTGAAAATCGACCCGAAATCCATCGGTGTCGGTCAGTACCAGCACGACGTGTCGCAGCTCAAGCTAGCCCGTGGCCTGGATGCGGTGGTGGAAGACTGCGTGAACGCCGTTGGCGTCGACGTGAACACCGCGTCGGTCGCCCTGCTGGCGCGGATTTCCGGCCTGAACACCACGCTGGCGCAGAACATCGTCGCCCATCGTGATGAAAACGGTGCTTTCAAGACCCGCGCGGCGCTGAAGAAAGTCCCGCGTCTGGGCGAAAAGACCTTTGAACAGGCCGCCGGTTTCCTGCGCGTCATGAACGGCGACAACCCGCTGGACTCCTCTGCGGTTCACCCCGAGGCCTATCCGCTGGTGCAACGCATCGCTGCCGAAACCGACCGCGACATCCGTTCGCTGATCGGTGACACTGGCTTCCTCAAGCGTCTCGATCCGAAGAAGTTCACCGACGAAACCTTCGGCCTGCCGACCGTGACCGACATTCTGCAGGAGCTGGACAAGCCGGGCCGTGACCCGCGTCCGGAGTTCAAGACCGCCGAGTTCCAGGAAGGCGTCGAAGACCTCAAGGACCTGCAGCCGGGCATGATTCTCGAAGGCGTGGTGACCAACGTGACCAACTTCGGTGCCTTCGTCGACATCGGCGTGCATCAGGACGGTCTGGTGCATATCTCGGCGCTGTCGGAGAAGTTCATCAAAGACCCGCGCGAAGCGGTGAAAGCCGGCGACGTGGTCAAGGTCAAGGTCATGGAAGTCGACATTCCGCGCAAACGCGTCGGCCTGTCGATGCGCATGAGCGACACCCCGGGCGAGAAGATCGACGGCGCCCGTGGTGCTCGTCCAGGCGCCGCACCGCGCCAGTCGCAGGGCAATGCGAATGCTCCGCGCAAGGAAACCGTCAGCGCTGCCCCGGCCAATAACGCCATGGCTTCGCTGTTCGCCAACGCCAAGCAACTGAAGAAGCGCTGATGGACATCGCTCCCGAACTGACCGAAAGCGCGTATTTCAAGACCCTCGGCTGCAAGCTGGTGAACCTGGGCGACGGCGTTGCCCAGGTGTCTCTGGCGCTTGAGCCCCACCTGCGCAATCGCGGTAACGTGATGCACGGCGGGGCGCTGTTCAGTCTGGTCGATATCACCATGGGGCTGGCCTGTTCCAGCTCCCACGGCTTCGATCGGCAAAGCGTGACCGTCGAGTGCAAGATCAACTACATGCGCGGCGTGCCGGATGGCGAAGTCATTTGCACCGCGACCGTGCTGCACGCCGGTCGGCGCACGCTGGTGGTCGAAGCCGACGTGCGTCAGGACGACAAGCTTGTCGCGAAAGCGCAGGGCACCTTCGCGATCGTCTAGCTGTCCGGTAGTGATATGAGTTAATTTCGGCACTGTTATCAGTGTCGAAATCAACTGATTGACCTGCAGGACAGATCAGCGACGGGCATCGGCGTTCGGGCCAACAACGAGGCGAAAACGCCAGTTCCTTTCTTCACCCTTGTAGACCGCCATATCGTCCCCATATAGGGCCGACTGACGCGTGAAGGAATCCAACTTGAGCGAATTTCTCAACCGCCGCCTGGCTCTGCTCGGCGAGCCCTCTCACCTCTCCCTCCTGGAGAAGTGCTTGCACGGCATAGAGCGTGAATGCCTGCGCGTGACCGACGAAGGTCGCCTGGCGCAAACGCCGCACCCTGAAGCACTGGGTTCCGCACTGACCAACGAGCAGATCACCACTGACTACTCCGAGTCGCTGCTGGAGTTCATTACCCCGGCGCTGGCCAACCCGGCCGACACGCTGGACAGCCTCGACAAGATCCATCGCTTCGCCTACAGCAAGCTGGGCAGCGAATACATCTGGAGTCCCTCGATGCCGAGCCCGCTGCCGGCCGAGGAAGACATTCCGATTGCCTATTACGGCACCTCGAACATCGGCAAGCTCAAGTACGTCTACCGCCAGGGCCTGGCCCTGCGCTACGGCAAGACGATGCAGTGCATTGCCGGCATTCACTACAACTTCTCGCTGCCGGAAGACATCTGGTCACTGCTCAAGCAGACCGAAGCCTTTGAAGGCACCGACCGCGACTATCAGTCCCACAGCTATATCGCGCTGATCCGCAACTTCCGCCGTTACAGCTGGCTGCTGATGTACCTGTTCGGCGCCTCGCCGGCACTGGACGCCAGCTTCATGCGCGGCCGTTCGCACCAGCTCGAACAGTTCGACGCCGACACGCTGTATCTGCCGTATGCCACCAGTCTGCGCATGAGTGACCTGGGCTACCAGAGCAACGCCCAGGCCGACCTGACGCCGTGCTACAACGACCTGCTGACCTACACCGACAGCCTGCGCAAGGCGGTTGCCACGCCTTACGCGCCGTATGTCGAAATCGGCACGCACAAGGACGGCGAGTGGATTCAGCTCAACACCAACGTGCTGCAGATCGAAAACGAGTACTACTCGACCATTCGACCCAAGCGCGTGACCTACTCCGGCGAGCGCCCGATCCAGGCGCTGATGGCCCGTGGCGTGCAGTATGTGGAAGTCCGCTGCCTGGACATCAACCCGTTCCTGCCGGTGGGCATCGACCTGCAGCAGTCGCGCTTCATCGACGCCTTCGTGCTGTTCTGCGCCCTGCAGGAGAGCCCGCAACTGGCCGACTGCGAATGCGGCAACGCCAGCAGCAACTTCCTGACCGTGGTCAAGGAAGGTCGGCGTCCGGGCCTGCAACTGAGCCGCAACACCTCCACCATCGACCTGAAAGTCTGGGCTGATGAGCTGCTGGACAAGATCGAGCCGATCATCGCCCTGCTGGACAAGGCGCAAGGCATCGATGACCACGCCAAGTCGCTGGCGGCGCAACGTGCCAAGGTCGCCGATCCGTCGCTGACTCCGTCGGCCCAAGTGCTGGCCAGCATGACCGAGCACAAGGAAGGCTTCGCAGCCTTCTCCATGCGCCAGGCCCGTGCCCACGCGGAGAACTTCCGCAGCCGCCCGCTGAGCGTCGAGGATCAGACCGACTTCGAGACCCGCGCCCGCGAGTCGCTGGCGCAACAGGCAGAGATGGAACAGACCGAAGAGCCGGTGGATTTCGACACCTTCGTCGGTGCCTATCAGGCGAGCATTCTGGCGATCAGTAACTGATCCGCTGAATGAATAAAAACGGCGTGCCCTGGCACGCCGTTTTTTTATCTGCCAATCCCGATTGTGGGCTGCTGCCCAAATCCGTCAGGCGCCCCCAACCTTGTGGGAGGGTGCTCTGCCTTCGGCAAAAAGCCATCGCGGGCAAGCGCGCTCCTACGCAGGCGGTCGATGCCTTTCAGATTGCCTTCTCGAAAATCTTCGAGTTGCGCTGGTAGTTGTACAGCGAAGCCCGCGCGCTTGGCAGACGGTCGACGCTGCTCGGCTCGAAACCACGCTCACGGAACCAGTGCGCGGTGCGGGTGGTGAGGACGAACAGGGTTTTCAGGCCTTGGGCCCGCGCCCGCTCCTCGATGCGCTCTAGCAACTCATCGCCACGACCGCCGTGACGGTATTCCGGGTTGACCGCCAGACAGGCCAGCTCGCCGGCTTCGGAATCGGCAATCGGGTACAGCGCCGCACAGGCGATGATCAGCCCTTCGCGCTCGACCACACTGAACTGCTCGATTTCGCGCTCCAGCACTTCACGGGAGCGGCGCACCAGGATCCCCTGTTCTTCCAGCGGGGTGATCAGCTCGATCAGGCCACCGACATCACCAATCGACGCCTCGCGCACCAGTTCGAACTGTTCTTGCGCCACCAGCGTACCGCCACCGGCGCGGGTGAACAGCTCGGACAGCAGCGCGCCGTCTTCGGCATAACTGACGATGTGGCTGCGCGCGACTCCACCCCGGCACGCCTGGGCGGCAGCATCGAGCAATTCCGCCTGATAGTTGCTACCCAGGCGCTGCAAATGCCCCGGCACCTGCTGTGGCCGCAGTTCGCGGACCAGACGGCCCTGCTCGTCCATCAGGCCGGATTCGGCGCCGAACAGCAGCAGTTTTTCCGCCCCCAGATCGATGGCAGCGCGGGTGGCGACGTCTTCGCAGGCCAGGTTGAAGATTTCCCCGGTCGGCGAGTAACCCAGCGGCGACAGCAGCACGATGGAGCGCTCATCGAGCAGGCGGTTGATCCCCTTGCGGTCGATCCGCCGCACTTCTCCGGTGTGCTGGTAATCAACGCCCTCCAGCACGCCGATCGGGCGCGCTGTAACGAAGTTGCCGCTGGTCACGCGCAAGCGCGAGCCCTGCATCGGTGAGGCGGCCATGTCCATCGACAGCCGGGCTTCGATGGCGATGCGCAGATGACCCACCGCATCGATCACGCATTCCAGCGTCGCCGCGTCGGTGACGCGCATGTCGCGATGGAAGTGCGGCGTCAGGCCACGGGACGCCAGGCGGCTTTCGATCTGCGGGCGCGATCCGTGCACCAGCACCAGACGCACGCCGAGACTGTGCAGCAGCACCAGGTCGTGGACGATGTTGCCGAAATTCGGATGTTCAATGCCATCGCCGGGCAGCATGACGATAAAGGTGCAATCCCGGTGGGCATTGATGTAGGGAGACGCGTGGCGGAGCCAATTGACGTAATCGGGCATATCCAGAAGAGCCTGTGTAAACAGTGGACGAAGGGTAAACGCTCAAAGCGGCATGAGCTTTATCGTCGAAACAGGCATCGCAACACGCGCACTCTCCTTCTTCTGGGTGGGTTTTGGGTGGGTTTGGGCTGTAGCGCCGACCCACGCGACGGCATTTACGGGGTAGCCAGGCAGTAATGTTCGATCAATTGACGTAACAGACGCACTGTAGGCTGCAAACGTGACATTTCCAGATACTCGCCCGGTTGATGCGCACAAGCGATGTCACCCGGTCCCAGCACGATGGTTTCGCAGCCAAGGCGCTGAAGATAAGGCGCTTCGGTACCAAATGCCACCGCTTCGGCCACATGACCGGTCAGACGCTCGGCCACGCGCACCAGTTCCGCGTCGGCGCTTTGTTCAAAAGGTGCCACTTCGGAGAACAACGGCGCGTAATCGATCTGCACCTGGTGCAACTCGGCCAGCGGCTGCAGCTTCTGACGAATGGCGGAGCGCAGCATTTCCGGGTCCATGCCCGGCAACGGCCGCAGGTCGAATTCCAGCGAACACTGCCCGCAGATGCGGTTGGGGTTGTCGCCACCGTGGATGCAACCGAAATTCATGGTCGGTTGCGGCACGCTGAACTGCGGGTTGCGATATTGCTCCTGCCACTGGCGGCGCAGGCCCTTGAGCTCACCGATGGCGTCGTACATCGCTTCCAGTGCGCTATGCCCCAGCCGGGGATCCGACGAATGGCCGCTGCGCCCGAGGATCTCGATGCGCTCCATCATCACGCCCTTGTGCAGGCGGATCGGCTTGAGGCCGGTCGGCTCGCCGATCACTGCAGCACGGCCCAGTGGCGCACCGGCAGCGGCCAGCGCCTTGGCACCGGACATCGAGCTTTCTTCGTCGCAGGTCGCCAGCACGATCAACGGCTGCTTGAACGGTTGGTCGAGCAATTCACGCACCGCTTCGATGATCAGCGCGAAAAAACCCTTCATGTCGCAACTGCCGAGCCCGACCCAACTGCCGTCGACTTCGGTCAGTTTGAGCGGATCGGTTTTCCACAAGGCATCGTCGTACGGCACGGTGTCGCTGTGCCCCGCCAGCACCAACCCGCCCGGGCCACTGCCGTACGTGGCGATCAGGTTGAATTTGCCGGGGCTCACCTGCTGGATATCGCAGGCAAAACCCAGGTCGCCCAGCCAGCCGGCCAGCAGGTCAATGACCGCGCGGTTGGACTGATCCAGCGCCGGCTGGGTGCAACTGACCGACGGCGCGGCAATCAGCGCCGCGAACTGCTCTTTCATGGACGGCAACGGCATAAGCGACTCCTTGGCTACGACACGCCAGCCATCATAGGGTGATTGCTGCGCGGGAATAAACTGTCACGGCGGTTGTCCTGTACACTGCACGACCCACGCTGCCGTGTCGATTCCGGCAGTGTTCCCCCCGTTTATCAGCGATAGAGCGCCTGGATTCCCGGCCATGCAGAAAGAAACCGAAATCAAACTCCGCGTCAGCCGCGAAACCCTCACCGCCTTGCGCGAGCACCCGTTGCTGAAAAAACGCAACAAAAGTGGCTGGGAGCGGCTGGAGCTGTTCAATCAGTACTTCGACACCCCGGAGCGCGAGCTGGCAAACGCCAAAGTGGCCCTGCGCCTGCGCCGCGACGGCGATGCGATCATCCAGACCCTCAAGACCCGTGGTCAGAGCGTGGCCGGCCTGTCCGAGCGCAACGAATACAACTGGGATCTGGCCAAGGCCAAGCTGGATGTGAAGAAGCTCGACGGTGATTGCTGGCCCGAGCAACTGGCGGATCTGGACAAGAAAACCATCAAGCCGGTTTTCACCACGGATTTCGTCCGTGAAAAGGCAGAAATCGCCTGGGGCCGCGGCAAGGCCAAAGTGGTCATCGAGGCCGCTCTGGACCTGGGCAAAGTCATTGCTGGCAAGCAGGAAGAAGAAATCTGCGAGCTGGAGCTGGAACTGCGCGAAGGCGAACCGGCCGCGCTGCTGGAGCTGGCCGCCGAACTGGCGGAAAAACTGCCGCTGATGCCATGTGACATCAGCAAGGCCGAGCGCGGCTACCGCCTGTTCGACGCCGGCAGTTATTCGATCAAGCTGCCGCAACCGGAGCTGACCGCCGAGACCTCTCTGGATGAAGCCTTCACCGCACTGGCCTGGTACCTGCTGGGCAGCAGCCAGCGGCTGGCCGAGCAGTATCGCTTCAACGGTCACTGGAGCCTGCTGCAGGACTGGGTCGAGATGCTTGCCGAACTGCGCGCACTGACCGGCAGCCTCGGTCAGGCCGCTCCGCGCGCCACCACCCACGACCTGCGCGCCGTGCTCGATACCCTGCTGGAAGACTGGCGCACGCTGGTCCAGGCTGGCCAGGAAGACGCCGACGTGCGCGCTGCGGCCCACGAACAGTTCATCGAAGAGCTGCAGGACACCCGGTGGGGCCTGTTCTCGCTGACCACCTCGCGCTGGCTGATGGAGCGCCGCTGGACGGTTGACCGCAATAATCGCGGCAACCGCTTGGGCAACGCGATGCTCAGCAGCTGGATGCCACGCTTCCTCGGCGACGAGGCCACCGCGTTGAAACTGGAGCGCTATCAGCAGCAGCCAGAAGATCTGGCCGAGCAACTGCCGCGCATCGAGCGGATCCAGGTCTGGCTGCACCATGCCCGCCACACCCTGGACCTGCCAGAGCTGGATCGCCTGTACGGCGAGCTGAACAAGCTTGAGCAACTGGCGCATCTGGACATCAGCGACGAAGTGCTCGAAGCCCGCTTCCAGCAGACCGTCACCGTGCTGCAAAGCCGGGCGTGGAAGATGTTGCTGAAGATCTAAGATTTACGCGCCCGTTGTAGGAGCGCGCTTGCCCGCGATGGCGGTGTGTCTGTGACGAATCTATGCCTGACACGCCGTAATCGCTGTAGGAGTGAGCTTGCTCGCGGTGACGGTCTGTCAGGCACCGATGTGGTGTCTGATCAGGCGCATCGCGAGCAAGCTCACTCCTACAATCACTTCGTCATCGGCAAACTCGTCGTCGATTTGATCTCCGACAGCGCCACCGTCGAGTTCACCTCCTGAATCCCCGGCACCAGCGACAGCTTCTCGAAGAAGAATCGCTCATACGCCTCGATGTCCGGCGTGACGATGCGCAGCAGAAAATCCACCGAGCCCATCAGCACATAACACTCCAGCACCTCCGGAAAACCGCGAATCGCTTCGGTGAATTCGGTGAAGTTGGAGCGGCCGTGGGCGTTGAGTTTCACCTCGGCAAAGATCTGCGTGTTCAGACCGATCTTCTTGCGGTCCAGCAGGGTCACTTGCCGACGGATCACCCCTTCATCCTTGAGTCGCTGAATCCTGCGCCAGCACGGCGATTGGGAAAGTCCGACCTGCTCGGCGATCTGCGCACTGGACAGCGAGGCGTCCTCCTGCAGCAGTGCCAGAATGCGGCGGTCATAGGCGTCCAGCTCGATCGACATAAATAATTCTCGATATGTATTTACTGCACATAAACAATTCGAAAACAGCTTATCTCATCTGAATTTGGACCAGAAATTTCCCGACGGCCATGTAAAGCTTTCTTCCAGCCCAAACCCTCGTGGAAACCGGAGAGCCCAGCATGCCGCACCTCGAAACCGTCAACAGCACGCCCTTGCGTGGCGATGTCTGGTCGACCGCCAACCGGCCCTGCCGGTCGCGTTATCAGATCCTCGCCGAAGCCCAGCCAGACCTGATCTGTCGGGTGCTGAACCTGTTCGCGATGCAATACCTGATCCCGCAGCAGGTCAGCGTGTTGCAGCAGGAGGGCATGTTGATGCTGGAGATCGAAGTCGGCGAGATGAGCTGGCATCGCGCACAGACCATTGGTCAAAAAATGCGCAATCTGGTCGATGTCTGCTCGGTCGAGCTGGAACCCATCGACGATTTGCACGTCCTATCCGGGCCCGTCTCACTCGCTGTCGGTTGAGTGCGCCGAAAATATTGGCAACGCTTCACTACCTGCAGGACGCAACAACTGGCACGCTTGGGACTACTCTTGCTTACCCGTGAAGTAAGCCGTCTCACCCGAAGGAGCCTGCATGTCCGTCCTTGCCTCATCTGCCCAGGACCGCTGGCTGGATCTGAATGAAGTACTGCGCGACCTGATCGCGCAGGGTTATCTGGAGCAGGACAACGCCGACTACGCGCTGACCCTGCGCCGTACTGCGCAAAACCTGCAAACCCACCCGCTGGAATTCATCGCTGCGCAGCAGTTCGACAACCTCAAGCGGCCGGGCCGCAAGCTCGATCTGGAAACCCTGACCGCCTGGCTGGCCGAACAGGCCGGGCAGCCGTACATGCGCATCGATCCGCTGAAGATCAACGTCGCCGCCGTCACGCCGCTGATGTCCTATGCCTTCGCCCAGCGCCACAAGATCCTCGCCGTGGCCGTGGATCGCGACGCCGTGACCATCGCCAGCGCGCAGCCGTTCGTGAAGGCCTGGGAAGCGGACCTGATGCACGTGCTGAAAATGCCGATCAAGCGCGTGGTCGCCAACCCGGCCGACATCCAGAAACTGGCGGTGGAGTTCTACCGGCTGGCCAAATCGGTCAGCGGTGCAAGCGCCACCGACCAGAAAATCAGCGGCGTCGGCAACTTCGAGCAACTGCTCAAGCTGGGCGCCAGCGATCAGGAGCCGGACGCCAACGACGCGCACATCGTCAACATCGTCGACTGGCTGTTTCAGTACGCCTATCAGCAACGCGCCAGTGACATTCACATCGAACCCCGCCGTGAAGCCGGCACCGTGCGTTTCCGCATCGACGGCGTGTTGCACAACGTCTATCAGTTCCCGCCCCAAGTCACCATGGCGGTCACCAGTCGCCTGAAAAGTCTGGGCCGGATGAACGTTGCCGAAAAACGCAAACCCCAGGACGGCCGGGTCAAGACCAAGACGCCCGATGGCGGTGAAGTGGAGTTGCGCCTGTCGACGCTGCCGACCGCGTTCGGCGAAAAGATGGTGATGCGGATCTTCGACCCGGAAGTGCTGCTCAAGGATTTCGACCAACTGGGTTTTTCCGGCGACGACCTGCGCCGCTGGGAGGGCATGACCTGCCAGCCCAACGGCATCATTCTGGTGACCGGGCCGACCGGCTCCGGCAAGACCACCACGCTGTACACCACCCTGAAAAAGCTGGCGACCTCCGAGGTCAATCTGTGCACCATCGAAGACCCGATCGAAATGGTCGAACCGGCCTTCAACCAGATGCAGGTGCAGCACAACATCGACCTGACCTTCGCCAGCGGCGTGCGCGCGCTGATGCGTCAGGACCCGGACATCATCATGATCGGCGAGATCCGCGACCTGGAGACCGCCGAAATGGCGATTCAGGCGGCGCTCACCGGCCACCTGGTGCTGTCGACCCTGCACACCAACGATGCACCCAGCGCGATCAGCCGCCTGCTGGAGCTGGGCGTGCCGCACTATCTGCTCAAGGCGACAATTCTCGGTGTCATGGCCCAACGACTGGTCCGCACTCTGTGCCCGCACTGCAAGGCGCCGATGGAGATGGACGAAGTCGACTGGCAGACCCTGACTCGCCCGTGGCAAGCGCCGGTGCCCGCTGGCGCGCAGCGTGCGGTGGGCTGCGCCGAATGCCGCGACACGGGCTACCGTGGCCGTGCCGGGGTGTACGAAATCATGCTGATGTCCGATGCCGTGAAAACCCTGATCACCGCCGACCTCGACCTCACCGCGCTACGCCGCCAGGCCTTCAAGGACGGCATGCGCAGCCTGCGCCTGTCCGGGGCGCAGAAAGTCGCGGCAGGACTGACTACGCTTGAGGAAGTACTGCGGGTGACACCGCAGAGCGAGCAGCGCTGAATCGCTACCTGCACGAGACCTGTGGGAGGGAGCCCCGCTCGCGAATGCGCCAGATCAGACACCACGATGTTGACTGACACGACGCCTTCGCGAACAGGGCTCCCTCCCACGGACACCCGCCATCCGATGGGATAGCGGGGCACCACATCAATCAATATCGACAGGATGTGTTTTCGCTCACGGCACTTCGAGCGCGGCCGCTAGAATCGGCCTCTCCGGATTTTTCGACTCACATCAACAGGGACAGGTTATGCAAATCGGTAGTGTGGTTTTACTGTTCGTCGCCTTGGCCATTGCCATCGTGTTCATGGGCTTCAAGGTCGTGCCGCAGGGCTATCAGTGGACGGTCGAGCGCTTCGGTCGTTACACCAATACGCTCAAGCCGGGCCTGAACATCATCGTGCCGGTGATGGACCGCATCGGGCACAAGGTCAACATGATGGAAACCGTGCTGGACATCCCGCCGCAGGAAGTCATCACCTCCGACAACGCGACCGTGCAGATCGATGCGGTGTGTTTCTATCAGGTCATCAATTGCGCGCAGGCGGCCTATGAGGTCAACAACCTGCAGCACGCCATTCGCAACCTCCTGCAGACCAACATCCGTACCGTGCTCGGCTCGATGGAACTGGACGCCATGCTCAGCCAGCGCGACGGCATCAACGAACGCCTGTTGCGCATCGTCGACGAAGCCACCGCGCCGTGGGGCATCAAGATCACCCGTATCGAGATCAAGGACATCAGCCCGCCCGCCGATCTGATGGCGGCCATGTCCGGGCAGATGAAAGCCGAACGGATCAAGCGTGCGCAGATTCTTGAAGCCGAAGGCCTTCGTGCGTCGGCGATTCTCACCGCCGAAGGCAAGAAGCAGGCGCAGATCCTCGAAGCCGAGGGTGAACGCCAGGCCGCATTCCTGGAGTCCGAAGCCCGCGAACGTCAGGCCGAAGCCGAAGCCCGTGCGACCCAGGTGGTGTCCGAAGCCATCGCGGCCGGCGACGTGCAGGCCATCAACTATTTCGTCGCGCAGAAGTACATCGACGCGCTGGGCAAACTGTCGTCGGCCAACAACAGCAAGGTCATCCTGATGCCGCTGGAAGCCAGCCAGATGATCGGTGCGGTGGGCGGCATCGGTGAAATCGTCAAGGCCACCTTCGACAAGGGAACTCCCGACAAGAACAGGCCTGAACCCGGCAAGCGAGTCTGAGCCATGTGGGATTACCTGCAAAACCTGTCGTTCTGGGACTGGCTGGGGCTGGGCACGGTGCTGTTGATCCTTGAGGTATTCGGCGCCGGCGGCTACTTGCTGTGGATCGGCGTCGCGGCAGCCGGCGTCGGCATCCTCACTTACATCATTCCCGGCATGGCGTGGGAGGTGCAGTTTCTGCTGTTCGCCACGCTGTCGGTGCTCACCGCCCTGTACTGGTGGCGGCGCCAGCGAAGCGTATTGCGCAAGTCCGACCAGCCGGGTCTGAACATGCGAGGTTCGGAGCTGATCGGGCGGACGTTTCTGGTCCACGACGCGATTGTCGGCGGGCGCGGCAAGATCAAGGTCGGCGACGGTGTATGGATGGTGACGGGGCCGGATACGCCCGTAGGCAATCAAGTCCGGGTGATTGCGCAGGACGGGGCTATTCTGAAAGTCGAGACTGTCTGATCTTTCGCTGTAGCAGTCCGGCTTGCCGGCAGATGAGGAAGATCAGCAGCAACGCACTCGACGGACGCCTCTCCCGCAAACCGGACACTCTCGCCGACATGTAATCCGGCGCAGATGGAACTAGATCGACAGTGGACGTATCAAATCATTTCAGAACAACCACAGTCGGAGTAACCCGTCATGCGTCTGAAAATTGCTGTAGCCACGTTAGCTTTGCTCTCTCTGCCGGTCGGTTCAGCAATGGCCGACGGCTTCCTGCGCGACATCATTTCGTCGGGCGCCACCACAGGCTCCACCTACCTGACCTTCCGTCACCACAAACTGATCGTCGCCGCGCAGGATGATGCCGGCAGCTTCGTAGCCAGCAATGGCGCCATTCGTGGCCCGTATCTGGAAGCGGCCATGAACCAGCTGCGCCAGGACAACCCTGGCCTGAAAGCGTCGGACATGGATCTTGCCAACGCGATCCTGGCGAAGAATCTGGTTGCTGAGGAATAAGCGCCTACAGGACTGTAGGAGTGAGCTTGCTCGCGATTACGATTTGTCGGTGACGCCGTAGTTCGATTTGCTGACGTCATCGCGAGCAAGCTCACTCCTACAAGCAAGCGCGCCGGTAACAGTCATCGCGGGCAAGCGCGCTCCTACAGTTCTAGCGATAATCCTCCACCGGCACGCACGCGCAGAACAGGTTGCGGTCGCCATGCACGTTGTCGACACGGTTCACGGTCGGCCAGTATTTGTGCAGGCGGGTATGCGCTGTCGGCGCAATGGCTTCGGCAATGCTGTAAGGCCGGTCCCACTCTCCAAGCACATCGGCCAGCGTATGCGGCGCCCGTTTCAGCGGGTTGTCTTCGGCAGGCCAGACGCCCTTCTGCACCTGGGTGATTTCCGCGCGAATGTTCAGCATCGCTTCGATGAAGCGGTCCAGTTCAGCCTTGGACTCACTCTCGGTCGGCTCGATCATCAAGGTACCCGGCACCGGGAATGACATGGTCGGCGCATGAAAGCCGTAATCCATCAGGCGCTTGGCGACGTCTTCTTCACTGATTCCGGTATCCGCCTTGATTGGCCGCAGATCGATGATGCACTCGTGGGCGACGCGGTCGTTGCGCCCGGTGTACAGCACCGGAAACGCGCCGGTCAGCTGCTGCGCGAGATAATTGGCAGACAGAATCGCTACTTCACTGGCATCGGCCAACTGCGGGCCCATCATGGCGATGTACATCCAGCTGATCGGCAGAATGCTCGCGCTGCCCCAAGGCGCCGCGCTGACGGCAGTATTGCCGGGCTGCGGGCCGTCCAGCGGCACCACAGGATGATTGGCCACGAACGGCGCCAGATGCGCACGCACGCCAATCGGCCCCATGCCCGGACCACCGCCGCCATGGGGAATGCAAAAGGTCTTGTGCAAGTTCATGTGCGAGACATCGGCGCCGATGTCCGCCGGCCGGGCCAGACCCACCTGGGCATTGAGGTTGGCGCCGTCCATGTACACCTGACCGCCGTGTTTGTGGATAACCTCGCAGATGTCGCGGATACCCTCTTCGTACACGCCATGGGTCGACGGATAAGTCGCCATCAGGCACGACAGTTTGTCGCCCGCCGCCTGCGCCTTGGCTTTCAAGTCCTCCAGATCGACGTTGCCGGCATCGTCGCATTCGACGATCACCACACGCATGCCGGCCATCTGCGCCGAGGCCGGATTGGTGCCGTGGGCGGACGACGGAATCAGGCAAATGTCGCGCTGCCCCTGCTTTCGGCTCTCATGGTATTTGTGGATCGCCAGCAGCCCGGCGTATTCACCTTGAGCGCCAGAGTTGGGCTGCATGCAGATAGCATCAAAGCCGGTGATCGCGCACAGCCAGGTTTCCAGTTCGTCGATCATGGCCTTGTAACCGGTCGCCTGCTCCACCGGCGCGAACGGGTGCAGGTTGGCAAACGCCGGCCAGGTGATCGGGATCATCTCGCTGCTGGCGTTGAGTTTCATGGTGCAGGAGCCCAGCGGGATCATTGACTGATTGAGCGCCAGATCCTTGTTTTCCAGCTGTTTGAGGTAGCGCAGCATCTCGGTTTCGCTGTGATGGGTGCTGAATACCGGATGGCTCAGGAACGGCGAGCTGCGCTCCAGGCCGGCAGGAATCCCCGCCTGCAGGGTTTGCCCGTCCAGATCGTCGACACTCAGGCCGTGATTGGCGCCGCAGAAGATATCCAGCAACTTGTCGACGGTGCGTTCGTCGCAGCTTTCGTCGAGGCTCACCCCGAGCCTGCCATCACCGAAGATCCGCAGATTGAAATGCGCGTCGCTGGCGCTTTCCAGAATGGCGCCCTGCGCGCCGCCGACATCGAGGGTCAGGGTGTCGAAGAAGTGTTGGTTGAGACGTTTGATGCCTTTGCGTTCAAGGCCGACAGCCAGAATGGTGGTCAGCCGGTGGACGCGCCCGGCAATGCGCTTGAGCCCTTCCGGGCCGTGATAAACCGCATAAAACGCGGCAATGTTGGCCAGCAGCACCTGCGCCGTGCAGATGTTCGAATTGGCTTTCTCGCGGCGAATGTGTTGCTCGCGGGTCTGCAACGCCATGCGCAATGCGACGTTGCCCCGTGCGTCCTTCGACACGCCGATGATGCGTCCGGGAATGCCGCGCTTGAACTCCTCGCGGCAGGCGAAATACGCCGCGTGGGGGCCACCGTAGCCCATCGGCACGCCAAAGCGCTGGGACGAGCCGAGCACGACATCGGCGCCCATTTCACCGGGCGGCGTCAGTAGCACCAGACTCAGCAAGTCAGCGGCAATGCAGGCCAGCGCCTGTTGCGCGTGCAGTTGCTCGATCAGCGGTCGCAGGTCGCGAATCTCGCCGTGGGTGTCCGGGTACTGCAACAACGCGCCGAACACTTGGTGGCTGGCGAGGTTATCCACAGGACCGATCACCAGCTCGAAGCCGAAACCTTCCGCACGGGTCTGCACCACGGAAATCGTCTGTGGATGACAGTTTTCATCGACGAAGAACGTGTTGCTCCTGGATTTGGCGATCCGTTTGGCGAGTGCCATGGCTTCGGCCGCTGCGGTCGCTTCATCGAGCAGCGACGCATTGGCCATGGCAAGGCCGGTCAGGTCGATGGTCATCTGCTGGAAATTGAGCAGCGCTTCGAGGCGGCCCTGGGCGATTTCCGGCTGATAGGGCGTGTACGCGGTGTACCAGCCGGGGTTTTCCAGCACGTTGCGCAGAATGACATTGGGCGTGACGGTGCCGTGGTAGCCCATGCCGATCAGGCTGGTCCACTGCTGATTGCGCTCGGCATAACCGCGCAGCTTGCTCAAGGCAGCTTCTTCGCTGAGGGCTTCGGGCAGATCCAGCGGGCGATTGAGGCGGATGGCGGGCGGGACGGTCTGTTCGATCAGTTCGGTCCGGCTGGCCAGACCCAGGGTATCGAGCATCGCCTGTTGTTCGGCGGCATCGGGGCCGAGGTGGCGACGCAGGAAGGCATTCGGGTCGTGCAACTGGCGCAGGGATGGCGACGTAGACATGACGGCCTCTCTCTTATTGGACGACTAAAGCCGCGACGGGCGGGGCTTATTGAGTCTAGAGAGGGATTGGCGAATGTGTGGAGAATGTGTCTTTTGCAGGAACTGTAGGAGCTGGCTTGTCCTGCGACCGGCTGCGGAGCAGTCGTAAAACCGGAAAATGCGCTGCCACAGGCAGACCGCACTCTCAGGATTTACTGCCGCTTCGCGCCAGGTCGCAGGGCGAGCCAGCTCCTACAAAGGGCTGCCAGCAAGCCGGCTTCTACAGAACGTATGGACCGGCGTGACATGCGCCGGGCGGCAGATTACTCGCCGATGCTAGCCTTGTAACCCGCAGCATCCAGCAGTTTGGCCAGATCGGCGTCGGCGCTGCTTGGCTTGACCTTGAAGATCCAGGAGTCGTACGGCTTGTCGTTGAGCGATTCGGGAGTGTCGGCGAGCGCCTCGTTGACCTCGACCACCTCACCGCCTACTGGCGAGTAGATGTCGGAAGCGGCCTTCACCGATTCGACCACGCCAGCCGCGTCGCCAGCAGCGAACACCTTGCCGATCTCGGGCAATTCGACGAACACCACGTCACCCAACGCTTCCTGCGCGTGATCGGAAATACCGACAACGATCAGATCACCTTCTTTTTTCGCCCACTCATGACTTTCGGCAAAGCGCAGTTCGGCGGGAATATTGCTCATATTATTGTCCTCGACATCAGATCAGCGGAAAAACCCGCCACGGAGTTTAGATCAGGGCTTTGCCATGGCGCACAAAGGTTGGTTGCACCACGCGAACCGGGTACCACTTGCCGCGAATTTCCACTTCGGCACGGTCGGCGGTTGCCATCGGCACGCGGGCCAGGGCAATCGACTTGCTTAGCGTAGGAGAGAAACTACCACTGGTGATCTCACCTTCGCCAACTTCCGCTATCCGGACGACCTGATGGGCGCGCAGGACACCTCGCTCTTCAAGCACCAGCCCGACCAGACGCGATGCCACGCCTTTTTCGCGCTCGGCCTGCAATGCGGCACGGCCTATGAAATCGCGCTCTGTCGGGGTCCAGGTCACGGTCCAGGCCATATTGGACACCAAAGGTGACACCTGTTCGTCGATCTCCTGGCCGTACAGGTTCATGCCCGCTTCCAGACGCAGCGTGTCGCGGGCGCCAAGGCCGATCGGCGAAATGCCGGCGCCGACCATGTCGTTGAAGAACGGGCAGGCCTGATCGGCCGGCAGGATGATCTCCAGGCCGTCTTCGCCGGTATAGCCGGTGCGGGCGATGAACCAGTCGCCCTCTTGCTGGCCCTCGAACGGTCGCAGGGTATGGATCAGTTCGGCGCGTGTCTGGGTGACCAGCTCGGCAATCTTCTGCCGGGCGTGCGGGCCCTGGATCGCCAGCATGGCCAGCTCGGAGCGTTGGGTCAGCTGCACGTCGAAGCCGGCAAGATGAGCGTTCATCCAGGCCAGATCCTTCGCGCCGGTTGCCGCGTTGACCACCAGTCGATAACCGTCGTCAGTGCGGTAGACCACCATGTCGTCGATGATGCCGCCGTTGTCGTCGAGCATGGCGGTATAAAGCGCCCGGCCGACCTGTTGCAGCTTGTCGACGTCGTTAGCCAGCAGATGTTGCAGCCAGGCTTTGGCCCCAAGGCCGGATACATCGATAACGTGCATGTGCGACACGTCGAAAATGCCACAGTCGCGGCGTACCTGATGGTGTTCTTCTACTTGTGAGCCGTAATGCAACGGCATGTCCCAACCACCGAAATCAACCAGCTTCGCGCCAAGGGCGAGGTGCAGGTCAAAGAGGGGCGTACGCTGTCCCATGGGTTTCTCCTTCCGGGCGTGGCGAAGACGCGGTCCGTCGCAACCCAGGCAAGCCCCCCGTGAATAGGGGTCTGAAACCTCTGCGAGCTTGTGGAAATGTCTGACAGACCACGCCGATTGCGGCGCATTGTAGCCGCAAGGGTGTGACCCCGCACCTAGCCAATCGGTCGCGCCGAGCGTCTGATCAGGCCAATTACCGGTAGTAAACCGACAAGCACCAGTGTCAGTGCCGGTAATGCGGCACGCGCCCACTCGCCTTCACTGGTCATCTCGAACACCCGGACGGCCAGCGTGTCCCAGCCAAACGGACGCATCAGCAGGGTCGCGGGCATCTCCTTGAGCACATCGACGAACACCAGAAGCGCTGCGCTGAGGGTGCCGGGAATCAGCAACGGCAGATAAATCCTGAAAAACAATCGTGGCCCGCTGACCCCAAGACTGCGGGCCGCTTCCGGTAACGAAGGACGAATCCGCGCCAGGCTGTTTTCCAGCGGCCCGTAGGCCACCGCGATGAAACGCACCAGATACGCCAGCACCAACGCCGCCAGACTGCCGAGCAACAATGGCTTGCCCGCGCCGCCCAGCCACGCCGACAGCGGCACCACCAGTTCGCGGTCCAGATAGCTGAAGGCGAGCATGATCGACACTGCCAGCACCGAGCCCGGCAAGGCATAGCCGATATTGGCCAGACTGACCCCGGAGCGAATCCCGTGAGTCGGCGCCAGACGCCGGGCGAACACCAGAATCATCGCCACGGCCACCGTCACCAGTGCCGCGATGCCACCCAGATACAACGTGTGCAGGATCAAACCGGTGTAACGCTCATCAAGATCGAAACGCCCGCGCTGCCAGACCCAGACCAGCAGTTGCAGCAGCGGAATCACGAACGCACAGGCGAACACCAGACCACACCAGCCACTGGCCGCAGCGGCCTTGATCCCGGTCAGGTGGTACAGCGCCTTGACCCGTGGCCGCTCGTTGCTCGGTCGGCTGGCCCCGCGAGCGCGGTGTTCGCCGTACAGCACCAGCATCACCGCCAACAGCAGCAGGCTCGCCAGTTGCGCCGCGCTGGACAGGCTGAAGAAGCCATACCAGGTCTTGTAGATGGCGGTGGTGAAGGTGTCGAAGTTGAACACCGAGACGGCGCCAAAGTCCGCCAGCGTCTCCATCAGCGCCAGCGCCACCCCGGCGCCGATGGCCGGACGTGCCATCGGCAAGCCCACGCGCCAGAACGCCTGCCACGGGGACTGACCGAGGATGCGCGCGGCTTCCATCAAACCTTTGCCCTGGGCGAGAAACGCCGTACGTGCCAGCAGGTAGACGTAGGGATAGAACACCAGCACCAGCACGGTGATGACCCCGCCCGTAGAGCGCACGCGAGGCAATCTGAAACCGTTGCCGAACCATTCGCGCAGCACGGTTTGCACAGGGCCTGCGAAGTCAAACAGGCCGACGAAAACGAACGCGAGCACGTACGCCGGAATGGCGAACGGCAGCATCAACGCCCAGTCCAGCCAGCGCCGCCCGGGAAACTCACACAACGCAGTCAGCCAGGCCAGACTGACACCCAACACCGTCACACCGATACCGACGCCGACTACCAACGTCAGGGTGTTGCCCAGCAAGCGCGTCATCTGGGTTTCCCACAAGTGGCTCCAGATTTCGTGGTCGATGGTTTGCCAGGAAAGCAGTAATACGCTCAGCGGCAACAGCACCAGTGCGGCGATGGCGAAGACCAGGGGATACCAGCGGCGCTGGGCGGGATGGGCCAAGAGAAGGGGTCTCAAGAAGCTGGATAAATAGAATTTAACGGTGTGGGAGCGAATTCATTCGCGATGCGGTGGTTCATCCGGCAAACATGTTGTGGATGTACCGGCCAATCGCGAATGAATTCGCTCCCACAGGATCGTCATTCCGCCGCCCGACGGGCATTGCATCGAACACCCGCAGGCATGCGCGTCAATTCCAGCCAGCACGATCCATCATGCGGATCGCTTCGGCTTGACGACGTCCGGCGATTTCCACTGGGATGGTGTCTGCCTTGAACGCGCCCCAGCTCGCCACTTCTTCGGAGGGCGACACTTTCGGGTTGGCCGGGAATTCCTGGTTGATGCCGGAGAAAATCGCCTGAGCATCCGGGCCGGTCATCCATTCGACCAGTGCCTTGGCGGCGTCCGCGTGCGGCGCGTATTTGGTCAGGCCGATGCCCGACAGGTTAACGTGTACGCCACGGTCCGCCTGATTCGGCCAGAACAGACGCACCGCCAGATCCGGGTTCTGCTTGTGCAGGCGGCCGTAGTAATAGGTGTTGACGATGCCGACGTCGCATTGCCCGGCATTGATCGCCTCCAGCACCGCGATGTCATCGGAGAACACGTCGGTGGACAGGTTGTTGACCCAGCCCTTGAGAATCTTCTCCGAAGCCTCGGCGCCGTGAGTTTCGATCAGCGTGGCGGTCAGCGACTGGTTGTAGACCTTCTTCGCCGTGCGCAGGCACAGGCGGCCTTCCCACTGCTTGTCGGCCAACGCTTCGTAAGTGGTCAGCTCTTCGGGCTTCACTCGGTCAGTCGAATAGGCAATGGTCCGCGCGCGCAGGCTCAAGCCGGTCCAGGCATGGGTCGAAGAACGGTATTGCGGCGGGATGTTGGCATCGATCACCGGCGAGGTGAACGGCTGCAGAATGCCCATCTGTTCGGCCTGCCAGAGGTTACCGGCGTCGACGGTGAGCAGCAGATCGGCCGTCGCGTTCTGCCCTTCGGCCTTGATGCGCTGCATCAACGGCGCTTCCTTGTCTGTGATGAACTTGATCTTCACGCCGGTCTTGGCCGTGTAGGCATCGAACACCGGTTTGATCAGTTCGTCGATTCGCGAGGAGTACACCACCACTTCGTCAGCGGCCTGGGCGGTGCTGCCGAGCACGGTCAATGCCAGGGCAGCCAGAAGACGCTTGCTCGCCTGCATGCTGAGATCTCAAGTCTGTGAAATGAGGCGAAATGGTAGTGAATCGCAACAACGAAATCCGCGCGGAGGCGTTACCAGATGTTGCAAGGCAAATCACAAAGATGAGCTGTGGGAGGGAGCCCTGCTCGCGAAGGCGTCAGGTCAGTCGATGCTATATCGCCTGATTCACCGCGTTCGCGAGCAGGGCTCCCTCCCACTGGGTTTTATGTTGACCGACAGATTTCGGCACACCCTTAACGGAAGAGCTAGCTCGCTCAGACCTTTGCCAACTCCGGCAAATCCCCGGTCAGCCCCAGTGCCTGGCGCACGAACATGGCCTTGGCTTCCGCCGATTGATCGACCATTTTCAAACCGGTGTTACGCAGCCAGCGCACCGGCAGCGGATCGGCCTGGAACAGCCGCTCGAACCCTTCCATTGCCGCCATCAAGGCCAGGTTGTGCGGCATGCGCCGACGCTCGTAGCGGCTCAGCACGCGTTCATCGGCCAGACGCTCGCCACGCTCGGCAGCCGCGTGCAGCACTTCGGCCAGCACCGCCGCATCGAGGAAGCCAAGGTTCACGCCCTGCCCGGCCAGCGGGTGAATGGTGTGAGCTGCATCGCCGATCAGCGCCAGTCCCTCAGCCACATAGCGCTTGGCATGACGCTGACGCAGCGGTACGCACAAACGCGGATCGGCGGAAATCACTTGGCCCAGACAGCCTTCGAACGCCTTCTCCAGTTCCCGGCAGAACGCTTCGTCATCCAGCTTCATCAGCCGCTCGGACTCGCCCGGCGTCACCGACCAGACAATCGAACACCAGTGCTCGCCTTCAGGGTGCGCAAGCGGCAGAAACGCCAGCGGGCCATCGTCGGTGAAGCGTTGCCAGGCAGTCTTGCGATGACTGTCGGCGGTGCGCACGCTGGTGACGATAGCGTGGTGCATGTAATCCCATTCGCGGGTCGCCGTGCCGGTCATGCGTCGCACGGTCGAGTTGGCGCCATCGGCGGCCACCACCAACGGCGCACGCAAGGTGCGGCCATCGGCCAGGGTCAGCAGCCAGTCATCGCCGGAGCGACGCATCTGCTCCAGCCGGGCATTGGCCAGCAGGCCGATGTCGCAATCGTGCAGGCGCTCGATCAGGGCATCCTGAACCACGCGGTTTTCGACGATATGGCCGAGCACGTCGGCATGCACGCTGGACGCGGAAAAGTGCACCTTGCCGGTCCCGCTGCCGTCCCACACGTGCATTTCGCCGTAAGCACAGGCACGCCGCGCGACAATCCCGTCCCACACCTGCAGGCGTTCGAGGATGCGCTGACTGGCAACCGACAGGGCACTGACTCGCGGCTCGAAAGCGGCGGTCTTGTCGAACGGCCTGACGCTCAACGGACTGCCGTCCACCAGCAGGATGTTCAGCCCGCTGTTTTGCAGGGCCAGCGCCAAGGCGCTACCGACCATTCCGGCTCCGACAATCAGCAGATCTGCGCGCGTTTCCATGCTTTAAATCGTTCTCGCGTGTGGCCGCGAACGGCCATGAAAAGAAAATTCAGACATCCGCCCGCGTCCCCAGCCCCATGGCCTGACGGGCGAACCAGCGCTTGGCCGACGGCAGCAGATCCAGACCGAGCAGACCCAGATTGCGCCCTGCCGTGATCACCGGCTGTTGGCTGCCAAACAGGCGAGTGACCTGATCGGAAAAGCCCACGGTCAGTTGCTGATCCAGCCGCTGGCGTTCGCGATAGGCCTGCAGGGTTGCCAGATCGCCCGGCGTGGCGTCGCTGGCGAGCAAGGCTTCAGCCAAGGACGCCGCATCGCGCAGCGACAGGTTGAAGCCCTGTCCGGCAATCGGATGCAGGCTGTGCGCGGCGTTGCCCAATACCACCAGATGCGAGCGCACCTGCTCTTCGGCTTCGATCAACGACAGCGGATAGGTGTGGCGCACCCCCACCTGTTTCAACGCGCCCAGGCGATAACCGAAAACGTCCTGCAGCTCCCGCAGGAAGCTGCGGTCGTCCAGCGCCAGCAGCCGCTGCACCTCGTCGCCGGTGCGAGTCCAGACCAACGCACAGCGATTTTCCGGCAGCGGCAGCAACGCCATCGGGCCGTCATCGGTGAAGCGCTCGAACGCCTGCCCGCAATGGGCTTCCCCGGGGGTGATGTTGGCGATCAGCGCGCTCTGGTCATAGGGCGTGCTGCGTACGCCGATGCCCAGTTGCTCGCGCAGGTTAGAACGACCACCGTCGGCCAGGACCGCGAGATCGCACTCGATCTGGGTTTCGTCGCTCAACGTCAGGCGATACCCGTCGGACAGCGCCTGCATGTGTTTCACTTCCGCCGGCACGCGCCAGGTCACCACCTCCTTGTCCAGCCCCTGCCACAGGCACTGGCCGAGCCAGGCGTTTTCCGCCACGTAACCCAATGCCGGCACGCCCTCTTCCATCGCAGACAGGCGGGTAGCGCCGAAGCGGCCCTTGTCCGAGACCTGAATCTGCAGGATCGGCTCGGCGCGGCGGCTGATCTGTTGCCACAGCCCCAGGCGCTCGTAAATCTGCCGCGCGCCGAAGGACAGCGCCGACGAGCGAGCGTCGTAACTCGGCTGCCAGGTATCACCGGGGGCGAACGGCTCGATCATCACGATCTTCCAGCCGCGCTCCTTGGCGCCGGCCTGCAAGGCCAGCGCGAGGCTGGCGCCCACCAGACCACCGCCGACGATTGCCAGATGAAAGCGGCTCATGCGGCTTCGGTCCGGGCAGCGGCCATCAACGCCTCGATCTCGGCGACTGACTTGGGCACGCCGCCGGTGAGGATTTCACAGCCTTTTTTGGTCACCACGACATCGTCCTCGATTCGCACGCCAATTCCGCGCCATTTCTTGGCGACGTTCTGGTTGTCCGGCGCCACGTAAATGCCCGGTTCAACGGTCAGCGCCATGCCGACTTCCAGCACACGCCATTCACCACCGACGCGATATTCGCCAACATCATGCACGTCCATGCCCAGCCAGTGCCCGGCACGGTGCATGTAGAAGGCTTTGTACGCTTCGCTCTCGATCAGCTCCGCCACGTCGCCCTGCAACAGGCCCAGTTCCACCAGCCCGGTGGTGATCACCTGCACCGTGGCTTCGTGCGCCTGGTTCCAGTGATTGCCCGGCTTGATCGCGGCGAATGCGGCTTCCTGCGACTTGAGCACCAGTTCGTAGATCGCCTTTTGCTCGGGAGAAAACCTGCCGCTGACCGGGAAGGTGCGGGTGATGTCGCTGGCGTAGCAATCGATCTCACAACCGGCGTCGATCAGCACCAGATCACCGTCCTTGAGCGGCGCATCGTTCTCCTGATAGTGCAGGATGCAAGCGTTGCGGCCCGCCGCGACGATGGAGCCATAGGCGGGCATCTTCGCCCCGCCCTTGCGGAATTCGTAATCCAGCTCGGCTTCGAGGCTGAATTCATGCAAGCCGGCGCGGCTGGCCTGCATGGCCCGCACATGGGCGCGCGCGGAGATCTGCGCGGCTTCGCGCATGACCTTCACTTCCGCCGCCGATTTATACAGGCGCATGTCGTGGAGCAGATGATCCAGCGCGACGAATTCCTTCGGCGGCTGCGCGCCCAGGTGCGCCTTGGAGCGGATGACGTTGATCCACTCCATCACGTGGCGGTCGAATTCCGGGTTGCTGCCCATGGACGAATACACCCGGTCACGGCCTTCAATAAGGCCCGGCAGGATGTCGTCGATGTCGGTGATGGGAAACGCATCGTCAGCGCCAAAATCGCGGATCGCACCGTCCTGACCGGCGCGCAGGCCGTCCCACAGCTCTCGCTCGGGATTGCGTTCGCGGCAGAACAGCACGTACTCGCCGTACTCACGGCCAGGGATCAGCACGATCACCGCCTCAGGCTCGGGGAAGCCGCTCAGGTACTGAAAATCGCTGTCCTGACGATACACATGCTCGACATCACGATTGCGGATGGCCACGGCCGCCGCTGGCAGAATGGCGATGCTGTTGGGCTCCATCTGCTCCATCAGGGCTTTGCGGCGACGGGCGTATTCGGCTTTCGGGATACGGATCATGGGCAGGTACGGTCCTCGGGATGAACGCTGCGGCCATCGTCACTTTTGCTGCGACGATGGCCGGATTGCAGCGACGGCAATCAGTGCAGGGACGGTTTCGCTTCCGGTGCCGCTTTCTTGTTGAACTCGGTGAACAGCAGCAGTGGCGCGACGCGCAGGTATTCCATGACTTCCATATAGTCGTTTTCTGCGTCTTCCGACTCTTCCAGCGCGTCCTGAATCTGCGCGATGGCGGCAAGATCCTGCAGCACGTCCTTGGCATCGTCGCTCATCGGCTGACCACCGACGCGGGCAAAACCATGGAGGAAGCCCTGGCACCACTGGCCCAGCGCGGTCGCGCGTGCAGCCAGCGGCTCATCGTCGCCGGGCAGCAGCAATACGACCGCCATGTCATCGCTGGTCAGTTCGCTTTTGACCATTTCCTGCAGGCCGATCAAGGCCTGACGGACATTGGACTCGGGCTCGGTCTGCAGCAGTTCCTGCGCGTCGTCGAACCAGCCCTCGGCTTCAAAACCTGCGCCTGCGCAACTGCGACCCAGCAACAGGCCGTGCAATTCGGCAGGAGAAACAGGATGGCCCGCGCTATTGAGCAGGGTGGCGAAGGCGTTGTACGGAGAATTTTGAGTAGGCATGGGCAACTAGGCGCCAGGCGGCGCAATGTCTAGAATGTGGCCTTGTATCGTAGCACCGGCAGACGCGCCCAAGCTATCAGGCGATATCCAAGGCGGGTCCGGACGCCAGCTCCTGCACCACTCATCAGAAAATAATCAGTGGAAAACAATGGAAGACACCGACCTGCAAGCGCTGATGGCTCGACTGGAGTTATTGATCAATCGCGTCGAGCAACTTAAAAGTCAAAACGGACTCTTATTAGCTCAGGAAAAAACCTGGCGCGAGGAACGCGCCCATCTCATCGAAAAGAATGAAATCGCCCGGCAAAAGGTCGAGTCGATGATTTCGCGCCTCAAGGCCCTGGAGCAAGACTCATGAGTAATGGCAATAGCGTCACCGTGCAGATCCTCGACAAAGAGTATTCGATCATCTGCCCTCAGGAAGAGCGCACCAATCTGGTCAGCGCCGCCCGCTATCTGGACGGCAAGATGCGCGAGATCCGCAGCAGCGGCAAAGTGATTGGCGCCGACCGCATTGCGGTGATGGCCGCGCTGAACATTACCCACGATCTACTGCACAAACAGGAGCTTCCGGAAGCCAACGCTACAGGCGCCACCCGCGAACAGGTGCGTGACCTGCTCGAACGCGTGGATCTGGCCCTTGCCACGGATTCGGATAAAGCACAAGGCTGATTGTTCGGACATGTTTCGTTATACTGGCCGCCGCTCCCTGGAGTGCTTGCCAGTCGGTCATGTCCCTGAGCCGATACGCACAACCACGGGGGTTGCACGTTGGGGTTGGTGTGCATGTCCGCTCGACGGAAAGCCTTAAAGCCTCCTGCAATCTCCACCTTGAACTTTCGGGTTCAAGGGCTACACCGACAGCGGTTCGTCGGGGAGTCTCGAATGTTTTACCCATGGCCAGGCGTTCTGTCTGGCGGTGGGGATCGTGAATCTTGTCGACTCACACGATCAACCTCTGCCCTTTTCACGGACCCGCCTGCATGACCTCTTCTGGCGCCGCTTCCCTGAACGCTTCCACCTCTCTCACCCGTCCGCAATTGCGTCGTCTGCTGCGCAAGGCTCGCCGAGCGCTGAATCGCGCCGAACAGCGACAGGCGGCAGAGGGTTTGTACCGCCAGCTGGCGCAAAACCCGCTGTTTCGTCGCGCCCGCCACGTTTCTCTGTACCTTCCGATGGACGGTGAAATCGATCCGCGCCTGCTGCTGCGCGAGGCTCAGAAACGCGGCAAGGCCACCTATCTCCCGATCCTGAGCGCCTGGCCACGAACGAAAATGGTGTTTCAGAGGGTGCGCCCTGGCGAGAAATTCCGCCCCAATCGGTTTCGCATTCCCGAGCCGACCATCAACCCACGCAAACAACGCAAGATCTGGGCACTGGACCTGATTCTGATGCCGCTGGTGGGGTTCGACGATCAAGGCGGCCGGCTAGGCATGGGCGGCGGGTTCTATGACCGCAGCCTGGCTTATCAGGCGCGACGCAAAGCCTGGCAGAAACCGCTGTTACTCGGTCTGGCTCACGAATGTCAGAAGGTGGAGAAGCTGGCGGTGGCCAGTTGGGATGTGCCGTTACAGGGGACGGTGTCGGACAGAAGCTGGTATATGGCGTGAAAACGAACCCATTGCGGGAGCGAATTCATGCGCGACGTGTTCCAGGCAAAATTGCTGTATCGACCGGACTGCCCTCTCGCGAATAAATTCGCTCCCACAGGTCAGTCATCCATCAATTGCCAGAATGACTAAAAGGAAATCAGCGACGGAAAGGTTGCGGCTGTTGTTGAGTGATCTCAACCGGGGCATCAGCCTTGGCAGCCCACAGACTTTGCGCATAACCGGTGGTGACAATACCCAAGCCGAACAAAATGACCAGAATCCACAGCAAATCCGGCTTGCGTTGCATCGATTGTCCCCCTTTGGTGAGCCTTGTCCGAACGCCCGCAGCCTCTTTTTGACGGGCTGCGTAGCGGTGTAGCGCTTGAAGTGGCGGCATTCTCCAATAACGTGATCCAACACGCAAATACTGGCGTCAACCGACTGTCGGTTTGTCATGAAAGCGTCGGACAACCTGCCCAGACCCTATCGAGGAGCCCAAAAAATGGCCTATTGGCTGATGAAATCCGAGCCTGACGAACTGTCCATCAGCGGGCTGCAAAAACTCGGCCACGCTCGGTGGGACGGCGTGCGCAACTACCAGGCACGCAACTTTCTGCGAGCGATGGCAGAGGGCGACGAGTTCTTCTTTTATCACTCCAGCTGCCCGGAGCCGGGGATTGCCGGCGTCGGCAAAATCATCCGGACGGCCTATCCCGACCCCACCGCGCTTGACAACAAAAGTCACTATTTCGATGCCAAGGCCAGCGAAGAAAAGAATCCGTGGACGGCGATCGATGTCGCCTTCGTGGACATTTTCCCCAAAGTGCTCGGTCTGGGTTACCTCAAGCAACAGGCCGCGCTGGAACAATTGCCACTGGTACAGAAAGGCACCCGGCTTTCGGTGATGCCGGTCACGCCGGAACAGTGGGCAGCGGTGCTGGCGTTGCGTTGATTAGCCGCAACGCTTCGCAATATTCCTGTGGGAGGGAGCCCTGTTCGCGAAGGCGTCAGGTCAGTCGATGCCATATCGCCTGATTCACCGCTTTCGCGAGCAGGGCTCCCTCCCACAACGCTCATCGGCCGCGACAGATGCGCACGGCCAACCATCGATCACTGCGCAATAAAGTTATTGAACAGCAGATCATCCACCACTGGCTTGCCGGTTTCCTGGCTCAGCACCTGTTGGGTCTGCTTCAACGCTTCCTGGCGCAACTTTTCCTTGGACTCGACGCTGCTCATGCTCTCGATGGTCTGCTGGGTAAACAGCGCCACCAACTGATTACGGATCAGCGGCTCGTTCGCCTTGACCAGTTTCTGCGCCTCGGCACCCGTCACGCGCAGCGCCACGTCAGCCTTGTAGACGTGCAGCCGCGGTCCGCCATCCAGTGCGTAGTTGCCCACGAACGGCGGGGTCAGCGCTACGTAAGCCACCTTGTTCGGGTCCTCTTTCTCTCCGCCACCCTCTTCGGCCATTGCCACTACCGGCATCGACAACGCCAACAACATCAGAATCCACGCTTTCACAGTCCACTCCTCAATCCGTTTTGCGCCATAGCCTACTTCAGCTTATGCACACCTATCAGGCCGGGGCATGCTGATTGACCCGAAAACCTCTCTACCTGTACTTATCGGCCATCACTGGAAAAGGAATAGTCCCCGATGAAAGCCGTGCTCTGCAAAGCCTTCGGTCCCGCCGAAACCCTGGTGCTGGAAGAGGTTGCCGACCCGCAGCCGAAGAAGAACGAGATCCTGCTCGACGTGCACGCCGCCGGGGTCAACTTCCCTGACACGCTGATCATCGAAGGCAAGTACCAATTCAAGCCGCCCTTTCCGTTTTCGCCAGGCGGCGAGGCGTCGGGCGTGGTCAGCGCCGTCGGGGAAAACATCAAGCACCTCAAACCCGGCGACCGGGTCATGGCCCTGACCGGCTGGGGCAGCTTTGCCGAGCGCATCGCCGTGGCCGGCTACAACGTCCTGCCGATTCCCGAAGCGATGGACTTCACCACCGCCGCCGCCTTCAGCATGACCTACGGCACCTCGATGCACGCGCTCAAACAGCGCGCCAACCTGCAACCCGGTGAAACCCTGCTGGTCCTCGGCGCCTCCGGCGGCGTCGGCCTGGCCGCCGTGGAAATCGGAAAAGCCATGGGCGCGCGCGTCATCGCCGCCGCCAGCAGCGCCGACAAACTCGCCGTGGCCAGAAACGCAGGTGCCGACGAGCTGATCAACTACAGCGAAAGCAGCCTCAAGGACGAACTCAAACGCCTGACCAACGGCAATGGCGTCGGCGTCATCTACGACCCGGTCGGCGGCGATCTTTTCGACCAGGCCGTCCGTGGCCTGGCCTGGAACGGCCGTCTGCTGGTGGTCGGCTTCGCCAGCGGTCGCATCCCCGAACTGCCGGTCAACCTCGCTCTGCTCAAGGGGGCTTCCGTGATCGGCGTGTTCTGGGGCTCTTTCGCCCAGCGCCAGCCGCAAGACAATGCAGCCAACTTCCAGCAACTGTTCAAATGGTTCAGCGAAGGAAAACTGAAACCACTGGTGTCGAAAGTTTATCCGTTGGAGCAGGCGGGCGAAGCGATTGACTCGCTGGGCCAGCGCAAGGCCGTGGGCAAGGTTGTGGTAGGCGTAAAGTAAGGACGTGCGCCCGGGACTCTGTCATCACGAGTCCCGCCGTTCCCAGGAAATCAGCATTCGCAACCCTTGCTCACGCAGCGCCTGATCGAACACGAACAACACCGTCTCGCGGATCTCGGCCGGCATTCTCTCGGTCACGCGCCAGGGTTTGAAACGCCACTGTCTGACTGCCGAGCGCGCAATATCGGCCACCAGCGGGTCCGTGCTTTCGATGATCCGGATGGCGTGAACGGAGCCGTCATGGTGAATGTCGTAGTCGACACGCACGCTGGCGAGCAAGCGGTCCTTGAGCAGCGTGGACGGGTAGTCCGGCGTCACGTACCGCTCGAACAGCGGGTGATCCGCTTCGGCCCCCACTGCGCCCGCCAGCGCCAACGCACAAAACCCCAAAAAAATTGACCACTTCCTTACCGACTTCATCCTGACCTCGTCCCTGAATGCCTTTTGGCAGATGGCGACGATGGTAGGAGTCAGTTCCCGGCAGCCGTAAGCCCATCATTTCCTATGGAGACGTAGGATCTATCCCAAACTCAAAACATGCTCTTACACATTTACATCATTCCCACCGGGGCACTGTGAATCAGGGATACTCTTGGCGAGCGTGGAGCACGTTGACGACTTCGATGCGATCAGTGACGCGATAGACAACGACATAGTTAGGGTGGACAACAACCTCACGAGTCGAAGAGACGCGTCCCGATCGATAGAGATAGGGGTGCTCGACAAGCAACGAGATCAGCTTTTGAATTTCAGCATGCAGAGCATCGGCGGTTTGCGGATTGCGCTCATCCAGATACTCCAGTATTTCCCACAGATCATTACGAGCCTCCGGGCGCCACTCAACGATCATTCAGGCGTTTTTCCCGCCGGGCAGCGAGTCGGGCACTCATTTCAGCCATAACTTGATCATGGGAGACATTCGGTTGCGGGTCGTCCAGAGAGGCCTTTACCTTACCCCTGAACCATTTGTCATACCGCGCAGCGTGCTCTTCGGATTCTATTTCCGACGCCATCGGGGAAGTTCGGGCACTCACAGCAATGCTCCTGTCATCGATTGAGCCGAGTTTAGCGCGTCCTGGCAGCAGGCCGACGACACATATGTCTAGCAGTGCTCAAACCGCCAACATCACCGGCCGGCAACGCTTCAGACGCTCTTCCAGGCTCAGGTCCGGCATCGAGTGGCTGCGCAATGCATTCAGGGTCTGTTCGACGTATTCTTGCGTCGTTCCGTAGCGGCCGCTGGCATTGGCCAGGACCTGAGTCAGCACGCTGTCGGGCAGGTTGCCGGCGTAGCTGGGCAGGTGGCGTTCGAGGACGAAGCCGAGCGCCTGTACCTTGCTGCCATCGTCCAGCCGGGCACTGAGCCAGTGCGGGCGGTAGGACGGGTAAGGCATTTCCCTCTGCCACAGCGCCAGCAGCGATTCTTCGATGTTTTCTTCGGGCAGCCGATAGGCGAAGCCGCTGCAGGAACCACCACGGTCAAGGCCGAATACCAGCCCGGGACGCTCAGGCGTACCACGATGTTCGTGGGACCACAGATACAAGCCGCGATGATAGCCGTGCACCCGCGCACGCCGACGCTCCGCCGAAGAGCACTCCGGACGCCAGATCAGTGACCCATAGGCAAACAGCCAGACAGGCCCGCCCTGATGGCGGCTCATGGTGGCATGCATGGAGGCGAGGAGTTGGTCGTGGGTCAGTTTCGGACCGAGGTCGATAACAGGCGGGTAGGCAAGGCCGAGACCATCATGTACGGCCTCTGCCAAGCTGTTGATTTGATTCGCCATCTGGCTTCCTTCTGACCCTGCAGAGTCAGTGTAGCGCTGAATACAGGTGAAACCGGTCGCGTACGGCAGGCATTCCACATCACGACCCTGTGCCTATCAGACTCAAACCTGACGCAATCCGTCACGCCAGAAAAGCGGATATGTACGGATCTTCGATGCAATTCGCACTCCATCCTGCGAGAAGTCCGACAAAACGCGGCTTGCGCGGGCGATGACCATCTGTCGATTAGACTAATAGGACGTTTCCTACAAAAACCACAGAACTATCATCTTATTAAGGGAAGGCTGCTTACGTATAAGTCCGCTCGTTCGCGCCTGGTGCGTGCTGATATCCGAAAGGGATTCCGAGTGAATACGTTCAAGACAGCTTTGGCGCTCTTGCTATCGAGTGGCGCATGGGCCGGTCAAGCAGTTGCAGACCCCGATGAGCAAGGTTTCTGGCAAATACAGACAAGCGTTTATACCCGCCACTTCTCTCCCTCCTCCGAACACAACAATCAGCAAAACCTGATCGGCCTGGAGCGCAACGAGGCATCGGGGTGGCTGTACGGCGCGGCGACCTTTCGCAACTCGTTCTACCAGAGGTCGTTTTATGCCTATGCCGGCAAGCGCTTCGAGAGCGCAGACCATCCCTTCTACGCCAAGCTCACCGGCGGTCTGCTGTATGGCTACAAAGGGAAGTACCGCGACAAGATTCCACTCAATCGCTTCGGCATCGCGCCGGCGCTGATTCCCGGCGTCGGCGTTCACCTGGGACCGGTGACCGCCGAACTGGTGTTGCTGGGCATGTCCGCCGGGATGATCAACGTCGGGCTGAGATTTTAGCGCAGGCTCAGTTGCGTGGCGCGTAGGCGAACACGTCGGCGCGCATCTGGTGCGCATCCATACCCGCGACGACCAGCGCGTCCAGTGTCGAATAGACCATTGCCGGCGAACCGCTGGCGTAGACCTGCAGTGCCTTGAGATCGCTGAAATCCTCGCAGACCGCCTCGTGCAGCATGCCGCAGCGCCCTTCCCAACCGCACGCATCGCTGACGATCTTGTGCAGGAACAGGTTCGGCAGCGTCTGCCATTCATCCCAGTGACGCAGCTCGTAGAAGTCTTCGGGACGACGCACGCCCCAGTACACATGCACCGGATACGGGAAGCCCTTGGCCCGGCAATGCTCGATGAGGCTATGCATCTGCCCCATGCCGGTGCCAGCGGCGATCAGCACCAGCGGCCCATCGGGTATTTCGCCAAGATGGGTGTCGCCAAATGGCAATTCGATCCGGGCGGTGCCGTCGCGCTGCAGTTGCTTGATCAGATTTTGCGCACTGGCTTCGCGGGCCAGAATGTGGATCTCCAGGTCGCGACCGTCTTCCGGCGCCGAGGCCATGGAGAACGCCGATTTTTCGCCATCGTCGCGAGCAATCATCATGTACTGGCCGGCGTGGTAACGCGGCGGCTTGCCGGCCGGCGCACGCAATCTGACTCGCCAGACATCGCCGCCAGCGTCCACGCATTCGGTCACCTGGCAGCCGAACTTGCGTACCGGCAGCTCGCCCAAGGGCAGCACGCTGTCCCAGAGCACCACGCAGTCTTCCTGAGGAACGGCGATGCAGGTGTAGATTTCGCCATGACCGTGCAGCTCACCGGCCTGCATCACGCTGCCTTCCACCAGCAGCGCCGAACAGATGTGGCAATTGCCGTTGCGACAGCTCTGTGGGCATTCGTAGCCCAGGCGTTGGGCGGCGTCGAGAATCCGCTCGCCGGGCAATGTCTCGAGTACTGCGCCCGACGGCTGCAAGGTTACGCGCATCAATCTATTCCCAGCTGGTTCCAGAGTTCGTCGATCCGGCGGGTCACGGCGTCGTCCTTGACGATGGCGCGTCCCCATTCACGGGTGGTTTCGCCCGGCCATTTATGGGTGGCATCGAGCCCCATCTTCGAGCCCAGACCGGACACCGGCGAGGCGAAGTCGAGGTAGTCGATGGGTGTGTTGTCGATCATCACCGTGTCGCGCTTGGGGTCCATGCGCGTGGTGATCGCCCAGATGACATCGTTCCAGTCGCGGGCGTTGATATCGTCGTCGGTGACGATAACGAACTTGGTGTACATGAACTGTCGCAAAAACGACCAGACACCCAACATCACGCGCTTGGCGTGGCCGGGGTACTGCTTCTTCATGGTCACCACCGCCATGCGATACGAGCAGCCTTCCGGCGGCAGGTAGAAGTCGGTGATTTCCGGGAACTGCTTCTGCAGGATCGGCACGAACACTTCGTTCAGCGCCACGCCGAGAATCGCCGGCTCATCCGGCGGACGGCCGGTGTAGGTACTGTGGTAGATCGGCTTGATGCGGTGCGTGATGCGCTCGACGGTGAACACCGGGAAGCGGTCGACTTCGTTGTAGTAACCGGTGTGGTCGCCGTAGGGCCCTTCATCGGCCATTTCGCCGGGATGAATCACGCCTTCCAGCACGATCTCGGCGCTCGATGGCACTTGCAGATCATTGCCACGGCATTTGATCAGTTCGGTGCGGTTGCCACGCAGCAGGCCTGCGAAGGCGTATTCGGACAGGCTGTCCGGCACCGGAGTGACCGCCCCGAGAATGGTCGCAGGGTCGGCGCCCAGGGCAACGGACACCGGGAATGGCTGGCCAGGGTGCTTGTCGCACCATTCCTTGAAATCCAGCGCACCGCCGCGGTGGCTGAGCCAGCGCATGATGACCTTGTTGCGGCCGATGACCTGCTGGCGATAGATGCCGAGGTTCTGCCGTTCCTTGTTCGGGCCTTTGGTGACGGTCAGGCCCCAGGTGATCAGCGGGCCGACGTCGCCGGGCCAGCAGGTCTGCACCGGCAGCATGCCGAGGTCGACGTCGTCGCCTTCGATCACCACTTCCTGGCACGGCGCATCCTTGACCACTTTCGGCGCCATGGCGATGACTTTCTTGAAAATCGGCAGCTTCGACCAGGCATCTTTCAGCCCCTTCGGCGGCTCTGGCTCCTTGAGGAAGGCCAGCAGCTTGCCGATTTCCCGCAGTTCGTCGGTGGACTCGGCGCCCATGCCCATCGCCACGCGCTCCGGCGTGCCGAACAGGTTGCCGAGCACCGGAATGTCGAAGCCGGTCGGGTTCTCGAACAGCAAGGCCGGGCCCTTGTTGCGCAGGGTCCGGTCGCAGACTTCGGTCATTTCCAGCACAGGGGAAATGGGAACCTGGATGCGTTTCAACTCTCCGCGCTGCTCAAGCTGCTGCACGAAATCCCGTAGATCCTTGAATTTCATTAACCCGGCCACTTAACAAATAGATGCACATCCTACCTGCTCTGGCGGCCGACAGCAGCTATCGCACGTGCGATCAACCGCCCTGAGCGGCGTTTTCGCCGAGGAAAACCGGCGCCAGCAGCGGCTTCATGCGTTCGCCGCCCTTATCCGACAGGTGATTTTCATCCATGTACTGCGAATAACCGTCGAATTCGGCGCGGCAGATTCCGGCCGGACACAGCAGGCCCGCCGGGTCGATCACCCGCACCTGCGGGTCCTGCGCGCTCAAGCGGTCGAACAGGGTGGCGAGAAACTGCTGCCGTGCACGATGCTCGGCCAGCGGTCGGCCAAGTTTTTCGGCAGAGCGCCCGACCATCGCCAGACTGCCCAGCCGCGCCACCGTACCCTGCCGCTGCAGCGGCACTTCCTTGAACAGCCACACCCGCGCGCCCGTCTCGCGCACGGCTGCCACCATGGCGCTCAAGTCCCTCGCCAATTGCTGCTCGGCTACGGGGCGGCTGTCGTTGCGGTAAAGGACGTGCTGCATGTCGCCGTCTTCCTCGCCGTACAGATACAGACTCCAGCGCGCCGCCAGCACCACGTCGCGAATCTTGTGGGTGCGGATGGCTTCCAGCGTGTTGCGATTGAAGTCCTGACATTGCTGGCGGGTTTCGTGCCCGAGAATCGGCAGGCAGCCGGACAGGCTCGCCAGCCACACCGGTATGCCGTAGCGGTCGGCGTCGGACTCGATGGCGGGCAACAATGCCGCAGCGTGACTGTCGCCCCACACCAGCTGTACTGGCGACACGTCTTCACCGCCGCCAAAATGGCAGACCTTGCTCAGGTCCGGACTGTCGCGCTGCAGCAGGCAGTCTTTCTGCCCGCGCTGCCAGTCACGGGCCTCGGCGTATTGCTGCGCCTGGGCTGACAACCGCTCCGGCACACCATCAGCCGTGCGAACCCACTGACCGACCGCTCCGACGACCAGCAACGTCGCCAGCCCCGCCGCCAGCACAGGCTTGCGCCCGGCCAGCAGGCGCTTTTCCCGGAACGGCAACTCCACCAGACGCCAGCTCAGCCATGCCAGCAGCAAAGTCAGAAGCACCCAGCCGGCCGCCTCTTGCGTTTGCATGCCATCCACCGAAACCGCATTGGCGTAGACGAACACCGGCCAGTGCCACAGGTACCACGAATAGGAAATCAGCCCGATCCCGACCAGCAGACGCAAGCTGAGCAGGCGCCCCACCAGCGTTTCGGCATGGCCGTTGGACCAGATCATCGCCGTGGCCCCGAGTACCGGCAGCAGCGCTGCCCAGCCGGGGAACGCGGTGTATTTGTCGAAGCCGAAAATCGCGTACAGCACCGCCAGCAAGCCAGCCAGACTGATGCCCTGATACACCCATGGCGCCAGTTTGCGCTCCGATGCCGGCAGTACCGCCAGCATCGCCCCGCACAGCAGTTCCCAGGCGCGCATCGGCAACAGAAAGAACGCCGCGTCGGGCTGGCGCTTGATCACCCAGACATTCAGCACGAACGACAGCAGCAACAGCCCGCCCAGCACCCAGCGCCACTGCCGCAGGAAGCGGGTCAACAGCACCATCAATAAAGGAAAGAGAATGTAGTACTGCTCTTCGACCGAGAGCGACCAGGTGTGCAGCAGCGGTTTGAAGTCGGACGCCGGGTTGAAGTAGCCGTCCTGACGCATGAACAGGATGTTGGAGATGAACATCGCCTGATAGCGAACGGCGCGACCCAGCTGCGAATAGTCATTGGCCGGCATCAGCAGCCAGCCGACCAGCAGCGTCGCCAGCATCATCACGCTCAGCGCCGGAATGATCCGCCGGGCCCGTCTGGCCCAGAAATCGACGAAGCTGAAGCGCCCGGCCCCGATCTCGCGAAAGATGATCGAGGTGATCAGGTAGCCGGATATCACGAAAAACACATCGACCCCGACGAAGCCGCCGCTGAACACGCCAAACCCGAAGTGGTACAACACCACCGGAATGACGGCCAGCGCCCGTAGCCCATCGATGTCCCGACGATTGCCAAATGTATGCATGACGCTCCTTGTCCCGCTTTTGTAGTCTTCAGGGGCAAAAAAAATGGTGTCCGAAAGGACACCATTTTTCTACAGCCGTTCAGCGCTTGAACATTACTTGCGCTTCATCGACAGGAAGAACTCATCGTTGGTCTTGGTCTGCTTCAGCTTGTCGACCAGGAACTCGATGGCCGCGACTTCATCCATCGGATGCAGCAGCTTGCGCAGAATCCACATGCGCTGCAGCTCGTCGTCGGCGGTCAGCAACTCTTCGCGGCGGGTGCCGGAACGGTTGATGTTGATGGCCGGGAAGACGCGCTTTTCCGCGATCTTGCGGTCCAGTGGCAGTTCCATGTTGCCGGTGCCCTTGAACTCTTCGTAGATCACTTCGTCCATCTTCGAGCCGGTTTCGACCAGCGCGGTGGCGATGATGGTCAGCGAGCCGCCTTCTTCGATGTTACGGGCGGCACCGAAGAAGCGCTTCGGTTTTTCCAGCGCGTGGGCATCGACACCACCGGTCAGCACCTTGCCGGAGCTCGGGATAACGGTGTTGTAGGCTCGAGCCAGACGGGTGATGGAGTCCAGCAGGATGACCACGTCCTTCTTGTGCTCGACCAGGCGCTTGGCCTTCTCGATCACCATTTCGGCGACCTGCACGTGACGGGTCGGTGGCTCGTCGAAGGTGGAGGCGACCACTTCGCCGCGCACGGTGCGCTGCATTTCGGTCACTTCTTCAGGACGTTCATCGATCAGCAGAACGATCAGATGGACTTCAGGGTTGTTGCGGGTGATGTTCGACGCGATGTTCTGCAGCATGATGGTCTTGCCCGCCTTCGGCGGAGCAACGATCAGACCACGCTGGCCTTTACCGATCGGGGCGCACAGGTCGATGACACGACCGGTGAGGTCTTCGGTGGAACCGTTACCGGCTTCCATCTTCATGCGCACGGTCGGGAACAGCGGCGTCAGGTTTTCAAACAGAATCTTGTTCTTCGCGTTTTCTGGACGGTCGAAGTTGATGGTATCGACCTTGAGCAGTGCGAAGTAACGCTCGCCTTCCTTCGGTGGGCGGATCTTGCCGACAATGGTGTCGCCAGTGCGAAGGTTGAAGCGGCGGATCTGGCTTGGCGAGACGTAGATGTCGTCAGGGCCGGCCAGGTAGGAGGCGTCTGCAGAACGCAGGAAGCCGAAGCCATCCTGGAGGATCTCCAGCACGCCATCACCCGAGATTTCCTCGCCGCTTTTCGCGTGCTTTTTCAGCAGAGAGAAAATCACGTCCTGCTTGCGCGAACGGGCCATATTTTCTATGCCCATCTGTTCGGCCATTTCGAGCAGATCGGTAATAGGCTTTTGCTTGAGTTCAGTCAGGTTCATATGGGAATGACGTAATCATGTATGGAGGGGGAAATTAAGCTTCTGGCTTAATGAGGCCGCGCCGCAGAGAAGGCGACAGGATCGCGTAAAAATCGAAAGGAGAGCGTCGGCGACGGCTAGCAGGGGGCAACGGAGAAGCCGTTGCGGGGCCGAATGTACCACTTGATTTTCCGAGCGTCTAGTGTAACGCCAGAAAAAAGCCCCGCTGTTTGCGGGGCTTTTGCGCCATCAGATGTTGGCGTCGAGGAACGCTTGCAGCTGCGACTTGGACAGTGCGCCGACCTTGGTCGCCGCGACTTCGCCGTCCTTGAACAGCATCAGGGTAGGGATACCGCGAACGCCGTGCTTGGCCGGAGTTGCCTGGTTTTCGTCGATGTTCAGCTTGGCAACGGTCAGCTTGCCTTCGTAGGAAGACGCGATGTCGTCCAGAACAGGGGCGATCATTTTGCAAGGGCCACACCACTCAGCCCAGTAATCCACCAGCACAGGGCCGCTAGCCTTCAGGACATCGGCTTCGAAGCTCGCGTCGCTGACGTGTTTGATAAGGTCGCTACTCATGAGAACTCTCCGAGGTCATAGGCAAAAAAACGTGGGTCATCATAACTGTGTCAGCCCGTGACAGGAAGGCACAGGCGATTGTCTCTTGCTATGGAGGTTAGTGACTACGTGTATTGAAGTGACTGCACAATGAACTGCTCGCCACCTCCGCCGCGCTCCCACAGTAGCGGGCTTGGCCGGATCGAGCGTTGTCACCCCGCCGGATCGGACGCTGCGATGCTGGTTGAACCTACGCATTCGCGGGCAAGCCCGCTCCCACAGAGGCGTTGGTCTGATGCGCACGGAGGATTCTCTACCGACATGACTGCCAAGCGCTGAAGGGAGCGAGACGCCGACTTATGCCATGAAGACCTGGCGCCTGAGAGAGGCTTTCATTTGTCGATAGCAGCTTTCAGTTCTTCTTTCTTAACAGCACCAACAAACCTGGCAAACTCCTGCCCACCTTTGAAAACAATCGAGGTCGGGAAGTCGTAGGCCTTGAGATGATTGACAGCATCCGGGTTTTCTTCCGGGTTCAATTCGAAAAACAACATTTTTCCAACGCATTCCGCCTGAAGGGCTTCGACTGCTGGGGCAAGCATTTTAGCCGTCGTACTCCAATCAACTGAGAGGAAGATGAATACTGGCACCCCGGCCTCGATTAGACCTTTCTTGACAGCACCGAAGTAGGCATCCGTTATCACGTTTAATTTAGTGGTGTACATGGGAGACTCCTGTCATCCGTGGTGACTGCCGACCGCCTTCCATGCTCCTTCTGGCAGTACTTTAAGCGTAGCCCCGTCAGCACTCCCCCCATTTCCCGCTGGATCAACGGTCTACATTCACCCCGCCGGCGCCACAAACACGATGCCGGTGCGCAACGCCGCGCCGCGGATGTGTTCCTGCATGGCCTTCTGTGCCGGCCCCGAGGCGTTGCGTGCCAGGGCGCGGAGGATCTTGCGGTGTTCCTGCCAGGTTTCCATGGCGCGTCCGGCACGAATGAAGGGCAGTTTCTGGCTCTCCAGAAAGATGTCGGCACTCGCGGTGATGATGCCGAGAATCGCCTGATTGCCGCTGGCGACCAGAATGCCTCGGTGGAAATCGAAATCCAGCTTCGCCGCGCTGTCGAAATCTCCCGCCTTGAGTTCAAGGCGCATGGCTTCGACGTTGTCTTCCAGCACATCGCGCTCGTCGGCAGTCAGCGTGACCGCCGCCAGCCCCGCCGCAAAGCCTTCCAGCGCATACCGCAACTGAAAGGTTTCCGAGGGCGACGCATGGGATGCGAACGGCCAGGAAAAACCGTTCGTGCGCTGTTGTGGTTCAGGATGGGCCTGGACGAACACGCCTTTGCCCGGCTGCACGCTGACCACGCCCAGGGCGCTCAGCGACGACAGCGCTTCTCTTAATGAAGCGCGGCTGACACCCAGGCGGATCGCCAGATCCCGCTGCGAAGGCAGGCTGTCGCCGGGGCCATAACCCTGCTCGACGATCAGTTTGCGGATCGCCTGAAGGGCGGCTTCGGGTACTGCGATGGGGCTCGGATGCATGACGATTCGGGCGCGCTGATCGTGGAAAAATCCACTTGTATAACCATCGCGACGATTCGGCAAGTCACGCCCAAGCAAGGGGCGCCGGGGCTTTGCGTCGCGCCAAAGCAGGGCGGGCATTCTGCCAACTGTTCAGACCAGTCAGACCCGAATCGCCTTGCAGCCCGCATTCCATGGTCGCTTTTCGGTGGCTGGCATGGGCTGTGCACTGGAGCCTCGCCATCACTCATTCGGAGACGTCACATGACCAAGCGTTCCAGTGCCTTGCTTGCCGCCCTGTTTGCCAGCCTCATGCTCGGCCAGGCCCCTGCCCACGCCAATGGCCTGGAGGATGTGACCGCACGCGGCACGCTGAAAGTCGCCGTACCACAAGACTTCCCGCCGTTCGGCTCGGTCGGCCCGGACATGAAGCCGCGCGGCCTGGACATCGACACCGCGCAGCTGATCGCCGATCAGTTGAAGGTCAAACTGGAGCTGACCCCGGTCAACAGCACCAACCGCATTCCATTCCTGACCACCGGCAAGGTCGATCTGGTGATCTCAAGCCTGGGCAAGAACCCGGATCGCGAGAAGGTCATCGACTTCTCCCGCGCCTACGCGCCGTTTTACCTCGCCGTGTTCGGCCCGCCGGAAGCCGCTATCAGTGGCGTCGACGATCTCAAGGGCAAGACCATCAGCGTCACCCGTGGCGCCATCGAGGACATCGAGCTGACCGCCGTCGCGCCGAAGGAAGCCACCATCAAGCGTTTCGAAGACAACAACTCGACCATCGCCGCCTACCTGGCCAACCAGACTGACCTGATCGCCAGCGGCAACGTGGTGATGGTCGCAATCAGCGAGAAGAACCCGAAGCGTATCCCGGCGCTGAAAGTGAAACTCAAGGACTCGCCGGTCTATGTCGGCGTCAACAAGGGTCAGCCGGAGCTGCTGGCGAAGGTCAACGAAATCCTCGAAGCGGCGAAGAAAGACGGCGCTCTGGAAAAGAACGCGCAGACCTGGCTGAAACAGCCGCTGCCTGCCGATCTCTGATGGCCGCTTTCAAGTAACTGCATCTGATCCGGGGCGCTCAATGGCTTACCAGTTCGATTTCATACCGGTCCTGCACAACGCCGACCTGCTGCTGCGCGGGGCGCTGTTCACGCTGGAGCTGACGGCCATCGGCACCCTGCTCGGGGTCGGCGTGGGCATCGTCGGCGCGATTGTGCGGGCGTGGAAGATCCAGCCGTTCTCGGCGCTGTTCGGCGTCTATGTCGAGCTGATCCGCAACACGCCGTTCCTCGTGCAACTGTTCTTCATCTTCTTCGGCCTGCCGTCGCTGGGGCTGCAGATTTCCGAATGGCAGGCGGCGGTGCTGGCGATGGTGATCAACCTGGGTGCCTACTCCACGGAAATCATCCGCGCCGGGGTGCAGGCCATCCCGCGCGGACAGCTGGAAGCCTCGGCGGCACTGGCGATGACGCGCTTTGAAACCTTCCGCCATGTGGTGCTGATCCCGGCGCTGGGCAAGGTCTGGCCGGCGCTGAGCAGCCAGATCATCATCGTCATGCTTGGCTCGGCGGTCTGTTCGCAGATCGCCACCGAGGAGTTGAGCTTCGCCGCCAACTTCATCCAGTCGCGCAACTTCCGCGCCTTTGAGACCTACATCGTCACCACGCTGATCTATCTGGCCATGGCGTTGCTGATCCGCCAGTTGCTGGCCTGGATCGGCCAGCGCTACATCGCGAGGAACCGCTGATGGATTTCACCCTCTGGGACATCGTGCGCAACCTGCTCACCGGCCTGCAATGGACACTGGCCCTGTCGCTGGTGGCCTTTATCGGCGGCGGCGTGATCGGCTTACTGGTCATGACCCTGCGCATTGGCCAGACGCCGTTTCTGCGCGGCGTCGCCCGTGGCTACATTGAGCTGTTTCAAGGCACGCCGCTGCTCATGCAACTGTTTCTGGTGTTCTTCGGCGTGGCGCTGCTGGGCGTGGACATTTCGCCCTGGCTAGCCGCCGCGCTGGCCCTGACCCTGTTCACCAGCGCCTATCTGGCCGAGATCTGGCGCGGCTGCGTGCAATCGATCGGCAATGGCCAGTGGGAAGCCTCGGCGAGTCTGGCGCTGACCCGCTTCGAACAGCTGCGCTACGTGATCCTGCCCCAGGCCCTGCGCATTGCCGTGGCGCCGACCGTGGGCTTCTCGGTGCAGGTGGTCAAGGGCACGGCGGTGACCTCGATCATCGGCTTCACCGAGCTGACCAAGACCGGCGGCATGCTCGCCAACGCTACGTTCCAGCCTTTCATGGTCTACGGCTTCGTCGCCCTGGGCTACTTCCTGCTTTGTTATCCGCTGTCGCTCAGCGCGCGCTACCTGGAAAGGAGACTTCATGCCTCTGCTTAGAATTTCCGCCCTGCACAAATACTACGGCGACCACCATGTGCTCAAAGGCATCGACCTGAGCATCGAGGAAGGTCAGGTGGTGGCGATCATCGGCCGCAGTGGCTCGGGCAAGAGCACGTTGCTGCGCACGCTCAACGGCCTGGAGTCGATCAACGACGGCGTCATCGAAGTCGACGGTGAATACCTCGACGCCGCGCGCGCCGACCTGCGCAGCCTGCGGCAGAAAGTCGGCATGGTGTTTCAGCAGTTCAACCTGTTTCCGCACCTGACTGTCGGCGAGAACGTCATGCTCGCGCCGCAGGTGGTGAAGAAGGCGTCCAAGGCCGAAGCTGGCAAACTCGCCCGGGAAATGCTGGCCAAGGTCGGACTGAGCGAAAAATTCGATGCCTTCCCCGACCGCCTGTCCGGCGGCCAGCAACAGCGCGTGGCGATTGCCCGGGCGCTGGCGATGTCGCCGAAAGTGCTGCTGTGCGATGAAATCACCTCGGCGCTGGACCCGGAGCTGGTCAACGAAGTGCTCAGCGTGGTGCGTCAGCTGGCAAAAGACGGCATGACCCTGATCATGGTGACCCACGAAATGCGCTTCGCCCGCGAGGTCGGCGACAAGCTGGTGTTCATGCACCAGGGCAAGGTACACGAAGTGGGCGACCCGAAGGAGCTGATGGCCAGCCCGAAAACGCCGGAACTGGCGAATTTCATTGGGTCGGTGGAGCACGCTTGAACCACTGAACCGCTGCAATGGGGCGAACGCTAATCCTGTAGGAGCTGGCTTGCCCTGCGACCGGCTGCGTAGCAGTCGTAAATCCGACAGACTCGGAGTGGCAGGCAGACCGCATTTGCCGGATTTGCGACGGGTTCCCCGCCGGTCGCAGGACAAGCCAGCTCCTACAGGTTTTTCGGTGTTTGATGTCGTCCCGTTTGGCGGCAATGGCGGATCGTGGCACGATGTCGGGGTTATCGACCGGGACTTTGACCATGCCGCCATCCACCGAAAAAAACTTCTCGCTGATCGCCGCGATCGACTTGGGTTCCAACAGCTTCCACATGGTGGTTGCCAAGGCCCACCAAGGCGAAATCCGCATCCTTGAGCGTCTCGGCGAGAAAGTGCAGCTGGCCGCCGGCATCGACGACGAGCGCAAGCTCAATGAAGAATCCATGCAGCGCGGGCTCGATTGCCTCAAGCGTTTTGCCCAGCTGATCAACGGCATGCCACCGGGCTCGGTGCGTATCGTCGGCACCAACGCCCTGCGCGAGGCGCGCAACCGCAACGAGTTCATTCACCGTGCCGAAGAAATCCTTGGTCATCCGGTGGAAGTCATTTCCGGTCGTGAAGAAGCGCGTCTGATCTATCTGGGCGTCTCCCACACCCTGGCCGACACACCGGGCAAACGCCTGGTCGCCGACATCGGCGGCGGCAGTACCGAATTCATCATCGGCCAGCGCTTCGAGCCGCTGCTGCGCGAAAGCCTGCAGATGGGTTGCGTCAGCTTCACCCAGCGTTATTTCAAGGACGGCAAAATCACCCCGGCACGTTATGCACAGGCCTACACGGCGGCGCGGCTGGAGATCATGAGCATCGAGCACGCCCTGCACCGCCTGACCTGGGATGAAGCCATCGGCTCCTCCGGCACCATCCGCGCCATCGGTCTGGCCCTTAAGGCCGGCGGCCATGGCACTGGCGAGGTCAATGCCGAAGGCCTGGCCTGGCTCAAGCGCAAGCTGATGAAGCTCGGCGAAGTCGACAAGATCGACTTCGACGGCATCAAACCCGACCGCCGTGCAATCTTCCCGGCAGGTCTGGCGATTCTCGAAGCCATCTTCGACGCCCTCGACCTGCAACGCATGGATCACTGCGAAGGCGCCCTGCGTGAAGGCGTGCTGTATGACCTGCTCGGCCGTCATCACCACGAAGACGTGCGCGAACGCACCCTCAGCTCGCTGATGGACCGTTATCACGTCGATCTGGAACAGGCCGCCCGCGTCGAGCGCAAGGCACTGTCGGCGCTGGACCAAGTGGCCCAGGCCTGGGAGCTGGAAGACGAGCTGTATCGCGATCTGCTGAGCTGGGCGGCCAAGGTCCATGAAGTCGGTCTGGACATCGCCCACTACCACTACCACAAGCACGGCGCGTATCTGATCGAGCACTCGGATCTGGCCGGGTTCTCGCGGGAAGACCAGCAAATGCTGGCGCTGCTGGTGCGCGGCCATCGCCGCAACATTCCCAAGGACAAGTTCGCCGAGTTCGGCGATGAAGGCGTGAAGCTGATTCGTCTGTGCGTGTTGCTGCGCTTCGCGATCCTGTTCCACCACATCCGCGGCACCCAGGAAATGCCACAGCCGGTGCTGACCGCCAATGGCAATAACCTGGATATCCTGTTCCCGGACGGCTGGCTGGAAAACAACCAGCTGACCCAGGCCGACTTCGAGCTTGAGGCCGAATGGCTGACCCGGGTCGGGATCGTCCTCAGCGTACGCTGAGGACTGGATTGCTCAACTTCTCCAGCAACGCCGCCTGCACATTGCGGGCGTTCTGGTTGCCGGTCGGCGTGCTGCGGATGTAACGGCCGTCGGCCTGCAGAATCCAGGCGTGGGTGTTGTCGGTCAGATACCCCTCGATTTCCTTCTTCACCCGCAGAATCAGTTTCTTGCCCTCGACCGGGAAGCAGGTCTCGACGCGCTTGTCGAGGTTGCGCTCCATCCAGTCGGCGCTGGACAAGAACATCTGCTCGTCACCGCCGTTGAGGAAGTAGAACACCCGCGTGTGCTCCAGGAAGCGACCGATGATCGAACGCACCTGAATGTTGTGCGACACGCCCGGCACGCCCGGACGCAGGCAGCACATGCCACGCACGATGAGGTCGATCTTCACTCCGGTCTGGCTGGCCTTGTACAGCGCGCGGATGATCTTCGGATCGGTCAGCGAGTTGAACTTGGCGATGATGTGCGCCGGCTTGCCCTCGGCCGCGAACTGGGTTTCGCGGGCGATCATGTCGAGCATGCCTTTCTTCAGGGTGAACGGCGCGTGCAGCAGCTTCTTCATGCGCAGGGTCTTGCCCATGCCGATCAACTGGCTGAACAGTTTGCCGACGTCTTCGCACAGCGCGTCGTCGGACGTCAGCAGGCTGTAGTCGGTGTACAGACGGGCGTTGCCGGCGTGGTAGTTACCGGTGCCGAGGTGCGCATAACGCACGATTTCGCCCGCTTCGCGACGCAGGATCAGCATCATCTTGGCGTGGGTCTTGAAACCGACCACGCCGTAGATCACCACCGCACCCGCCGCTTGCAGGCGGCTGGCCAGTTGCAGGTTGGACTCTTCGTCGAAGCGCGCGCGCAGTTCGATGACCGCCGTGACTTCCTTGCCGTTACGGGCAGCGTCCACCAGCGCGTCTACGATTTCCGAGTTGGCGCCACTGCGGTAAAGGGTCTGACGCACCGCCAGGACGTGAGGGTCTTTCGCTGCCTGTCGCAGCAAATCCACCACCGGCGTGAAGGACTCGAACGGGTGCAGCAGCAGAATGTCCTGCTTGCTGATCACGTTGAAGATGTTTTCGCTGTTCTGCAAAAGCTTCGGAATCGCCGGGGTGAACGGCGTGTATTGCAGCTCAGGGTGGCTGTCGAGGCTGGTGATGCTGAACAGACGGGTCAGGTTGACCGGGCCGTTGACCTGATACAGCTCGGTCTCGCTCAGGTTGAACTGTTTGAGCAGGTAATCGGACAGGTGTTTCGGGCAGGTGTCGGCCACTTCCAGACGCACCGCATCGCCGTAGCGACGGGAGAACAGCTCGCCGCGCAGTGCACGGGCCAAGTCTTCGACGTCTTCGGAGTCCAGTGCCAGGTCGGCGTTACGGGTCAGACGGAACTGATAGCAGCCCTTGACCTTCATGCCCTGAAACAGGTCATCGGCGTGGGCGTGGATCATCGACGACAGGAATACATAGTTGTCGCCCGGGCCGCCGAACTCTTCCGGCACCTTGATGATGCGCGGCAGCAGGCGCGGTGCTGGAATGATTGCCAGACCGGAGTCGCGACCAAAGGCGTCGATGCCTTCCAGCTCGACGATGAAGTTCAGCGACTTGTTCACCAGCAACGGGAACGGGTGGGTCGGGTCCAGGCCGATCGGCGTGATGATCGGGGCGATTTCGTCGCGGAAGTAACGGCGCACCCAGGTTTTCAGCTTGGCGGTCCAGTAACGGCGGCGGATGAAGCGCACCTGATGCTTTTCCAGCTCCGGCAGCAGAATGTCGTTGAGGATCGCGTACTGGCGGTCGACATGGCCGTGAACCAGTTCGCTGATACGCGCCAGCGCCTGATGCGGCTGCAGACCGTCGGCACCCGCCTGTTCACGAGCGAAGGTGATCTGTTTCTTCAGACCGGCGACACGAATTTCGAAGAACTCATCCAGGTTGCTGGAGAAGATCAGCAGGAACTTCAGACGCTCCAACAGCGGATAGGACTCATCCAGCGCCTGCTCCAGCACGCGAATGTTGAACTGCAATTGCGACAGTTCGCGGTGAATATAAAGGCTGCTGTCATCCAGGTTGGGCACGACCACGGCAGGTGCCGCTGGCGGATGCGGCTCAGGCGCCGGGACCACCTCGATGGTCGGCTCGACCACGGCGGTGATTTCCTGGGTCAGGCCCTGAGGGTCAAGTTCTACTGCAGCTTCGGTGGTTCCTTCGGTACTCATGAATGATCCTGTAGGCAATTGCCCGTCTGACAGTAAGCCGTTTGAACGGCTGAAGAGATCGATCTGCCGGTCCCGTCACATCAGGAGGGACGTTCAGCAGCGCAGACCGGTCACGCCGGACACCTGCGGGGGCCCGAGATGCGGGCAAACGTGACAGTTATAAGCCAGCATTATGACTCTTGCGTGACAGTTGTATGTCGAACATACCGCGTAGGACGTAAACGCGCCTACTAGACGGCAAATCGACTTAGGTCGTAGGAAACTTTAACGCCGAGACACATTTCCACACTTTCCTGAATGTCTTCGGCGAGTTAGGCTGCGCGTTCATTTCGCCAGCACCCATATGATGCTCCAGCATTTTTTACAAGAATTTGGCTACTTCGCCCTTTTCCTCGGAACCTTCTTCGAAGGCGAGACCATTTTGGTCCTGGCCGGCTTCCTGGCATTCCGCGGGTACATGGACATCAATCTGGTCGTGGTAGTTGCCTTCTTCGGCAGCTACGCAGGCGACCAGCTCTGGTATTTCATGGGGCGCAAGCATGGCCGCAAGCTGCTCGCCCGCAAGCCGCGCTGGCAGATGCTCGGTGATCGCGCGCTGGAGCATATCCGCCGCCACCCGGACATCTGGGTGCTGAGCTTCCGTTTCGTCTACGGCCTGCGCACGGTCATGCCGGTGGCTATCGGCCTGTCCGGCTATCCGCCGGGGCGCTATCTGCTGCTCAACGGTATCGGTGCCGCCGTCTGGGCCGCTGCACTGGGTGCGGCGGCCTACAAGTTCGGCGCCGTGCTGGAAGGCCTGCTGGGTAACGTCAAGAAGTACGAGCTGTGGGTGCTGGGCGCCCTGCTGATACTGGGCGGCATCCTCTGGCTGCGCCGCCGCATCAAGAACGCGCGCATTGCCCGCGAAGCTCGGCTGGCACCGGCCACGGTCGATACCGAAGTCAAGAACCGGCCAGACGAGTGAACCGCCCACGAGCGCAATACACCGCGATTGCGCTCAACAGGGTGTAGGCCAACAGCGCTACCCAGCCCAGGGCGCTGACCGGCCACAACCCCACCATTGGCGCCAGCGCCATCAGCGGCAGATTCGCCACCAGCCGCATCCCCTCCAGTTTCAGCGCCGACGGACGATTTTCCAGCGCCGCGCCGAACACGAACAAACCCAGTGCCACCCAACTCCAGCCGACGATCAGCGCCGACCAAGACAGCACCTCGCCGTTCGACAGCAGGTAACTGCCCAGCAGCGTGTAAAGGGAAAACTGCACGCCCACGTAAACCTGCTGCGTCAGGCTCAACGGCACCTCGAACTTGCGGAACTGGCTCAGCTCGGGCTTGTGGATCGGATACTGCGCCGCGACATCCGCCGGGCGCCAACCGGTGGGCATGAACCAGATCCGCAATTTGTCGCGCCACGACGCCGTGCGCCGCGCATCGTCGAGCAATTGGGCATAGAACTGCACGTTGGCCCACAGCGGGTTCCAGCTGCGCAGGGGCGTGGTCACGCCGAAGATTGCCGGCTCGCTGTCCAGTTCCTCCTGAAACGTGCCGAACAGCCGGTCCCAGACGATGAATACCCCACCGTAGTTACGATCCATGTAGACGAGGTTCTGCGCATGGTGCGCGCGATGATTGGACGGGGTGACGAAGAACCATTCGAACCAACCCAACTTGCCGATGTGCCGGGTATGCACCCAGAACTGGTACAGCAGATTGAGCGAAGCGACCGCGACGAACACAACCAGCGGCACGCCGATCACCGCCAGCGGCAGGTAGAAGATCCAGCTCAGCAGAAAGCCGGTGCTGGTCTGGCGCAGGGCGGTGGACAGGTTGTAGTCCTCGCTTTGGTGATGCACCGAGTGCGCCGCCCAGAGGATGTTGCGCTCGTGGCCCATACGGTGCAGCCAGTAATAGCAGAGGTCATACAGAATGAAGGCAAAGACCCAGACCCACAGGCTGTCGGCGGACAGCTGCCAAAGCGCCAAATGATCGAGAGCAAAGGCATACGTCACCAGACCCACGCCTTTGGTCAGCAACCCGGTGGTGGTCGACAGCACGCCGGTGCTGAGGCTGTTGATCGCATCGGCGACCCGGTAATTGCTGACCTTGCGCCAGCGGTCGGCAAGCAGTTCGACGGCAATCAGCACGAAGAAAAACGGCACTGCGTACAGAATGAAATTCATCAACGCCACCCAGCGACGAAACACGGAAGATTAGATCCGGCAACGGCAAAACCCTATGGCAACGAATGACAAATTAGTAGACATTTGACGACATCGTTGGCATCGCGCGCACAGCGGATCGCCATGGAGAACGACCAGACCGGCGTACCCGGCACCGACCCGGATCGCCCCAGAGAGGGAGCACCCATGAGCAAACGAGTTGCTGTCATTCTTTCCGGCTGCGGCGTCCAGGACGGCGCGGAAATCCAGGAGAGTGTGCTCACCCTGTTGCGCCTCGACCAGCGCGGTGCCGAGGTGAAGTGTTTTGCGCCGAACATCGCCCAGCACCACGTCATCAACCACCTGACCGGTGAAGAGATGGCGGAAAGCCGCAACGTGCTGGTGGAATCGGCGCGCATCGCCCGCGGCGCCATCGAAGACATCCGCGAAGCCGATATCACCGAGTTCGACGCGCTGATCATTCCCGGCGGCTTCGGCACCGCGAAAAACCTGTCCAACTTCGCCAGCCAGGGCGCCGGCTGCAAGGTCCAGGCGGAAGTGCTGGCGATGGCCGAAGCCTTTGCCGAAGCCGGCAAACCCATCGGCCTGATCTGCGTGTCGCCGGCACTGGCGGCGAAGATTTACGGCCCGGGCGTGACCTGCACCATCGGCAACGACGCCGACACTGCCGCCGCCATCACCAAGATGGGTGGCAAGCATGAAACATGCGAAGTGACCGACATCGTCGAAGACAAGGACCGCAAGCTGGTCAGCACCCCGGCCTACATGATGGCCACGTCGATCAGCGAAGCGGCATCGGGGATCAACAAGCTGGTGGACCGGGTGTTGGAGTTGGTGCAGGAAGAGCAGTGATGCCCGTTCTTTGGGATATGTATCTGGCTTTGTAGGAGTGAGCTTGCTCGCGATAGCGGTCCGTCAGGAAGCACGTTCGTTGCTGAACTGACGTGATCGCGAGCAAGCTCACTCCTACAGGTTTGGCGGCGATCCACAAAACGTGTGGCCGACATCGATCCTGTGGGAGGGAGCCCTGCTCGCGAAGGCGTCAGTCCAGATAGCGCAATGTTGACTGACACACCGCTTTCGCGAGCAGGGCTCCCTCCCACAGGATTGGGTGTCAGCTGATCTGGCCGCGCGCCAAACGTGTGAGGATGCGATCCAGCGAATTGGCGAAGGCCTGTTTCTCACGATCCCCGTAAGCGCCCTGCCCGCCGCCGACCTGCCCTTGCTCGCGCAGGTCGGTGAACAGGTTGCGCACCGCCAGACGCTCGCCCATGTTGCGCTCGTCGAACTCCTTGCCGCGCGGGTCCAGCGCCGCCACGCCCTTTTTCACCAGACGGTCGGCCAGCGGCACGTCGCTGCAGATAACCAGCTCACCGGGCACCGCGTTTTCCACCAGATAATCATCCGCGGCATCCGGCCCGCTGGGGACCACGATGAGTTTCACCACAGCGAACGCCGGTTTGGGCACCGCCTGACCGGCGACCAGCACCACCTCGAACTGACGCTTGAGGGCGAACTTGACCACCTGATCCCTGGCCGCTTTCGGACAGGCATCGGCGTCGATCCATACACGCATGTGTTTTAACCAGAATTCAGATTGAATGCAGAACCTGTAGGAGTGAGCTTGCTCGCGATCGCGGCGCATCAGGCGACATCAATGTGAAAGATCCATCGTGATCGCGAGCAAGCTCACTCCTACAACCTATTCAGGCGGCTTCGGCCCGGCGTTTTTCCGCCAACCGGCTACGGCCATACAACACCACAATCGCCAGCAGCGCCACGGCCTGGGCCGACAGCGAATAGGCGTCGGCGTGGATACCCAGCCAGTCGAACTCGAAGAACGGCACCGGCCGCGTACCGAAGATACCGGCTTCCTGCAGCGCCTTGACGCCATGTCCGGCGAAAACCACCGACAGCGCACACAGCAGCGCCGCGTTGATGCCGAAGAACATCGCCAACGGCAGCTTCGACGAACCGCGCAGGATCACCCAGGCCAGGCCGACCAGCAGCACCAGCGCCGTGGCGCCGCCGGCCAGCACGGCGTTGTGACCGGCGGGACCGGCCTGCAGCCACAGGGTTTCGTAGAACAGGATCACTTCGAACAGTTCGCGATAGACCGAGAAGAACGCCAGCAGGGCAAAGCCGAAACGCCCGCCACCGCCAACCAGGCTGCTCTTGATGTAGTCCTGCCAGGCCGCCGCATGACGGCGGTCGTGCATCCATACGCCGAGCCAGAGCACCATGACGCTGGCAAACAGCGCCGTGGCGCCTTCCAGCAGTTCCCGTTGCGAGCCGCTGACATCAATGACGTACGCCGCCAGCGCCCAGGTGCCCAGACCGGCCAACAAGGCCAGGCCCCAACCGACGTTGACGCTGCGCACCGCCGATTGCTGGCCGGTGTTACGCAGGAACGCCAGAATCGCCGCCAGTACCAGAATCGCTTCCAGACCTTCGCGCAGCAGAATCAGCAGGCCGGAAATGAAGCTCAGCGACGCGCTCAAGCCGTCGCCGCCCAACAAATCCGCCGACTCTTTGAGTTTGGCCTTGGCAGTCGCCAGTTTTTGCGCGGCCTCAGCCGCTGGCAGGCCGTCCTGCAGCGACTGCCGGTAGGCCATCAGGGCCTTTTCAGTGTCCTTGCGCACGTTGGCGTCGACGTTGTCCAGCGAGCTCTCTACCAGCTCGAAGCCTTCCAGATACGCCGCCACCGACAAGTCGTAGGCCTGTTCGCGGTCACCGGACTGGTACGCCGCCAGACTCTTGTCCAGCGTGCTGCTGGTGTAATCGAGCAGTTGCGCCGGACCGCGCTGTACCTGCGGCGGTTGCGCGCGCTGGGCACGGAACGCAGCGGCAGCTTGCGGGCCTTCGGCGGCGATGATTTCGGCCGGGGTCTGTCGGGCCAGATCAGCCAGATTGAAGGTTTTGACCGCTTCAGCCTTGGCGTCGGCGCTGAAGCTGGCGATATAGGTCGCCACGTCCCAGCGCTGACGATCATCCAGCTGATCGGCGAACGACGGCATGTCGGTGCCTTCGATCCCCAGACCGAGGGTGTTGTAAACGTCGTACAGACTCAGACGGTCCAGCCGTGCGGCATCACGCAGATTGGCCGGCGCCGGGGTCAGACCGATGCCCGCCGGACCATCGCCCGCTCCCGCGTCGCCGTGGCAGACCGCGCAATGCTGGCCGTACAGCGGCGCGCCTCGGCTCGGGTCCGGGGTGATCACCGGCGCCTGACTCACTTCATAGGCAACTGCCAGCCTGGCCCCCAGCTGTCGCGCCTGACGGGCAACCTGCGCGCCATCCTGTTTCTGCTCGACAGCATCCTGCAACGCCTTGACGCCCTGCTCCAGCTCGGCGCGCTCCGCCCGTGCCGGCAAGGCCACGATCAGGCCCTGCAACGCACCGAGGAACTCGACCTGTTCACGGTATTCGGCGTCATCGACCACCTTGCCGTCGGCCACCGTCGGCGGGTAATCGGCACTGACGTAGTCGAGCAGATGCAGGGCCTGGGCGGCACCGTCAACGGAATCGGCCCGGGCGGCGACGCTGAACAGGGTCAGCAGCGCCAGACCCAGACAGGCCATAAAGCGTGAGGGGGCAAACATGAGTGAATCTCAAATATAAATGCGAAGGGTTGTTATTGTTCATGTACAGCGCGGCTCACTCAAGCTTTCACGGCCTTTTGTTGCCGATTTTGTTGGCTACCCGAGCCATGAACCGCTCTGTAGGGCGCTTCTGAAAATATTGAGCGCTATCAAAAAGCCATTGCCCTGATCATCACTCTCTTTATAATCGCCGCCACTTTATGGCAGTCAGCCACCATCGCTGACGCCTTTCATTGGAGGCCCACGCCACGCCTCTGCAAATGGATTTTGCACAGCCGGCACACCCCGCCGAGTTGGCCCTTTCAAGGAACGACCTCGATGTCCACCCGCGCCCTGACTGCACTCGCCCTGATCGCGAGCGTGCAACTGACCGGCTGCGCCGCCTTTCGCAACTACGACAGCGAACTGCAACAGACCAACCAGCAACTGGGCAGCGGTAACGTCGACGGCGCACTGACCCTGCTGGAAAAGAACAACACCGGCGAAGACAAAGACCTGCTCTATTACTTCGAAAAAGGCGAGCTGCTGCGTTCCAAGGGTGATCTCAACGGCAGCCAGGTCGCCTGGGGCCGCGCCGACCAGACGGTCATGGCCTGGGAAGACTCGGTCAAACTCGACGCCGGCAAGTACCTGGCCCAGTTCGGCAGTTTTCTGGTCAATGACAAGGTCCGTCGTTACGAAGGCTACGACTACGAAAAGGTCATGCTGACCACGCAGATGGCGCTGAACCGGCTGGCGCAGAACGACTTCGACGGCGCGCGCACCGAAATCAAGAAGACCCACGAACGTGAAGCGGTGATCGCCGAGCTGCGCGACAAGGAATACCTCAAGAGCGAGGACGAGGCGAAAACCCAGGGCGTGACCACCCAATACAAGGATCTCAAGGGCTATCCGGTGGAGTCCCTCGATGCGCCGGAAGTGGTCGGCCTGAAGAACAGCTACCAGAGCGCGTTCAGCCATTACCTGGCCGGTTTCGTCTACGAAGCCCTGGGCGAGAAGGACCTCGCTGCGCCGGGTTACCGTCAGGCGGCCGAGTTGCGCCCGAACACGCCGTTGCTGGATCAGGCCCTGCTCAACCTCGACGCCGCCGGCAGCAAGAACGCCAGCAAGGACGGCAACAGCGAAGTGCTGCTGGTGGTGCAGAGCGGCTTCGCCCCGGCCCGCGATTCGGTGCGTATCCCGCTGCCGCTGCCGATCAACAACAATCTGGTGATCACGCCGCTGTCGTTCCCGGTGATCAAGGCTGACAACTCGACGCCGTTCTTCAACCAGGTCGGCCTCGACGGTCAGCCGCTGAACCTGACCCTGCTCAACAGCACCACTGCCATGTCGCGCCGCGCTCTGCGTGACGACATGCCCGGCATCATCGTGAGAACTACGGTGCGCGCCATCAGCCGTGGCGTGGCCCAGAAGAAACTCAACGACACCAACCCGCTGGCCGGTCTGGCCGTGGGCATTGCCTCGGCCATCGTTGAAGGCGCCGACACCCGCACCTGGCGCACCCTGCCGGACAACACTCTGGTAGCACGCGTACGCCTCAAGCCGGGCGAGCATCAGGTGGTGTTGCCATCGTCGCTGGGCGGCACCCGTGTCCAGCTGAAAATCGACCGCCCTTATCAAGTGGTCACGCTGCGCGCCATCGGCAACCAGGTGTACGCCGACGGCCTCGCCGCTCAAGTGACCCCGTCGGTCCTGCCACAGGCCGTGGCCGTCAACAAACCCTGATCGGAGACTTTCCATGCGTTGCAAGATTTTCGGCCTGATGGCCCTGGCGTTGCTCGCCGGTTGCGCCACCCCGCCGCCACCGGCTCCCGGCAGTGCCGCCAGCAAGGTGGTCGCCATGGGCGATCTGAAAAACATCGAGATCGGCCCGATGCGCGTCGCCCGCGAAAACGGCTTCATGACCGTCAACGTCTCGCTGAACAACACCAGCAGTTACAACAAGACGATGTACTACCGCTTTGCCTGGCTGGGCAACGACGGTTTCCCGGTCGCCGAGCCGGAAACCTGGAAAAGCCTGACCCTGTATGGCTCGCAGAGCAGCTTCCTGCCCGCCATCGCGCCGGTGCCGAAGGCCACTGACTTCCGCCTTGAAGTCAAAACCCCTTAACCGTCATTGCCCCGAATCGACCGAGAGAATTCAGACATGCTGTCCATCCGCCTTTCCGCCCTCGCCGCCGTCGCCCTGCTGGCCACCGGCTGTGCCAACAACTCGCCTGCACTGGGCAGCAAGAACATCAGCTACGGCGACACCAAGGCCGTCGAAACCGTGACCAACGAGTTCGGCTCCACCGATTTGCAGATGATCGCCGAGAGCATGACCCGCTCGCTGGCGCAGTCCGGCACCCTGCAGGGCCGTCCGGTGGTGCAGGTCTACGACGTGAAGAACAAGACCAGCGAGTACATCGACACCCGCGAGATCACCACCTCGATCAAGACCCAGTTGATGAAGTCCGGCACCGCCCGTTTCGCCAGCGACAACACCGACATGCAGAGCCAGGTCGATCAGCTCAAGCTGCAGAACCAGAGCGGCCTGTACAAGAAGTCGACCGTGAGCAAGACCGGCAACATGGTCGCCGCCAAGTACCGTCTGGAAGGCTCGATCAGCTCGATCGTCAAGCGCAGCAGCGACTACAAGGACGTCTTCTACAAATTCAGCCTGCAGCTGATCGACGTCGAAAGCGGTCTGGCCGAGTGGATGGACGAGAAAGAAATCCGCAAGACCACGGAGCGCTGAACAATGCGTGCATGGATCGGCATTATTGGCCTGTGCTGCGCAGTGAGCGCGCAGGCCGCACCGAAAGTCGCGGTGACCGACATGGCCTTCGAGCGCCAGGTGGAACAGTACATCCACACGGTGTCGGCACAGACCAGCTTCCAGGCCAACCGCTTCAGTGCCGGTGGCTCGGCCAGCTATAACGAGTACGAAGCGCTCAACAGCTACATCGAGCAAGGCGAGCTGCGCAAATTCAGCGGCGACATCAAGGGCGAGATTCTGAAGTCCGGGATGTTCCAGCTGGTGCAAGGCACGCCGTATACCGCAGGCTCGAAAGAGGACGTGTACGACGTCATCAAGCGGATCAAGAACGGCAACTTCAAGGGTGCCGACTATGTGCTGTTCGGCACGGTGTCGGACATCGACTTCCACCAGGACGTCAACGAGATCGCCAACACCAACAGTGCCTCAGCGGTGCTGAGCCTGACCCTGGTCGGCGATTTCAGCCTGATCAACACCAAGACCCTGCAGATCACCTCGGCGTTTACCGCCATGGGTGAAGGTCAGGACACCAAGCTGGTGAACGGCCGCGACGTGCGGGTCACGCCAAACCGTGGGCTGGTGGTGCGGGAAGTGTCGAAGTCGATCGGCCTGGACGTCGCGCGCCAGTTGCGCGAGCAATTGCATGGCGAAGTGGAGTACTCGCAAGAGCAACCGCCACAGCGCAACAACCTGCCCCGCGACGAAGCGCCGAAGATTCTGAGGTAGTCACAAGCCCTGTAGGAGTGAGCTTGCTCGCGATTGGGCAATGTCTGCAATGAATACGTTGCCTGGCACACCGCTATCGCGAGCAAGCTCACTCCTACACGTTATTCGCCATTCGGCGTTCAAGCGCGATGCAAGGTCGCCAGAAACGCCGCCGCACTGACAAACAACCCTGCAAACGTGCGGTTCATCCGCCGCTGCTGCTTCGGCGTCTTCAGCGCACGCAGCACCTTCGACGCCAGCCCGGTGTAGCCCGCCATCACGATCAGATCCACGGTGACCATGGTCGCGGCGATGGTCAGGTATTGCGCCAGCAATGGCTGGTGGGTGTCGATGAACTGCGGCAGGATTGCCAGCATGAACACCAGCGCCTTGGGGTTGCTGATGTTGACCAGAAAGCCCCGGAAGACCAGCGCCAGCGGTTTGCCGATCGGGCGAATGGCCGCGTCTTCGGAAAGGTCAGTGGGCAGCGCGCGCCACTGTTTGATGCCCAGATAAACCAGGTAGGCGACACCGAACCACTTGATCAGGGTGAACGCCAGCGCTGAAGTCGCCAACACCGCGCCGAGGCCGGCAGCGATGATCGCGATTTGCACGATCAGGGCCAGTTGCAGGCCCAGCGCGTTCCAGTAACCGCGCCAGAAGCCGTATTGCAGACCGCTGGACATCGACGCAATGGCACCGGCACCCGGCGACAGACTGATGACCCAGCAGGCGGCAAAAAAGGCCAACCATGTTTCGAGCGACATGACACACCTCAGGCAAGAGCAAAAACTGCCTCTAACCTAGTGTTTCCGCGGCCTGAAGGCCAATTATTTCTAACTGTTGCGCCAAACTGGCAGATAGCTGTGCAGGTGCTTCAGCGCTGCGTCTGCTCGCCCGCACGCTTCTCGCCGGACACGATGGGCGTGCCGTCATTGCCGCGCCAACGGCGAATCGACTTCTGGAAGAACTGGCTGTTGGGCACCTGCACCAGCGTGCCGCCCAGCTCGGCCGGCTCGACCAGCGTGGTGAACATCAGGTTGATCGCCGTGACCCGGCCCTTGATGCCGGGCTTGTCGGTGGTGTCCACCAACTCCACCACATCACCGATGCGGAACGGCCCCATGGTGAAGATGAACACCGCGCAGAGCAGGTTCGACAACACGCTCCACATGGCGAAGAACGCCACGGCGGCCACCGCGACAAAGCCGGACAGTGCCGCCCACAACACCGAAGCGGAGACACCCAGGCGGCCGAGCACCGCCACCAGCGCGGTGCCCATGATCAACCAGCGCAGGCCGCCGCGCACCATCACCAGCAACTCGGGCGGCAGCAGCGGATAGCGCTCGGCCATGCGGGTCAGAAAACGCGCCACGAAACGTTGCAGCGTGTAGCCAACGAGCAGGATCAGCAGAATCTGCAATCCCACCAGAATCGGTTCGATCCAGTAGGCCGGGACCGGCAATGCCAACGACTCCATCAGGCCACAGACTCCATCAAGACAGCGCTTCCAGCTCGGCCTGCATCGACTCCAGCAACTCCAGCGCCTCCATCCACGCCTCTTCCACCTCGGCTTCGCGAGCTTTCAGCTTGGCCTGATCGGCCAGCAGATCGCGCAGCTTGTCCTTGTTGGCGGCTTCGTAGATGGCGCTGTCGCCCAGCGCAGCTTCAACCTTCGCCAGCTTTTCATGCAGCGTGTTGAGCTCTTTTTCCAGCTTCTCGGCTTCGCGCTTGTGCGGCGCCAGTTGCTGACGCAAGGCGGCCGCCTGCTGACGCTGGGCCTTCTTGTCAGTCTTGTCCGGGTTGACCGGAGTGTTGCTGACCGGCGCGTTGCGCTGACGGTAATCGGCCAGCCAACGGGTGTAATCGTCGAGGTCGCCATCGAACTCTTCGACCACGCCATCGGCGACCAGCATGAAATTGTCGGTGGTGCTCTTGAGCAAGTGACGGTCGTGGGAGACCACCAATACCGCACCACTGAACTCTTGCAAGGCCATGGTCAGTGCCAGGCGCATTTCCAGATCCAGGTGGTTGGTCGGTTCGTCGAGCAGCAGCAGGTTCGGTTTGTCCCAGGCGATCAACGCCAGAGCCAGACGGGCCTTTTCGCCACCGGAGAAATTCAGCACTGGCTCTTCCAGGCGCGCGCCACGGAAGTCGAAGCCACCGAGGAAGTCGCGCAGGGTCTGTTCGCGCTCGGTCGGCGCAATGCGCTGCAAGTGCAGCAGTGGGCTGGCCTTGGCGTCGAGGGAATCGAGCTGATGCTGGGCGAAGTAGCCAACGGTGGTGTTTTCGCCACGGTACAGACGGCCGCTCAACGGCGACAGCTCGCCGGCGAGGTTCTTGATCAGGGTGGATTTACCGGCGCCGTTCGGGCCCAGCAAACCGATGCGCGCACCCGGCGCCAGTTGCAGCTTGACATTCTGCAACACAGCTTTGTCGCCATAGCCCAGTTGCGCATCGGCCATGTCCAGCAACGGGCTGGAAATCTTGTCCGACTCACGGAAGGTGAAGTTGAATGGCGAGTCGACGTGGGCCGCCGACAGCTCTTCCATGCGCTCCAGCGCCTTGATCCGGCTCTGCGCCTGACGGGCCTTGGTGGCCTGGGCCTTGAAGCGGGCGATGTACTTTTCCATGTGCGCGCGTTGCGCCTGCTGCTTCTCGTAGGCCTGTTGCTGCTGGGCCAGACGCTCGGCACGGGCGCGCTCGAAAGCACTGTAGCCACCGCGGTACAGGGTGATCTTTTTCTGCTCGACGTGAGCGACGTGATCGACCACCGCGTCGAGGAAATCACGGTCGTGGGAAATCAGCAGCAAGGTGCCGGGATAACCCTTGAGCCAGTCTTCGAGCCAGAGAATGGCGTCGAGGTCCAGGTGGTTGGTCGGCTCGTCGAGCAGCAGCAGGTCCGATGGACACATCAGGGCCTGCGCCAGGTTCAGACGCATCCGCCAGCCACCGGAGAAATCACCGACTCGCCGTTCCATCTGTTCATTGGTGAAACCCAGACCGGCGAGCAATTTGCGCGCACGGGCGTCGGCGGTGTAGCCGTCGGCGCTGTCCAGCTCCACATGCAGACGCGCCAGTGCAGCGTTGTCGTGGGACGCTTCAGCGGCGGCCAGATCATTCTGGATCTGCCGCAGACGCACATCGCCGTCGAGGACGTAATCCACCGCGAGGCGGTCGAGGGTATCGACCTCCTGACGCATGTGCGCAATGCGCCAGTCCGGCGGCATCGAGCAGTTGCCGTTGTCGGGCGACAGCTCACCGCGCAGCAGGGCGAACAGGCTGGATTTGCCGGCGCCGTTGGCGCCAATCAGGCCGGCTTTCTGGCCGGCGTGCAGAGTCAGCTCGGCGTCTTCTAGCAGACGTTGCGGACCACGCTGTAAGGTAAGGCTTTGAAGTCGGATCATAATGGCGGCGGAGTCTACCAGCTTCGTCCAGAACAGGTAGATGACTATGCCTTCTGACCTTTGGAGTTTCACCCTGGATTTTTACGCCCGGCCGGGCGTGGAGCAGGCCTGTCTGGCGCTGCAGGCCAGCGGCGGCAACGTCTGCGCACTGTTGTGCGGCGTCTGGCTGGACCAGGGCGGGGTGTTGTTCGACGCACAGCGCGCCGGAGAAATCAGACAATTGGCGACGCCCTGGCACGATCAGGTGGTCGGACCGTTGCGGGCACTGCGCACGCAATGGAAAGCCGAAGCAGTGAGCGATCCGGAGTTGGCGGCATTGCGTGAACGATTGAAGACGCTGGAACTGGATGCCGAGCGTGAATTGCTGGTGCGGCTGGAGCGCTTGACTCAGGGTTGGCCTGAACAGGGCACGCCGTTACCCGGCGTCTGGCTGGAGGCGCTGGCGGGGGACGCCGCGTCCGACAACCCCGACGCGCTGCAGATCCTGCAACGCGCCGGGACGGATATCACTTAGGAAGCGCTGCTCGGGGTCGAACCGGCAGCCGGTGTTGCGGCCGGTGCGGCTGGAGCAGTCGATGCTGCTGGCGCCGCCGGAGTCGCGGTGGCGGTCGGTGCCGGAGTGGCTGGCTTGGCGGCGGGTTTCGCTACCGGCTTGGCAGCGGGTTTGGCAGCAGCAGGTTTGCTGGCCGATTTGGCCGCAGGTTTCGCAGCAGCAGGCTTGGCGGCAGCAGGTGCCTTCGCAGCCGGTTTGGCAGCAGCGGGTTTGGCCGGAGCTTTTGCGGCAGCAGGTTTTGCAGCAGCGCTGGCAGCAGGTTTGGCGGCTGGCGCCTTGGCAGCGGTTTTGGCAGCAACCGGTTTAGCGGCTGGTTTGGCAGCGGGCTTCGCTGCAACTGTCGCCGGCTTGGCTGCTGGTTTGGCAGCGGCGGTTTTCGCCGGTGCCTTCGCAGCGGTAGCGGGTGCTTTGGCAGCAGGTTTCGCCGCTGGCTTGGCAGCCGCTTTTGCTGCGACAGGAGCCTTGGTTGCAGCCGGTTTGGCCGCTGCGGTTTTCGCTGGAGCCTTGGCCGCAGGTTTCGCTGCTGCTGGTTTGGCAGTTGCTTTAGCAGGTGCCTTGGCGGCCGGTTTGGCGGCCGCAGCTTTGGCCGGAGCCTTGGCAGCAGCAGGTTTCGCAGCCGGTTTAGCCGCAGGCTTGGCAGCCTTGGCCGGAGCTTTCGCTGCACGATCACTCAGCGCTTTCGCCACGGCTTCTTTTACGCGACCCACGCCCTGCGCCAGCTTCAGGCTTTCCTGAGCATCGCGCTTGAGGTTGAGGATGTACGTGCGGGTTTCGGTCTGACGATCTTTCAAGGCATCGAGCAAAGCTTCCAGTTCACCGATGCTGTCCTTGGCCTTGGCTTGCGCCTTGGCTTTGCCGGCCGCTGCAGCGTCCTGCAATTTGGTACGCGACTTGTGCAGTTTCTCTTGTGCTTTACCGCGTTGTTTCTCCAGCTTGGCGAGCAGTTTTTCAGCGTCAGCCAAAGCCTGGGAGCAGGCATTTTCGAGATGTTCGAGCAGGCTGCCCGAGAGTTGTTGGAGCAAATGCAACGGAGTGTTTACTGGCTTCTTGGTGGCCGACATGATTTACCTCCTGTCTGATTTGAATGCGGCTCATACTAGACCTCTGCCCGCACTGCCGCTAGGGCATCTTGACACTACAATTTCTAGTCTGTTGCAAGACATGGAAAATCCCTTCAACTGCCCATCACATTCGGTCGCCGGCGCTGGCATAATCGCCACTCCCCAGGCCGGAGAGCATTCATGTCGCGCTACCCGTTATTGTCGTTGTTCCTCTTGGTTCCACTTGCTCACGCGACCGATGCTCCACCCTCCGATAATGCCCATGACCTGGCCTACAGCCTGGGTGCGAGCCTGGGTGAGCGTCTGCGCCAGGAAGCCCCGGATCTGCAATTGCAGGCACTGGTCGATGGGCTGCAGCAGGCGTATCAGGGCAAGCCTCTGGCGATCAAGCCGGAACGCATGGAGCAGATTCTCAACGACCACGACGCGGCGCTCGCCCAGGCGGAAAACTCCGGTCAGTCCGAACCACAGACAGAAGCAGCGCTGAAAGAAGAGCGACGCTTCATGGACGTCGAGAGAGCCAAGCCTGGTGTGCGCCAACTGGCGGACGGCATTCTCATGACCGAGCTGACGCCGGGCAACGGCCCCAAGCCGGACATCAACGGCCGCGTGCAGGTGAAGTACGTCGGACGCCTGCCTGACGGCACGATCTTCGACCAGAGCCAGCAGCCGCAATGGTTCCGTCTGGACAGCGTGATCGCCGGCTGGACCACCGCCCTCGCCGACATGCCGGTGGGTGCCAAATGGCGTCTGGTGATTCCTTCCGCGCAGGCCTACGGTGCAGAAGGTGCTGGCGACCTTATCGATCCGTTCACGCCACTGGTGTTCGAAATCGAGCTGATGGCGGTGTCGCAATAAAAAAGGGTGCCTCGAAGGCACCCTTTTTTCATGTCCTGAACAGCGTCAGGCCTGAACGGCGTCCTGCGCCTTGTGCGCGGTGTGCAGCACCTCGATCAGGCAGTCCTCCAGTTCGAAACGCTCGTGCAGCAAGCCACCCAACTCCTTGAACTTCTCGGCCACACACTGGCCCTTGTCGCAGAGGTCGTTGAAGGCCAGCAGCTTCTCGGTGATGACATCGATACGTGGATAGAGGGTGTCAGCCAGCTCAAGGCCGCGCGTGTCGTTGAAGGCCTTGGCCTCGCCCGTGAGCTGCTCGTAGATTTCGAAGTGTCCGGCAGAAACGTAGTCGACCAGAGTGGCGCAGAATTCCTGCAATGGTTTTTTGGTTTTGGACAATGCTTCGGGCTCTGCGCCCAGATCGTCATAGGCCCGAATCAGCTCGTTACGCTCCTGGAGCCAACGGTCGATCAGCTTGTGCACACCGCCCCAGCGTTCCTGAGCATTCTGACAACTTTCCAGCATGATGTTCTCTCTTCCCTTCAGGGGCACACGACCTGAATCCGCTCCGGTACGGGCCGATGCCTATGAAAACCGGCTGTGAAAAAACGTCGACAGCAGCATTGTTCCGATGACGCGTGCGGCCCAGATTATGCCCGCACGTTCAGCGCTTCAAGGTACGCAGGTGAGAAAGTTCATACAAGTGTTTAATCCGACGCCCCCGAATCCACGGGTCGCGGCAGGCGAAATTCGATGCACAGGTAGTACAGGGCAAACAGGCTTGCACCCGCAAACGCCAGCAGGCTCCACTCCGGCAGACTGATGCCGAACAGTGACCAGGTGATTTCGTTGCAACCGGCGCTGCCCGCCAGGATCGACGTCATCACGTTTAACCATGACTCGGTGTCGATCAGATGCTGCAGGCTGTCGAGGCAAGATTCCATGTTCTCCGGCGGCGACGCCTGCAGCCAGACCTGACGGGCCGCCGCAGCGGCGCCCATTGACGCAACCAGCAAAAGAACGCCGGAGTAGACACGCCAGCCGGCTCTTCCGGGCGAATGAACCGTAGCCAGCAGGCATACGATCGAGAACGAAAACAGCAGGGCACGCTGCACATAACACAGCGGGCAAGGCATGACGCCAATGACGCGTTCCAGATACACGACCACTCCCATGATCAACACACAGGCGAAAGACGCCAGAAAAAACAGGGAGCGTGTGCGGGCCAGATGCATGGATATTCCGTAACAAAAGACGAAGGCGGCTACGGTAGAGGAAACGGAGACTCGCTTTCAAGGTAACTGGAGGGCGATATTTCTTGGTTTCCGTAAGGAATTACCGATATTGGTCTCAAGACTTCTTACTGATTTTCATCGGAAGAATCGCAGCAATTAATTACGGCATGGAAATGTCCTACGCATTTCGCAGGGCGTAGGCAAAATCCGTAGGAGCGCGCTTGCCCGCGATTGCGTCCTGTCAGACCAGACATTTTTTGCAGACACGGCGCCATCGCGGGCAAGCGCGCTCCTACAGTCAGGCGAATACGCAAAAATCGGGCATCAAAAAAAAGGCCCCGCAGGGCCTTCTTTTTCAGACGCTCACGACAACGCCGGCAACGGTCGCGCCAGCAGGCGCTCGTCGAGCAGGCCCAGACCTTCCTGGAACAGTTGATTGCTGCGAACCGTTTCGCCCAACTGTCCCAGCAGCCGCGCCAGCTCGGCACAGGCTTCCGGGTTGCGTTGTAGCTTCAGGCTGGCTTCCAGGTAATCCCGGGCCTTGCCCCACAGCGCGCCTTGCAGACACAGACGCCCCAGCGTCAGCAGCAGACCAGGGTCATCCGGGTGCTGCTTCAGCCAGCCCTCGGCGGCCTGCAGTTGCTTGACCGGGTCAGCACCGCGAACCAGGCCGTAGAGCCGCGCCAGGTGGCTGTTGTAATCACGCTTGAGCGCTGCCCGCAGCACTTCTTCGGCCTGCACATCGGCACCGTGCCGACGCAGTTGCTCGGCGTACGCCAGAATCAGCGCAGGCTCCTGACGCTGGGCCGATGTCAGCTGTTGCCAGGCCTTGTCCAGCGCAGGCAGGCCGGCAGGCCCAGCCTCGTTGCCGGTTTCCCGGTAAGCGGCCAGCGACAGGTTTTCACTCCATGCGCGTTTTTCCAGCTCTGCCAGTTCCTGGGCAGGCAACACTTTGTCCTTGCGCAGCTCCGGCATCAGGCGGATCAGATCGGACCACTCGCCGCGCTGGCGGTACAGCCGCTGCAACTGGCGCAGCACCTGCGGATTGTGCGGATGGCGCTCCTGCATGGCCTGCAATGTGTCACGGGCGCCTTCGCTGTCACCCCGATCAAGCTGCAACTGCGCGTGGTTCAGGGCAATCGCCAGTTCGGCCTGCGGCTGACGCTCAAGGGCGCGCTCCAACAGATTGTCGCTCTCCTCGTAACGGCCCTGCTCGTTGGCCGCCCGTGCGGCGCCGAGGTAATACAGCAGTGGCTGACGATCAGCTTCGGCAGCCCGATGCAGATGGCGCTGGGCGCTGGCCCAACGGCCTTCAGCCAGATCCATCTGCCCTTGTTCGATGGCGATCTGCACCCGACGGCTGCGGTTGCGCCGCGACCATGGGTTGACCACGCCACCGGACGTGGTGAGCAACAGCAGCAACCCGCGTATCACCCAGACCAGCAACCCGATGACCACCAACAGACCCAGTGCCGCCCACAGGCTCGACTCGTAGCGGAAGCTGTCATAGGCGATCAGCACGTAGCCGGCATGGCGAGAAATCGCGAGGCCGACCAGCGCCGCCAGCACGATCAGAACGAAGACGATCACATAAGCGCGCTTCATGGGCGACTCCCCGGCTGCGCTCCGTCAGCCTGTTTGTCCAGCGCGCCGCCGACCGGCGTGTGGCGCTGCTCCAGATAAGCCTGCACCGCACCCAGGCTCTGCGCCAGGTCCGGCGTCAGCACCGACACTGGCTGTTTGGCCAGTTCGTCGAGGCGCTCGCCCATGACCTTGCTCTGCGGGTTGTCGCGATTGAAGTTGCTGTCCAACACGCTGCGAGCTTCGGCGACCGCCTTGCTGTAGACCGCCGCTTCGCCATTGAGCGCGGCCCACTGCGCCTGCTCCAGTGCGAGGCTCAACGCCAGACGCACCTGGGTCAGACTCTGCCCGGCCAACAGCGGACGAATGCTCTTGTCAGCGTTGAAGTCGATGCGGATGTAATGGGAAATGTTGTCCCACCACTTGGCCCAGTAGCTGTCCTCGCTGCCATCGGTGAGACCGAACAGTGAACCACCCTTGTCCTTGTACTCCGGCGCCAGCGCGTTCAGCTCGATGGCCTGATCGCGCAGGGCCGCCAATTGCAGGAACAAGCCGGTGCGGTCCGGCTGATCGACACTGCGCAAGGCTGCCAGGCTTTTCGCCAACTGTTCGCGGGCAGCGAAGGCACCCGGGTCGTCCTGCTCGCGGAGAATTTCGTCGGCGCCCTGCACCAGCGCCTGGGCGCTGTTGATGTCTTGCAACGCCGACAGGCGCAGGCTGGCCAGACGCAGCAGATGCTCGGCCTCGGCCAGACGCCAGTCCTTGCGGCTCGCGCCCAGCACGGTTTCCAGACGCTGGCTCAGACGCTGCTGATCGCCCTGCAACTGGGTCACCAGACGGCGGCGGTCTTCCAGCTCTTCAGCCGGCGGCAATTGCGCCAGCCGCGCGGCCAGTTGCTGCTCGCTCTGTTTGAGCATCTGGGTCTGCGCGCCGATGTCCTGCAATTGCCCGGACTGTTGCTGGTGACCGGCTTGAATCGCGCGCAATTGCCACACGCTCCAGCCGCCCACGGCCACACCGGCAGCGCCCAGCAGCAGAGCCAGCACCGCCAGCCCCTGACCGCCACGACGTCTGGAAGGTTGTTGTTGCGCTGGGTCCGACAGCGGTGCCGACTGGGTCACCACCGGTTCAACGTCATCTTTTGGCAAGACTGTTTCGCTCACGTATCCATCCTTTGCATGGGGCGTAACCGCGTAAACCGACGAGTCGGTGATTACGCCTGTAAGGCAGGCGCGGGATGTTCCCGCAACGCTGCCAGCAAGGCCGAAGCACTGGCGCCACGGCAGTCGACTACGGCAAGAGCCCCGGCATTGCGCGCAAGTTGCGCGACCCGGGGACTCGGTACAAATAAAGGTAACTGCGCAAGCGTCGGCCAGGCATCGCCAGCCAATTCGCGCAAATGCTCAAACCCCTGTCCACTGCTGACCACCAGCCCGTTCAGGCGTTCCGCCGCAACACGCTGCGGCAGGGCAAAAGCCGGGTATTGCGGCAGATGGCGACGGTACAGCGGCAGGTAATCGACAGTAGCACCGCGCTCGCGCAAGCGCTCGGCCAGCAGCTCGCGGCCCTCTTCGCCACGCAGGATCAGTACTTTGGGATCGAAGCCGGACAGGGCCCGCTGCAACTCGGGCAGATCGAGCAACGCTTCGCTGTCGTCGCCCTGTTCGGGGTAGTGCACCCGCAGCCCGTAGTCATCGAGGATCTGCGCAGTGGCGGCGCCCACGGCGAACCAGGTCTGCACCTGCATCGGCGGCTGCGGCCAGATTTCGTCGACCAGTTCCAGCCCGAGGCGTGCCGCAGGCTTACTGACCGCGATCACCGCGCAGTAGGTGGCCAGGTTGTAGATGATCGAACGGTTTTCTTCCGAAACCGGCAGCGGCTCGATCTCCAGCAGCGGCAGGCTGGCACTGAACACGCCTTGATCGGCGAGCGTCTGCGCGAGCGCCTGCGACTCTTCGGCCGGACGGGTCAGCAACAGACGCCAGTTGCTCACGCCTCGTCCGCCTCGCCGTACACCGCCTTGAGGATGGCGCCGGCCCCCTGGCTCAGCAGCGCTTCGGCCACCTGCACGCCCAACGCCTGAGCATCGCTCTGCGGCGCTCGCGACTCGGCGCGCAGCAGCAAGCCGCCCGCCGGATCACCGACTAGGCCGCGCAGCCACAATTGATCGTTTTCCAGCACGGCGTAGCAGGCAATCGGCACCTGACAGCCGCCATTGAGGTGTTTGTTCAGCGCCCGCTCGGCAGTCACCCGTACAGCGGTTTCGGCGTGATGCAGCGGCGCCAGCAAGGCGTGCAGCTCGGTGTCGACGCTGCGGCACTCGATACCCACGGCCCCTTGTCCGCCAGCCGGCAGACTGTCGTCGATGCTGATGGCAGCGGTGATGCGGTCCTCGAAGCCGAGGCGGATCAGACCGGCAGCAGCGAGGATGATCGCGTCGTACTCGCCGGCATCCAGCTTGGCCAGCCGAGTGTTGACGTTGCCGCGCAAGAACTGGATTTTCAGATCCGGACGGCGCGCCAGCAGTTGAGCCTGACGACGCAGGCTGGACGTGCCGACAACACTGCCGGCCGGCAACTCGTCGAGGCTGGCGAAGGTATTGGACACGAACGCATCGCGCGGGTCTTCACGCTCGCAGATGCAAAACAGGCCCAGCCCCTGCGGGAAATCCATCGGCACGTCTTTCATCGAATGCACGGCGATGTCGGCTTCGTGTTCCAGCAGCGCGGTTTCCAGCTCTTTGACGAACAAGCCCTTGCCGCCGATTTTCGACAGCGGCGAATCCAGCAGCTTGTCGCCACGGCTGACCATCGGCACCAGTGTCACGATCAGGCCCGGATGCGCCTGTTCCAGGCGGGCCTTGACGTATTCGGCCTGCCAGAGGGCCAGTGCGCTTTTGCGGGTGGCGATGCGGATTTCGCGAGAGGACATGGATCAATCCGTACTGAATGAATGCGGCGAATGATAACAGCTCGGCCCGGCGGGGCCGATGGCTGTCTGCGACGCCTCATGATCTCAAATCGTCCACCGAACGCCATGCGGCGGCGTGTCACTACCCGGCATTGTGACCATCACAAAAACCTGTGGGAGCGAATTCATTCGCGAGAGGCCGGTACATTCGACAGGAATTCGTCGGCTGTGCCACCGCCTCGCGAATGAATTCGCTCCCACAGGCCATCCGTGATCCAGCGAATCAGAGGCTAGAGCTGCTGCATCATCTTGCGCACACCCGCCACATGCCGGCGGCTGACAATCAGCGCATCGCCGTTGAGCCCCTTGAGGAACAACTGGAAATGCCCCAACGGTGTGCGTTGCAGACGCTCGATACGGTCGCGAGCCACCAACGCGTTGCGGTGGATACGCACGAAGCGGTCACCGAACTCGTCCTCCAGCGCCTTCAGCGGCTCGTCGAGCAGCACCTCGCCGTCCTCATGGCGCAAGGTCACGTATTTGTGGTCGGCAATGAAATAGATCACGTGATCCAGCGGGATCAGCTCGATGCCTTTGCGGGTCCGCGCGCTGATATGGCTGCGCGGACCGTTGCCGCTCTCGGCGGCGGGCCGGGTCATGGCTGCCAGTTGCACGCGGTTCGGCCGTTCGGCCTTGCGCAGGGCTTCGAGCAGGTTTTCCGGACGCACCGGTTTGACCAGATAACCCACGGCACTGACTTGAAAGGCTTCCAGGGCAAATTCGTCGTGGGCGGTGCAGAACACCACGGCTGGAGGTGTATCGCGCTCACACAGTTTGGCGGCGACCTGCAGACCGTCCAGACCCGGCATGCGGATGTCGAGTAACACCACATCGGGTTTCAGGCTGTCGATCAGCGTCAGGGCTTCTTCGCCATTGGTGGCACTGGGTTCAAGGACCCGATAACCCTCAAGATCGCCCACCATACGGCTCAGGCGATCGCGGGCTAGGGGTTCGTCATCAACGATCAGGACATTCATATTGCTCTGGCTTCCTGCGTGAGTCTCGCACAAGGATAGCGTAGACAGGTGAAGTGACGACCGTCACGGCGCTCCACGCTCAGACTCGCGAGGGGGCCAAAAAGTGCCGTGATGCGGGCGCCGATATTTGCCAAGGCCTGCTGAGTGCCGCTTGAAGTCTGCCGTCGGGCGACTTCGTCATAGGGATTACTGACACGCAATATGAATACTCCCCGTTCGTAGTCCGCCTCGACTCTGACCACGCCACCTTCGACACGGGGCGCGATTCCGTAGATCAACGCGTTCTCAAGTAATGGCTGCAAGGTTAGCTGGGGAATCGGCAAATCGTCGGGAATTGCACTGATATCCCAGTCCAACTGTAGACGCTCGCCAAGTCGATATTGCTCAATCGACAGATATCGCCTGGCCAGCTCCAGCTCTTCGCGCCACGTGGTCAGGCTGCCGGGCTTGCCCAGGCTGGCGCGAAACAGGTCCGACAGATCCAGCACCGCCTGTTCTGCCTTGGCCGGGTCGCTGGTGACCAGGCTGGCGATGCTGTTGAGCGTGTTGAACAGGAAATGCGGACGGATCCGCGCCTGTAACGACTCGATCCGCGCCTGCAACTCCGCTTGCTGCTGTTTGCGCCACTGACTCTGTAGATAAAAGTAGCGCAACATCAGCGCGGACATGATCACGGCAATCAATGAATAGCGCAGATAGCGTTCGAGCGCGCCATCGACCGGGGTGACGCCGGCCAGCTGGCAGTAATCGGTGACTGCCGTACACAGCACCGTCACGGCCACCACCAGCAGGCAGCCGATGGCACCGGCCATGCCCGCAGGCAAGCGTGCCAGCCAGGGACGCAGCCCGCACAGCAACGCCGCCGAGAGCAGCACGATCCATTGCACGAACAGGGAAATCAGCGCCAGCCGCACCCAGTCGAATGCCGGACGCATGGGCTCGACCAGCACCAGCACCATGACCAGCAATTCCGCCAGCACGACCAGCACCAGCAGCGCCTGCGGCAGGCACAGTTCCGGAAGGAAGAACTCTTTTCCGGGCGAAGCGCTCTGGCCCGGCTGATTGCGCTCGTTTTGCATGGCTCCAGTCTCTGCGCTCATCCGGTTATGGGCAAGCTGTCCGGGATAAAAAAACGGCAATGCTGTTATCATCGCCCGCGCCTTTTAAAATCGGCCTTGCCATTTCTTCATCAGTACAGCAACCAGCAGAGCAGCGAGCGAATCCATGAGCACCGACAAGACCAACCAGTCCTGGGGCGGCCGCTTCAGTGAACCCGTCGACGCCTTCGTCGCACGCTTCACCGCCTCGGTCACTTTCGACCAGCGCCTTTACCGCCACGACATCATGGGCTCCATCGCCCACGCCACCATGCTGGCCAAGGTCGGCGTGCTGACCGACGCCGAGCGCGACAGCATCATCGACGGCCTGAAGACCATTCAGGGCGAGATCGAAGCCGGCAGCTTCGACTGGCGCGTGGACCTGGAAGACGTGCACATGAACATCGAAGCGCGTCTGACCGATCGCATCGGTATCACTGGCAAAAAACTGCACACTGGCCGCAGCCGCAATGACCAGGTCGCCACCGACATCCGCCTGTGGCTGCGTGACGAGATCGACCTGATCCTCGCTGAGATCACCCGCCTGCAACAGGGCCTGCTGGGCCTGGCCGAGCGCGAAGCCGACACCATCATGCCGGGCTTCACTCACCTGCAGACCGCACAGCCGGTGACTTTCGGCCACCACATGCTGGCGTGGTTCGAAATGCTCAGCCGCGACTACGAGCGTCTGGTCGACTGCCGCAAGCGCACCAACCGCATGCCACTGGGCAGCGCGGCGCTGGCCGGCACCACCTACCCGATCGACCGCGAGCTGACCTGCCAACTGCTGGGCTTCGAAGCCGTGGGCGGCAACTCACTGGACAGCGTCTCCGACCGCGACTTCGCCATCGAATTCTGCTCGGCGGCCAGCGTGGCGATGATGCACCTGTCGCGCTTCTCCGAAGAACTGGTGCTGTGGACCAGCGCGCAATTCCAGTTCATCGATCTGCCGGACCGCTTCTGCACCGGCAGCTCGATCATGCCGCAAAAGAAAAACCCTGACGTGCCGGAACTGGTCCGTGGCAAGAGCGGCCGCGTGTTCGGCGCCCTGATGGGCCTGCTGACCCTGATGAAAGGCCAGCCACTGGCCTATAACAAGGACAACCAGGAAGACAAGGAACCGCTGTTTGACGCCGCCGACACCCTGCGCGACTCCCTGCGCGCATTCGCCGACATGATTCCGGCCATCAAGCCCAAGCACGCGATCATGCGTGAAGCGGCCCTGCGCGGTTTCTCCACCGCGACCGACCTGGCCGACTACCTGGTACGCCGCGGCCTGCCGTTCCGTGACTGCCACGAAATCGTTGGCCATGCCGTGAAATACGGCGTGCAGACCGGCAAGGATCTGGCGGAAATGTCGCTGGACGAGCTGCGCCAGTTCAGCGACCAGATCGAGCAGGACGTATTCGCCGTGCTGACCCTCGAAGGTTCGGTCAACGCCCGTAACCATATCGGCGGTACCGCGCCGGCGCAGGTTCGCGCCGCCGTGGTTCGCGGTCAGCAACTGCTGGCCAGCCGCTGATTCCGCAAGCGGGGCGATGATCGTCATCATCGCCCCGCCCTGCTTCACCCTGCCGCTACCGCCTGCACGCGCTTGAGAAAGATCGGATAGTCGAGTTCCCGATCCGCCGCGACGATCCGCGCACTGGGCCTGTCGTTCAGTCGTGCCAGCAACTCCCTCGCCCCCTTGATCTCACTCAACAGATCCAGCCCGAACAGGCGCTCGCCGACCTGCTGCGCCAGATCCACGCTGTACATGAAATAGATATCCGCCAGAGTGAACTCGGCGCCGACCAAATAAGGGCTGAACCTGACCCTGCGCGCCAACGCTGCAAAACCCTTGATCAGATCTCGCCGGGCCTTGGCCTTCAACGCTTCGGGTGTCGCTCGCCCGCCAAACAGCGCCTCGACATAACACAGCCGCGCTGGCAGCTCGATATACAGCTCGATTTCCTTGACGGTTGTCCAGACCTGGGCCCGGCTGAACGGGTCGGCAGGCAACAGCGGGATGTAGGGCTGGGTGTCTTCCAGATAACGCAGGATGACGTCGGTTTCACTGATGAACCCCTGTTCGGTCTCCAGCACCGGCACCTTGCCACGGGCACTGACGGCCAAGGTTTTCGGGTTCTGACAGCCATGCATGGGCACGACGTCGAAGGGCAGTTGCTTCTCCAGAAGCGCCATCTTGACCATGTTGAAGTAGTTGCTTGAAGCGAATCCGTACAGCTTGAACATTGACAGGCCTCCTTGGCCATTTGGGCATTCATTGGCCGCTCGCCGACCTGCACATCGCAGAATCCGCAGCGACAAAAAATCTTACACAGCAGTAAAAAATATTTATTGCTTGATGTCAGAAGCAATGCCGATCTCTTTCGTAGGAAATTACAGCTAGACTGCGGGATTGTTCTGAGGAGCCCGAAATGAGTGATCCAATCGACACCGATAACGACGACGAAGCCTTCGCCGAATCGACCCTGACCCAAGCCATCGAAAACCAGATCGAAAGCGGCGAGCCGCCAGCGGCCAAGGCCACCTTCAACAAGCTGACGCTGGTCGGTTACGAGCGTGACGACATCCTCAACATGATGGCCCACGTGCTGGCGGTGGAGATCGACGGCATCCTCGAAGAAGACCGCCCGTTCAACACCGAATGGTACGAACAGGCCCTGCGCGCCCTGCCAGAACTGCCGCCGGGTGTGGAACTGGACGACGAAGAGTAAGCCCGCCCGCTAACGGTTCTCCGTAGCATTCCGGCTTGCTGGCGGTGGCGGTCTCTCGAACGCCTTTGCGGGCAAGCCCGCTCCCACAGAAGTTCTGTGTTTCGCCGGCCTTTGATCTGGCTTTTGATCTGTTTTTGATCTGGGGCCCCGTCCCAGAAGGCCGAACGCAGGCGATGCGCAGTGGGTCGAGCGACAGGATGTCGCGAGAGCCGCGTGGGCCATGGATGGCCCATTCGCGGCGGGCCCACGGAGCATTGCCGGAGTGCGGGTACATCGAGCCTAGGCGAGATGCCGTATGGCGGGGTAAGAAGCCCTTGGTTACTTGGGGCTTTTCCAAGTAACTCGCCGTGAGGCGAAACAGGGCTGCGTTAGCAGCTAAAGCGTCAGGCCTGACATACCGAGTGCACAGGATTTACGACGACTTCGTCGCCGGTCGCAGGGCAAGCCAGCTCCTACACTGGTCCGCGTAACTCGCCGCCAGGTGAAACCAAGCTGCGTTAGCAGCTACAGCGATCAGCCAGACATACCGTGTGCACAGGATTTACGACGACTTCGTCGCCGATCGCAGGGCAAGCCAGCTCCTACAAGGGGCCGCGTCTTCCACCTGACCACCGGCCAGCAACTTTCTGCAAAACCTCCAGACGCTAACTACACTGCAAAAGCCTCGCTGCCGGTTGTCCACGAGGCTGTCACGCCTGCGATTCCCGTCGCGGTGTATCCACTGGAAAAAGTCTGGAGCACCTATGTCGTTTACCCCCGAACTGATTGCTGAACTGGAAATCCTGTCACTGTTCAACCTGAGCAATACCCAGGAGGGTCTGAAGGTTCACCACGTTGCGGCGCCATCTGCCGTCGCCGCGGCCAGACGCCTGCACGAAAAAGGCCTCACCACCCAGGTCGACGGAGGCTATCTGACCAGCCTGGGCCTGGACGCCGCCGAACACGCTCAATCGCTGCTGACCATCCTCACTGTCAGCCAGGAAGCCGCCTGAAACCAACCGCTCGCGAAACCTTTCAACGACATCGTAAATAAAGGTTTCGCGAACCCTGATTTTGTACGATGCTGCGCCGATAAAATTCTGGCGCCAGAAAAAAGACACGCAGTCGCCTTACCCAAAGCCGCCTGACGCTGCACTTTCCATTCAGCTGCCTTGCTCGCCACCCCTGCAGTGCCGCTCGCCGGCTTTGAGTCGCGATGATGCATAGTTCTGAAATCCGCCCCGACCTGGATGAGGGCATCGACCGCAAGGTCCTCAGCCAGTTGCGCAAGCGCTTTCTGACTCTGAACGAGGGTCGGCTGGCGCGCGCCAACGAAGGCCTGTCAACTCGCCAGCAAGGCGTGCTGACGCTGCTGCCGCTGTTCTTTCACGTCAATCATCCGCTCTTGCCCGGCTATGTCAGCGGCGCGACCCCGGCCGGCGTATCCGGTTACGAACCCGAAGCCGAGGTGCTGGCTGAAGCCCAGCGCCTGACCCGCTCGTTTTCCTACAAGCCGCGCCGGGGCAATCCGCCACAGCCAATCCATGGCATTTTCCTGATGGGCAGCCTGGGCACCCTCGCCCAGGCCGATCAGAGCGACATGGACGTGTGGATCTGCCACGACTCGGCCCTGCCGCCGGAGCAGGTCCAGGAGCTGCGCAAGAAATGCCAGGCACTGGAGGAATGGGCCGCGACCCAGGGCGCTGAAGCGCATTTTTTCCTGATCGACCCTGAACGCTTCGTGCTCGGCGAACGCGATTCGCAACTCAGTGGCGAAGACTGCGGCACCACACAACATTACCTGCTGCTCGACGAGTTCTACCGCACCGCCATCTGGCTGGGCGGTCGCACGCCCATGTGGTGGCTGGTGCCGGTGTATGAAGAAACGCGCTACGCGCAGTACACCCACACCCTGCTGTCCAAGCGCTTCATCCGCGCGGACGAGGTGCTCGACCTGGGCAACATGTCGCACATTCCGCCGGGCGAATACATCGGCGCCGGCTTGTGGCAGCTGTTCAAAGGCATCGAGTCGCCTTACAAATCGGTGCTCAAGCTGCTGCTCACCGAAGCCTATGCCAGCGAGCACCCGCAGGTGCAGTGCCTGAGCCTGCGCCTCAAGCAAGCCGTGTTCGCCAACCGCGTCGATCTCGACGAGCTGGACCCGTACATGATGGTGTACCGACGGATCGAGGAGTACCTGCTGGCGCGCAACGAGCCGGAGCGGCTGGAACTGGTCCGCCGCAGCCTGTATCTGAAGGTCAACAAGAAGCTCACCGGTTCGCCGCGCTATCGCAGCAACGGCTGGCAGCGCCAGTTGCTGGAGCGACTGGTGCAGGAATGGCAGTGGAACGAACGCCAGCTGGTACTGCTCGACAGCCGCAGCCAGTGGAAGGTGCGCCAGGTCGCCGGTGAACGGCGGGCGCTGGTGGGCGAACTCAACTACAGCTATCGCTTCCTCACCCAGTTCGCCCGCACCCAGAAAACCGCCGGCCCGGTGAATACCCGCGACCTCAACGTGCTGGGTCGACGCCTGTACGCCGCGTTCGAGCGCAAGGCCGGCAAGGTGGAGTTCATCAATCCGGGCATTGCCCCCGATCTGGCCGAAGACACCCTGACCCTGGTGCAGTCGCCCAATCGGCGCGAGCCCGGCAAATACCAGTGGGGCCTGTACAACGACAACCTCGGCATCCACGAGTGGGAAAATGCCGTCCCGATCAAGCGCAGTCGCGAACTGGTGGAGCTGCTTGCCTGGTGTCATCGCAACAACGTCATCGACAGCAGCACGCGGCTGGCGCTGCATCCGGGCAGCAGCGACCTGAGCGAATTCGAGCTGTTCAACCTGCAGGGCGCCCTCCAGCAAAGCTTTCCCATGCCGCTGCCCGTGGTTGAAGAAAACGTGCTGCTGCGCCCCAGCGTGCCGAGCGAAATCCTGCTGCTGGTCAACGTCGGCGTCGACCCGCTCAAGCACCACAAGGATCTGAACATCCTGATGACCACTGAGCGCACCGACTCGCTGAGCTATGCCGGGGTTCGGGAAAATCTGGTGCTGACGTTCGACCAGATCACCCTCAACAGCTGGAATGAGCTACTGGTCAGCCGCTTCGACGGGCCGCACGCGCTGCTGGACTGCCTGACCGAACTGCTCAACAGCCTCCCCACCGCACAGCCGATGCCGGTGATCCGCGTGCGCTGTTTCTGTCACAACCGCGCGCCGGCCATTGCCCAGCGCGTCGAAGAACTGATCAACACCGCGCAACTGTTGCTCAGTCGGCGCCTGAATCATCGTTATCTGATTCAGGTCGAGCAGCGCTATCACGTCCTGGAAATGGCGCCCGAACAAGTCAGCCATGTCGCCCTGCCCGACATGCCGGCACTGCTGGCGTATCTGGGCGAGGAACTGTCGCGCTACAGCCCGATACACCTGGACCCGCAGGCGCTGGACGACAGCGACCTGTCGCTGATCATTCCTTACGGCCAGCCCGAGTGCATTCAGGTGTTCTACCGGATCAACGAACCCCACGCCGACCTGTATGTGCTCGATGAACACAACGCCCTGTGGCACCAGCGCTTGCCGTACCACGATGAGCCGAGCCTGTTGCTGCCGCTACAGCGCTTTCTGCAATCGTTGATGTACCGGCGTGGCGCACTGTTGCCGCTGGACAATCCGCTGGAGCCGGCCTCGCTGGAAACGCTGTTCTACCGCGTCACTCCGGACGGCGCGACCCGGGCGCGACGCATCGAACAGCGTCAGCCGCCGCAGGCCTCGACGGACAAACCGTTCTACGACGTACAGGCCATCGTCGAGGAGGCCACGCCAGGCCAGGTGCATGTGACGCTGTATTGCGACGGTATGGAGTTTTCCGAGCTGGAATTCGGCGAACAGCTGTTCAGCGTGGTGGCCCGACAGATTCTCGACCAACGCCGCGAGAGCCAGCGCTACCGCTGCTACATCACCGACCTGGACCTGTCCGGCATTCTCGGCGACAGCCGCGGCGAGACCATCCTGTTCCTGCGCTACAAGGCGGAGCTGGAAAAATCGCTGAATGCGGCGATGGATGAGGCGTGAGGCCGTTTGCGAGATTTGCTTCGCGAGCACTGGTTTGCGCGCCCCTCTGTAGGAGCTGGCTTGCCCTGCGACCGGCTGCGCAGCAGTCGTAAAATCAGCAAATGCGATCTATCTGATCCACCGCATTTATCGAATTTACGACGGGTTCCCCGCCGGTCGCAGGGCAAGCCAGCGCCTACAGGAGGCGGACAGGCCGACCTACAGACCTGTGCGGCGCTGTTCGGCCTGGCGGACAATCTCCCGCCGCCGCTCATCGGTCGCCGCGCGCCATTCGCGGATGTCTTCGACATGACGAAAACAGCCGGTGCAGACTTTCGCCTCGTCCAGTCGACAGACGCTGATGCAAGGCGACTGCACCGCCGGGCTGACGTTGCTGTACAGCGGCTTCGGCGGGCGCACGGGGGCGGCGCTGGCGGTCACGATCAGTTGCCGTCGATGGCGTCGAAATCGATCTCGACACCGGCCTGTTTCTGCGCCAGACGCTGCAGCATCTCGCCCAGCAGCTCTTCGGATTTGTCGCAGACCCAGCGCTTCTCCTGTTCGTCGTAGTCGAAGTGGAAACCACCGGCGACCGCCGCCAGCCACAACTGACGCAGCGGCTCCTGGCGACTGAAGATGAACTGAGTGCCGTTCTCGAATTTCACGGTCAGGACACCGGCCGAACTCTCGAGGTCCAGATCCAGATCCGTCTCGTCGAAGATGTCCTCAAGCTTTTCTTGAGTGGCATCGACCAGATCGTGAAAGCGGGCTTCGGTCAAACTCATTGCAGGAACCTCGAAAAATGACGACTGATTGCGCAGCGACGCACGATACGGTCGCTCTGCGGCAATTGCAAAGCATACCCGCCCAATCGCCACCTGCCGCGCCAAAAAACCGCACGCGCTTTTCGCCGGGATCAGGCGCCTGCGTCAAAGCCCCGCCGGACGGGAACTCCAGCGCATAGGCAATCTGTCGGGTGGTCGGTATACTCGGGCGCAATTAATGCTTATACAAAGGATTTCGCCATGAAGCGCCTGATTTCCTCACTGGCTGCGCTCCTCGCGGTTGCGTGCCTGGTCTCTGCCTGCGGTCAAAAAGGTCCGTTGTATCTGCCCGACGGGGAGCAGTCCAATGCACCTGGCGCCCAGAACCAATCGCACTCGCACAAGCACTCGACCTACTAGGAATCAGTCATGGACGCCTTTAACTACCGCGACGCCGAGCTGTTCGCGGAGGGAGTTGCATTGTCTGCCATCGCCGAGCGTTTCGGCACGCCGACCTACGTCTACTCCCGCGCCCACATCGAAGCCCAGTACCGCGCCTACGCCGATGCTCTCGACGGCATGCCGCATCTGGTCTGCTTCGCGGTAAAAGCCAACTCCAACCTCGGCGTGCTCAATGTCCTGGCGCGTCTGGGCGCCGGTTTCGACATCGTCTCCCGTGGCGAACTGGAACGCGTACTGGCCGCTGGCGGTCAGGCCGACAAGATCGTCTTCTCCGGCGTCGGCAAGACCCGCGACGACATGCGCCGCGCCCTTGAAGTCGGCGTTCATTGCTTCAACGTCGAATCCACCGACGAGCTGGAGCGTCTGCAGGTCGTGGCTGCGGAAATGGGCGTACGTGCGCCAATTTCCCTGCGGGTCAACCCGGATGTCGACGCCGGTACTCACCCGTACATCTCCACCGGCCTCAAGGAAAACAAGTTCGGCATCGCCATCGAGCAGGCCGAAGACGTCTACATTCGTGCCGCTCAGCTGCCGAACCTGGAAGTGGTCGGCGTCGATTGCCACATCGGCTCGCAACTGACCACGCTCGAACCGTTCGTCGATGCGCTGGACCGCCTGCTGGATCTGGTCGATCGCCTGAGCGACTGCGGCATCCAGCTGCGTCACCTGGACCTCGGCGGTGGCCTGGGCGTGCGTTATCGCGATGAAGAGCCGCCACTGGCCGGCGATTACATCAAGGCCGTGCGCGAGCGTCTGCAGGGTCGCGACCTGGCGCTGATGTTCGAACCGGGCCGTTTCATCGTCGCCAACGCCGGCGTGCTGCTGACCCGCGTCGAATACCTCAAGCACACCGAGCACAAGGATTTCGCCATTGTCGATGCGGCAATGAACGACCTGATCCGTCCGGCGCTGTACCAGGCCTGGATGAACGTCACCGCCGTGCAGCCGCGCGAAGGCGCTGCCCGCAGCTACGACATCGTCGGCCCGATCTGCGAAACCGGCGACTTCCTCGCCAAGGAACGCGATCTGGTGCTGGCCGAGGGCGATCTGCTGGCTGTGCATTCGGCCGGTGCGTATGGCTTCGTCATGAGCTCCAACTACAACACTCGCGGCCGTACCGCCGAAGTGTTGGTCGATGGCGATCAGGCATTCGAAGTGCGTCGCCGTGAAACCGTGACCGAGTTGTTTGCCGGCGAAAGCCTGCTGCCGGAGTAATCCCATGCTGCTGCGTTTTACCAAGATGCATGGCCTGGGCAACGATTTCATGGTGCTGGACCTCGTCAGCCAGCACGCGCACATCCTGCCCAAGCACGCCAAGCAATGGGGCGATCGGCACACCGGTATCGGTTTCGATCAGCTGCTGCTGGTCGAAGCGCCGAGCAACCCGGATGTCGATTTTCGCTACCGGATCTTCAATTCCGACGGTTCGGAAGTCGAGCAGTGCGGCAACGGCGCGCGCTGCTTCGCCCGCTTCGTGCTGGACAAGCGCCTGACCGCGAAAAAACAGATCCGCGTCGAAACCAAAGGCGGCATCATCGAGTTGGACGTGCGCAACGACGGCCAGATCAGCGTCGACATGGGGCCACCTCGCATGGTGCCTGCGGACATCCCGTTCCAGGCGCCGCAGCAGGCCACTTCCTACACGCTGGATGTCGACGGTGAATCCGTCGAGCTGGCGGCGCTGTCCATGGGCAACCCCCATGCGGTGCTGCGGGTCTACGACATCAACAATGCGCCGGTCCACTCGCTGGGCCCGAAAATCGAAAACCACCCGCGCTTTCCGGCGCGGGTCAACGTCGGCTTTCTGCATGTGATCGACCGTCAGCGCGCGCAGTTGCGCGTCTGGGAACGCGGCGCCGGGGAAACCCAGGCCTGCGGTACCGGCGCCTGCGCGGCTGCCGTTGCCGCCATCAGCCAGGGCTGGATGGATTCGCCGCTGCTGATCGACCTGCCCGGCGGACGCCTGTCCATCGAATGGGCCGGCCCTGGCCATCCGGTGCTGATGACCGGCCCCGCCGTCCGGGTCTATGAAGGCCAAGTACGTTTATGAGTGAGAGCAACCAATGACCGACCAGCCTCAGACTTCAACCGACTCCCCTGCCGATAACGCAGTGCCGAACCTTGAAGCCGAGGCTGTCGCGGCCTGGCTGCAGCAACACCCTGAATTCTTCAGCGAGCGCGACGACCTGCTCGTCGCGATGCGCGTTCCCCACCAGCGCGGCGATACCGTGTCGCTGGTCGAGCGCCAGCTCAAGCTGCTGCGCGAACGCAACATCGAGATGCGCCACCGTCTTTCACAGCTGATGGATGTGGCCCGCGACAACGACCGCCTGTTCGAAAAGACCCGCCGCCTGATTCTGGCGCTGATGGATGCCACCAGCCTGGAAGAAATCGTCATCGCCGTGGAAGACAGCCTGCGTCAGGAGTTTCAGGTACCTTTCGTCAGCCTGATCCTGTTCAGCGACAACCCGATGACCGTGGGCCGCTGGGTCAGCAGTGCCGAAGCACAGAAAGCCATCGGCGGCCTGATTTCCAGTGGCAAGACGGTGTGCGGCGCGTTGCGCGAGCACGAGCTGGAGTTCCTGTTCGGCGCCGAGCAGAGCAAGGAAGTCGGCTCTACCGCCATTGTCACCCTCAATCATCAGGGTCTGCATGGCGTGCTCGCCATCGGCAGCCGTGATCCACAGCATTACAAAAGCTCCGTCGGTACGCTGTTTCTCACCTATATCGCCGACGTTCTCAGCCGCTTGCTGCCACGCTTCGCCAACGCCCTGCGCTCGGTACGCTAGCCATGGAACGGCAGCTGGACGCTTACTGCACGCACCTGCGCAGCGAGCGCCAGGTGTCGCCCCATACACTGGACGCCTATCGCCGCGACTTGGGCAAAGTGCTGGGTTACTGCGAAAAACAGCATATCGACAGCTGGAAACAGCTCGATACCCAAGCCATGCGCAGCCTTGTCGCACGCCTGCATTCGCAGGGACAGTCCTCACGCAGCCTGGCCCGTCTGCTGTCGGCGGTGCGCGGGTTCTATCAGTACCTCAACCGCGAAGGCCTCTGCGAACACGATCCGGCCAACGGCCTGTCGCCGCCCAAGGGTGAGCGACGCCTGCCCAAGACCCTCGATGCCGACCGTACCGGGCAGTTGCTCGACGGCGGTGTCGAAGACGAATTTCTGGCTCGCCGCGATCAGGCAATTCTGGAGCTGTTCTATTCCTCTGGCCTGCGTCTTTCCGAGCTGACAGGGTTGAACTGCGAACAGCTGGATCTGGCCGACGGTCTGGTGCAGGTACAGGGCAAAGGCAGTAAAAGCCGCGTGCTGCCGGTGGGCCGAAAAGCCCGGGCGGCGCTTGAGGAATGGCTCAAACAGCGAACGCTCGCCAACCCGGTGGACGATGCGGTGTTCATCAGCCAACAGGGCCGCCGTCTGGGGCCGCGCTCGATTCAGCTGCGGGTCAAGGCCGCAGGCGAGCGTGAGCTGGGGCAAAATCTGCACCCGCATATGCTGCGGCACTCCTTCGCCAGCCACCTGCTGGAGTCGTCACAGGACCTGCGCGCGGTGCAAGAGCTGCTGGGCCACTCCGACATCGCCACCACACAGATTTACACTCACCTGGATTTCCAACATCTGGCGACGGTGTACGACAGCGCCCACCCCAGGGCCAAACGCAAGGATTCTTCCGAAAATGAGCATTAAGCTGATCACCTTCGATCTGGACGACACGCTGTGGGAAACCGCACCCGCCATTGTCAGCGCAGAAGCCATGCTTCGCGACTGGCTGGGCGAACACGCGCCCAAGCTGGGGCCGGTGCCGGTGGAACATTTGTGGGAGATCCGTTCACGCCTGGTGGAAGCCGACCCCAGCTTCAAGCACCGAATCAGTGCACTGCGTCGCCGAGTGCTGTTCCATGCGCTGGAAGACGCCGGTTATCCACAGGCCGAAGCGCAGGATCTGGCCGAGCAGAGCTTCGAGGTATTCCTGCATGGCCGCCATCAGCTGGATATTTTTCCGGAAGTGGTGCCGACCCTGGAAATCCTCACCCGCACCTACACCCTTGGCGTGGTGACCAACGGTAACGCCGATGTACGTCGGCTGGGCCTGGCCGACTATTTTGCGTTCGCCCTGTGCGCCGAAGACCTCGGCATCGGCAAGCCCGACCCGGCACCGTTTCTGGAAGCACTGAAACGCGGCAAGGCCGAGGCCGGCAACGCCGTACACGTCGGCGACCACCCCGGCGACGACATCGCCGGCGCGCAACAGGCCGGCCTGCGGGCGATCTGGTACAACCCGGCCGGCAAAGTCTGGGAAGCGGATCGCCGGCCAGATGCGGAAATCAGCAGCCTGACGCAGTTGCCTGAGGTGTTGAGGCGTTGGGGGTGATGTGGGTTGGTTTGGGATCGCTAGGTTTTGGCTTGGGATTGTGACATTGATGCCCTTCGGGCGCTTTCGCGGGCAAGCGCGCTCCTACATTTTTTGCAACGTGCCATGGCCTGATGGATCGAGTTGGTAGTTTTGGTGCATGGCGTTAGATGGCGACTTTGATGCCCTGCGGGCTCGTTCGCCAGCAAGCCGGCTCCTACATTTTTTGCAACGTGCCATGGCCTGATTGACCGAGTTGGTAGCCTTTAAAGCAGACCGTGATGCTGCGGCATGCACAAAGGCAATCTACTCGGTCTGTCAGAATGCGGCACGTTGCAACAAATGTAGGAGTGAGCTTGCTCGCGATAAGGCCCGAAGGGCACCAAAGTAAGAATCCCAAGCCAAAAACAGCCAAAAAAAAGCCCGCAGCGACAGCGGGCTTTTTTTTCAGCGTTCCAGCAGGTACCCATCGCCCTTAGATAGGGCGGCTACCGTACTTGTTGTCTGGCTTCTTGGGCGGATCGGCGACCACGTTGGCCTCCACTTCCTGAATCTTGCCCCCGCGCGAAAGAAACTCTTCCATCGCGCGTGCCAGCGCATCACGTTCCTTGTTCTTGGCTTCGACGCTAGGCAGTTCATCGACCGAGACCGCAGCCTTGGCCTTGCCTTTGGACGGAGTTGCCGCCGCTTCGGGACTGTCGTCTACGTCCGAACCGTCGTCATCGGGAGCCGCTGCGAGCTCCTCACCATCCTCTTCGTCTTCCAGACCGTCATCAACCAGATCGTCGTTGTCGTCGTCGCTCATGTTCTACCTCATGACTTGCTAAAGCAGATTAGTTATAGCCCAACCGCACTTAATTTCTAAGACGGCCAGAAAAAATTCAACCACCGCCGACAATCAGCGGTCGTGCCCCTCACCCTGCAGGGTGGCGAGGACTTTGCGGGCACCGCCGACATCACGGTGCTCGCCTAAATAAACACCTTGCCAGGTACCCATCGCCAGACGGCCGTCCGTTACCGGAATCAGCAGCTGACAGCCCAGCAGGCTGGCCTTGAAGTGCGCGGGCAGGTCGTCCGGGCCTTCGTCGTCATGTTCATAGCCGCCCTGCCCCTGAGGCACTAGGCGGTTGAAGAAACGCTCGAAGTCGCGACGTACTGCCGGGTCGGCGTTTTCGTTGATGGTCAACGAGGCCGACGTATGCTGCAGCCAGAGGTGCAACAACCCGATGCGGCAATCCTTAAGGCCCGGCAAGGCCGAAACGATCTCGTCAGTTACCAGATGGAATCCGCGAGGCCTTGCCCGCAGGGTAATTCTGGTCTGTTGCCACATACGCTTCTCCGCCCTTCGGCGCGCATTCTAACGCGCTGAAAAAAAAAACAAAGCGTGCAATGAACGACGTTTTCTGTAAGTCGTACGCCCATACAGATATTCGTCTGAAACCGTTCTGGCACCACCGTTCCAGCCGCATGCCTGCGAGCTTCACGGAGTATTGTGCGGCGCCTTGCGCCCAGCCCTCCTATCGACAAACGCCAGACAAAAAAATGCCCGGTAATCCGGGCATTTTTTCACGATGTCGTGATTACAAGTTGTAGCCACGCTCGTTGTGTTGCGCAAGGTCCAGACCGACCGCTTCTTCTTCCTCGGTGACACGCAGGCCCATGACCGCGTCCAGTACCTTGAGGATGATGAAGGTGACGATCGCGGTGTAGATCACCGTGAAACCGACGCCTTTGCACTGAATCCAGACTTGTGCGGCGATGTCGGTGACAGTGCCGAAGCCGCCCAGCGACGGGGCTGCGAACACACCGGTCAGGATCGCGCCGAGGATACCGCCGATACCGTGTACGCCGAAGGCGTCCAGGGAATCGTCGTAGCCCAGCTTGCGTTTCAGGCTGGTGGCGCAGAAGAAGCAGACCACGCCAGCGGCCAGACCGATGACCAGACCGCCCATCGGGCCGACAGTACCGGCAGCCGGGGTGATGGCAACCAGACCGGCAACCACGCCCGAGGCGATACCCAGTGCGCTTGGCTTACCGTGGGTCAGCCATTCGGCGAACATCCAGCCCAGCGCTGCAGCAGCGGTGGCGATCTGGGTGACCAGCATGGCCATGCCGGCAGTGCCGTTGGCGGCGGCTGCGGAACCGGCGTTGAAGCCGAACCAGCCTACCCACAGCATTGCAGCGCCGACCAGGGTGTAACCCAGGTTGTGCGGAGCCATCGGAGTGGTCGGGAAGCCTTTGCGCTTTCCCAGTACCAGGCACGCCACCAGACCGGCGACACCGGCGTTGATGTGGACCACGGTGCCGCCCGCGAAGTCGAGCACGCCCCAGTCCCACAGCAGGCCGCCTACACCGCTCCAGACCATGTGCGCGATCGGCGCATAGACCAGGGTGAACCAGATGGCCATGAAGATCAGCATCGCGGAGAACTTCATGCGCTCGGCGAAGGCACCGACGATCAGCGCCGGGGTGATGATGGCGAAGGTCATCTGGAAGGTGACGAACACCGCTTCAGGGAACAGTGCCGCAGCACCCGTGATGCTGGACGGGGTGATACCCGCCAGGAACGCCTTCGACAGACCGCCGACGAAAGAGTTGAAGTTCAGAACGTTGGCTTCCATACCGGTGGTATCGAACGCCAGGCTGTAGCCGTAGACCATCCACAGGATGCTGATCAGGCCGGTGATGGCAAAACATTGCATCATGACCGACAGAACGTTTTTCGAACGAACCATGCCGCCGTAGAACAGCGCCAGGCCCGGAATGGTCATGAACAGCACCAGTGCGGTGGAGGTCAGCATCCAGGCGGTATCGCCTGAGTTGAGTACAGGGGCTGCCACTTCGTCCGCCGCCATGGCCAGGCCAGGGGTTACGAGGGACAACAGGGCTCCTAGCCCTGCGAATTGACGCAGAGTCATATTGTTTTCTCCTGGGGCGTTGGGTTTGGCGGCTTAGATGGCGTCGGTATCGGTTTCGCCGGTACGGATGCGAATAGCCTGTTCCAGATTGACCACGAAGATCTTGCCGTCACCGATCTTGCCGGTGTTGGCGGCCTTGGTTATCGCTTCGATAACGCGGTCCAGATCCTTGTCGTCGATCGCAACATCGATCTTCACCTTGGGAAGGAAGTCGACTACGTATTCCGCACCGCGATACAGCTCGGTGTGGCCTTTCTGACGTCCGAAGCCTTTGACTTCAGTTACCGTGATGCCCTGCACGCCGATTTCGGACAACGACTCGCGGACGTCGTCCAACTTGAACGGCTTGATGATGGCAGTGACTAGCTTCATGAAACTTTCTCCCGAATTGGTGGACTTGCCCCAGGAAAACAAACCCGTCTCAAGTCTAAGCGCAGTGTCTGGCTTTGTAACGCGTCGAAGGCCCGAAACAGACCTGACCCTTTCCAGAAAACCGCTTCTGACGAAACACTTCCCCGCTCCGCCTGCCGCACTGCATTCGTCACAGCGACTGCATCAGTGCATGGGTCACATGCCTCTAAGCAGAAAGCTTGCCATCTCGCGAAAACCCGCCAATTACGGCGCTTTGATGGCCACTCGCTGCGCCCGGATCGCCATCATCCAATCCAGCCGCACGATAACAGTGCGCACGCCCGCGACCCGATGCGCGAAAATCGTGCAGGTCTGCGCCGTGAATTGACTGTAGACGCTGCGTGTTACACTGCCGCCCCGCTGACCGAGGAAAGACACCATGCTCGCGCCCAAAGCCTTTATCGACGCCCTGAGTGGCCACGCTTCGCGGCTGTTCAACGGCGAGACGCCACTGCCGCGCAACGAATTCGAAACCCAGTTCAAGGCCCTGCTGCAAAGCGGTTTCAGCAAGCTGGATCTGGTCAGCCGGGAAGAGTTCGACAGCCAGATGGTTGTCCTCGCCCGCACCCGTGCCCGTCTTGAGGCACTGGAAGCGAAAATGGCCGAGCTGGAAGCGCAACTGGCGGCGCAACCCAAGGAATGATTCACCGGAGTGCGTCGCTGCTGCCCTGTCATTGAACATGGGCAGTACCGACCGTCACCCACACCCTGTGGGAGCGAATTCATTCGCGATTGGCCCGTACAGCCGACATGGACTCTGTGTCCGCGACACCGCATCGCGAATGAATTCGCTCCCACAGTGCAGCTTCCCATCCAAATACTTCAGAAACGTCCTACATCTTTCCCCCGGGCAACTTGCTAATTTCCCCGCCCTCGCGACCACGACGTTTCATACATCCCGATAGCCCTGTTCTCACGCTGGCAGCACTGACTTCGGTGCGGCCTGTGTCACATCGGCTACGCATTCGTCAGCGTGCGCCGACCTGCGGACTATGCTGCTGAGCACGGAGAATGATGACGGCCAGCAGTTGCTGCCGATTGTCGTGACCGATCAGACGCTGCTTCCACTTGGCCGGGACCCGACCAGATGCCCTCGATTTACCAGCTCAAACCCGCGTTTCAGAATCTTTTGCGCCCCTGCGTGCAGCGCCTGTATGACCGGGGCGTGACCGCCAATCAGATCACCCTGCTGGCCGCGCTCGGCTCAGTGCTGGTCGGCGCGCTGATCGCGCTGTTTTCCACACACCTCGGCGTCTTCATCCTGGTGCCGCTGTGGATGCTGATTCGCATGGCGCTCAACGCCATCGACGGCATGCTCGCCCGCGAATTCGGGCAGAAGTCCGATCTGGGGGCGTATCTCAACGAACTTTGCGACCTGATTGCCGACAGTGCGCTGATCCTGCCTTTTCTATTGATCCCCGAAGTGAGCTTACTGCTGGTCCTGCTCGCCACCTTGCTGGCGTGGCTCAGTGAATACGCTGGCGTCATGGGGCCGATGATCGGCGCCAGCCGCCGTTATGACGGCCCGATGGGCAAAAGCGACCGGGCCTTTGCCTTCGGCGTCATCGCCACCGGCATTGCCCTTGGCTGGCTCGGCGCGACCTGGATCAACCTGCTGCTGGCGCTGATCTGCGCCCTACTGCTGTACACCCTGATCAACCGGATCCGTCAGGGATTGAAAGAAGTTCAGGAACACACCCCTTCTGCATAAGGATGTTGCAATGCGCGCGTTTCACAACCAGACCTTCACCTGCCACGACGGCGTCGAGCTGTTCTACCGCCACTGGCCGGCCACCGAAACGACGCAGGACGCACCGCGCCAGGCCGTCGTGCTGCTGCATCGGGGACATGAGCATTCCGGGCGCATCGCCCATCTGGTCGATGAACTGAACCTGGCCGGTTTCGACTTCTTCGCCTGGGACGCCCGGGGCCACGGCCAGTCGCCGGGGGCGCGTGGCGACAGCCCGAGCTTCGCCACCAGCGTGCGCGACTTGCAGACCTTCTGCGATCACCTGACGAAAGAACACGGCATCGCCAGCAGCGATCTTGCGGTGGTCGCACAAAGCGTGGGCGCCGTCATCGCCGCCACCTGGGTTCACGATTACGCGCCGCGCATTCGTTCGCTGGTGCTGGCATCGCCGGCCTTCAAAGTGAAACTGTACGTGCCGTTCGCCCGCACCGGGCTGGCATTGATGCGCCGCTTTCGCGGCAACTTTTTCGTCAACAGCTACGTCAAGGCGCGCCTGCTGACCCACGATGCGCAGCGCGCTGCGTCCTATGACAGCGATCCGCTGATCACCAAGGCCATATCGGTCAATGTACTGCTGGGGCTGTACGAAGCCGCCGACCGGGTGGTCGCCGATGCCCAGGCGATTCAGGTACCGACGCAGGTGCTGATTTCCGGCGCCGATTTCGTGGTCGAGCGCAAACCCCAGGAGCAGTTCTTCGAGCGACTGGGCAGCCTGCACAAGGAAAAACATATTCTGCCGGGGCTGTTCCACGACACCCTTGGCGAGCGCGACCGCGCGCCCGCCATCGCCAGCATCCGGCGTTTCATCCTGCAGACGTTCGCCGCCCCGCTGGCCCAGCGCTCGCTGCTGGACGCCGACCGCGTGGGCCTGACTTGTGCCGAATCCGAGTCGCTGGCCGCGCCGCTGCCGCGCAACTCGCTGCGCGATCTGTACTGGCGAGCGACCCGCGCCAGCATGCGTTTCGGCAGCACGCTGTCGGCCGGGGTGAAACTGGGTTTCGACACCGGCTTCGATTCCGGCAGTACGCTGGATTACGTCTACCGCAATCAGGCCACCGGCACCTCGGCGCTGGGCCGGCTGATCGACCGTAATTATCTCGACTCCATTGGCTGGCGCGGGATCCGCCAGCGCAAGCTGCATGTCGAAGAACTGCTGCGTCTGGCAATGGACACCCTGCGTGCGGACAATCGCGAAGTGCGCATCGTCGACATCGCCGCCGGCCATGGCCGTTACATTCTCGACGCTCTGTACGGGGTCAATCCGCTGCCGGAATCGATCCTGTTGCGCGATTACAGCGACATCAACGTGCGCGACGGCAGCGCGCTGATCGAGCAGAAAGGCCTGGGGGACATCGCCCGGTTTGCCAAGGGCAATGCGTTCGATCGCGAGGATCTTGCGGCGCTGTCTCCGGCGCCGACGCTGGCCGTGGTCTCGGGCCTGTACGAACTGTTTGCCGACAACCGCATGGTCGGCGATTCGCTGGCCGGGCTGGCACAGGCCGTAGAACCCGGTGGCTACCTGATCTACACCGGTCAGCCGTGGCATCCACAACTGGAGCTGATCGCCCGCGCCCTGACCAGCCACCGCGAAGGCCAGGCCTGGGTCATGCGCCGCCGCACACAGGTGGAAATGGATCAGCTGGTCGAGGCCGCGGGCTTCAGAAAGATCACTCAACGCGTCGATGAATGGGGCATTTTCAGCGTGTCGCTGGCTCAGCGGGTGCAATGACAATGGCGATTGCCGTGTCGATGCGACGGGAGCCCGGCCTGTTGAAACCAGCGTTGTTGTGGCTGTGCCTGCTGGCGCCGTTTTTCTTCGCCAGCTACGGCTTTGCGACCTGGGTCACCAGCCAGCGCAGCGACGTGCCGAGTCTGGCCTTTGAGTGGGAGCGGCAAATGCCGTTCTGGGCCTGGACGATTCTGCCGTACTGGTCCATCGACCTGCTCTACGGCTTTTCGCTGTTGTTGCCGCGCAGCCGCGAGGCATTGAAGTGCCACGCGTTGCGCCTGCTGACGGCGCAGGTCATCGCAGTCAGTTGTTTTCTGCTCTGGCCGTTGCAGTTCAGCTTTGCCCGTCCGGAAACCGACGGCCTGTTCGGCTGGCTGTTTCAGGTACTGGCTGGCTTCGACAAACCCTTCAATCAGGCACCGTCGCTGCACATCGCCCTGCTCGTGGTGCTGTGGGTCTGTTACGCGCAGCACACCGTCGGTTTCTGGCGCTGGCTGGTGCATGGCTGGTTCGCGCTGATCGGTCTCTCCGTGCTGACCACCTATCAGCACCACTTTATCGACGTGCCCACCGGCGCACTGGCCGGCTGGTTGTGCGTCTGGCTATGGCCGCAAGGACGCCCCGGCCTGCTGCGCGGTTTGCGCGTGACGAACAATCGGCGACGCAGGCAGCTGGCCTGGCGATACGCCGCAGCAGCACTGCTGTTGGCTGCGTTGGCCTTCACCATTGGCGGGATAGCGCTGTGGCTGTTCTGGCCGGCGGTGTCGTTGCTGCTGGTGGCGCTGAATTATCTGACGTTCTCGGCAGCCGGCTTTCAGAAGCAGTCGGACGGGCGCTTGAGCAAGGCCGTGCAATGGCTGCTGGCGCCTTATCTGGCGGCGTCGTGGATCAACTCTCGGCTGTGGACCCGCAAGCACCCGCAACCCAATCAGGTTGTGGATAACGTCTGGCTCGGCCGTATTCCCGATGCGCGAGAGCTGCAACAGGGCTTGTTCATGGCCGTGGTCGACCTTTGCGCCGAACTGTCGCTGGATGCCCGAGCCATCGCGTATCGCTCTCTGCCGGTGCTCGATCTGACGCCACCCAGCGTCGAACAATGCCGCGAGGCGGCCCAAGCCATCGAACAGTTGCGTCAGCACGGCCCACTTTTGGTGTGCTGCGCACTGGGCTATTCACGCAGCGCCACCGCCGTCGCCGCCTGGCTGTTGCAGACGGGGCGCGCTGTCAGTGTCGAAGCTGCCATTCGCCAGATTCAGCAGGCGCGTCCGCACATCGTGCTGCACGACGAACATCGCCAGGTCCTGGCCGCATTCTTGACCTCCGGGGAGCACGACCATGGTCACTGATATGGAACTGCATGTGCTGGCCAGCCTGCTGCGACGCGGCAAGTCGCTGGATGAGTTATCCACAGGCCTGGCGCTGGTCGGTACCTTGATCGCTGCCGGTCATGGCCTGCTGGTCGCCGTCAGCCCGTGGATTGCAGCGTTTGGCGTTGCACTGCTGATCATGGGCCTGCTGCAGAAATACTGGGCGATTCGCGTGGCCTTCGATGCCGATCTGTTGCAGCGTCTGGCCGACAGCCCGCAGGCATTGGCCGACAACACCGAGGCGCTGGATCACGCATTGGCAACGCTGGCCCTGCAACCCGCCGACAAGGCCGGGCGCCCGTGGAACCTACGCCTGCGCGGCGCCCTCGCTTTGTTGTACCGACAAGCCGCGCTGCTGGCGGCGCAGATCGTGCTGACCCTGGGCTTCGTCCTCGCATCGCCCTGGCTGCTCAACGCTGGATAAGGAGATTTCATGCTCGAACCTCTGGTCGCAAGGCTGATCACCGGCGCGGCACGCACCATCACCGGTGCGCGCAGTCTCTGGCTGGGTTGTTCACCGCAGCCGCAGCAACGCATCTATTTCGCCAACCACAGCAGCCACGGCGATTTCGTCTTGCTCTGGGCGTCGCTGCCGCCGGCATTGCGCAACGTGACGCGGCCTGTGGCCGGTGCCGATTACTGGCAGAAAAGCCCGATCCGCCGCTACCTGATCAACCGGGTGTTCAACGGTGTGCTGGTGGACCGCGAGCGCAAGGTGCCGACGGACAACCCGCTGCAAGTGATGCTCGATGCGCTGGCCAGCGGCGACTCGCTGATCATCTTCCCCGAAGGCACGCGCAACCTGGAAAGCGGCCTGCTGCCGTTCAAGAGCGGCCTCTATCATCTGGCAAAGAGTTACCCACAGGTCGAGGTCATCCCGGTGTGGATCACCAACCTCAACCGGGTCATGCCCAAAGGCCGCTTTCTGCCGTTGCCGCTGCTGTGCACCACCACTTTCGGCAGCCCGCTGGCGGTCGAAGACGGAGAAAGCAAAGAGCAATTTCTCGAACGCAGCCGCGCCGCGCTGCTGGCACTGGACCCGGAGCAGGCCTGACATGGACAGACAGACCCTCATGCTGTTCGCCGGCATCGGCGCAATTCTGCTGCTGGCCTCAGTGGTCGGCGTCATCCTCAAGCGCCGGAGCGGCACCGAACCCAACGCGGTGATCGACAACCTCAACTCGCGCATCAACGCCTGGTGGGTCATGGTGCTGGTGATCGGCATCGCCTTCTGGCTCGGCACCACCGCCGTCATCCTGCTGTTCTACGCGCTGTCCTTCTATGCCCTGCGCGAGTTCCTGACCCTGACGCCGACCCGCAGCAGCGACTATCCCGCACTGCTGGCGGCGTTCTACCTGGGCTTGCCGCTGCAATACCTGCTGATCTACATCGACTGGTACGGGCTGTTTTCGATCCTGATCCCGGTCTACGGCTTCCTGCTGCTGCCGATCCTCTCCACCCTCGGCGGCGACAGCACACGCTTTCTGGAACGCGCCTCCAAGGTCCAGTGGGGCCTGATGATCGCGGTGTATTGCGTATCGGCCGTACCGGCGCTGCTGACCCTCGACATCGCCGGCTACGAAGGTCGTAACCTGCTGCTGATCGCCTACCTGGTGATCGTCGTGCAGCTCTCCGACGTGTTGCAGTACGTCTGCGGCAAACTCTGGGGCAAACACAAGATCGCGCCGAAGCTGTCACCCTCGAAAACCGTCGAAGGCTTCGTCGGCGGCGTACTGCTGGCCTCGCTGATCGGCGGCGCGCTGTGGTGGATCACCCCGTTCACGATCTGGCAGTCGTTCCTGATCGCCCTGCTGATCAACCTGCTCGGCTTCGCCGGCGGCATCGTCATGTCAGCGATCAAACGCGACCGCGGCGTCAAGGACTGGGGCCACATGATCGAAGGCCACGGCGGCATGCTCGACCGCCTCGACTCAGTGTGCTTCGCCGCGCCGATCTTCTTTCATCTGATTCGGTATGGGTGGACGTGAACCAGACCGGATCAAGGGCTGTTCAGGCGCAATGTGCGAGGCATCGCACCTGCGCTTTTATTTCCGAGCCCCGCTCTATTTCGGCTTTGCGTAAATCGTAGGTGAGCTGCAGGTTCAGCCAGAACTCCGGAGAAGTTTCCAGGCAGGCAGCCAGGCGCAAAGCCACGTCGGCGCTGACCCCTCGCCTCTGCAATACAATGTCATTGACCGTGGGCGTCGAAACATTAAGCGCCCGAGCGAGCGCCGCCGAGGTCAATCCCAGCGGCTCCAGATATTCCTCTTTGAGGATTTCCCCCGGATGTACCGGGCGCATTCCGTTTTTGGTCATGAGGTTGTCTCAGTGGTAATCGACGATTTCAACGTTCTCCGGGCCATTCGAGCCCCAGATGAAGCAAATCCGCCATTGCGCATTGATGCGTATGCTGTGCTGCCCCTTACGATCGCCACCCAGTGCCTCAAGGCGATTACCCGGTGGCGACTTCAAATCCAGCAGCGATGTCGCAGCATCCAGCATTGCGAGCTTACGTTCCACAACCGAAAGGATCGCAGACCACACTCTTGTTCTGCCTTCCCGGAAGAGAAACTCTGTATCCGTACACTTGAAGCTTACAATCATCACTAACGCTTAACGTTATTCGTTAAGGTCGAATTGTAGAGGTAAGCGGATGACGGGTCCAGTTCATCCGCCAGAGTTATCACTCAGGCCATTACCCCTTCGCCACACTGAACCCTGAAAACAGGCTGGTGGCCGGTTTGTGATCGCCTTCGTTGCGGTACTGACCGAACTTGGCGTACGAGTCGCTGCTGTGGGTGTCGAACATGGTCGAGATGCCTTTCTCGCTGAACAGCGCCTGGCCGTTTTTGGACACGGTGATCTCGCCGTTGCCGATGCCGCGTTTGAAGTCGATCTGGAAGTCGGCCCATTTGCCGACGTCTTTCGCGGCGTCGCCGGGTTTGCCGATGTTGATGACCTTGGACGGCGCGTTGCTGTCGTCGCTGGTCTTCAGGTGCAGCTGATACTGGCCGTCCTTGGTCGCCAGCCAGGCACGCGGGCTGGGTTTGGCGTTGTTGTGATCAAGCACCTGGAAGAAAGTGCCGTCGTTGTTGGACTCGCGTTTCATGCCGAACTTGAAGCTGTAGGGCTGGCCTTCCTGCAGCTGGGTGCCGTCCTTGATTTCGGCGCGGGGACTGGTGGAATGTTCGGTGTAATGGCCTTTTTTGAAGTCGACCCCGATCACGTTGCCACGCTCCGGGTCGTTGACCATGCCAATGCGGTCTTCCGGGGCTTTCTGCACGCTCAATTGATTGCCCAGCGAATGCTCGGAAAAGTTGCCGCTGGCAGGACTGCCACCGTCGGTCTTGCCGGTTTGCGGCGTGCCCTGCGGCCCCTCGGCGTAGTTGACTGCCCCACCGGTCTTGCCACCACCGCCATTGCCGTCGACACCTGAACCACCGCCGCCCGCCGGTTCGCTGCTCCCTCCGGAACCGCCCTGAATCATGGCTTGCAGGCGTTGCAGGATTTCCTGGATCAACCCCATCAGTTGCGTCAGCGGGTCGCTCTGATTGCCGTTGGCGCTGAGATTCTGGGCATTCTGCGGCGGTTGCTGGAGGTTGTTCTGGCCGCCGAAGTTGATCTGCGAATTCTGCGGGCCCGCCGCAAAAGACACCGCCGTGTTGCCGTTACCCGTCGGCGTGCGCTGCCCGGTCTGAGTTTCTGGCGGCGTGAACGGCGTGTGTGAAACATCGACAAGTGGCGTGCGAATCAGCGAATTGATCGGGGTCATGATGTCGTCCTGTGCTGTAAACCCGGCGGCGAAAGGCTGGCTGTGCGCAGTGAGTGGCTGTCACGCCGCAAGTGGTTCCCGCCCCGGACATATGCCGTAGAACATGCGCCGGTACTGCCCCGGCGAGCCTGACTATCCTTGAGCGCGCCTCCGGAACTGCCGCCATTCAAGGAAAGATCATGTCCCTCGCCATCGTCCTCAGCCGCGCCCAAGTCGGCGTCGAAGCGCCTGCCGTTACTGTCGAAACCCATCTGGCCAACGGTTTGCCCAGCCTGACCCTGGTCGGTCTGCCGGAAGGTGCCGTGAAGGAAAGCAAAGACCGGGTGCGCAGTGCGATTCTCAATTGCCGGCTGGATTTTCCAGCGCGGCGCATCACCCTCAACCTCGCGCCCGCTGACTTGCCCAAGGACGGCGGCCGCTTCGATCTGGCCATCGCCCTTGGCCTGCTGGCGGCCAGTGCGCAGGTGCCGTCGCTGATGCTCGACGGGCTGGAATGCCTTGGCGAACTGGCACTGTCCGGGGAGATCCGCCCGGTACAGGGTGTGCTACCTGCCGCGCTGGCAGCACGGGATGCCGGGCATACGCTGGTGGTGCCGGCGGTGAACGCCGAAGAAGCCTGTCTGGCGTCCGGACTCAAGGTGATCGCCGTGGGGCATCTGCTGGAACTGGTCTCGCACCTCAATGGCCACACGACCATCGCGCCCTACAAATCCAATGGGCTGATCCTGCAAAGCCAGCCCTACCCCGACCTCAGCGAAGTACAGGGCCAGATCGCCGCCAAACGTGCATTGCTGGTCGCCGCAGCGGGCGCGCACAACTTGTTGTTCAGCGGCCCGCCCGGCACCGGCAAGACCTTGCTCGCCAGCCGCCTGCCCGGTTTGCTGCCGCCGCTGGATGAACGGGAAGCGCTGGAAGTTGCGGCGATTCAATCAGTCGCCAGCCACGCACCCTTGACCAGTTGGCCGCAGCGGCCATTTCGTCAGCCCCATCACTCGGCCTCGGGCCCGGCGCTGGTCGGCGGTGGCAGTCGTCCGCAACCCGGCGAGATCACCCTCGCCCACCACGGTGTTCTGTTCCTCGACGAGCTGCCGGAATTCGACCGCCGCGTGCTTGAAGTACTGCGCGAACCGCTGGAGTCGGGACATATCGTGATTTCCCGCGCCCGCGACCGCGTGCGTTTTCCGGCGCGTTTTCAGTTGGTGGCGGCGATGAATCCCTGCCCGTGTGGCTACCACGGCGAGCCGACCGGGCGCTGCCGCTGCTCCACCGACCAGATCCAGCGTTACCGCAACAAACTCTCCGGCCCGCTGCTCGACCGTATCGATTTGCACCTGACCGTCGCCCGCGAAGCCACCTCACTGAACGCCACAGCCGCCTGCGGTGAAAACAGTGTTAGCGCCGCACTGCAAGTATCCGAAGCCCGCGAGCGTCAACAAAAACGCCAGGGCTGCGCCAACGCCTTCCTCGACCTGCCCGCCCTGCGCCAACACTGCGCCCTGCAAGCCGAAGACGAAGCCTGGCTGGAAAGCGCCTGCGAACGCCTGAGCCTTTCCTTGCGCGCCGCCCACCGCCTGCTCAAGGTCGCCCGCACCCTGGCAGATCTGGAACACACCGACGCCATCGCCCGCAGCCATATCGCCGAGGCATTGCAGTATCGGCCGTCGGCTCAATGAATACGAACATTGCTCGTATCTCAATTGAGATACACACTGAATTTTTTTGGGAGGCAATGGCATGGCTACGCAAACTTCGATGCTGCATGTACGAATCGACGATGAACTCAAAACCCAGGCAGCGGAAACGCTGGCGAAGTTCGGTCTGACCGTTTCTGACGCCGTGAGGATCCTGCTGACGCGAGTTGCCAGAGAAGGTGCCCTGCCAACGGGTTTCACCAGTGATGCGGACGCTTACGACAAATGGTTTCGCGCCAAAGTCCGCGAAGCCATGGAAGACCCGGGCCCGACGGTTGCTCATGAAGACGTGATGGCAGACGCCAGAAAATTACTTGAAAGGAAGCGCGGTGCTGACAGTTGAATGGAGCAAACACGCCAGGGCCGATCTATTGGCCATTCTCGACTACATCTCGGATGACAACGCAGCTGCGGCATGGCGGCTCAAGGACGAAATTGACAGACGCATCGACCACCTGCGCGATCATCCAAGGCTTTATAAGGCTGGCAGGGAAGCCGGGACCCGAGAAATGGTGGTTCAGGAAAACTATCTGGTGATTTATATGGAGGATGCCCGTGGCCTGCTCATTCTGCGAATCCTCCACACCGCACAACGATGGCCCGAGCTGAAAGGAGAGCTTTAGCTCACGCCTTCCACACACTTGACGAACCGGTCATCTCTGACCGGCCCTTCTTCTGTTCAAACCTCGATCAATTCCGATCAACGAAACCGATCCACCTCATTGCGCAGATCCGCCGCCAGCGAGTTGAGTTCCTGGGCGGTGATGGCGAGGTTCGAGACCACTTCGCGCTGTTCACTGTTGGCCAGGGCGATGCTTTGCAGGTTGGCGCTGAGCAGTGTTGCGGTGTTGCTCTGCTCCTGAGTCGCAGTGGTGATCGCAGCGAACTGGTCGCCGGCCGAACGGCTTTGTTCGTCGATACGGGCCAGTGCCGCCGCCACTTTGGCGTTGCGTGCCAGGCCTTCCTGCATCAGCGTGTTGCCTTGTTCCATGGTGCTGATGGCGTTGCCGGTTTCCTGCTGGATGCTGGCGATCATGCCGGAGATTTCGTCAGTGGCCTGACGGGTCCGCGACGCCAGGTTGCGCACTTCGTCGGCAACCACAGCAAAGCCGCGGCCTTGCTCGCCGGCCCGTGCTGCTTCGATGGCGGCGTTGAGCGCCAACAGGTTGGTCTGTTCGGCAATCGAGGTGATCACGCTGACGATGCCGCCGATTTCCTGGGAGCGCTGGCCCAGCGTGTCGATCACTGCCGCCGTGCTGCCCAGGGAGCCGGCGATCTGCTCCAGCGACGCTGATGCCTCGTCCATTTCCGAACGGCCGATGCGGGTCTGTTGGGCATTGCCCTGGGCCAGGCGCTCGGTGTTGCCCATGTTGTCGGCGATGGTCAGGGCGGTGGCGCTAAACTCTTCGACAGCGCCGGCCATGCTGGTGATTTCGCCAGACTGCTGCTCCATGCCCTCGTACGCGCCCCCCGACAGACCGGACAGTGCCTGGGCACGGCCGCTGACTTCCTGCGCAGCGGTGCGGATGTGCGAAACCATGGTTTCCAGCGCCTGGCCCATCTTGTTGAAGCTGCTGGCCAGTTGGCCGATTTCGTCATGGCTGGCGACGTTCAACCGCACGCTCAGGTCGCCAGCGCCCAACGCTTCGGCCTGATTCACCAGTTCAGACAATAGCCGCAATTTGCTGCGCAGCAGCCAGATCGCCGCGCCGACCGCGATCAGCATCGCCAGCAGGCTGCCGATGGCCAACTGCGTGCCGACGCTCCAGGTTACGGCGCTGATTTCATTCTTGGGCATGCTGGCCAGAATCACCCACGGGCCACCGGCGAACGGCTCGGCCACGGTGTAGATGTCGTCACCGCCGTCCTGCCAGAAACGCCCCTTGCCCGGCTTTTTGACCAGATCGGTGAGGGTTTTCGCCGCCTGATCCAGATCCCTGACCCCGGCTGGCGGCACCAGCCATTTGTTCTGTTCGTCGAGCAGCGCCAGCGAGCCGGTCGCACCGATGCGGAAGCTCTTGAGGTTGTCGAACTGAGCCTTTTGCGCATCGGTGTAATCGAAGCCGACGAACAGCACGGCGATGACCCGGCCACCGGTGTCGCGCACCGGGGTGTACTGGGTCATGTAGAGACGGTCGAACAGCAGCGCGCGGCCCACATACTCCTGCCCCGCTAGCAGGCGTTCATACGCCGGGTGCTTGTGATCCAGCGCGGTACCGATGGCCCGCGAGCCGTCCTGCTTGCTCAGGGAAGTGCTGATGCGGACGAAATCGTCACCACTGCGTACAAACACCGTCGCCACGCCTGCGGTCATCTTCTTGAAGTCGTCGACTTCGGCGAAGTCGTTGTTCAGCGGATTGCCGTTGAGCAGCAAGGCCGGAGTCTGCACACCGGCCACCGTGATCTGCCGGTCGTTCTGCACGCTGAGGCCGCTGTCGAACCGCTTTTCGAACAGGCCGGCCAGACGCTGGGTGCTATCACGCAAGGTGCTGTGGAAGGTGTTCAGCTGGTCAGCCAACAACCGCGCTTCGCTGCCCATGTGTTCTTCACGGATGGCGAGGTTCGCCGAATCCAGTGAACGCAGGGCGAACAGGGTACTGCCGCTGATGACGACGGCCAGGATGACCGCAAGGGCAATTCCGAGCTGCGAGGCAATTCGGGCGCGAGGCTGAGGCATGAAGACTCCTTGCCGAACGACTGGATCATCCTGATCTCAAGGACACCATTCGGACTGTTTTCTAATAGAGGGGATCGATGAACCGATTGGAACCATGGTTCCGCAACTAGACATTCGGCTGACACGGGAAATACTTGAGTCCTACGCCGGGTCTTAGGACGGAAGGTGGCGCAACTGACTCCACGAACGGCGACTCCCCGGATTTGCGGCTTGTCGCTTGTCGACTCTGCCCGAAGGGCGTAGGAGCGTGGCTTGCCCGCGATCTGGCGCGAAGCGGCAGTAGAACCTGCCGACCGATTCTGCCTGACACACCGCGAGCTCAGGATTTGCTGCCGGTACCCGGCAGTTCGCAGGCAAGCCAGCTCCTACGCCCTCCGGGCAGACGCGGACTTTCCCGGTCACTCCAGAATCGTCACTTCCGGCAACTCCATCGCCTGCACTTCACTCTGCAGAAAATCACTCAACCGACGCAGGCGTTCGCCGCCGGGGCGGGTCTTGGGCCAGACCAGGTAGTAATTTTCGCCACTGACCACCGCCGTGCGCCACGGCAGGCTCAAACGTCCTTGAAGCACGTCTTCAGCGACCATCAGCAGATCGCCCATAGACACGCCATAACCGCGCGCGGCGGCGATCATGCCCAGCTCCAGCGTGTCGAACACCTGCCCGCCCTTGAGTGACACCTGATCCGACAACCCCATGCGCTCCAGCCAGCTGCGCCAGTCGCGGCGGTCCGGTGTGGGGTGCAACAGCTCGGCACTCGCCAGCCGCTCGACGTCCCACGGGCTGTCGTCGAGCAGGCTCGGTGAGCCCACCGGAATCAACAGCTCGGGAAACAGATAGGTCGCCTCCCAGTCCGGCGGAAAGTGTCCACGGCTGAGCAGCACCGCGCAGTCGAAAGGCTCCTGGGTGAAATCGACGCTGTCGACGTCCATCCACGCGCTGGTCAGTTGCACTTCGTTGCCCACCTGCAGATGGCGGAAGCGGCTGAGCCGCGCCAGCAGCCAGCGCATGGTCAGGGTCGACGGCGCTTTCATGCGCAGGATGCCTTCCTCGGCCATCAATGCACTGCACGCCCGCTCCAGTGCGGAAAAACCCTCGCGAATGCCTGGCAGCAACTCACGCGCCGCTTCGGTGAGTTGCAGATTGCGCCCCTGACGCCGGAACAGACGACAGGCGAAATGCTCTTCAAGAGTACGAATGTGCCGGCTCACGGCACTTTGCGTGATCGACAGTTCCTCCGCCGCGCGGGTGAAAGAGCTGTGGCGCGCCGCCGCTTCGAATGCACGCAACGCATATAACGGCGGGAGACTGCGGGGCATCGGCGCTTCCTCACAAGGCGGGCACATAGACCCGAAGCACTCTACCGGAAAATTCTCAGGATGAGTTTTACTCATGCCAATGATCGTATTTATCGCTTTGTGCATTGGCGGCCAAATCCCCAGAATGAGCTGCTCACCAATGCCTCCAGCTTCGAGCGCCCAGACCATGCAACAGCACGCCTTCAAAGAACTGTGGATCATCCTGCGCCTGGCCGGGCCGCTGATCGCTTCGCAGATGGCGCACATGCTGATGGTGTTCACCGACACGGTGATGATGGGCAAGCTCGGCCCGCAAGCCTTGGCAGGCGGCGGTCTGGGTGCGGCCAGCTACAACTTCGTGTCGTTTTTCTGCGTTGGCGTGATGGCGGCGGTCGGTACGCTGGTGGCGATCCGGCATGGCGCCAACGACGCTGCCGGTGCAACCCGCCTGACTCAGGCCGGGCTGTGGCTGGCCTGGGGCATGGCGCTGATCGCCGCGCTGATCCTGTGGAATCTCGGGCCGATCCTCCTGCATTTCGGTCAGGACGAAGCCAACGTACACATGGCCAGCCAGTTCCTCATCACCCTGCCGCTGGCCCTGCCCGGTCTGCTGAGCTTCATGGCCCTGCGCGGTTTCACCAGCGCGCTGGGCCGCGCCACACCGGTGATGGTCATCAGCCTGGTCGGGGTGGTGCTCAACTTCGGCCTCAACTATGCGTTCATCCACGGCCTGTTCGGCTTGCCGCACTGGGGCCTGATGGGCATCGGTCTGGTCACCGCCGTCGTCACCAACAGCATGGCGCTGAGTCTGTTTCTGTACATCCGTTACAACAAGGTTTACGCCGCGTACCCGCTGCACAAGGGGTTTTCGCAGTTGTCACGCACCTGCCTGAAAGAACTCTGGCGCCTGGGTCTGCCGATTGGCGGCACGTACGCGGTGGAAGTCGGACTGTTCACCTTTGCCGCCTTTTGCATGGGCGCCATGGGCAGCACGCAGATGGCCGCGCACCAGATCGCCCTGCAATCGGTGTCGATGGCGTTCATGGTGCCAGTGGGGATTTCTTATGCGGTGACCATGCGCATCGGCCTGCATTACGGCGCCGGCAACCTGCTGCTGGCGCGCACGGCCGGGCGTCTGGGGATCGGCTTTGGCGGTCTGTTGATGCTGGCGTTCGGCATTCTGTTCTGGGTCGCACCCCATGCAGTGGTCAGCCTGTTCGTCGACATCGACAATCCGGAATATCAGCCAGTGGTGGAGCTGGCGGTGAAGCTGCTGGCGATTGCCGCGTGGTTCGAGATCCTCGACGGCACGCAGACCATTGCGATGGGCGCCATTCGCGGCTTCAAGGATGCCAAGACCACGTTCCTCATCGGTCTGGCCAGTTATTGGGTGGTGGGCGCGCCGCTGGCCTGGGGCTTCGGCTTCCTCGCGCACAAAGGCGCCGAGGGCGTGTGGTGGGGGCTGGCACTGGGGCTGCTGTGCTCGGCGGTGGCGCTGACCTGGGCGTTCGAACGCAAGACGGCGCGGCTGTTGCGCAAAGAGGCGACGGGTGTGGTGGTGATGGGCTAAACGCGATCTCTCGTAGGAGCTGGCTTGCCCTGCGACCGGCGACGAAGTCGTCGTGAACCCTGCGAATGCGATCTGTCTGAATCACCGCAGTTATCGGATTTACTGTCGCTGCGCGCCAGGTCGCAGGACAAGCCAGCTCCTACAGGGTGAGTGCCCGTCACAAATCCAGCGGATGAGCCGAAACATGTAGCAGCATGGCTTGCCAGCGGTGAGGCACTTGAGATCACGGACGCCGGCAAGCCGGACTGCTACGGAGATCGCGTGCGGTCAAACCTGCTGCGCGACACGCCCTTTGCCGTGACCGAACAGCAAATGCTCGATCAGCTCCGGCAGCGCCAGCGGGTGGCTGATCAGGTAGCCCTGGGCCTGGTCGCAGTTGAAGCTGCGCAACAGGGCCAGTTGCCCGGCGGTTTCCACGCCTTCGGCCACCACTTCCAGGCTGAGGTTGTGCGCCAGGTTGATCATGGCGTGGACCAGCTTGCGATTCTCTTCGCGCTGTTCCATCTCGCCGACGAAGCTCCTGTCGATCTTCAGCAAGGTGATCGGCAGGCTGTTGAGGTGGACGAACGAGGAGAAGCCGGTGCCGAAATCGTCCAGCGAAAAACGCACGCCCAGTCGACCCAGCGCATCCATGGTCTGTTTGACCAGATCGCTGCGGCGCATCACCGCGGTTTCCGTCAGCTCGAACTCCAGCCATTGCGCGTCCACGCCCCGTTCGGCGATCAGGCGGCTGAGGGTCGCCAGCAACTGGTTGTCCTGAAACTGACGGAACGACAGGTTGATCGCCATGTGCAGCGGCGGCAGGCCTTTTTCACGCAGGGTCTGCATGTCACGCAGGGCGCGGGAGATTACCCAGTAGCCCAGCGGCACGATCAGCCCGCTCTGCTCGGCCAGCGGCACAAACTCGCTCGGCGGCAGCAGCCCGCGCTCGGCATGGCGCCAGCGCACCAGCGCTTCCAGACCGAGGATGCGACCGGTGTTCAGGCACAGGCGCGGCTGGTAATGCAGTTCCAGCTCGTCGCGACGCAGCGCCCGGCGCAGTTCGCTTTCCAGATCGGCAAGGCTGCGGGCGTTGCGGTTGATGTGTTCGTTGAAGACGTGAAAGGTGCAGCCTTGCACGCCCTTGGCCTGCTGCATGGCGATATGCGCGTGCCACATCAGCGGGTCGGCGCCACCGTTGACCCGGGCGTGGGCGATGCCCAGGCTGCAGCCGATCAGCAGGCTTTCACCATCGACCCAATAAGGCTCCGACAACGCCTCGGTGATGCGTTCGGCCATCCACTCGGCGCGCTCGGGCGCCCGGCGGGTGTCGATCAGCAGGGCGAATTCATCGCTGCCCAGCCGCGCCAGTTGGTCGCCAGCTTCGAGCTGACTTTTCAGCCGCGACACCACCTGCAGAATCAGACGGTCACCGGCCTGATGGCCGAGGGCATCGTTGGCACGGCGGAAGTTGTCCAGGTCCAGATGGCCCAGCGCCAGCCCGCGACCGTCGGACTCGGCCAGGCGTGCCGCCAGCAGGGTCTGAAAGCCCTGACGGTTGGCGATGCCGGTCAGCGGATCCTGTTCGGCGAGGCGATTGAGGGTATTTTCCAGCGCGCGACGCTCGCGGACATGGCGCAGGCAGCGGCGCAGGCTGTGCGGCGTCAGCGTGTCGCGCACCAGCCAGTCGGCGACATCGTCGGGTTCGACGTCAGGTTCGGCGTCGAGCAGCAATACAGTGGGGCCGCTGTACTGGCCGGTGGCCGGTTGCAGGGCGGGCGTGGTCAACAGCACGCAGGCTTGCGTGGGGTCGAACTGTTCGGTCAGGGCCTGCGGGCTTTCTACACAGTCCAGATACACGGTCTCGCCCAACGGCGTCAGGCACTCGCGCAACAACGCCGCCCATTCGGGCGTGTCCGCCAGAAGCAGCAAACGCAAGGGTTCGACAGGCGTAGACAAGCTAGGTCCCCAGACAAACATAAGAAATTGACGGCCACTCAAACGGGTGCTGTCAAACGCGTGATCCACCGCGTGATGCGCAAATGTAACAAAACGGCGAAATATAGATAGCGTCACCTATCACAGTGTCGGACGGTCGCTGCACAATCCGTGGACCCTGTTAAAATGCCCGCCCATTTTCGCAAGCGATCCCTTTTTTCCCCATGTCCCGACTCAATCCCCGGCAACAGGAAGCCGTGAACTACGTCGGCGGCCCTCTATTGGTGCTCGCCGGTGCCGGCTCTGGCAAGACCAGCGTGATCACGCGCAAGATTGCCCACCTGATCCAGAACTGTGGCATCCGCGCCCAGTACATCGTCGCCATGACCTTCACCAACAAGGCAGCGCGGGAAATGAAGGAGCGGGTCGGCACCCTGCTGCGCAGCGGCGAGGGCCGGGGCCTGACGGTGTCGACCTTCCACAACTTGGGCCTGAACATCATCCGCAAGGAATACGCTCGCCTGGGTTACAAGCCTGGCTTCTCGATCTTCGACGAGACCGACGTCAAGGCCTTGATGACCGACATCATGCAGAAGGAATACTCGGGCGACGACGGCGTCGACGAGATCAAGAACATGATCGACTCCTGGAAAAACGACCTGATCCTGCCGCCCGAAGCGCTGGAAAACGCACGCAATCCCAAGGAAAAGACCGCCGCCATCGTCTACACCCACTACCAGCGCACGCTCAAGGCGTACAACGCAGTGGACTTCAACGACCTGATCCTGCTGCCGGTGAAGCTGTTCGAAGAGCACAAGGACATCCTCGAAAAGTGGCAGAATCGGGTGCGCTACCTGCTGGTGGACGAATATCAGGACACCAACGCCAGCCAGTACCTGCTGGTGAAAATGCTGATCGGCACGCGCTGCCAGTTCACCGTGGTGGGCGACGACGACCAGTCGATCTACGCCTGGCGTGGCGCGCGTCCGGAAAACCTGATGCTGCTCAAGGAAGACTACCCGTCGCTGAAAGTGGTCATGCTGGAGCAGAACTACCGCTCCACCAGCCGCATCCTGCGCTGCGCCAACGTGCTGATTTCCAACAACCCCCACGAATTCGAGAAGCAGTTGTGGAGCGAAATGGGTCACGGCGATGAAATTCGCGTGATCCGCTGCCGCAACGAAGACGCCGAAGCCGAGCGCGTGGCCGTGGAAATCCTCAGCCTGCACCTGCGCACCGACCGCCCGTACAGCGATTTCGCCATCCTCTATCGCGGCAACTACCAGGCCAAGCTGATCGAGCTGAAACTGCAGCACCACCAGATTCCTTATCGTCTGTCCGGCGGCAACAGCTTCTTCGGCCGTCAGGAAGTGAAAGACCTGATGGCCTACTTCCGCCTGCTGGTGAACCCGGACGACGACAACGCCTTCCTGCGGGTGATCAACGTGCCGCGCCGGGAAATCGGCTCGACCACCCTGGAAAAACTCGGCAACTACGCCACCGAACGCAAGGTGTCGATGTACGCTGCCACCGACGAGATCGGCCTGGGCGAGCATCTGGACAGCCGTTTCACCGACCGTCTCAAGCGCTTCAAGCACTGGATGGACGGCGTGCGTCAGCAGTGCGCGCAGAATGACCCGATTGCCGCCCTGCGCAGCATGGTCATGGACATCGACTACGAAAACTGGATTCGCCAGAACAGCTCCAGCGACAAGGCCGCCGATTACCGCATGGGCAACGTGTGGTTCCTGATCGAGGCGCTGAAAAACACGCTGGAGAAAGACGAAGACGGTGGCATGACCATCGAGGAAGCCATCGGCAAACTGGTCCTGCGCGACATGCTCGAACGTCAGCAGGAAGAGGAAGACGGCGCCGAAGGTGTGCAGATGATGACCCTGCACGCCTCCAAGGGTCTGGAATTCCCTTACGTGTTCATCATGGGCATGGAAGAGGAAATCCTCCCGCACCGCTCCAGCATCGAGGCCGACACCATCGAGGAAGAACGCCGTCTGGCCTACGTGGGCATTACCCGCGCGCGCCAGACCCTGGCGTTTACCTTCGCCGCCAAGCGCAAGCAGTACGGCGAGGTGATCGATTGCCTGCCGAGCCGCTTCCTCGATGAGCTGCCGCCGGACGATCTGGCCTGGGAAGGCAATGACGACACGCCGACCGAAGTAAAAGCCGTACGCGGCAATAACGCGCTGGCCGACATCCGAGCGATGTTGAAGCGCTAGCCAACAACCGATCTACTACATTTATTTCGCGCGTTTTGCGCCCTGAGGAACACCGCCGTGGAAGCACTGCACACAAAAATTCGCGAGGAAGGCATCGTACTTTCCGAACAGGTCCTGAAGGTCGATGCGTTTCTGAACCATCAGATCGACCCGGTCCTGATGCAGCAGATCGGCGACGAATTCGCCACGCTGTTCGCCGATTCCGGCATCACCAAGATCGTCACCATCGAAGCCTCGGGTATCGCCCCGGCGGTGATGACCGGTCTGAAGCTGGGTGTGCCAGTGATTTTCGCGCGCAAGCACCAGTCGCTGACCCTGACCGAGAACCTGTTCTCGGCCACTGTGTATTCGTTCACCAAACAGACCGAAAGCACCATCGCCATCTCTACCCGCCACCTGACCAGCAGCGACCGCGTGCTGATCATCGACGACTTCCTGGCCAACGGTAAGGCGTCTCAGGCGCTGATCTCGATCATCAAACAGGCCGGCGCCACCGTGGCCGGCCTGGGCATCGTCATCGAGAAATCCTTCCAGGGCGGCCGTGCCGAACTGGACGCTCAGGGCTATCGTGTGGAATCCCTGGCGCGGGTGAAATCGCTGGCGGGCGGTGTTGTGACTTTCGTCTGATCTGCAATACCTCCTGTAGGAGTGAGCTTGCTCGCGATTGCTTTCTGTCAAATACCTATGCATCACCTGACAAGACGCTATCGCGAGCAAGCTCACTCCTACAATGATCCGCTGATATCGGTAAAAACGGAGAGCTGAAATGATCATCGGCGAAAAACTGAGCATCGAAGCGTTTTTCGACCCGCAGACTTCGACCATCAGCTACCTGGTGATCGACCGCTCGACGCGCAAGGCTGCGCTGATCGACAGCGTGCTCGACTACGACCCCAAAGCCGGGCGCACACGTACCGAGTCGGCCGACAAGCTGATCGCTCGCGTGCGCGAGCTGGGGTTGAGCGTGGAATGGATTCTGGAAACCCACGTCCACGCCGATCACCTCTCCGCTGCGGCCTATTTGAAGGAACAGCTTGGCGGCACCATCGCCATCGGCAGCCACATCACCCGCGTGCAGAAAGTCTTCGGCACGCTGTTCAACGCCAAGGGCGAATTCGCCCGCGACGGCAGCCAGTTCGACCGTCTGCTCGACGACGATGAACCCTTCAACATCGGTTCGCTGCAAGCCCGCGCCCTGCATACGCCGGGGCACACCCCCGCGTGCATGACTTATCTGGTGGAGAGTGGCGGTGAAACCGTGGCGTTCGTCGGCGACACGCTGTTCATGCCCGATTACGGCACCGCACGTTGCGACTTCCCCGGTGCCGATGCGCGCACGCTGTACCGCTCGATCGGGCGGATTCTCTCGCTGCCGCCGCAGACCCGGCTGTTCATGTGCCACGACTACCTGCCCAACGGCCGCGCGCTGATGTACATGACCACCGTGGCCGAACAGCGTGCCAGCAACATTCATATCCGCGAAGGCATCGATGAGGACGCGTTCGTCGCCATGCGCGAAAAACGTGACGCGACGCTGGACATGCCGGTGCTGATCCTCCCCTCGGTGCAGGTCAACATGCGCGGCGGCCAGATGCCCGAACCGGAAGACAACGGCGTGAGCTATCTGAAGATTCCGATCAACGCGATGTGATTGATCATGCGGGTATCACGGCTCCCTGCTTCTGGCCGAAGGCCGTGGGAGGGAGCCCTGCTCGCGAAAGCATCATTGCTGTCAACGCTGCATCGACTGACACTCCGTCTTCGCGAGCAGGGCTCCCTCCCACAGGATTCCCCGAACGCCCGGGACATTGATTAACGGACGAATTCACTTTCATGGTTGAACACGAACTGATCGGAGCCGGCCTCGGTACGATCATTGGCGCAGTACTGGCGCTGACCGGTGCCGGCGGTGGCATTCTCGCGGTGCCGTTGTTGGTATTCGGCCTCGGTCTGTCGATGGTCGAAGCGGCGCCAGTCGGGCTGCTGGCGGTCGGACTGGCTGCCGCCGTCGGTGCGCTGCTGGGCTTGCGTCAGGGCATCGTGCGTTACCGCGCCGCGCTGTTCATCGCTGCCATCGGCATCGTCTGTTCGCCGCTGGGCCTGTGGCTGGCCCATCAACTGCCCAACGCGCCGCTGGCGCTGGGGTTCGCCTGCGTGCTGGTGTATGCCTGCGCGCGCATCTACCGCAAGGCCGCTCACGAACTGCACCACGGCGAACCGCCACCGCGCGCCGCCTTTCTGCCGTGTGTGGTCAATCCGCTGGAAGGCCGTCTGCGCTGGACCCTGCCCTGCGCCCGCTCACTAGCGGTGACCGGCATGCTCTCAGGCCTGCTTTCCGGCTTGCTCGGGGTCGGCGGCGGCTTTGTCATCGTCCCGGCGCTGGCGCGCTACACCGATCTGGACATCAAAAGCATCGTCGCCACGTCGCTGGCGGTGATTGCCCTGGTGTCCACCGGCAGCGTGGTCAGCGCCAGCGTCAGCGGCGTGATGCACTGGACCGTCGGCCTGCCGTTCGCGGCGGGCGCGGTGGCAGGGTTGATGGGCGGGCGTCAGGTCAGCCGCTTTCTCGCCGGGCCGAGGTTGCAGCAATTGTTCGCCGTGACCGGGGTGCTGGCGGCGGTGTTGTTGGTGATCAAGACGCTGACCTGAACGCCGCCCCCTTGTAGGAGCTGGCTTGCCCTGCGACCGCCTGCGCAGCAGCCGTAAACCCATACGCATTGGGAGTGTCAGACACATTGCATGCACAGGTTTTACGACGACTCCGTCGCCGGTCGCGGGACAAGCCACGCTCCTACAAAGGCTCAAACGCCGGTGGCTTGAAGACCCGCCAGCAACAGCCGCTGATACAACTCCTCCCGCAACCCCTGTGGCCGGTCCAGGCCCATACGTTGCAGGTGCTCGGAATACACCTCCGGCTCCGGCGCCTCCAGCGTGGCTTTGCCCAGCTCGATGATTTCCGTGAGCTTGAACTTGCTCTTCAGCCAGTTCAGCGCCCGCAGCAGGTCACGCTCGACGTCGGTGAAATCGCTGCCCAGCGGGTATTCGATGAACAGCGACGGAAACCGGTCGCGAATATCCTTCAAACGCTCCGGTGTGTTCTGACTGAACAGCGGGTCCAGACGGAAATGCTTCGGCAGTTTGCCAGCCTTCTGCGCCTGTTCGATCAGCGTGGGCTGGAAGCGTGAGTCACTGATGTTGAGCAACGCTTCGATCACCGACGCGTCGGTCTTGCCGCGCAAGTCGGCGATGCCGTACTCGGTGATGACGATGTCGCGCAGATGCCGGGGAATGGTGGTATGCGCATACTCCCAGACGATGTTGGAGCTGATCTCGCCGCCGGACTCGCGCCAGCTGCGCAGCATCAGGATCGAGCGCGCACCCTCCAGCGCATGGGCCTGGGCGACGAAGTTGTACTGGCCGCCAACACCGCTGACCACCCGGCCATCAGCCAACTGGTCCGACACCGCCGCGCCCAGCAGGGTGACGGTGAAACAGCTGTTGATGAACCGCGCATGCCGCCGTTGCAGGCGCTTGAGCGGTTCATCGCCGTACAGTTCGTTGATGTAGCTGATCGCGGTCATGTCGATCTGCGCAAGCTGCGCCGATGGCAGTTCGCGCAGACGCTGATAGAAACTGCGCGGCCCGAGGAAGAATCCGCCATGGATCGCTATGCCGTCACTGTGCAGCGTCTCGTCGAGCAGACCAGCGTCGGCCTGCTTCTGCAGGGCCGAGTCGGCATACACCTTGCGCCGGACAATGCCCGCGTCGAACAGCGCCAGCAGACCGTTGACCAGCATTTCGCTGCAACCATAGAGACCGCTGGCGAACGGCATGACCCCGCCCTCGCCTTCGATCAGCGGTTTCCAGGTGGAAATGCCGTCCAGCTCGCCGAGGCAGGCGCGATAGCTGTCGTTGTCTGCCTGCCGCGCCAGCAACGCTGCGGTCAACGCGTCGCCCATGGCGCCGATGCCGATTTGCAGGGTGCCGCCGTCACGCACCAGAGTGCTGGCGTACAGGCCGATGAAATGGTCCTGAAAACCCACCGGCATGTTCGGTGTGGAGAACAGCGTGCTGCGTTCTTCGTGTTCGATCAGCAGGTCAAAGGTGTCGATGCCGACTTCGGAGTGGCCGGGCATGTACGGCAGCTCGCCGTGGACATGGCCGAGCAACAGGATCGATTCGCCCGCCGCCCGGCGCTTTTCCAGCATCGGCAGCAGGTCGAGGGTGATATCGGGGTTGCAGCTCAGGCTGAGGCGGTCCGGCCGCTGTGGATCGGCGGCCACCAGTTGCGCCACCAGGTTGAGGCCGTTGGCGTTGATGTCGCGGGCGGCGTGGCTGTAGTTGCTGCTGACATAGTCCTGCTGCGCCGACGCACTGCCCAACAGACTGCCCGGCTGCATGAAGAACTGCTCGACCCGGATGTTGGGCGGCAGGCTGTCCTTGTGCAGATCGGCGAGGAAATCCAGCTCCGGGTAGTCGCCGAACACCCGCTCAAGGAAGGGTTCAAGGAACCGCGCCTGCAAGCCGTTGCCCGCCGCCGGACGTCCCAGGCACAACGCGGTGTACACCGTCAGTTGTCGCTGCGGCAGCGACTTGATCCGCGCATACAGCGCGTTTACGAACCGGTTGGGCTTGCCCAGTCCCAGCGGCAATCCCAGGCGAATGTGCGCAGGCAACTCGGCCAGCACGTGGTCGACGGCTTGCTCGATCGAGCAGGAATGCGGCATCCGGCCTCTCCTGTTGAGTCATTCGATGGAGCTTGGACCGGAGGCCGACACAGATTGTTCTGCCGCGCCGCAAACACGAGCCCGCCCTGTGGGAGCGAATTCATTCGCGATGCGGTGTTTCAGACAACAGATATGTGTCGGCAAGAATGGCTATCGCGAATGAATTCGCTCCCACAGAGAATCCCGGTCAATCCATGAGATCGGCTGGTGCGGGCGTGAATCAATCCCTGCGCATTTCAATCGACACTAGCTTGTCCTCGACAAAACGCAGGTGCTGACTGGCCCCATTGCGCGGGCCGTAGACCCAATGGGTAATCTTCGCCGCATTGAGTTGCGGCACGCCATTGCTGCGCACCGCAGGCATTTCGTCGACAGCACTGTCGGGAGGTCCGCATTTTTCCCGCACGACGCTGGCGCTATCGCCCACGCTGATCAATGCAGTGCCGCAACGCATCGTCGCCGACGCGCTGCCGGCGAACGACAACGCGACAAGCCCCGCCAGCAGCCATGTTCTGTTCATCGAGTCCCGTTCTTATTGCAACCCGGACATCTTCTTGATCGCGCCTTTCAGCTCGTCGTCGGTGCAATCGGCGCAGGTGCCTTTCGGTGGCATCGAGTTGATGCCGGTGATGGCCTTGGCCAGCAACCCGTCGACACCGCCCTGCTCTTTAGCACGCTTGCCCCAGTCGGCGCTGTCACCGATTTTCGGCGAGCCCAACAGGCCGGTACCGTGGCAGGCGTTGCAATGTTTGCCGATCACGTCGTCCGGCGATTTGGCGCCGCCGCCACCCGCCGTCGCCGCGACGTCCATGCCCGGACATTCCTTGCCTTGAACGCAGACCTGGCCGACCGGCTCAAGCCGTTTGGCAAGATCGTCCTTGGTCGTGGCCTGGGCGGTCAGGGCCCACAGCGCGAGGAATGAAACAGCAGCCAGGATCTTATTGGTATGGTTCACGCTTTCACCCTCATGGTGGCTATATCGCTCCCGCCGTCACGGTAATTTGGCAGGCGGTGAGAGTATAGCGGCTGGTCCGAGGGTCGTAACGGCCTTGAAGAAAGCAGGGTTATTGGCGCAAAAGCCCCATCTGCGAACAGACGAGGCCATGCAAAAGATCAGAAATTCGCCGGTGTCGCCGCGCTGATCAGCCGCGCGGGCACGTCGAACGGATTGCGAAAGCGGTGCGGACGCGTGCTTTCGAAGTAGTAGCTGTCGCCGGCTTCGAGCACGTAAGTGTCGATGCCGACCACCAGTTCAAGGCGGCCTTCGACGAGGATGCCGGTCTCTTCGCCTTCATGAACGAGCATTTCATCGCCGGTGTCGGCGCCCGGAGGATAGACCTCGGTGAGAAAGGCAATGGCCCGGCCGGGATGGGATTTACCGACCAGTTTCATGGTCACCGCGCCGTCCGAGATATCGATCAGCTCGCTGGCCTTGTAGACCACCTGGGTCGGGTTTTCGGGTTCGAGCTCTTCGGAAAAGAACTCCACCATGGACATCGGTATGCCGCCCAGCACCTTGCGCAGCGAACTGATCGAGGGGCTGACGCTATTCTTCTCGATCATCGAAATGGTGCTGTTGGTCACGCCCGCTCGCTTGGCGAGTTCGCGTTGGGACAGACCTTTGAGTTTACGAATGGATTGCAGTCGTTCACCGACGTCCAATGCGGGAGTCCTCCTGATCATCTAATGGGGGGGGCAAGTGATGGGCATGATCGCAACAGCGTTCAGTATTTACAACACTTGCGCCCCTCAGAGATTAGCAAAGGGACTAATGGCCGCTAGCAGTAACCGTGTGATCCGTTCAGCAAAAACGACAGCAGGCTGTCAGGCCCCGGAATAGAGCCTTGGCACGCGTTTGAGGTTGCAGAAGATCTGATACGGAATGGTGCCCGCTCTGGCGGCGACGTCGCTGGCGAGCACGTTTTTGCCCCACAGTTCGACGCGACTGCCCATCCCGGCGCCCGCCACGTCGGTGAGATCGACGCAGAGCATGTCCATCGACACGCGGCCCAGCAAGCGGCTGCGCTGACCGTCGATCATGACCGGCGTGCCGGTCGGCGCCTGACGCGGGTAACCGTCGGCATAGCCCATGGCAACCACACCGATGCGCATGGCGCGATCGGTGATGAAACCGCCGCCGTAACCCACCGGTTGACCCGCTGGCAGTTCCTGCACACAGATGACCTTCGACTCCAGAGTCATTACCGGTTGCAGCCGGTCGGCGACCGCCTGGGGCTGATCGAACGGCGTGGCGCCATACAGCATGATGCCCGGACGCACCCAGTCGCTCGGCACATTCGGCCAGCCCATCACGCCCGGCGAGTTGCGCAGGCTGACTTCCGCCGCCAGCCCGGCGCGCGCAGCCTCGAAGGTGGCGACCTGTTCTTCGGTGCGCAGGCTGTCGAGCTCATCGGCGCGAGCGAAGTGGCTCATCAGCACCACACGGGCGACCTTGCCGCTGGCCAGCAGACGCTGATAGGCCGTCGCATAGTCAGCCGGTTGAACACCGACGCGGTGCATGCCCGAGTCCATTTTCAGCCAGATGTTCAGCGGCTTGCCGACCACGGACTTTTCGATAGCCTCGACCTGCCACAACGAATGCACCACGCACCACAGGTCGTACTCGGCGATCAGTGCCAGCTCGTCCGCCTCGAAAAAGCCTTCCAGCAGCAGCACCGGCGCGCGAATGCCGGCCTGACGCAGCTCCAGTGCCTCTTCGATGCAGGCCACGGCAAAACCGTCGGCTTCAGCCTCCAGTGCCTGCGCCACCTGCACCGCGCCATGGCCGTAGGCATCGGCCTTGATCACGGCCAATGCCTTGGCCCCGGTGGTTTCACGGGCCAGTTGGTAGTTGTGGCGCAGGGCTTGAAGATCGATAAAAGCGCGGGCTGGACGCATGGTGGGGCTTCTTGTTCAAAGAATTCAGATGGCTTGTAGGAGTGAGCTTGCTCGCGATTGTTGTATCTGGCGCCACGGAGGTGACTGACGGATTGCAATCGCGAGCAAGCTCACTCCTACAAAGCAGGTTTGCGCATGAAAAGGATGTGCGCGTATGCGTTACGGCAACGCTGCAGTCACCGACATCTCAACCAGAATCTCCGGCTCGCACAGCTTCGATTCCACGGTCGCGCGGGCCGGGGCGACGCCTTTCGGCAGCCACGTGTCCCACACGCTGTTCATCCCGGCAAAGTGCGCGTCGATGTCCTTCAGGTAGATCGTCACCGACAGGATGCGGGTCTTGTCGGTGCCGGCCAGGTCCAGCAGGCGCTCGATGTTGCCGAGCGTCTCGCGGGTTTGCTGCTCGATGCCTGCGTTCAGGTCGTCAGCCACTTGTCCGGCCAGGTAAACGGTGCCGTTGTGGGCGACGATCTGACTCATGCGCTCATTGGTGAGCTGGCGCTGGATTGCCATGTCGTGTGATCTCCCTTGAATTGCCATAACGAGAAATGTCGAGGCCTTCGGCGCTGATCTGCGGCTGTTTGCGCGCAATCAGGTCGGCCAGCAGACGACCCGAACCGCAGGCCATGGTCCAGCCGAGCGTGCCGTGACCGGTATTGAGGAACAGGTTGCGATACGGCGTGGCACCCACGATCGGCGTGCCGTCCGGCGTGGTCGGACGCAGCCCGGTCCAGAAACTGGCCTGGGTCAGATCACCGCCCTGAGGATAGAGATCGTTGACGATCATCTCCAGCGTTTCGCGCCGACGCGGATTGAGCGACAGGTCGAAACCGGCGATTTCTGCCATGCCGCCAACGCGGATGCGGTTGTCGAAGCGGGTGATCGCGACCTTGTAGGTCTCGTCGAGAATGGTCGAAGTCGGCGCCATGTCCGCGTTGGTGATCGGCACGGTCAGCGAATAACCCTTGAGCGGATAGACCGGCGCCTTGATGCCCAGCGGCTTGAGCAGTTGCGGCGAATAGCTGCCCAGCGCCAGCACGTAGCGGTCGGCGGTTTCCAGTTTGCCGTTGACGCGCACGCCATTGATGCGGTCGCCGGCGAAATCGATTGATTCGATGGACTGGCCGAAACGGAATTCAACGCCTAACTTCACACACATCTCTGCAAGACGTGTGGTGAACAGCTGGCAATCGCCGGTCTGGTCGTTGGGCAAGCGCAATGCACCGCTGAGGATATTGCTGACACTGGCCAGCGCCGGTTCGACGCGGGCGATGCCTTCGCGGTCGAGGACTTCATACGGCACGCCGGCCTGTTCGAGCACGGCGATGTCCTTGGCGGCGTTATCCAGTTGCTCCTGGGTGCGGAACAGTTGAGTGGTGCCCAGCGTGCGCCCTTCGTAGGCAATACCGGTTTCCGCGCGCAGTTCGTCGAGGCAATCGCGGCTGTACTCGGACAGACGCACCATGCGCTCCTTGTTCACCGCATAGCGATTTTTCGTGCAGTTGCGCAGCATCTGCGCCATCCACAGATACTGATCGATGTCGGCGGTCGCCTTGATCGCCAGCGGCGCGTGGCGCTGCAACAGCCATTTGATGGCCTTGAGCGGCACACCCGGTGCGGCCCAGGGCGACGCGTAACCCGGCGACACCTGGCCGGCGTTGGCGAAGCTGGTTTCCATGGCAGCGGCAGGCTGACGGTCGACGACAGTCACCTCGAAGCCCGCACGTGCCAGGTAATAAGCACTGGTGACACCGATCACGCCACTTCCAAGGACCAGAACGCGCATGTTGATTTCCTCATCGCGGATATCCGCTGACGTTTTGAAGTTTTAAGCAAGGATGTGCGCAGTATAAAAAGCATCGAGCAGTGCCTTTCACTGTATAAATGCCTATATTCAGCGTTAATTCTCGACAACGAAGGCTTTAGCAAGAGGGGGTTTGGCAATGCGTACCCAACACCAGTCAAAACGTGAGCTGGACAAGATCGACCGCAACATCCTGCGCATCCTGCAGGGCGACGGCAGAATCTCATTCACGGAGTTGGGAGAACGCGTCGGGCTGTCTACTACGCCTTGCACGGAGCGGGTCCGGCGCCTGGAGCGCGAAGGCATCATCATGGGCTACAGCGCCCGGCTCAATCCGCAAAACCTCAAGGCCAGCCTGCTGGTGTTCGTCGAGATCAGCCTGGATTACAAGTCAGGCGACACCTTTGAGGAATTTCGCCGGGCGGTGCTGAAACTGCCCCATGTGCTGGAGTGCCACCTGGTGTCCGGCGACTTCGACTACCTGGTGAAAGCGCGGATTTCGGAGATGGCCTCCTACCGCAAGCTGCTGGGCGACATCCTGCTCAAACTGCCCCATGTGCGGGAATCGAAGAGCTACATCGTCATGGAAGAGGTGAAGGAGAGCCTGAATCTGCCGATTCCGGAGTGAAAGCGCTGGGCACGCGGGCGACGAACCAATGCCGTGGATACCGCCTGCTCGAAGACTTACGCAATCCCTGTGGGAGGGAGCTCTGCTCGCGATTGCGCAAGGTCAGACGCAGCTTCAGTGACTGACAGGTCGCTATCGCGAGCAGAGCTCCCTCCCACGCAAATGCGCAGCGCCGGCTGAACAAGCGCTCGCCCCTACACCAACACCTGCCTAGTGGTGGCAATGAACTCGTGGACCTGCTGCTCGACCCGTGGATGAATCAACACCTCCGGGCGGCGGCCGTTGGGGCATGGCAGGCTCGGCGTGGTGCCGAATAACCGGCAGATCAGTGGGCGTTCGTCATACACCGTGCAGCCGTTGGGGCCGAGGTGGACGCAGTTCAGTTCGTTGAGCGCCGCTTCCTGCTCGGCGGCGGTCTTGCGCGGCAGACGCGCCATTTCTTCGGACGATGTGGTCACCGGCCCGCAGCAATCGTGGCAGCCGGGCACGCAGTCGAACGACGGGATCTGCCGCCGCAGATCGCGGATTTTCTGGCTGCTGCATGGCATCGCGGGAGATTCTCCTGTGGTGGGTGGGCCAATTGTGCACCAGACGCCATCGCTTTTGCCGTCCTTGCCCCCTCGCCGACTGACGGCTACCCTCCGTAAAATTTTCCAAACAGCCTTCTCGGGATATTCAACATGAACGCCCGCGCCCAACAGCCCGGCATCACCGGCCACACCACGTCCTACTACGCCGCCAGCAGCCATAAACAGCCGGAGTACCCTGCCCTCGCAGGTGAAATAAAGGCCGATGTCTGCATCGTCGGCGGCGGCTTTTCCGGCCTGAACACCGCCATCGAACTGGCCGAGCGCGGCCTGAGCGTGGTGTTGCTGGAAGCGCACAAGATCGGCTGGGGCGCCAGCGGGCGCAATGGCGGGCAACTGATTCGCGGCGTCGGCCATGGCGTCGAGCGTTTTCAACCGGTCATCGGCGATGAAGGCGTGCGCCAGTTGAAGCTGATGGGTCTGGAGGCGGTGGAAATCGTCCGGCGGCGGGTCGAGCAGTATCAGATTGATTGCGACCTGACCTGGGGCTACTGCGACCTTGCCAACAAGCCCAAGGAGTTCAGCGGTTTTGCCGAAGATGTCGACGAACTGCGCGGACTGGGCTATCGCCATGAACTGCAACTGATCCAGCCGCAGGACCTGCGCAGCTTCATCGACTCCGCCAACTACGCTGGCGGCCTGCTGGACATGGGCTCGGGCCATCTGCACCCGCTCAACCTGGCGCTGGGTGAAGCCGCAGTGGCGCAGTCCTTGGGCGTGCAGTTGTTCGAGCATTCGCCGGTGACCCGTCTGGAATACGGCCCGCAGGTACGCGTACACACCGCACAGGGGCTGGTCCGCGCCGAGACGCTGGTGCTTGGCTGCAACGCCTATCTCAACGGTCTCGATCCAACCCTGAGCGGCAAGGTGTTGCCAGCAGGCAGTTACATCATCGCCACCGAGCCGCTGGACGAAACCCTGGCCCGGCAACTGCTGCCGCGCAATACAGCCATGTGCGACCAGCGTGTGACGGTCGACTATTTCCGTCTTTCCGCCGACCGGCGCCTGCTGTTCGGTGGCGCTTGCCACTATTCAGGGCGCGATCCGCAGGATATCGGCGCCTACATGCAGCCGAAGATGCTCAAGGTTTTCCCGCAACTGAAGGACGTGAAGATCGATTTTCAGTGGGGCGGCATGATCGGCATCGGCGCCAACCGCCTGCCGCAGATTGGCAGGTTGCAGGCGCACCCCAACGTCTTTTACGCCCAGGCGTACTCGGGGCATGGCCTCAACGCCACGCACCTGGCCGGCAAACTGCTGGGCGAAGCCATCAGTGGCCAGCACAGCGGTGGCTTCGAGCTGTTCGCCAAAGTGCCGCACATGACCTTCCCCGGCGGCAAGCATCTGCGCTCGCCACTTTTGGCGCTGGGGATGCTGTGGCATAGGTTGAAGGAGCTGGTGTAAGTAGATTCCTCCCACAAACGCCACTGATACCGTGGGAGGGAGCCCTGCTCGCGAAGGCGTCAGATCAGTCAACTCAGCATCGTCAGTCAGAACGCCTTCGCGAGCAGGGCTCCCTCCCACGGGTTTCATGTCGCTGCAGAAACCGGAGTAGCCAGGATCTAACGCTCACTCCTTCCAGAACGGCTTGACCCCCTCGTGATACGCCTGCTCGTAAGTCAGGCCAATATCGCGCAGTTGCTCCCGAGTCAGGTTCAGCAGGGACCGGCGTGTACGGCGACGATGCTGGAACAGCCCCCAGAGACTCAGCCCCTTGGGTGCATTCACACGCACAGTGGGCTCTTGTTCCTGCAGCAGTTCCCCGGCGTGCAGCGTCAGTCGAACATCGCTCATCCCGTTCATTTGGCAGATACCTCAACATGGGTTTCAAGTGAGGCCCATGATGCGACCGCCCGCCAAACCATTACAGATTCAAAAATATTTATTTTTTACGTACAGATCCAATACAGAACGGCCTGAATGCTGTATTTTTGCCCTATCTGTATCGGTTGCCAGCACGACATTGTGCGGGAGTACGCCATGACCCTGTATGTGAATCTCGCCGAACTGCTCGGCACCCGTATTGAAAACGGCTTCTATCGCCCGGGCGACAGACTGCCGTCGGTGCGTGCCCTGAGCCAGGAACATGGGGTCAGCCTGAGCACCGTGCAACAGGCCTACCGCGTGCTGGAAGACAACGGCCTGGCCTCGCCGCGGCCCAAATCCGGCTACTTCGTACCGGCGAGCCGCAAGACGCCGGCACTGCCCGCCCTCGGTCGTCCGGCCCAGCGGCCTGTGGATATCTCCCAGTGGGATCAGGTGCTGGAACTGGCCCGTGCCGCGCCCAGCCCCGACGTGGTGCAACTGGCACGCGGCATGCCGGACATCACCAGTCCGACCTTGCGCCCGCTGACTCAGGCGCTGGGCAAGATCAGCCGCCGTCAGGACATGCCCGGCCTGTATTACGACAATATCCACGGCACCCAATGCCTGCGCGAACAAGTGGCCCGACTGCTGCTGGATTCCGGCACAGCCGTCGACCCGGATGATCTGGTGATCACCACCGGCGCCCAAGAGGCGCTGGCCGTGAGTATTCGCTCGATCTGCCAGCCGGGCGATATCGTTGCGGTCGACTCGCCGAGCTTTCACGGCGCCATGCAGGCGCTCAAGGGCCTGGGCATGAAGGCGCTGGAGATCCCCACCGACCCGCTCACCGGCATCAGTCTCGACGCCCTCGAACTGGCTCTGGAACAGTGGCCGGTCAAGGCCATACAGTTGACCCCCAGCTGCAACAACCCGCTGGGCTACAACATGCCCGAGGAGCGTAAACGCGCGCTGCTGACCCTCGCCCAGCGTTTCGACGTGGCGATCATCGAAGACGATGTGTATGGCGACCTCGCCTACACCTATCCGCGGCCACGCACGATCAAGTCCTTCGATGAAGACGGCCGCGTGCTGCTGTGCAGTTCGTTTTCCAAGACGCTGGCGCCCGGCCTGCGGGTTGGCTGGGTGGCGCCGGGGCGCTATCTGGATCGCGTGCTGCACATGAAATACATCAGCACCGGCTCTACCGCGACCCAGCCGCAGCTGGCGATCGCCGAGTTTCTCCAGGCCGGGCATTACGAGCCGCACATGCGGCGGATGCGCAATCAGTACCAGCGCAGCCGCGATCAGATGACCGACTGGGTGACTCGTTATTTTCCGGAAGGCACCCGCGTCAGCCGGCCACAGGGCGGTTTCATGCTGTGGATCGAGTTGCCGGAGAGCTTCGATTCGCTGCGCCTGAACCGTGCGCTGGAAGGTCAGGGCGTACAGATTGCTCCCGGCAGCATTTTTTCGGCGTCAGGCAAATACAGAAATTGCCTGCGCATGAACTTCGCCGCCAAACCGACGGCGAAGATCGAAGAGGCGGTGCGACGGGTCGGCGCCACCGTGGCGAAATTGATGGCCCAGGAAGAACCGGCATGATCCCAACCTTTTGCCGATAATGCGGTCATAACGCCATGGCCTGACTTGCGGATGACACCGTTGACCAACACATGGGCATTGCCCCTCCTACTGGCCTTCGCGCTCGTCGTCAGCGGTTGTGCCCATACACCGACGCCACCGGTGCCGAGCCAGGCGCTGCCACCGAGCGAGTCAGCGTTCGGCCGTTCGATCATGGCCCAGGCCGCGCCCTATGAGGGACGCTCGGGCTTTCGCCTGCTGCCCAACAGCACCGAAGCCTTCATGGCCCGCGCCGAGCTGATCCGCAACGCCAAGACCAGCCTCGATCTGCAGTACTACATCGTCCACGACGGCCTCAGTACCCGCGCCTTGATCGACGAACTGCTCAAGGCCGCCGACCGCGGCGTGCGCGTACGCATTCTGCTCGACGACACCACCAGCGACGGACTCGACGAGGTGATTGCCACCCTCGCCACTCACCCGAACATTCAGATCCGCCTGTTCAACCCGCTCAACCTGGGCCGCAGCACCGGTGCGACCCGCACGATGGGCCGCCTGTTCAACCTGTCCGTGCAGCATCGACGCATGCACAACAAGCTGTGGTTGGCCGACAGCGCGGTCGCCATCGTCGGTGGACGCAACCTGGGCGACGAGTATTTCGACGCCGAGCCGAATCTGAATTTCACCGACATCGACATGCTCGGCGTCGGCCCGGTCGCCGAACAGCTCAGCCACAGCTTCGACCAGTACTGGAACAGCACCCTGAGCAAACCGGTCGATGACTTCCTCTACTGGCCGCCCGACACCAAGGACCTGGCCGCCGCCCGCGTGCGCCTAAGCGCCTCGCTGGAAAAAGCACACATCGAGAAAAAGGCGCTGTATGAACGGCTGATGGCCTACAAGACCCAGCCGCGCCTGAAAACCTGGCTCAACGAGTTGATCTGGGCGCACAACCAGGCGCTGTGGGACGCGCCGACCAAGGTGCTGTCGCGGGATGAACCGGACCCGCACCTGCTGCTGACCACGCAATTGGCCCCCGACCTGCGTAACGTGCATCAGGAATTGATGATGATCTCGGCCTATTTCGTGCCGGGCCAACAGGGGCTGACCTACCTGACAGGACTGTCCGACAGTGGCGTGTCGGTGAGCCTGCTGACCAACTCGCTGGAGGCCACCGACGTGCCGGTCGTGCATGGCGGCTATGCGCCTTATCGCAAGGCTTTGCTGGCCCACGGCGTGAAACTCTTCGAACTGCGTCGCCAACCGGGCGATCCGGGCAGCCATCGAGGCAGCGGGCCGGGTTTCCTGCGCGCCAAGCCCTTCAGGGGCGGCTCGGAGTCCAGCCTGCACAGCAAGGCAATGATTTTCGACCGACAGAAAATCTTCGTCGGCTCGTTCAACTTCGACCCGCGCTCGGTGCTGTGGAACACCGAAGTCGGCGTGCTGGTGGACAGTCCGGAGCTGACCAACTACCTGCGCGAACTGGCGCTGCAAGGTATGGCACCGGCCATTAGTTATCAGGTGAAGCTGGAGAATGACCGGCTGGTGTGGGTCACCGAAGACAACGGCCAGATCCACACCTTGCACAAAGAGTCCGGCGACTGGTGGCGCCGTCTGAACGCCTGGTTCGCCAGCGCCGTAGGCCTGGAGCGAATGCTCTAGGCCGTTGCCGGTTGCACACCGAACGCCAGCGGTCGGCGCGCCAGAATCACCAGCCCGAATGCACCGGCCGCCATCAGCAATGGCAGCGCCTGGCCGCTGACCCACTGCCCGCCAGCCCCCGCCGCCAGCGGCCCGAGCAGGCAGCCGATGCCCCACAGTTGCGCAACGTGGGCATTGGCGCGGACCAGCGCATCGTCGCGATAACGCTCGCCAATCAGGATCAGCGACAAGGTGAACAACCCGCCAGCACTGGCGCCGAACAGCACCCATAGCGGCCAGATCGCCAGCGTGTCCACCAGCAACGGAATCGCCAGACTCGACAGCATCAGCGTCAACGCACAGCCGGAAAACAACAGCCGACGGGACATGCGGTCGGCCAGCGCGCCAATGGGCAATTGCAGCAAGGCATCGCCGACGACGACGGTACTGACCATCGCCAAAGCGATTTCCGGAGTAAAGCCCTGTTGCAGGCAATACACCGGCAGCAGCGTCAGAATCATCGCCTCGAAACCGGCAAACAGGGCGATTGCCCACGCTATTGCGGGCAGCGACCGACAAAAACCACCCAGATCACTGAAAGTGACATGGCTGGATTCGGCACTCGGCGCACCCGTGCGCCCCAGCAGCAGGAAGGGTGACGTCGCGAGCAGCGCGGTGCCGACCCAGAAACCGTAGTCCGCCTCCGTCCCGATAACCCCCAGCAACACAGGCCCGCCCAGCTGGCTCAACGCATAGCTGCTGCCATACAGCGCCACCAGCTTGCCGCGCAGGCGCTCGATAACCAGCTGATTGATCCAGCTTTCACCCAGAATGAAGACGATGGTCAGGATCATCCCGAGCATCAACCGCAGAACCAGCCAGATCCAGTAATTGGGCAGCACGGCCACCAGCCCTACGGAAATCGAGCCGCCCCACAGGCACAGACGCATGAGGTTTGCCGTGCCCAGCATCGACGCCAGCCGGCTGGCCAATCCGGCGCCGCACAGCACGCCAATCGCCGGCATCGCCGCCATGACCCCGATGGCAAACGCACCATAACCCCAGGCCTCCAGGCGCAACGACACCAACGGCATGCTCACGCCCAGCGCCAGCCCGACGCTCAGGACCGAGGCTAGCACGGCGAAATAAGTACCCCAACGCATCACCACGCTCCTGTGGGTGAGACAAAACAGCCGGGCTAGATGGCCCGGCTGTTGAAATGCAGATCAACTGTGGGAGCGAATTCATTCGCGAGAGGCCAGTCCGGTACATGCATCGTTGCCGGATGAGAAACCGCATCGCGAATGAATTCGCTCCCACAGGGGTTCGTCTTCTACAGAAAATACCCGTGACTCTTACAACTTGATCCAGGTCGCCTTCAGTTCGGTGTATTTGTCGAACGCGTGCAGCGACTTGTCGCGGCCGTTGCCCGATTGCTTGAAACCACCGAACGGCGCGGTCATGTCGCCGCCGTCGTACTGGTTGACCCAAACGCTGCCGGCACGCAGGGCCTTGGCGGTCAGGTGCGCCTTGGACAGGTCTGCCGTCCACACCGCCGCTGCCAGGCCGTATGGCGTGTCATTGGCAATCTGTACCGCTTCCTCGGCCGTGTCGAAGGTCAGCACCGAGAGCACTGGCCCGAAGATTTCTTCCTGGGCGATTTTCATGGCGTTGGTCACGCCGTCGAAAATCGTCGGCTCGACATAAGTACCGCCGGTTTCCTGGAGAATGCGCTTGCCACCGGCCACCAGTTTCGCGCCGTCGCTGTGACCAGCATCGATGTAGGACAGCACGGTGTTCATCTGCTGGGTATCGACCAGCGCACCAACGCTGGTAGCCGGATCCAGCGGATTGCCCGGCTTCCAGGCTTTCAGCGCCTCGATCACCATCGGCAGGAATTTGTCCTTGATCGAACGCTCGACCAGCAGACGCGAACCGGCGGTGCAGACTTCGCCCTGGTTGAAGGCAATGGCGCTGGCAGCCGACTCGGCGGCGGCCTGCAGGTCCGGCGCGTCAGCGAAGACGATGTTCGGGCTCTTGCCGCCGGCTTCCAGCCAGATGCGCTTCATGTTCGATTCGCCGGCGTACACCAGCAATTGCTTGGCGATCTTCGTCGAACCGGTAAACACCGCAGTGTCGACGTCCATATGCAGCGCCAACGCCTTGCCAACGGTGTGACCATAGCCTGGCAGCACGTTGAGCACGCCCGCCGGAATGCCGGCCTCGATCGCCAGTTGCGCGACGCGAATGGCCGTCAGCGGCGATTTTTCCGAAGGCTTGAGCACCACCGAGTTACCGCTGGACAGCGCCGGGCCGAGTTTCCAGCAGGCCATCAGCAGCGGGAAGTTCCACGGCACGATGGCAGCAACCACGCCCACCGGCTCGCGGGTCACCAGACCCAGCTGGTCGTGCGGCGTGGCGGCCACTTCGTCATACAGTTTGTCGATGGCCTCGCCGCTCCAACTCAACGCCTGCGCGGAGCCCGGAATGTCGATGCCATAGGAATCGCTGATCGGTTTGCCCATGTCGAGGGTTTCGAGCAGAGCCAACTCTTCGATGTGTTGCTTGATCAGGCCGGCAAAGCGAAGCATCGCCGCCTTGCGTTTGACGGGTGCCAGGCGCGACCAGGCGCCGGAATTGAACGTGGAGCGGGCGTTTTCCACTGCGCGCTGGGCGTCGGCGGCATCGCAACTGGCGACTTTGGCGAGGAAACGGCCGTCGACCGGGCTGATGCAGTCGAAGGTGGCACCGGACGCAGCGTCGGTGTATTCGCCATTGATGAAGGCGCGGCCTTCGATCTTCAGATCCTGGGCACGTTTTTCCCAGTCAGCGTGGGTCAGGGTGGTCATGAAACGTCCTCCTCTTATGAATTGTGCGCGCCCTCGCGCTCATGAACCGTGCTTCAGGACATCGCCTGACAGGCTGCCGGATCGGCCAAAGGCATCCGTCACCCTAAACCAGGGTTGGCCGAATTTCCAATATATTGGACAAAACCGGGCAAAACGGCGGCAGATCGTGCATTTTATTCAACATGCCTGTCATTCAGCGCATGGCACTCTCTACAGGTGCCGTCATCCAACCCGCATTGCCCTTGCCATTCAGGAGCCAGCAACATGAGCATCGAGAGCGTCGTCGACTTCAGCGAAGCCACCACGGCCGCCGAGCGTTACACCCCCGCAGCGGAAAAAATCCTCAAGGGCGAGCCGCAGCAAACCGTCTACAACCACTACAACAGCCCCTGCGGGCAGATGAACGCGGGCGTGTGGGAAGGTGAAGTCGGGCGGTGGAAGGTCAATTACACCGAACACGAATACTGCGAGATCGTGCAGGGGGTGTCGGTGCTACGCGATGAAGACGGCAAGGCGAAGACCTTGCGCGCGGGCGACCGCTTCGTGATTCCGGCGGGCTTCAAAGGTACTTGGGAAGTGCTGGAGGCGTGCCGCAAGATTTACGTGGTGTTCGAGCAGAAGGCTTGAACCGTCCACGTTGTAGGAGTGAGCTTGCTCGCGATTGCGGCGTGTCGGACAACACTGAACCGCCTGACCTAACGCAATCGCGAGCAAGCTCACTCCTACAAGTTCGGATCGACACGCACAAAAAAGCCCGCACAAGGCGGGCTTTTTCGCAAAGACAAAAATCAATTACTTGATTTTGCCTTCTTTGTAGATCACGTGCTTACGGACGACCGGATCGTATTTCTTGATCTCGATCTTGTCCGGAGTAGTGCGCTTGTTCTTGTCAGTGGTGTAGAAGTGACCAGTGCCAGCGCTCGAAATCAAACGGATCAGTTCACGCATGATGCTCTCCCTTAAACCTTGGCGCCATCGCGGCGAATGTCGGCCAGAACGGCATCGATGCCGCGCTTGTCGATGATGCGCATGCCTTTGGCAGATACACGCAGACGTACAAAGCGTTTCTCGCTCTCAACCCAGAAGCGGTGATGCTGCAGGTTTGGCAGGAAACGACGACGGGTTTTGTTATTCGCGTGGGAAATATTGTTCCCGGTTACCGGACCCTTACCGGTAACTTGACAGACTCTCGACATGCCTCAGCCCTCTAAAACCACATGCCCAACCCGGCATGGGTTGGCCGCTTAATCTCTCAGTCATTTGGCGCCAGGCGCCGCGTTTCTTCAGGGGTCTTACCGGCCACACCTACGAAGAAGGAAGCGGGCCCCTAGAAAAGAGCGCTGCTTTATACCAGAAACCCTAGGGTGCAACAACACAAACGACGAAATACCTGCAAGAAACCCGGGGCCATATGCCTGCCGACGGCGGCAGCAAGGGGCGCGGCGGCAAATATACCACTCGTCGCGCCGGATCGATTGTCCTGCGCCGACGCATGGTCTAGGGTAAGCCTCTCGCCAGACTGCGCCGGCAGATGGGCTCTCTCTGAAAGGAAATTCGCCATGCGCCTAGCTGTTTTACCCCTTTTGCTTGCCTCTCTGACCGCGCCACTGATGGCTCAAGCCGCCACGAGTCTGAGTGTCTGTACCGAAGCCAGCCCCGAAGGCTTCGACGTGGTGCAGTACAACTCGCTGACCACCACCAACGCCTCGGCCGACGTGCTGATGAACCGTCTGGTCGATTACGACGCCCAGACCGGCAAGCTGGTCGCCAGCCTGGCAGAAAGCTGGAGCGTCTGGCCGGACGGTCTGACCTACGATTTCAAACTGCGCTCCGGGGTGAAATTCCACCACACCGACTATTTCACCCCGACTCGCGACCTGAACGCCGATGACGTGGTGTTCAGCTTCCAGCGCATGCTCGACCCGACCAACCCGTGGAACAAGGTCGCCGTGCAGGGCTTCCCGCACGCCCAGTCGATGCAGTGGCCGTCGCTGATCAAGAAGGTCGAAGCGGTCGACGCCAGTACCGTGCGCATTACCCTGGACCACCCGGACGCGACGTTCCTGGCGACCCTGAGCATGGGCTTCGCGTCCATTTACTCCGCCGAATACACCGCGCAATTGATGAAAGCCGGTACGCCGGAGAAGCTCAACAGCCAGCCGATCGGCACCGGCCCGTTCGTGTTCAAGCGTTTCCAGAAGGATTCGGTGGTGCGTTACGAGGCGAATCCGGACTACTTCGCCGGCAAGCCCGCCGTTGACACGCTGGTGTACGCGATCACCCCGGACGCCAACGTGCGCCTGCAACGCATCCGTCAGAACGAGTGCCAGGTTGCCCTGTCACCCAAGCCACTGGACGTCGCTGAAGCAGGCAAGGATCCGGCGCTGAAAGTGGAAAAAACCGATGCGTTCATGACGGCTTTCGTAGCAATCAACAGCCAGCATCCACCGCTGGACAAGCCGGAAGTGCGGCAGGCGATCAACCTGGCGTTCGACAAGGACACCTACCTCAAGGCGGTATTCGAAGGTTCTGCGCGCGCCGCCAATGGCCCGTACCCGCCGAATACCTGGGGTTACGCCCACGACCTGCCCGGCTACAAGCATGACGTCGCCAAGGCCAAGGAGTTGCTGGCCAAGGCCGGTCTGAAAGATGGCTTCAAGACCACGATCTGGACCCGCCCTTCCGGCAGCCTGCTCAACCCGAACCCGAGCGCGGGCGCGCAACTGCTGCAGAACGATCTGGCGGCCGTCGGCATCAAGGCGGAAATCAAGGTCATCGAGTGGGGCGAACTGATTCGCCGAGCCAAGACCGGCGAGCACGACCTGTTGTTCATGGGCTGGGCTGGCGACAACGGCGACCCGGATAACTTCCTGACACCGCAGTTTTCGTGCGCAGCGGTCAAATCCGGCACCAACTTCGCCCGCTATTGCGACGAAGGCCTGGACAAGCTGATCAGCCAGGGCAAGGCAGTGACCGACCAGGACCAGCGCAGCAAGCTCTATCATCAGGTTCAGGAACAGATCCAGAAGCAAGCCCTGTGGCTGCCGCTGGCGCACCCGACAGCCTTCGCCCTGACCCGCAAGAACGTGCTGGGTTACAGCGTCAGCCCGTTTGGCCGGCAGGATTTCGCCAATGTAATGCTGAAATAAACCTGTAGGAGCGCGCTTGCCCGCGAATGCAATCCATCAGTGTCAGTTGCACCGACTGACACGATGCAATCGTCCGGATGCGGCCCAGACCAAGCGCGCTCCTACGGAAAGGATCTACCGCCTACATCAACCCATACTCGACCATCGACAGCGGATCACCATCGCCAATGATCAGGTGATCCAGCACCACGACATCCACCAGCCCCAGCGCCGACTTCAGATGGCGGGTCAGCTCGATATCGGCCGGGCTGGCATCGCTGACGCCGGAAGGATGGTTGTGGCAGAGAATCACTGCCGCCGCATTGTGCGCCAGCGCCCGTTTGACCACCTGGCGGGCGTGGACGTGGGTCAGATTGATAGTGCCGTGAAAGAGGATTTCAAAAGCCTGCACCCGGTGTTTGCTGTCCAGAAACAGACAACCGAACACCTCGTGGGGCTCATGCCTGAGCGTGGCTTTCAGATAAGTCCGCACCTGGGCCGGACTTTCCAGCACAGACTCGCGGCGCAGCTTTTCACCCATATTGCGTCGGGCCATCTCCATGACCGCCTGCAATTGCGCAAATTTGGCGGGGCCGAGCCCCAATTCATTGCTGAAGGTGGACAGATTGGCGTCAAGCAGCGTGCGCAGGCTGCCGAACTGATTCAAGAGATGGCGGGCGAGATCCACCGCAGACTTTCCACTCACTCCGGTGCGCAGGAAGATCGCCAACAATTCGGCATCGGACAGACTCGCCGCACCCCGCTCCAACAGCTTCTCCCGCGGGCGTTCTGCCGCCGGCCAGTCGCGAATACTCATTGCATCTCCCTGTCTTGAGCGCCGCTGTCCCCGTGCGGTCGCTGTGCTATCTTAGCCATCTTTTTTACGCGTCGATCCGGCCCGGGGAGGCCATATGATTGCCGCGTGTAACTCGACCAAAAGGCAGGCCTATGCAGCGGCTGTATCGGAAACGCATCGTTCTTGGCGTCGGCGGCGGCATCGCAGCCTACAAGAGCGCCGAACTCGTCCGTCGCCTGCGCGACCATGGCGCCGAAGTGCGCGTGGTCATGACCAAGGGCGGCGCAGAGTTCATCACCCCGCTGACCATGCAGGCTCTGTCCGGGCACCCGGTACACATGGACCTGCTCGACCCCGCCGCCGAAGCGGCCATGGGGCATATCGAGCTGGCCAAGTGGGCTGACATGGTGCTGATCGCGCCGGGCACGGCCGATCTGATCGCCCGCCTGGCCCAAGGTATCGCCAATGACCTGCTGACCACCGTGGTGCTGGCCACCGACGCCATCGTCGCGGTCGCCCCGGCCATGAACCAGGCCATGTGGCGCGACCCTTCGGTGCAGGCCAATCTGCAGGTGCTGGAATCTCGCGACTTCCGCGTCTTCGGTCCGGCCAGCGGCAGCCAGGCCTGTGGCGACGTGGGTTACGGGCGCATGCTCGAACCCAATGACCTGGCGCAACTGGCTGCGGACTGCTTCCAGCGCCTGAGCCTGACCGGCAAGCATGTGCTGATCACCGCGGGCCCGACCCAGGAAAACATCGACCCGGTGCGCTACATCACCAACCACAGCTCCGGCAAGATGGGCTTCGCCCTCGCCGAGGCGGCCGCCGAAGCCGGTGCACGGGTCACGCTGATCACCGGCCCCGTGAGCCTTGCGACGCCAGACCGCGTGTCGCGCATCGACATCGTCAGCGCCCGCGACATGCTCGCCGCCTGCGAAGCCGCGATGCCCTGCGACCTGTTTATTGCCTCGGCAGCGGTCGCCGACTACCGTCCGGAAGTCGTCGCGCCACAGAAACTGAAGAAAGATCCCACGACCGGCGACGGCCTGTTGCTGCAGATGGTCCGCAACCCGGACATTCTCGCCACCATTGCCCAGCGCCCGGATCGTCCGTTCAGTGTCGGCTTCGCCGCCGAAACCGAACACCTGCTCGACTACGCCGCACGCAAGCTCAAGGACAAGAACCTCGACCTGATCGTCGCCAACGATGTCGCCAATCCGAGCATTGGCTTCAACAGCGAAGACAACGCGTGCAGCGTGATCGACCGAGCGTTGCAGGAAACGCTCTTCGCCCAGACCAGCAAGGCCAAGATCGCCCGCCAGCTGGTGACTTTTATCGCCGATCGCATGAACCAGGTTTAATCACGTATGCACGCTCTACAAGCCAAGATCCTCGACCCTCGCATTGGCAGCGAATTCCCGCTCCCGGCCTACGCCACCACAGGCTCCGCCGGCCTGGACCTGCGCGCCATGCTCAAAGAGGACACGGTGCTGGAACCCGGCCAGACCCTGTTGATTCCTACAGGCCTGTCGATATACATCGGAGACCCGGGCCTGGCCGCGCTGATTCTGCCGCGCTCCGGACTGGGCCATAAGCACGGCATCGTGCTGGGCAACCTGGTCGGCCTGATCGACTCCGACTACCAGGGCGAATTGATGGTGTCCTGCTGGAACCGCGGCCAGACTGCTTTCAAGATCGTCGTCGGCGAACGCCTGGCGCAGCTGGTGCTGGTGCCGGTGGTGCAGGCGCATTTCGAACTGGTCGAAGAGTTCGATGAAAGCCAGCGCGGCGCAGGCGGTTTCGGTCACTCCGGCAGGAGCTGAACCACGCCCCTGCATGCGCAGCGTTCAAGGCCCGAGCAGCCTTGAACGCTGCAACATTTACACGATTGCCTCAGGAAGACCGAGCAGGGAGAGTCAAGTTTGAAAGGCATCAAGCGCACAGCCAAAGCAGGTTCCACCCAGGAAACGACTGACGCTAAGGGCAAGGACTCGACATTGAGCCTGGCCAGCCCCGGCCTTCTCCCCTCCCTCATCGGCCTGATCGCCGCCGCCGTCCTGGTCTGGCTTGGCCTGTTCAGCCAGCCACAGGAAAAGGAGCAACTGATCGACGCCTGGGGCACCGCTCAAGCCGGCGCCGTCAACAAGGCTCTCCGGCAGATCAACGCCGCCACGCAGGCGGCCGCGATGGACAGCACGCTGGCGCAGGCCCTGCAAAGCAACAATCCGGCAACCATAGAGAGCGCACAGAATCAGTTGCGCTATCGGGATCAGGTAATCGGGGCGCGACTGAACCCACTCGGCGTCAACACCGTCGACAATCAGGGCCCGCTGCCGGTCAGCTTTGCCACCCTGGACATGCTGACCAAGGCCGGCAAAGGCGAAGTACCACCGCCCGAAGCCCGCAAGATTGGCGACACCTGGGTCATCTACAGCGTTGCGCCGCTGCGCACGACCGCCGACGCGCCGATCACCGGCACACTGCTGTTGGCCTTCAACCTGCAACGTTTGACCAACGCCCTGCCGGAATCGCCCGTCAACGTCGGGCAGATGGTGCTCAGCCAGCAATTCGGCAGCGCGGCGGCACAGAGTTTTCTGACGCGCGGCGAGAGTGATGGCAGCCGTGCGGTCGACTTCCCGACCGGCTTCCCCAACTGGAAGCTCTCTTTCACGCCCGGCCCGGCTCTGCAAGCCTCCATTCCCTGGCTGATGTTGCTGCTGGCTGCGGTCGTGGCGCTCGGCGGTGTGCTGCTGGGGCTTTACCTGAACGAGAGCGCCCTGAAACGCCGGGTCGCGGCAGACGCCCGACAACTGGAGCAACTGCTGCAAGAACTCTCCGGCGGCAAGGCCGTCAAAGCTTTCGGCTTGAGCCTGCCGGCGCTGAATGGCCTTGCCCAGAGTCTGGCGCGCCTGTCTTTGCGCGACCAGCCCAAAGCGGTGCCGGTGGCCAGCAATACATCCGGTGCCACGAGCAGCAAGGCGGTGTTTGCGCCAGTCGAGCCCGACGATGCCGAGCTGACCGACCCGCTGTTCCAGGACACCGACATTCTCGACATCGACTTGCTCGATGACCCTCAGGATCTGCAGAAGTCGGAGCACGACCACGCAATGAGCAGTACCGTATCCGCCGCCCCGGAATTTCCGGAGTCCATCTTTCGCGCCTACGACATCCGCGGCATCGTCGGCGAAACCCTGAGCGGCGAAACCGCCTACTGGATCGGTCGTGCCGTCGGCGCACAGACCATCGCCCAGGGCGAACCCAATGTCTGCGTCGGCCGCGACGGTCGCCTGTCCGGTCCGGAACTGATCGCGCAACTGGTCAAAGGCCTGTACGACAGCGGCTGCCACGTCAGCGACGTCGGCCTGGTACCGACCCCGGCGCTGTATTACGCCGCCTGCGTGCTGGAAGGCCGCACCGGGGTGATGCTCACCGGCAGCCACAACCCCAAGGACTACAACGGCTTCAAGATCGTGATCGCCGGCGACACCCTCGCCAACGAACAGATCAAGGCCCTGCATCAGCGCATCAAACGCAACAATCTACCGCCTGGCAAAGGCAGCGTAAGCAAGGTCGACATCCTCGACCTGTACGCCGGGCAGATCACCAATGACGTGGTGCTGGCGCGCCGCATGAAAGTGGTGGTCGACTGCGGCAACGGTGCCGCGGGCGTGATCGCCCCACAACTGATCGCCTCGCTGAATTGCGAGGTCATTCCGCTGTTCTGCGACGTCGACGGCAACTTCCCCAACCATCACCCCGACCCGGGCAAGCTGGAAAACCTTGAAGACCTGATCGCCAAGGTCCGGGAAACCGGCGCCGACCTGGGCCTGGCGTTCGACGGCGATGGTGATCGCGTAGGTGTCGTGACCAACGCGGGAAGCGTCGTATACCCCGATCGCCTGCTGATGCTGTTTGCCCGTGATGTGGTGAAGCGCAATCCCGGCGCCGATGTCATTTTCGATGTGAAATGCTCGCGCCGTCTGATTCCGCTGATCCAGGAATATGGCGGTCGCCCGGTAATGTGGAAGACCGGCCATTCGTTGATCAAGAAGAAGATGAAGGAAAGCGGTGCGCTGCTGGCTGGCGAAATGAGCGGCCATATCTTCTTCAAGGAACGCTGGTTCGGCTTTGACGACGGCATCTACAGCGCTGCGCGCCTGCTGGAAATTCTCAGTCAGGAAACGCAAACCGCCGAAGAGCTGTTCGCCACCTTCCCCAACGACCTGTCGACCCCGGAAATCAACATCAAGGTCACGGAAACCAGCAAGTTCAGCATCATCGAGGCGCTGGAGCGCGATGCGCAGTGGGGCAACGCCAGCCTGACCAGCATCGATGGCGTGCGTGTCGATTATCCGAAGGGCTGGGGCCTGGTCCGCGCTTCCAATACCACGCCGGTGCTGGTATTACGCTTTGAAGCCGAAACCGAGGCCGAGCTGCAACGGATCAAGGATGTGTTCCATACCCAGCTGAAAAACGTAGCACCGGATCTAGAACTTCCTTTTTGATCAAATTTTTTGAGTGGAGCCCAAATGACCCTCGAACGTGATGCCGCCGCCAATGCCGCCAAGGTCCTTTCCGAAGCGCTGCCCTACATCCGCCGCTTCGTCGGCAAGACGCTGGTCATCAAGTACGGCGGCAACGCCATGGAAAGCGAGGAGCTGAAGACCGGCTTCGCGCGCGACATCGTGCTGATGAAGGCCGTGGGCATCAACCCGGTGGTGGTTCACGGTGGCGGCCCGCAGATCGGTGATCTGCTCAAGCGCCTATCCATCGAAAGCCACTTCGTCGACGGCATGCGCGTCACCGACTCGGCAACCATGGACGTCGTGGAAATGGTGCTGGGCGGCCAGGTCAACAAGGACATCGTCAACCTGATCAACCGCCATGGCGGCAGCGCCATCGGCCTGACCGGTAAAGACGCGCAGCTGATCCGCGCGAAGAAAATGAACGTCACCCGCCAGACGCCGGAGATGACCAAGCCGGAAATCATCGACATCGGCCACGTCGGTGAAGTGGTCGGCATCAACACCGACCTGCTGAACATGCTGGTCAAGGGCGACTTCATTCCAGTAATCGCACCGATTGGCGTGGGCGCGGACGGTCAGTCCTACAACATCAACGCCGACCTGGTCGCAGGCAAGGTCGCCGAAGCGCTGAAAGCCGAGAAGCTGATGCTGCTGACCAACATCGCCGGCCTGATGGACAAGGAAGGCAAGGTCCTGACCGGCCTGACCACCGAGCAGGTCAACGGCCTGATCGCCGACGGCACCATCTACGGCGGCATGCTGCCGAAGATCCGCTGCGCACTGGAAGCTGTCCAGGGTGGCGTGACCACCTCGCATATCATCGACGGTCGCGTACCGAATGCCGTGTTGCTGGAAATCTTCACCGACACCGGCGTCGGCACCCTGATCAGCAACCGCAAGCGTCACTGATCACGGCTGCGGCGAAAAAGCCGCTGCGATAAAAAAGGCCCCGTCGGTATACACCGGCGGGGCCTTTTTTCATTGCGGCAACAGCTGCTGCACCCGTGCCCGGTCGCGGGCAAAGTCGCTGTCGGCCTGTTGTCGCGCGGCCTGATAGCGAAGAATCTCGGCCTTGAGGTTCTGCTGCTGGTCGCTCAGGTCGTTCATCTGATCGATCAGCGTCTGCGACACCGGATGCCCGGCGCGCTCCTGATCGGCAGCCTGACTCTGCAGCGCAGCCTGCTGATTGGTCAGCCCCTGAATGTTGCCCTGCGCCACCGAAATCATCGCATCGAGCTCCGCCAGCTTCCGCGCGCGGGCACGGTCGACATCCGACACGCTGCTGTACAGATGCAGCAACTGCGCATCGGCGTCGGACTGCACCTTGGCCGCCTGTGCGGCGGCCTGAGCCTGGCGCAGCTCATCGGCGCTCGGTGCCGGCGGCACGGTCTGAATGACCCGGCCGCGCTGGTTCAGCACCTCGTAACCCTTGCCCGCATACTCAGGAGGAACCCCCTGACGGTCGAGCACGGTGACGCCGCGACTGTCGACATAGCGATAGAACACGATTTCAGGCGCATCTTCGGCCCGGGCCACAGCGGCCCAGCCCATGCACAACGACAAACAAAGACCTGCTGTGCTCAGCTTGAGCATAACGACGAGATCCTCTGACGACTCAGATTCCGTACTGAGCCCGATACGCTTCGACTGCCGGCAGATGCTGCTTGAGCTGCGGATCGTCGGCCAGGAATTCCAGCACCTGATTCAGCGACACGATGCTGACCACCGGGATGCCGAAGTCACGCTCGACTTCCTGAATGGCGGAAAGCTCGCCGTTGCCACGCTCCTGACGGTTCAGGGCGATCAGCACACCGGCGGCATTGGCGCCCTGGGCCTTGATGATCTGCATGACCTCGCGAATCGCGGTGCCGGCGGTGATCACGTCATCGATGATCAACACCTCGCCGGTCAGCGGCGCGCCCACCAGGCTGCCGCCTTCGCCATGATCCTTGGCTTCCTTGCGGTTGAAGCACCACGGCAGATCGCGGCCATGATGTTCGGCCAAAGCCACGGCCGTCGCGGCCGCCAGCGGGATGCCCTTGTAGGCCGGCCCGAACAGCACGTCGAAGGAAATACCGCTTTCCACCACGGCGGCAGCATAGAACTTGCCCAGTTGAGCAAGGGCCGAGCCGCTGTTGAAAAGACCGGCATTGAAGAAGTAAGGACTGGTGCGTCCCGACTTCAAAGTGAACTCACCGAAGCGCAAAACCCCGCGATCGATGGCAAAACGAATGAAATCGCGCTGATACGCCTGCATGAAAAAAGCCCCGAATACCACGGATTTAGCTAATTAGTAAGAGCTCGGGTATCATACACGCACGTGATTTTTGGGGCCATTTATGCGGATCATCAGTGTGAACGTTAATGGTATTCAGGCTGCAGTCGAGCGTGGTTTGCTCAGTTGGCTGCAAGCCCAGAATGCCGACGTCATCTGCCTTCAGGACACCCGCGCCTCCGCCTTCGAACTGGACGACCCGGCCTACCAACTGGACGGTTACTTCCTCTATGCCTGCGATGCCGAAGTCCCCGCCCAGGGTGGTGTGGCACTGTACTCGCGGTTGCAGCCGAAAGCGGTGATCAACGGTCTGGGCTTTGAAACAGCCGACCGTTACGGGCGTTACCTGCAGGCCGATTTCGACAAAGTCAGTATTGCAACCTTGCTGCTCCCGTCCGGGATGAACGGTGATGAAGACTTGAACCAGAAGTTCAAGCTCATGGACGACTTCGCCAAGTATCTGGACAAGCAGCGGCGCAAACGTCGCGAGTACATCTACTGCGGCTCGCTCTACGTTGCGCAGCAAAAGCTGGACATCAAGAACTGGCGCGACAGCCAGCAGTCCCCCGGCTTCCTGGCGCCCGAGCGTGCCTGGATGGACGAGATTGTCGGCAACATGGGCTATGTCGATGCCCTGCGCGAAGTCAGCCGTGAAGGCGACCAGTACAGCTGGTGGCCGGATAACGAACAGGCCGAGATGCTCAATCTGGGCTGGCGCTTCGACTATCAACTGCTGACCCCGGGTCTGCGCCGCTTCGTGCGTAGCGCTCGCCTGCCACGCCAGCCGCGCTTCTCGCAGCACGCGCCGCTGATCGTGGACTACGACTGGACGTTGACCATCTGACGCTCAGTTGCTCAAAAGAAAAGCCGACGTGAAGTCGGCTTTTGTTTGTCTGCGGGCTGTTCGTATCGCCCCCTGTAGGAGCTGGCTTGCCCTGCGACCAGCGGGGAACCCGTCGTGAAATCTGACGACTTTGCAGTCCTGACACACCGCGGTTGCTGGATTGGCTGCCGGTTCCCGGCAGGTCGCAGGACAAGCCAGCTCCTACGACGGTTACACCGCAAGCCGCCCCCCCCTGCTCGCTACTTGATCAACCGCCAGGTAAACGGATAGCGATAGGCAACGCCGTCGTTGGCCTTGATCCCGGCGATGATGGTCAGCACCAGCGCACCCACGCTCACCAGCATCAACAACGGAAAGCCGATGACGATGACCATCAGCAAAAAGCAGAGCATCACCGCGATGGCCACAGTGATCTGGAAGTTGAGCGCTTCCTTGCCCTGAGCATCGATGAACGGGTCCGCTTCTTTCTTCAACTGCCAGACAATCAGCGGCCCGAGCAGGTTGCCGAAGGGGAAGATCAGCCCGAAGAAAGCGGAAAAATGGCAGAGCATCGCCCACTGACGGGCTTCCTTGCCTGGCGTGGGCAGCGGTGGCTGGCTATCGATCATCATGCGTTCCCTGTTGATGGTGAAAAAGTGATCAGTCAGCCAGTGCGGCCTGTTGCAGCTCGAACAGCTCGGTCATGCCCTTTTGTGCAAGGGCCAGCATGGCATTCAGCTCTTCAGGCTGGAACGGCGCGCCCTCGGCGGTGCCCTGCACTTCGATGAAGCCACCCGTGCTGGTCATGACCACGTTGAGGTCGGTCTCGGCAGCGGAGTCTTCCAGGTAGTCCAGATCCAGCACCGGCTCGCCCTGATACATGCCCACGGACACCGCAGCGATCATCTGCTTGAGCGGATCACCGGCCTTCAGGCCACCGCGCTTCTTGATTGCTTTCAGTGCGTCGACCAGTGCGACCATGGCGCCGGTGATGGACGCTGTACGGGTGCCGCCGTCGGCCTGGATCACATCGCAGTCGACGTACAGAGTGATGTCGCCCAGCTTGGACATGTCCAGCGCTGCGCGCAGCGAACGGCCGATCAGGCGCTGGATTTCCAGAGTCCGGCCGCCCTGCTTGCCCTTGCTCGCTTCACGCTGGTTACGCTCGCCGGTCGCTCGCGGCAGCATGCCGTATTCGGCGGTCAGCCAGCCCTGGCCCTGGCCTTTGAGGAAGCGCGGCACGCCGTTTTCGACACTGACGGTGCAGATCACTTTGGTGTCGCCGAACTCGACCAGCACAGAACCCTCGGCGTGTTTGGTGTAGTTGCGGGTGATGCGGATCGAGCGGAGCTGATCGGCAGCGCGACCACTTGGACGTTTCATCTGGGATACCTGTACTGGGACGGAAAACTGACGTGCATTATAGAGGCGTGTGCCGACGCTGGGCACTTCTAATGCTGCATCGATGACCATTGGCGCCCTGCACGGCTTATGAAATTGCGCTGCAAAACACTGAAAGGGCGACACCCGGGGGCCCTTGCGACACCGTCGCATTTGGGCGCATACCCCGCACTGCGCTACAATCCTGCGCCTTTATAGCCTGTGGCTTTCTTTCACGACGTCCGGGCCGACCATCGCCCGTGCAGGCTAGTCCAAACGCCTGACTTTATAGAGGTACTTGCCATGGTGCACAGCATGACGGCTTTCGCCCGCGCCGAACGGGCCGGCACCCAAGGCACGCTGAGCTGGGAATTGCGCTCGGTGAACCATCGCTATCTCGAACCGCACCTGCGCCTGCCGGAGTCCTTCCGCGATCTGGAAGGCGCCGTGCGCGAAGCGCTGCGTCAGGGCCTGTCCCGTGGCAAGGTCGAGTGCACCCTGCGCTTTACCGAAGAGTCCGCCGGCAAACCGCTGCAGGTCAATCAGGAGCGCGCCAGCCAACTGGTCGCCGCCGCCGAGATCGTCGCCGGCCTGATCAAGCAGCCTGCCGCGCTGAATCCGCTGGAAGTGCTCGCCTGGCCGGGCGTTCTGGTGGCCGATGCCGCCGACCCGCAGGCGCTGAACAATGACGCCATGGCGCTGTTCAACGAAGCCCTCGACGAGCTCAAGGCCGGCCGCGCCCGCGAAGGTGCCGATCTGGCCAAACTTCTCGACGAACGGCTGACCGCAATCAAGACCGAAGTCGCTACCCTGCGCACCCTCGTGCCGCAGATGCTTGCCACACAGCGCCAGAAGGTGCTCGATCGCTTCGCCGACATGAAGGCCGAGCTCGATCCGCAGCGCCTGGAACAGGAAATGGTCCTGCTGGCGCAGAAAAGCGACGTCGCCGAAGAACTCGACCGTCTGAGCACCCACGTCACCGAAGTACGCCGCGTGCTCAAGACCGGCGGACAGGCCGGCCGGCGTCTGGATTTCCTGATGCAGGAACTCAACCGCGAAGCCAATACCCTGGGCTCCAAAGCTTTCGACCCTCGCAGCACACAAGCCGCCGTCAACCTCAAAGTGTTGATCGAGCAGATGCGCGAACAAGTGCAGAACATTGAGTAAGGCCACCTCCGACATGACCCACAGCACCGGCACCCTGTACATCATTTCCGCCCCTTCGGGCGCGGGCAAGACCAGCCTGGTCAAGGCCCTGATCGATGCCCAGCCGCAGATTCGCGTTTCCGTTTCCCACACCACGCGCGCCATGCGCCCGGGTGAAGTGGACGGCGTGAACTACCACTTCGTCGACCGCGCCGAGTTTCTGGCCATGGTCGAGCATGGCGATTTCCTTGAGCAGGCCGAGGTATTCGGCAATCTCTACGGGACTTCGCAGAGCCGTCTGCAGCAGACCCTGGACGAAGGCCACGACCTGATTCTGGAAATCGACTGGCAGGGCGCCGAACAGGTGCGCAAGCTGATGCCTCACGCCCGTTCGATCTTCATTCTGCCGCCGACCCAGCAGGCGCTGCGCCAGCGCCTGACCAACCGTGGTCAGGACAGCGACGAGATCATCGAAGGCCGGATGCGTGAAGCGGTCAGCGAAATGAGCCATTACGTCGAGTACGACTACATTGTCATCAACGACGACTTCGCCACAGCGCTGGAAGACCTCAAGGCGATCTTCCGTGCCAACCTGCTCAGCCAGGAACACCAGCAACAGCGTCACAGCCAGTTGCTGACGCAATTGCTGGCCTGAGGCTGCCGTCGTTCGCACTGCGAACACGGCCTCCTGCAGGAGTGAGCTTGCTCGCGATGCGCCAAGTCGGACACCATCGCGTATCAGACAAACAGCCATCGCGAGCAAGCTCACTCCTGTAAAAAGCCTGTCCGGCACGCGATCGCAGGCTGTGAAAACCGACCGCTCGTGGCTTGCTGCTTGAAGCTTGCGACTGTCCGCTTGTAAACTACCGAGTCCGCTCGCCCATCCGGGCAACGCGCATACCGCATTTGCTACGAGGAATACCCATGGCCCGCGTGACCGTTGAAGACTGCCTGGAACATGTAGATAACCGCTTTGAGCTGGTCATGCTTGCCACCAAACGTTCGCGTCAACTGGCAACCGGTGGCAAAGAGCCGAAGCTGGCCTGGGAAAACGACAAGCCTACCGTTGTTGCCCTGCGCGAAATCGCAGCTGGCCTGATGGACTACGCCGTCATTGCAGAAGCTGAAATCGTTGAAGATGAACCACTGTTCGCTGCGTTCGAGGACGAGTCCAACGAGGCCGTCTAAGCCTATGCCCGGTCGACGTAGCAAGGCGCAGGGTCAACGCCATCGGCAAGGAGTCGCATCTTGCCGAGCATAGACGCCCTCGCCGATCGCCTGTCGACCTACCTCGGCAAAGACCAGGTCAATCTGGTACGCCGAGCGTATTTCTACGCCGAACAAGCCCACGACGGCCAACGCCGTCGTAGCGGTGAAGCCTACGTCACGCACCCGCTGGCGGTGGCAAGCATTCTCGCCGACATGCACATGGACCATCAGAGCCTGATGGCCGCGATGCTGCATGACGTGATCGAAGACACCGGTATCGCCAAGGAAGCGCTCTGTGCGCAGTTCGGCGAAACCGTGGCCGAACTGGTCGACGGGGTCAGCAAACTGACCCAGATGAACTTCGAGACCAAGGCCGAAGCCCAAGCCGAAAACTTCCAGAAAATGGCCATGGCCATGGCACGCGACATTCGCGTGATCCTGGTCAAGCTCGCCGACCGCCTGCACAACATGCGCACGCTGGAAGTGCTGTCCGGCGAAAAACGCCGGCGCATCGCCAAGGAAACCCTGGAAATCTACGCGCCCATCGCCAACCGCCTGGGCATGCACAGCGTACGCATCGAATTCGAGGACCTCGGCTTCAAGGCCATGTACCCCATGCGCTCTTCGCGCATCGGTCAGGCCGTCAAACGCGCCCGTGGCAACCGCAAGGAACTGGTCAACAAGATCGAAGAGTCCCTGAGCCACTGCCTGGCGGTGGACGGCATCGAGGGTGAAGTCAGCGGGCGACAGAAACACCTCTACGGCATCTACAAGAAGATGCGCGGCAAGCGTCGAGCCTTCAACGAGATCATGGACGTCTACGCGTTCCGCATCATCGTCGACAAGGTCGATACCTGCTACCGCGTGCTCGGCGCCGTGCACAATCTGTACAAGCCGCTGCCTGGCCGATTCAAGGACTACATCGCGATTCCCAAAGCCAACGGCTATCAGTCGTTGCACACCACGCTGTTCGGCATGCACGGCGTGCCCATCGAGATCCAGATCCGCACCCGCGAAATGGAAGAGATGGCCAACAACGGCATTGCCGCGCACTGGCTGTACAAATCCTCGGGCGACGAGCAGCCGAAAGGCACCCATGCCCGCGCCCGTCAGTGGGTCAAAGGCGTGCTGGAAATGCAGCAACGCGCCGGCAACTCGCTGGAATTCATCGAGAGCGTGAAGATCGACCTGTTCCCGGACGAGGTCTACGTGTTCACGCCCAAGGGCCGGATCATGGAGCTGCCCAAAGGCTCCACGGCGGTGGACTTTGCCTACGCCGTACACACCGACGTCGGCAACAGCTGCATCGCCTGCCGCATCAACCGCCGGCTGGCGCCGCTGTCCGAACCCCTGCAAAGCGGTTCGACGGTCGAGATCGTCAGCGCACCGGGCGCCCGGCCAAATCCGGCCTGGCTCAACTTCGTGGTCACCGGCAAGGCACGCACGCACATTCGTCACGCCCTCAAACTGCAGCGCCGCTCGGAGTCCATCAGCCTTGGCGAACGCCTGCTGAACAAGGTGCTCAACGGTTTCGACAGCACCCTGGACAAGATCCCGCAGGAACGCGTGCAGGCCGTTCTGGCCGAGTATCGGGTCGAGGTCATCGAAGACCTCCTCGAAGACATCGGTCTGGGTAACCGCATGGCGTATGTCGTCGCGCGCCGGCTGCTGGCCAGCGAAACCGAAGCGCTGCCAAGCACCGAAGGCCCGCTGGCGATTCGCGGCACCGAAGGCCTGGTCCTCAGCTACGCCAAGTGCTGCACGCCGATTCCGGGCGACCCTATCGTGGGCCACCTGTCCGCGGGCAAAGGCATGGTCGTGCACCTGGACAACTGCCGCAACATCAGCGAAATCCGCCACAACCCGGAAAAATGCATCCAGCTTTCCTGGGCCAAGGACGTCACCGGCGAATTCAATGTCGAGCTGCGCGTCGAGCTGGAACATCAGCGCGGCCTGATCGCCCTGCTGGCCAGCAGCGTCAACGCCGCCGACGGCAACATCGAAAAAATCAGCATGGATGAACGCGATGGTCGTATCAGCGTGGTCCAACTGGTGGTCAGCGTACACGACCGTGTGCACCTGGCCCGCGTGATCAAGAAACTGCGTGCCCTGACCGGGGTGATCCGCATCACCCGCATGCGCGCGTAGCCAACCCGCCCAAGGAGTTCTTCATGAGCAAGACCGTCATCTCCAGCGACAAAGCCCCTGCCGCCATCGGCACGTACTCGCAGGCCATCAAGGCTGGCAATACCGTGTACATGTCCGGCCAGATTCCGCTGGATCCGAAGACCATGGAACTGGTTGAGGGCTTCGAAGCCCAGACCGTTCAGGTCTTCGAGAACCTGAAAGCCGTGGCCGAAGCGGCAGGCGGTTCGTTCAAGGACATCGTCAAGCTGAACATCTTCCTCACCGACCTGAGCCACTTCGCCAAGGTCAACGAGATCATGGGCAAGTACTTCGCTCAGCCTTACCCAGCTCGCGCCGCCATCGGTGTTGCCGCACTGCCACGTGGTGCCCAGGTTGAGATGGACGCGGTACTGGTTCTCGAGTAAATCCCTCGGCGGAGCGTGTTCACGCTCCGCCTTCCAAAAGCACTGAAAGGACTCCGCCCATGCGCGTCGCGTTCGCCCTCTCACTGCTGGCCGCGCTGCTCAGCGGCTGCGCCAGCCACTCCAACCAAAGCCCGGACGGCACCTGGATCAACCAGGCGGCCATCGATGCAGCAGCCGAAGGCGGCAACCTGCGTCAGGCCCTGCTGGCCTACGGACCGAATCTGGAATGGAACATCAACACCAAAGCCCATCAAGCTGTGGCTTCCAACGGTTTCGAGCTGAGCGAAGGCACCATTGCCAGCAACGTCGACGGCAAGTTGCGTGTCGACTTTTACGGCAATACGTCCGACGAGCTGGTGATCAAGGGCAAGGATCTGGTGCAAAGCGCCAGCGACTCCAGCCCTGAACAACACTTCCGCGCACCCAAGGAAGCGGCTCCGGTCGGCGCCCAACCGGGCACCAGTTTCGAGCGCGCACTGTATTCGGCTTACATCGGCGGCAAATGGACCATCGTCAGCGGCGAAGGCCAGGGCAGCGTTGTCGAGTTCCAGCCTGACGGCAGCGTGAGTGGCCTGCCGGGCAATGACCGCTATGCGTTGTGCCTGGCCGGCGACTGTGCCGCCATGAGCGGCGAGTACGACAGCATGTGGCTGGAGAAGAACGAGCGCGGCAACCCGTGGATTTTCGTGCGTCAGGGCAAACAGCTGGAAATCTTCCAGGCAGTGAACCAGGCCCAGGCCACCGAGATGCCCGACCTGCGTCCGGGCGAACGCCACTGGGTGCTGGAGCGCAAGTAATGCTGTGGCTCTTTGTGGGAGGGAGCCCTGCTCGCGAATGCGTTCGGTCAGACACTACTGCAATGACTGGCACTACGCTTTCGCGAGCAGGGCTCCCTCCCACAGAGCTTGTGGCGATTGAGAAGCTTCAGCACGACGCATGATCAGTTAGTCATCACTCCTGCAACATCGCCTCATACCCCTCGCGATAACTCGCATAACGAGGCACCCAGCCCAACGCCCGTGCCCGGGCATTGCTGCAACGCTTGCTGCCGGCGCGGCGCACGCTGTTTTCGTCCGCCCATTGCGTCACTCCCAGGCGCTGGCGCAGCCAGTCGACCACCTCGGCCAGCGGCGCGGGCGCATCGTCGACACCCAGGTAGCAATCCTCCAGCGCGCTCCCCTTCACGTCGGCCTGCAGCAGAAACGCCAGCAACCCTGCCGCATCGTCGGCATGAATACGGTTGCCGTACAGCGGCGGATCGATAGCGACGCTGTAGCCCTGACGCACACGGTTCATCAGGTCGCTGCGACCGGGTCCGTAAATGCCGGTGAGCCGCACGATGCTGGCGGGGAAGCCGCAACTCAGCGCCAGCGCTTCAGCCTCGCGCATGACCACACCGGAAAAACCGGTCGCTTCGGCCGGCGAGGTTTCATCGATCCATTCGCCCTGCTGCTGCCCGTAAACGCTGCTGCTGGACACGAAAATCACCCGTTTTGGCTTCTGCCCGCTGCGCTCGGTCCAGCTCAGAACATGCCGCAGCCCCTCGACATACGCTGCGCGATAGCCGGCCTCGTCGCGCTGAGAAGGCGTCGCGCAGTACACCAGATAGTCGATACGGCCTTCCGGCCACTGCTCCGGCATGCGCGCGTCGAACAGGTCGCCGCTGACACCCAGAACCCCCGCTGGCAGCTTCGCCACCGATCGGCGCAGGCCGCATACCGTCCAGCCATGGGGCAACAATTGCGAAGCCAGTCGGCCGCCGATATCACCGCATCCAGCAATCAAAACAGAGGGGGCAGCCATGGACATTCTCCAGACAAAATGACGTTTCAAGCCGCAAAACCGGACTGCGAAGCGACCATCGGGACGCATTACCGGCAAAAAAAAGCGACGCTATTACTTCTGTTAACAAGAATTACTTGCAATAATGTCGGCCCTTTGTTCTTCTCCGCTCGCCTCGTGCCAGCGCGACGCATCAGAACGAAACACCTATCTTCATTTCAGGTCGGGCCAGCATGACATCTATTCAATCCGCCGCTTCGTCAACCTCCGCCTCGGGTCTGCCACGCGCAGGGCGCGCCCTCGCTGCCGTGCTGTTCAGCCTGATGCTGACGCCTGTCGCCCTCGCTGACTCCAGCGCTCCGGCACCACAAGCCCCTGCCGCACAGGCAGCAGCGCCGGCGTCCGCTTCGGTTGACAACGCCGCTGCGCCGACGGCTCAGGATACTGCCGCCGCCGCGCCGGTTGAATCGCTGGAACCCGCCGCAGGCGAAGACAACAGCCTGGGCATGTCCCACGACCTGTCGCCATGGGGCATGTACAAGAACGCCGACATCATCGTCAAAGCCGTGATGATCGGTCTGGCCATCGCCTCGATCATCACCTGGACCATCTGGATCGCCAAGGGTCTGGAACTGCTGGGCGCCAAACGCCGTCTGCGTGGCGAAATCGCCGCCCTCAAGCGTGCCCGCACGCTGGAAGAAGCCAGCGCCGGTGCCAAGAAGGAAGGCACTCTGGCCAACCTGCTGGTGCATGACGCCATGGAAGAAATGCACCTGTCGGTCAACAGCCGCGAGCGTGAAGGCATCAAGGAACGCGTCAGCTTCCGCCTGGAACGTCTGGTCGCCGCCTGTGGACGCAACATGAGCATGGGCACCGGCGTGCTCGCCACCATCGGTTCGACCGCGCCGTTCGTGGGCCTGTTCGGTACCGTGTGGGGCATCATGAACAGCTTCATCGGCATCGCCAAGACCCAAACCACCAACCTCGCCGTCGTGGCGCCGGGTATCGCCGAAGCCCTGTTGGCGACCGCGCTGGGTCTGGTTGCCGCGATTCCTGCTGTGGTCATCTACAACGTCTTCGCCCGCTCCATCGCCGGCTACAAGGCGCAGGTATCCGACGCATCGGCCCAGGTGCTGCTGCTGGTCAGCCGCGATCTGGACCACCAGCCGGTCGCCGAGCGTCAGCAGCCGCACATGGTCAAGATGGGGTAATTCATGGGCCTGCATCTTAACGAAGGTGGCGACGACCTCGCCGAGAACCACGAAATCAACGTGACGCCGTTCATCGACGTCATGCTGGTACTGCTCATCATCTTCATGGTGGCAGCACCGCTGGCCACCGTGGACATCAAGGTTGATCTCCCCGCCTCGACCGCGAAACCCGCGCCCAGGCCGGAGAAGCCGATCTTTCTCAGCGTCAAGGCCGACCAGAGCCTTTACCTGGGCGACGACAAGGTCGCCCGCGAGCAGATCGGGCCGATCCTCGATGCCAAGACCAAAGGCAACAAGGACACCACCATCTTCTTCCAGGCCGACAAAGGCGTGGACTACGGCGACCTGATGGAAGTCATGAACGCCCTGCGTGGCGCCGGCTACCTGAAAGTCGGTCTGGTCGGTCTTGAGACGGTTGGTAAGAAATGATCAATACGCGCCAAAAACTGACGCGCTATAGCGGTAGTCTGTTGTTGGTGCTGGCGGTTCACGCCGTGGCGATTATTGTCGCGCTGCGCTGGTCCGCCCCGCAGGCCATCGAGCTGCCACCCGCAGCGATGATGGTCGAGCTGGCGCCGATACCCGAGCCTGCTCCACCGCCGCCACCGAAAGTGGTGCAACCGCCGCAGCCGCCCGCACCGGAAGAACAGTTGCCGATTCCGCCGATCGCCGAGGCGCCGAAGCCGGAAATCGCCATCCCGAAACCGGTCAAGCCAAAACCCAAGCCTCAGCCGCCCAAACCGGTGAAGAAGGTCGAGCCGCCGAAGGAAGAGAAGCCTGCCGATGAAAAACCGGTAGACACTCCGCCCTCCAACGCCAAACCGGAAAAATCGGCTGCACCGGAACCGGCTCCGCCGACGCCACCGAGCACCGCACTGCCAAGCTGGCAGGGTGATCTGTTGCGCCACCTGAGCAAGTTCAAGCGTTATCCGGAAGACGCTCGCCGCCGTGGCATGCAGGGCATCAACCGCCTGCGCTTCGTGGTGGATGGCGAAGGTCGCGTGCTGTCGTACGAAATTGCCGGTGGTTCCGGCAGCGCGGCGCTGGATCGGGCCACGCTGGAAATGATCCGTCGTGCCCAGCCACTGCCAAAGCCACCAGCCGAATTGCTCAACAACGGCACGCTGGAAGTGGTCGCTCCGTTTGTTTACTCGCTGGACAAGCGTTGAAATCACGGATTTTGCGACAACGGAGGGTCTGATAACGTGCGTCTATCGATTGCACCCGCTATGCTGGGGCCGCAACTTCATGGACGCACGCTATGACCCTCACAGAATTGCGCTATATCGTAACCCTCGCTCAAGAGCAGCACTTCGGCCACGCGGCCGAACGCTGCCACGTCAGCCAGCCGACCCTGTCGGTAGGCGTCAAGAAGCTGGAAGATGAACTCGGTGTGCTGATTTTCGAGCGCAGCAAGAGTGCGGTACGTCTTACGCCGGTTGGCGAGGGCATCGTGGCTCAGGCGCAGAAAGTCCTTGAACAGGCCCAGGGCATTCGTGAACTGGCGCAGACCGGCAAGAACCAGCTGACCGCCCCGCTGAAAGTCGGCGCGATCTATACCGTCGGTCCTTACCTGTTCCCGCATCTGATTCCGCAACTGCACCGGGTCGCCCCCCAAATGCCGTTGTACATCGAAGAGAACTTCACCCATATCCTGCGCGACAAGCTGCGCAATGGTGAACTCGACGCGATCATCGTCGCTCTGCCGTTCAATGAGGCCGACGTGTTGACCATGTCGCTGTACGACGAACCGTTCTCGGTGCTGATGCCGGCCGACCATCCATGGACCCAGAAAGAAACCATCGACGCCTCGGCGCTCAACGACAAGAGCCTGTTGCTGCTGGGTGAAGGTCACTGCTTCCGCGATCAGGTGCTGGAAGCCTGTCCGACGCTGGTCAAGGGTGGCGACAGCGCCAAGCACACCACGGTGGAATCCAGCTCGCTGGAGACCATCCGCCACATGGTCGCTTCGGGGCTGGGCGTATCGATCCTGCCGATGTCGGCAGTCGACAGCCACCATTACGCGCCCGGCGTGATCGAAGTGCGTCCACTGTCGGCACCGGTGCCTTTCCGCACTGTGGCCATCGCCTGGCGTGCCAGCTTCCCGCGACCAAAAGCCATCGAAATCCTCGCCGACTCGATCCGCCTGTGTTCGGTCGCCCGCCCTAAAGCCCAGGCGCAGGCGAGCTAAGCGACGGTATGACAGAGCTGTCCCACGTCTCGGTCACGGCGCTCAAGGGCGTCGGCGAGGCCATGGCGGAAAAGCTGGCGAAAGTCGGTCTGGAAAACATACAGGACGTGCTTTTCCACCTGCCGCTGCGTTATCAGGACCGCACCCGCGTCGTGCCGATTGGTGCCCTGCGCCCCGGCCAGGACGCGGTGGTCGAAGGCGTCGTCAGCGGTGCCGATGTGGTCATGGGCAAACGCCGTAGCCTGCTGGTGCGTCTGGGTGACGGCACCGGCGTGCTGAGCCTGCGCTTCTACCACTTCAGCAACGCGCAGAAGGACGGCCTCAAACGCGGCACCCATCTGCGTTGCTACGGAGAAGCACGGCCCGGCGCTTCGGGGCTGGAGATCTATCACCCCGAATACCGCTCGATCACCGGCGAAGAACACATCGCCGTGGAACAGACGCTGACGCCGATCTACCCGACCACAGAAGGCCTGACCCAGCAGCGCTTGCGCCAGCTGAGCCAGCAGAGTCTCGGCATGCTCGGCCCGCGCAGCCTGCCGGACTGGTTGCCGGACGAACTGGCCCGGGATTACCAGTTGGCGCCACTGGCCGACGCCATCCGCTATCTGCACCATCCACCGGCAGACGCTGACGTCGAAGAACTTGCCCTCGGCCACCACTGGGCCCAGCACCGGCTGGCATTCGAAGAACTGCTGACCCATCAGCTGTCCCAGCAACGCCTGCGCGAAAGCCTGCGCTCCCAGCGCGCACCGGCATTGCCGCTCGCCAAACGCCTGCCCAAGAAATTCCTCGCCAACCTTGGCTTCCCTCCCACGGGGGCACAGCAACGGGTAGGCAAGGAAATCGCCTACGATCTCAGTCAGCAGGAGCCTATGCTGCGCCTGATCCAGGGTGACGTGGGTGCCGGCAAGACCGTGGTCGCTGCGCTGGCCGCCCTGCAGGCACTGGAAGCCGGTTATCAGGTGGCGTTGATGGCGCCGACCGAGATTCTCGCCGAACAGCATTTCATCAACTTCACTCGCTGGCTGCAGCCGCTGGGTATCGAAACCGCATGGCTGGCCGGCAAGCTCAAGGGCAAGGCCCGCGCCGCGTCGCTGGAACAGATCGCCAACGGCGTGCCGATGGTCGTCGGTACCCATGCGCTGTTTCAGGACGAAGTGCAGTTCAAAAACCTTGCGCTGGTGATCATCGACGAGCAACACCGCTTCGGCGTCCAGCAACGGCTGGCGCTGCGCAAGAAAGGTGTCGGCGGAAACATGTGCCCGCACCAATTGATCATGACCGCCACGCCGATCCCGCGCACCCTGGCGATGAGCGCCTATGCCGACCTCGACACGTCGATCCTCGACGAGCTGCCGCCGGGGCGTACGCCGGTCAACACCGTACTGGTGGCCGACAGCCGCCGCATCGAAGTGGTCGAGCGGGTGCGCAATGCGTGTGCCGAGGGGCGCCAGGCGTATTGGGTCTGCACGCTGATCGAGGAGTCGGAAGAGCTGACCTGTCAGGCCGCCGAAACCACTTTCGAAGAGCTGACCAGCGCCTTGGGCGAACTCAAGGTCGGGTTGATCCATGGCCGCATGAAGCCTGCTGAAAAGGCGGCCGTCATGGCCGAATTCAAACAGGGCAATCTGCAATTGCTGGTCGCCACGACAGTCATCGAAGTCGGCGTGGACGTCCCCAATGCCAGCCTGATGATCATCGAAAACCCGGAACGTCTGGGGTTGGCGCAACTCCACCAGTTACGCGGTCGGGTCGGACGTGGCAGCGCTGTCAGCCATTGCGTGCTGTTGTACCATCCACCGCTGTCGCAGATCGGTAAACAGCGACTGGGGATCATGCGTGAAACCAACGACGGCTTCGTCATCGCCGAAAAGGATCTGGAGCTGCGAGGCCCTGGCGAGATGTTGGGAACACGGCAAACCGGCCTGCTGCAATTCAAGGTGGCGGACCTGATGCGCGACGCCGATCTGCTGCCGGCAGTACGCGACGCGGCACAGGCATTGCTGGAGCGTTGGCCGCATCATGTCAGTCCGCTGCTGGAACGCTGGCTGCGACATGGGCAGCAATATGGCCAAGTGTGAAACAGTCAGCGCAATTACGAGTGTGTCTCACCTATAGAACAACTAAGCTGGTTATACTTCAGCAATTGTAGGAATCTGGATACAGACCATGACAGAAGTTGCCCAAATCGACGCAACCCAACACGCCCCGTCTGTCATCCGGCAGTTGCTTGGCACAGCCGCCATCAGCTACCGCGAAGTCATGGACGACGAAACACTTCCGGCCGCACAGAAAGTCCAGGCCATTCTGGTCGGTGACTCGGTCGGCGCGATGCTGATCCTGTTCCCGCAGAATCAGTTGCTGGACCTCAATCGCATCACCGACCTGACCGGACGCAACATGACCGCGATGCCTCGCGAGCGTCTGGAACAACTGCTGAGCCGCCAGAGCCTGCACTCCCTGCCTGCCATTCCGGCCCTGATCGGTTCGCCGTGCCTGTACGACGAGCGCTTGCTGCAGGAAAGTACCCTGCTGATCGACTCCGGCGAGCCGGGCCTGCTACTGGAAATCAGCAGCAATGACTTCAAGACCCTGATGAGCAAGGCCAGCGCTGCACGCATCGGCGAAGCCGTGACCTCGGTCCAACCCAATCTGACGCGCCCGACCGACGACGTCGAAGAAATCACCAAGGCGGTACAGAATTTCACTGCGCGCCGCATCCAGCAGCGCCTGGAAGCCACCGTTGAAATCCCGCCGCTGGCCGACACTGCGCAGAAAATCATCAAGCTGCGGGTCGACCCTGACGCCACCGTCGACGACATCACCGGCGTGGTCGAAACCGACCCGGCACTGGCTGCACAGGTCGTGAGCTGGGCGGCGTCGCCGTACTACGGCTCGGCCGGCAAGATCCGTTCGGTGGAAGATGCCATCGTCCGCGTGCTGGGCTTCGATCTGGTGATCAACCTGGCACTGGGTCTGGCCCTGGGCAAGACTCTGGCGCTGCCGAAAGATCATCCGCAACACGCCACGCCGTACTGGCAGCAGTCGATCTACACCGCCGCCGTCATCGAAGGCCTGACCCGCGCCATGCCGCGCGCCAAGCGTCCGGAAAGCGGCCTGACCTACCTGGCCGGCCTGCTGCACAACTTCGGTTATCTGCTGCTGGCCCACGTGTTTCCGCCGCATTTCTCGCTGATCTGCCGGCAGATCGAGGTCAACCCGCACCTGCATCACAGCTTCGTCGAGCAGCACCTGCTGGGCATTTCCCGCGAGCAGATCGGCGCCTGGCAGATGCGCAGCTGGGACATGCCGGAAGAGCTGACCACTGCCCTGCGCTTCCAGCACGACCCGCAGTACGCCGGCGAGTACCACGAGTACGCCAACCTGGTGTGCCTCGCGGTTCGCCTGCTACGCAAGGAAGGCATCGGCTCGGGCCCGATGGAGGCCATTCCTGACGAGCTGTTCGAGCGTCTGGAACTGACCCGCGAAAAGGCCCAGGACGTTGTGCAGAAGGTGCTGGAAGCCGAAACGCTGCTGCGTGAACTGGCTTCGCAGTTTCACTGAGTCGAACCACAAGCCGCGTCCTGCAACAACTGTAGGAGCGCGGCTTGTCCCGCGACCTGCCGGGCACCGGCAGTAAATCCTGAGAATGCGCTGTTTCAGACACAACCGAGGTAGCTGATTTTACTGCTGCTTCGCAGCAGGTCGCGGGACAAGCCACACTCCTACAGGAATCTCAGCCCTTCTTCTTCCTTGGCTTCAAATACTTCGTCAGCCCCTGAAACCACATCACCAGCCCGGTATTGCCGCTGACCTGGATGTGCTTGTCCTGAATCCCCTGCATGAACGCCAGTTGCTTGTTCTTCGCCTGCATTGTGGCAAAGCCGTAGGCGGCATCGCGAAAGGCAATGGCGAAGGCCGGTTCGGCAATCGCGCCGGCGCGGCTGCTGACACGCTGATCACGCACCCGGAAATGCCGGGCCACCTTGCCATCGGACGTCTGTAGCTGGAAGGTCAGGTCCTTGCCCGCCAGTTGCTGCTGAAAGGCCGGGTTGTTGCGGCTGGCACGGGCCATCAACAGGCCCAGCATCCAGAGAAGAAAACGAAATTTCATGCTCAAGGCCTCATGGGGTCGGCTGCGAAAAGCGCAGTCCGCCGCAGTGTAACGGGCTTGAAGATCGGCCGTGCGACGAGAACCAGGCGGTCGCAAAGTGGCGAGCCAGAGCTGTAGGAGCGCGCTTGCCCGCGATGGCGTTCGCCTTGGCACATCGATATCGCCTGACACGTCGCCATCGCGAGCAAGCTCACTCCTACAATATTTCATGCATGAAAAATGGGCACCCAACCGCATTGGTGTGCCCATTTTGCTGTACGCGCCGTTCGCCTTCCGCAAGACGTCCGGCGTTGGATTACGGGTTGACGCTGTCCTTCAGGAATTTGCCTGGCTTGAAGGCCACGGTGTTGCTGGCCTTGATCTTGACCGGCTCGCCGGTTTGCGGGTTTTTGCCGGTGCGCGCGCCACGATGGCGTTGCAGGAAGGTGCCGAAGCCTACCAGCGTCACACTGTCCTTTTTGTGCAGAGCGTTGGTGATTTCATCGAGGACCGCATTGAGGACGCGGTTGGCTTGTTCTTTGGTGAGATCTGCTTTTTCAGCGATAGCGGCTGCGAGTTCTGGTTTACGCATATGAAGCCTCTTGTACGGTTTTTTGTTTTTATGTCCCGTCGTGTCCTTCCCGAACAGCGAGCGGGTGCCGCGACGGCTCTACGTAGCGGCAGACCGCAATGAGGATGGCATGCTGCCGAAGCACGCGCCAGTACGTGCGCCACGTTTGTATCAACAAAAACAGGGCTTATCCGACAGAACGACCGCTTTTTACGCCAGCAAGGCCGGCAACACCTTATTCAGCGCCAGTTTGTCCATTACCGCAGCGCCAGTCAGCGCGTAGCCCAGCAGGTTGCCGTCGGCATCACGGCACAGCGCCTTGATATCGGCGCCCTCGCCCTCGACTGTCCAGACGCCTTCCGTGCCCTTCGGTGGCGGCGATACCACCAGTGGGCAGACCGGGGTTTTCACGGTGATCGGCATCGGACCGTACTTCACCGCCGTCGGCGTTCCGGCCAGGGTTTGCGCCAGTGCGCGAGCGCAGCTCATCAGCGGCATGACGTACAGCAGGTTCAAGCCATCGACCTCGGCGCAGTCGCCCAGGGCGTAGATATTGGCGTGGGACGTCTGCAGCTGACGGTCAACGATCACGCCACGCCCGGTTTCCAGACCCGCCGCAGCGGCCAGGTCGACCCGTGGTCGCAGACCGATGGCCGAGACCACCAGATCGCAGTGCAGCACTTCGCCGTCGGACAGGTGCGCTTCCAGGCCGTCCCCCGAGCGCAACAGGCGCGTCAGTACCGGCCCCAGATGGAAACGCGCACCCAGACTTTCCAGGCCAGCCTGCACCGCAGCGGCTGCTGCCGGATGCAACAGGGTCGGCATGACTTGCTCGCACGGCGCCACCAGATCGACCTCATAGCCACCGACGATCAGGTCGTTGGCGAATTCGCAGCCGATCAGACCGGCACCGAGAATCAGCACCCGCCGCTTGCCCGCCGCTGCCGCGCGAAAACGCGCGTAATCTTCCAGATCGTTGATCGGGAAGATCGCGTCCTCGGCATCGCCGGTGACCGGGACTCGCACGGTGTCCGCCCCCCAGGCCAGCACCAGATCGCGGTAGTACACCGCCTCCTCGCCGATCCACAGGCGCTTGTGACCCGGATCGATGCCGCTGACGCGGGTGTGGGTACGCACTTCGGCTTTCAATTGCTCGGCCATGGCGCCCGGTTCGGCCATGCTCAGGCCGTCGGCTTCCTTGTTCTTGCCAAAGCCGGTGGACAACATCGGCTTGGAATAGGAACGGCCGTCATCGGTGGTGATCAGCAACAGCGGCGTTTCGCTATCGAGCTTGCGAAATTCCCGAGCCAGGTTGTAACCGGCCAGGCCAGTGCCGACGATCACCACAGGTGCGTTCATGCGTATCTTCCTATTCAGTTGAAAAATGGCTGTATGGATCAGCCGATTTCGATCATCTCGAAGTCCATCTTGCCCACCCCACAATCCGGGCAGAGCCAGTCTTCCGGCACGTCTTCCCAGCGTGTACCGGGGGCAATGCCGTCATCCGGCCAACCGTCGGCTTCGTTGTAAATCAGGCCACAGACAATGCATTGCCACTTTTTCATCGCTTGGTTCTCTCGTTCTTCACAGGCTGGACAGACCCGACCGCCATGGCTACGTTCGCGCATCTTTTTCGATCGGGTCTGGGCGTTTTACTGATCACGGGGCCTTCACGCAAGCGTCATCGACACACAGGCCAGAGCCCGGGGCTCAGTGCGCCCGCGCAATCATGCTAAGCTCGCCGCCTCGATTGCCGCCAATAAACGCTCACCGTGATCCAGCACAATCCTGCCAGTCCGACGCCCCAGTGGCAGTCGCGCGATCAACTGATCGATGCACCTGCGCCACTGGGCCTTGAGTGGTTGTTCCACGAAGACTCCCTCACTCGCCGCCTCACCCGCTTGTCCCATGACGGTTTCAGCGTCGTGCCGCTGTTCGAAGGCTGGCAGTTTCTGCGTGATGACGAGTGCAGCGCGTTGCGCCTGCCCGCCGGCAGCGAAGGCTGGGTGCGTGAGGTGTACTTGCTAGGCCACGGCGAACCCTGGGTATTCGCCCGCAGCGTGGCGGGCCGCCAGGCGCTGGAACACGACGGTCTGCACATGGACGAACTCGGCACCCGCTCGCTGGGCGAACTGCTGTTCAGCGACAGAGCCTTCGCCCGTGGGCCGCTGGAAATCTGCCGCTACCCTGCACCATGGCTGCCCGACGCCGACCGCGAAGACCAACTGTGGGGGCGCCGCTCCTGTTTCAGCCGGGGGCCGCTGAGCATTCTGGTGGCCGAAGTCTTTCTGCCGACCGTCTGGCACGCCATCGAAACCGCCGATTCCAACGCCAAGGAGCGCCACTGATGTACCTGTCGTTGCTCAAATCCTTGAACCGCCTGCATCCACGGGCCTGGGATTTCATTCAACTGATGCGGATCGACAAGCCCATCGGCATTTATCTGCTGCTGTGGCCGACGCTGTGGGCCTTGTGGATTGCCGGCAAGGGCTCACCGTCGCTGGGCAACGTGCTGATTTTCGTGGTCGGCGTGTTCCTGATGCGCGCTGCCGGCTGCGTGATCAACGACTTCGCCGACCGCAAGGTCGACGGCCACGTCAAACGCACCGAATTGCGTCCACTGGCCAGCGGCAAGGTCAGTTCCAAAGAAGCCCTGATGCTGTTCGCCGTGCTGGTGGGCCTGAGTTTCGTGCTGGTCCTGCTGACCAACGCCACCACCATTTGGCTGTCGTTCGGCGGTCTGGCGCTGGCGGCCTGTTACCCGTTCATGAAGCGCTACACCTATTACCCGCAGGTGGTGCTGGGCGCGGCATTCTCCTGGGGCATGCCGATGGCGTTCACCGCCGAGACCGGCGACCTGCCGGCGGCTGCGTGGCTGCTGTACATCGCCAACCTGCTGTGGACCGTGGGCTACGACACTTACTACGCGATCACCGACCGCGAAGACGATCTGAAGATCGGCGTGAAATCCACCGCCGTGCTGTTCGGCGAGGCCGACCGGGTGATCATTCTGACCCTGCAAGGCCTGGCGCTGTTCTGCCTGATGCTGGCCGGGTCGCGCTTCGAGCTGGGCCTGTATTTCTTCCTGGGCCTGCTGGTGGCTGCCGGCTGCTTCGCCTGGGAATTCTGGTCAACCCGGGACAAGGATCCACAGGCCTGCTTCAGGGCGTTTCTGCACAATCATTGGGCAGGCCTGGCGATTTTCCTGGGGATCGTGGTCGATTACGCGCTGCGCTGACCCTGTCGGCCAGCGCAACGTAGAGGTGAATCAGGGTTTGGCGAGGTGCCAGACGTCGTTCTTGCCGTCGCCGGTCTTGTCGCCAGCGGCCTTGTCGCCCTTGAAGGTGTACAGCGGCTTGCCTTTATAGACCCACTGCGACGCACCGTCGTCGCGCTTGATGATGGTCCAGTCGCCCTCGGCCTTTTCGCCGGCGGCGGCCACCAGCGGCGGCCAGTTCACCGCGCACTGATCGTTGCACACTGACTTGCCGGCGGAGGTGTCCTTGTCGAAGGTGTACAGCGTCATGCCGTGGTGGTCGGTCAGTACGCCGTCCTTCTCCATGGCCTGGTGATGGGCGAAAGCCATTCCGGAAGTCGTCAGCGCAGCAGCAGCCAAAAGCCCTAAAACAGCAGATGAAATTTTAGCCATCAGATAAAGCCCCATTTTGTGGTGGTTGTTTGGACAGTTCTTGCAGCACGAGCCGACAAGCTTAGCTCTGGACCGTGCGTTTCGCCTGTGCCCAACTAACCTGTCACACGACTGCAATAATTCCGTTATCTAATGCGCCCCAAGACAGTTAAATGACATGAGGTTCGAGGCATGGTTGGCAGGAGCATTCTGATCGTCGACGACGAAGCGCCCATTCGCGAGATGATCGCCGTCGCGCTGGAAATGGCCGGCTATGACTGCATGGAGGCAGAGAACTCTCAACAGGCCCACGCCGTCATCGTCGACCGCAAACCCGATCTGATCCTGCTCGACTGGATGCTGCCCGGCACCTCCGGCATCGAGCTGGCCCGTCGCCTGAAGCGCGACGAGCTGACCGGTGATATCCCGATCATCATGCTCACCGCCAAAGGCGAAGAGGACAACAAGATCCAGGGTCTTGAAGTCGGCGCCGATGACTACATCACCAAGCCGTTTTCCCCGCGCGAACTGGTCGCCCGCCTCAAGGCCGTGCTGCGCCGCGCTGGCCCGAACGACGGTGAATCGCCCATCGAAGTCGGCGGCCTGCTGCTCGATCCGATCAGCCACCGCGTGACCATCGACGGCAAACCTGCCGAGATGGGCCCGACCGAATACCGTCTGCTGCAGTTCTTCATGACCCACCAGGAGCGCGCCTACACCCGTGGCCAGCTGCTCGATCAGGTCTGGGGCGGCAACGTCTATGTCGAAGAGCGCACCGTCGACGTGCACATCCGCCGTCTGCGCAAGGCTCTCGGCGATGCCTATGAAAATCTGGTACAAACCGTCCGCGGCACTGGCTACCGTTTTTCCACCAAAAGCTGAACCGGCTTTTGGCGGCGGTCAGCCCGCCTGCTTCAGACAAGGACGCGTTAATTGAATCAAAACTGGCATGGCACCCTGATCCGCCACTTGCTGCTATTGGTCACGGCTGCGCTGCTGACCGGGCTGGTCAGCGGGCATTATGGCTGGTGCCTGGCGACCGCCTTGGGCCTGTACCTGGCCTGGACCCTCAAGCAGTTGTTGCGCCTGTATCACTGGCTGCGCCATCACAAACCCGACGAACCGCCACCGGACGGCTATGGCCTGTGGGGCGAGGTCTTCGACAGCATCTACCACCTGCAACGCCGTGACCAGCGCGTACGCGGACGCCTGCAGGCGGTCATCGACCGGGTCCAGGAATCCACCGCTGCCTTGCGCGACGCGGTGATCATGCTCGACAGCGAAGGCAACCTGGAGTGGTGGAACATCGCGGCCGAGACGCTGCTTGGCCTGAAAACTCCGCAGGACAGCGGCCAGCCAGTGACCAACCTGGTGCGGCATCCGCGCTTCAAGGAATATTTCGCCCAAGGCAACTACGCCGAGCCTCTGGAGATCCCCTCGCCGGCCAACGACCGCATGCGGATCCAGATGCTGATCACCCGCTACGGCAACAACGAGCACCTGATGCTGGTGCGCGACGTGACCCGCATCCACCAGCTGGAACAGATGCGCAAAGACTTCGTTGCCAACGTTTCCCATGAACTGCGCACGCCGCTGACAGTCATCTGCGGCTATCTGGAAACCCTGCTCGACAATGTCGAGGAAGTGAACCCACGCTGGGTCCGCGCCCTGCAACAGATGCAGCAGCAAGGCGGGCGCATGCAGACGCTGCTCAACGACCTGCTGCTGCTGGCCAAGCTGGAAGCCACCGACTACCCCTCGGACAATCAGCCCGTCTCCGTGCCGGGCTTGCTACAGAGCATCAAGAACGACGCCCAGGCGCTGTCCGGCAGCAAGAATCAACAGATCACTCTGGATGTGGAAAGCGACGTCAGCCTCAAGGGCAGCGAAGCCGAACTGCGCAGCGCCTTTTCCAACCTGATTTTCAACGCGGTGAAGTACACCCCTGCCGAAGGCAAGATCCGTATCCGCTGGTGGAGCGACGGTCGCGGCGCGCACCTGAGCGTGCAGGACTCCGGGATCGGCATCGACAGCAAGCACATCCCGCGTCTGACCGAACGTTTCTATCGGGTCGATTCAAGCCGGGCATCCAATACCGGCGGCACCGGTCTGGGGCTGGCGATCGTCAAACACGTGCTGTTGCGCCATCGCGGCACGCTGGAGATCAACAGCGTGCCGGGCAAGGGCAGCGTATTTATCTGCAACTTCGCGCCTGCGCAAATGACCAAACCCTAGGCAATCTGGCAGAGAGCCGCTACATTGCGGCTCTTGTGTCCCCATGTTTCGGGGCACCTCTTTCCCTTATCTGTAAACACGGAACCCGCAAAACTCCATCATGGACCCTTCCCCTGGTTTGAGCCTCGCTTCAATTTTCGCCGACTTCGGCATGATTCTTTTTGCAATGCTGCTGGTGCTACTCAACGGCTTCTTCGTTGCCGCCGAGTTCGCCATGGTCAAGCTGCGCGCCACCCGCGTTGAAGCCATCGCCGAGAAAAACGGCTGGCGTGGCCGCATCCTGCGCACAGTTCACAGCCAGCTGGACGCCTACCTGTCGGCGTGCCAGTTGGGTATCACCCTCGCCTCCCTGGGCCTGGGCTGGGTCGGTGAGCCGGCTTTCGCCCACCTGCTGGCACCGGTGCTGGAAGCCATCGGCGTCGCCTCGCCGGAAGTGATCAAGGGCGTGTCGTTCTTCACCGCCTTCTTCGTCATCTCGTACCTGCACATCGTCGTCGGCGAGTTGGCCCCGAAGTCTTGGGCGATCCGCAAGCCCGAGCTGCTGTCGCTGTGGACGGCGGTGCCGCTGTACCTGTTCTACTGGGCGATGTACCCGGCGATCTACCTGCTCAACGCCAGCGCCAACGGCATTCTGCGCATTGCCGGTCAGGGTGAACCCGGCCCGCACCATGAGCATCACTACAGCCGTGAAGAACTGAAGCTGATCCTGCACTCCAGCCGTGGTCAGGACCCCAGCGACCAAGGCATGCGCGTGCTGGCCTCGGCAGTGGAAATGGGCGAACTGGAAGTGGTCGACTGGGCCAACTCCCGTGAGGACATGGTGATTCTCGACGCCGACGCGCCGCTCAAGGAGATCCTTGCGCTGTTCCGTCGCCACAAGTTCAGCCGCTATCCGGTGTACGACTCCGAACGCGAGGAGTTCGTCGGTCTGCTGCACATCAAGGACCTGCTGCTGGAACTGGCGGCACTGGACCACATTCCCGAGTCCTTCAACCTGTCGGAGCTGATCCGCCCGCTGGAGCGCGTGTCCAAGCACATGCCGCTGTCGCGCCTGCTGGAACAATTCCGTCAGGGCGGCGCGCACTTCGCGGTGGTCGAGGAAGCCGACGGCAAGGTCATCGGCTACCTGACCATGGAAGACGTGCTGGAAGTGCTGGTGGGCGACATCCAGGACGAGCACCGCAAGGCCGAACGCGGCATCCTCGCCTACCAGCCGGGCAAACTGCTGGTACGGGGCGATACGCCGCTGTTCAAGGTCGAGCGCCTGCTGAGCATCGACCTGGACCACGTCGAGGCGGAAACCCTCGCGGGTCTGGTCTACGACAGCCTCAAGCGCGTGCCCGAGGAAGAGGAAGTCATGGAAGTCGAAGGTCTGCGCATCATCATCAAAAAGATGAAAGGGCCGAAGATCGTGCTGGCCAAGGTGTTGAAGCTGGATTGATAGGCAGGCGCCGGCTACCTGCAGGAGCGCGGCTTGTCCCGCGACCTGCCGGGAACCGGCAGTAAAACCTCAGAACACAGTGGATCAGTCAAAACGCGTATGCAGGTTTTACGACGACTGCGTCGCCGGTCGCAGGACAAGCCAGCTCCTACATAGAGCACAGCCACAGCGCTAATTCCCGCCAATCGCAAAATTCGGCAGGCTCTGCACCGGCTGGGCGAATTCGTATGGGATCGATTCCAGCGCCAGCCCGACGTTGCGCTGCACCACGAAGTGCAGGTGCGGCCCGGTGCTGTTGCCGGTGTTGCCGGAACGGCCCAGCGGACTGCCGACCGACACATGATCGCCTTCCTTGACGCTCACCGAGCCCTGCATCAGGTGCAGATAAACCCCCATGGTGCCGTCGTCATGCAGGATGCGCACAAAGTTGCCCGAGGGGTTAGCCCCGCGCCCGGACTGGCCGTTTTCGGTCTTGATCACCGTTCCGCCACGGGCCGCAATGATCGGCGTGCCTTCGGGCATGGCGATGTCGATGGCGTAGCGGGCCTTGGCGCCGAAATGGCTGTATTGGCCGTTAGGGCCCTGGCTGATGCGGAACGGCCCGCCGACCCACGGCAGTGGATAACGATAGCCGCCACTGCCCGCCACCAACCCGCGTGAAGGGTCGCCGACAATCGAACGCAGGTTCGATTTGTAGGCCATGGCCTTGCTCGGGATCTGTGGACTGAGGGCAATCAGGCGTTCGTTGCTGCGGGCGGGAATGGTACGTCGAATGGTCTGGTCGGCCACACCGATCACGTTCTTCACGCCGGACAGCTTCAGCTCGACTTCCACCGGCGCATACAGGTCGTTACGCACGTACAGACTGTCGGTGCCCTTGGCTTTCTTGACGCTCAGGCGCACCTGGCTGTCGATCCGCTCGACCATGCGTTCTCGAAGTTTCATCACCTGCGCGCCAGGGACGGGGTGATCGGTAAACGAAACCACTCCGTTGGCATCGGTGAATCGGTAGATGGTGACTGCCCCGGCCGACTGCGCTGCCAGTAACAATGCACACACCATCAGCAAGCGCTCTAACATCTGGATAGGCCTGGCTTGTGGACAAGTGGGGCCAAGCCTAGCAGCGATACCGATAGAAATGGACTCATCCGTATCAATCGGTAATAGACAGAGCGTCAAGGAAATCGCGTCAGGGCCGGACGCGAGGAGATTTGCAAATTCTATGCAGGGTCTAGCCCCCGTGCGACGACCTGTAGGAGCCGGCTTGCTGGCGAATGCGTAGTGTCAGGCACAGCTTCGTTGAATGACACGCCGCATTCGCCAGCAAGCCGGCTCCTACAGGTTGAGATCAGCGCCCGGCGTCAGGCACCCGGCACAAAGTGCTTCTGCGCCGTGCCGCGGGCGATCAGGCGCGACAGGTAGTCCATCTTCTGCGTGTCCTGGTCGACGAAGCGGAAGGTCAGTTGCAGCCAGTCGCTGTCCGGCTTCTGCTCGAACGCGGCGATGGCGTGCAGGTAGCCGTTCAGGCGGGCGACCTCGGCGTTCTCACCCTGCTCCAGATCGAGCACGGCGCTGTCCAGAATCTGCGGCAGGGTGTCCGTGCGACGGACCACCAGCGCGGCTTCCTTGAGGGTCAGCGCCTTGATGATGCACGGCGTGGTGCCGCTGGACAGGCGCAACTGGCCCTGACCACGGCCGCTCGGCTCAGCCGACGGCGCCGGTTTGGCCATTGGCTGGATCAGCGGCTGTGCAGCAGGCGCAGCCGCCTGCGGCGTGGCGCTGACCACTTCCGGACGGTTGCCGGTCAAGGCGCCCAGCGAATCGTTGGCGAACGCTGCGCTCATGCGCGCAGGGCCACTGTTCATCAGGGCTTCCAGCTTGCCGACCTTGTGCAGCGCCTTTTTGACCTTGGTCAGCAGCTGCTCGTTGGTGAATGGCTTGCCGATGTAATCGGAGACACCGGCCTGGATCGCCTGGATGACGTTTTCCTTGTCGCCACGGCTGGTCACCATGATGAACGGCATGGTCTTCAGGCTTTCCTGCTGACGGCACCAGGTCAGCAGCTCAAGCCCGGACATTTCCGGCATTTCCCAGTCGCACAGCACCAGGTCGAACGGCTCGCGGGTCAGCAGGACCTGAGCCTTGCGGCCGTTGACGGCATCCTCCAGATGGATACCGGGAAAGGTGTTGCGCAACCCCTTCTTTACCAGGTCGCGGATGAACGAGGCGTCATCCACCACCAACACACTGACTTTACTCATCGACGCTCCTGCTGGCGTGTTCACCGCAAATGGCGAGCATATCGCTGGCTGATGGCCAGCGGCCAAACTGTTTGACGACACCGGGATATTAATTCGCGGGTGACAGGAAAAATTCGCGGCCCTGCAAACGGCCGACGCTTCCAAAAAAAAGCCCGGCAATGGCCGGGCGTTTTTTCTCAGGCAATCTTATTTATCGTCAGGAGCGTGCGGAACATTAGCGCTTTCGGCGGACAGTCCCTGGACTTCTTCCTGCATGCGCTTGAGGCCCAGGTGACGCACGTCGGTGCCGCGAACCAGATAGATCACCAGCTCCGAGATGTTGCGGGCGTGGTCGCCGATGCGCTCCAGCGAACGCAGCACCCAGATGACGTTGAGCACGCGAGAGATCGAGCGTGGGTCTTCCATCATGTAGGTGACCAGCTCACGCAGGGCGGTTTTGTATTCGCGGTCGATGGTCTTGTCGTACTGGGCTACCGACAGGGCCAGATCGGCGTCGAAGCGGGCGAAGGAGTCCAGTGCATCACGGACCATGCTGCGCACCTGGTCGCCGATGTGGCGCACTTCCACGTAGCCGCGCGGCGATTCGCCTTCTTCGCAGAGCTGGATGGCACGACGGGCGATCTTGGTGGACTCGTCACCGATGCGCTCCAGGTCGATCACCGACTTGGAGATGCTGATGATCAGGCGCAGGTCGGAAGCAGCCGGCTGACGACGGGCCAGAATGCGCAGGCATTCTTCGTCGATGTTGCGCTCCATCTGATTGATGCGGTCATCGACCTCACGCACGCGCTGGGCGAGGCCCGAGTCGGCGTCGATCAGTGCGGTGACCGCGTCGTTGACCTGCTTCTCGACCAGACCACCCATTTCCAGCAGGTGGCTGCGAACATCTTCCAGTTCAGCGTTGAACTGCTGGGAGATGTGATGTGTATGGCTGTCTTTGATCATGCTGAGTGTCCGTCCGATTGATTGCGCGGTGGTTCAGGGCTGACGAAGCACGTGCTAGCCGTAACGACCGGTTATGTAGTCTTCAGTCTGTTTTTTGGCCGGATTGGTGAACAACGTATCGGTGTCCCCGAACTCGACCACCTTGCCCATGTACATAAAGGCGGTGTAATCCGATACACGCGCCGCCTGTTGCATGTTGTGGGTAACGATCACAATGGTGTATTTGGATTTCAGTTCGTAGATCAGCTCTTCGACTTTTAACGTCGAGATCGGGTCGAGCGCGGAGCACGGCTCATCCAGCAGCAGTACTTCGGGTTCGACGGCGATAGTGCGGGCGATCACCAGACGTTGCTGCTGACCACCGGAAAGTCCGAGCGCCGACTCGTGCAGGCGGTCCTTGACCTCCTCCCACAGTGCCGCGCCGCGCAGTGCCCACTCGACGGCCTCGTCGAGGGTGCGTTTCTTGTTGATGCCCTGGATCCGCAGGCCGTAGACCACGTTTTCGTAGATGGTCTTGGGGAACGGGTTGGGCTTCTGAAAGACCATGCCGACCCGCCGCCGCAACTCGGCGACATCCTCGCCCTTGCTGTAGATGTCGTGGCCGTGCAGCTTGATCTCGCCCTGTACGCGGCAGCCTTCGACCAGGTCGTTCATGCGGTTGAAGGTGCGCAGCAAGGTCGACTTGCCGCAGCCGGACGGGCCAATGAACGACGTCACCCGCTGCTTGGGGATATTCATCTGGATGTCGAACAGCGCCTGCTTGTCGTCATAGAACAGGTTCAGGCCGGGCACTTCGAGGGTGATTTCCTCGCCCGCCAGATCCAGCCCCTGACGCTTGCGCCCCAGTGCCGACATGTTCACCCCGTGGGTATGAGAATCTTGCTGCATCTTCGGGTCTCTCTCTCAGCTGCAAGCTTCAAGCTGCAAGCTACAAGTCAGGTGCAAAAACAGAACGGCTTTAGTTTGCCGCTTGAAGCTTGATGCTTGTTGCTGCTTCAACCGTCGAGCGCGCGGTACTTTTCGCGCAGGCGGTTGCGGATAGTCACGGCCGACAGGTTCAGCAGGGCAATCACCAGCACCAGCAACAACGCTGTGGCGTACACCAGCGGGCGTGCCGCCTCGACGTTGGGGCTCTGGAAGCCAACGTCGTAGATGTGGAAGCCCAGGTGCATGATCTTCTGATCCAGGTGCAGATACGGGTAGTTACCGTCCACCGGCAGCGACGGCGCCAGCTTGACCACGCCCACCAGCATCAACGGCGCCACTTCGCCTGCGGCACGGGCCACGGCAAGGATCAGGCCGGTCATCATCGCCGGGCTGGCCATCGGTAAAACGATCTTCCACAGCGTCTCGGCCTTGGTTGCACCGAGGGCCAGCGAGCCTTCGCGCAGGGTCAGCGGAATCCGCGCCAGACCTTCTTCAGTGGCGACGATCACCACCGGCACGGCCAGCAGCGCCAGAGTCAGCGAGGCCCACATCAGGCCCGGCGTACCGAAGGTCGGTGCCGGCAGCGCTTCGGGGAAAAACAGCCGGTCGAGCGAACCGCCCAGCACGTAGACGAAAAAGCCCAGACCGAACACGCCGTAGACGATGGCCGGCACGCCGGCGAGGTTGTTCACGGCGATACGGATCAGCCGCGTCATCGGCCCCTGGCGGGCGTATTCACGCAGGTAGACGGCCGCCAGCACGCCGAACGGGGTGACGATCACGGCCATGATCAGGGTCATCATCACCGTGCCGAAAATAGCCGGGAAAATGCCGCCTTCGGTGTTGGCTTCGCGAGGGTCTTCGCTGAGGAATTCCCAGAGTTTCTTGAAGTAGAAGCCCAGCTTGGTCGCCGTGCCCATCGCGTTCGGCTGATAGGCATGCACCACCTTGCCCAGGCTGATCTCGACTTCCTTGCCATTGGCGTCGCGGGCTGTGAGGCTGTCGCGGTTGAAGTCGGCGTGCAGCGCACCCAGACGCGCCTCGATTTCCTTGTAGCGGCTGTCGTATTCGGCGCGCTCGGCGGCCATGTCGGCCTGCGCGGTGGCGTCCAGTTTGCCGTCGAGTTCCAGCTTGCGTGCGTGCAGGCGCAGACGCTCGATGCCGTGGTTGATCGCACCGATATCGGCCTTTTCCAAGCCGTCCAGCTCGTCGGCAATCCGTTGCACGCGCTTGATCCGTTCCTGCAACTGCGGCCACGCCGCTTCGCCTTCGGCAACGATCTGGCCGTTTTCCTTGACGTTGACCAGATAGCCGTAGAAGTTGCCCCACTCGCGGCGCTCCAGGGTCATCAGCGCGGCAGGCGTGCTCTGCTCTTTCAGCCAGTCGCCGATCACCCAGCTGAAATCGCTGGGGTTGAGGTCACGGTTACCCACCTTGAACAGGTCGCGGGTCATGAATTCCGGGCCTTGGTCCGGCACCGGCAAACCGGCGCCCTTGAGCCGTGCGCGCGGCACCAGCTCTTCCTGCACGCGCTCGCCGACCAGCACTTGCGGCGCCTGGCCCGGCACTTCGTAGCGGGCGGAAATCACGTCGGCCGGCCAGAAATGCCCCAACCCGCGCACGGCGATCACCGCCAGCAGGCCGATGGTCATGATCACCGCGATGGACACCGCGCCCGCGCTCATCCAGACGCCGGGAGCGCCGCTTTTGAACCAACTCTTCAGGGAGGTCTTTTTCATCTTCGGCCGGCCCTAGAGAGACGAGTATTTCTTGCGCAGGCGCTGACGGATCAGCTCTGCGAGGGTGTTCATGATGAAGGTGAACATCAGCAACACCAGCGCGGCGAGGAACAGCACGCGGTAATGGCTGCCGCCCACTTCCGACTCGGGCATTTCTACGGCGACGTTGGCCGCCAGCGTGCGCATGCCTTCAAACAGGTTCATGTCCATGATCGGCGTGTTGCCGGTGGCCATCAGCACGATCATGGTCTCGCCGACCGCGCGGCCCATGCCGATCATCAGCGCCGAAAAAATGCCCGGGCTGGCTGTCAGCAGCACCACACGGGTCAGGGTCTGCCACGGCGTGGCGCCCAGCGCCAGCGAGCCCAGAGTCAGGCCACGGGGCACGCTGAACACGGCGTCTTCGGCGATGGAGTAAATGTTGGGAATGACCGCAAAACCCATTGCCAGCCCCACCACCAGAGCGTTGCGCTGGTCGTAGGTGATACCCAGGTCGTTGGTGATCCACGCGCGCATGTCGCCGCCGAAGAACCAGTTCTCCATGTGCGTGCTCATGCCCAGTGAGGCCCAGCCCACCAGCAGGATCACCGGAATCAGAATCGCGCTTTCCCAGCCGTCCGGCACCCGCAGACGCAGCGATTCAGGCAGGCGAGTCCAGCAGAAGCCGGCCAGCAGAATGCCGATCGGGGTGAATATCAGCAGGCTGAACACGCCCGGCAGATGGCCTTCCAGATACGGTGCGAGGAACAGCCCGGCGAAGAAGCCGAGGATCACCGTCGGCAGCGCTTCCATCAACTCGATCACCGGCTTGACCTTGCGGCGCATGCCCGGGGCCATGAAGTACGCGGTGTAGATCGCCGCCACCACCGCCAGCGGCGCTGCCAGCAACATGGCGTACAGCGCGGCCTTGAGGGTGCCGTAAGTCAGCGGCGCGAGGCTCAGCTTGGGTTCGAAATCACTGTTGGAGGCCGTGGATTGCCAGATGTATTTGGGTTCGTCGTAATTTTCGTACCAGACCTTGTCCCACAACGCGCTCCACGACACTTCCGGATGCGGGTTTTTCAGGTCAAGGGGCTGCAACTTGCCGTTCTGCTCGACCACGATCATGTTCGCGCGCGGCGACATCGCCATCAGCGCCGGACCGTCAGCGACCTGATCGATCAACAGCGTGCGGTGCGCAGTGCTGTGGAACACGCCCAGCTTGCCGGCGGCGTCCATGGCGATGAAGCCCTTGCGCCGCTGCTCGGGCACGATCTGCGCAATCGGCGCGCCGCCCATCTTGAAGTCACGGATGTGCTGCAGGCGCATCTCACCGTCGACGTCCCGCGCCATGAACCATTGCCCGATACCGCCCCGGGAGTTGCCGATCATCAGCGAAATACCGCCGACCAACTGGATACTGGCGGTGGTTTCGGCGTTGGCGTCTTCCAGCAGCTTGTAACGGCCATTGAGCGTGCGGTCGTGCAGGTCGAACACGTCCGCCAGCGCACGGCCATTGATCACGTACAGCCATTGCTGACGCGGATCGACGTAAATCGCCTTCACTGTCTCGGACAACTGTGGCAGCTCGATGCGGCTCTGTTCCTGGGTGGTTTCGCCGGTCATCAGGTTTTCGGCCTGGGTCAGCGACAGCACATGCAGTTGGGATCCGGTGGAGCCGGCAAGAATCAGCGCGGTATCGCTGGTGTTCAGGCCGATGTGTTCTACCGCCCGCCCCTCGTCGTCCAGCACCAGCGGCGCTTCGCCGTAAGGCCAGCTGATGGTCGGGGTGATGGTCTTGCGGTTTTCGGGGTAACTGATCGGGTAGGCGTGCCTGAACACCAGCACCTGGCCGTTGGACAGGCCGACCGCGATCACCGGCTTGCCGGGTTGATCCTTGGCCACCGAGGTCACATGGGCGCCCGCGGGCACGGGCAGCGTCACGCGGGACAGCTCGACGCCATCGCTGATGCGAAAGAACAGCGCTTCACCCTTGTCGGACACGCGCATGCCGACCTCATTCTGCTCTTCCAGGGCCATAACCATCGGTTTGCCAGCGTCCTGCATCCAGGCCGGGCTCAGAGCGGCTTTCGCGGTCAGGCTCGCGCCCTGAAACAGCGGTGCAACGACGTAGGCCAGATAGAAGAAGATCAGCGTGATTGCTGCCAACACCGCAAGACCGCCCACCAGCACATACCAGCGCGTCAGACGATCCTTGAGCGCGCGAATACGACGCTTGCGTTGCAACTCCGGCGTATTGAAATCAATGCGCTCGGGAGGGGATTTTTCGGTCATCGATGAATTGGCCAAATCATTCATGCGCACACCCTAGTCGCTATGTATGACAGATACATTACAGCGTGGTGACGCAAAAAAGCCCGTCGCCCCGGAATCGTGGCAACGGACTGTTCATTGTTTCGCGAGCCTCGTTCCATAAGGCCTTTTTCGTTCGTGGCGGGACGAACCTGTCACCCCGCGTCCGGGTTTTCCGGGCAGCGCTGGTGCGCGCCGCCGTTGTTATAGCCCCAGATCAGCCAATGCCTTGCTGACGACCTTGGCTGGAAGAGGAATGTACCCGTCTTTCATGACAACTTCCTGACCTTGTTTGGACAGAACCAGTTTGATGAATTCGGCTTCCAGCGGGTTCAGTGGCTTGTTCGGCGCCTTGTTGACGTAAACGTACAGGAAACGCGCCAGCGGATAGGTGCCATTAAGGGCGTTGGTTTCGTTGTCTTCGACGAATTCGCCGCCTTCTTTTTTCGCCAGCGGCACGGTGCGCACGCTGGATGTCTTATAACCGATGCCCGAATAGCCGATGCCGTTCAGCGAGCTGCTGATGGAGCTGACCACCGAGGCCGAACCCGGCTGCTCGTTGACGTTCGGCTTGAAGTCGCCTTTGCACAGGGCTTCTTCCTTGAAGTAGCCGTAGGTGCCGGACACCGAGTTGCGACCGAACAACTGGATCGACTTGCCGGCCAGGTCGCCGGTCACACCGATGTCGCCCCAGGTTTTCGCATCGGCTTTGGCGCCGCACAGGCGGGTCGCCGAGAAAATCGCATCGACCTGCTGCAACGTCAGGCCCTTGATCGGGTTGTCCTTGTGCACGAACACCGCCAGCGCATCCACCGCCACCGGAATCGCGGTCGGTTTGTAGCCGTATTTCTGCTCGAAGGCCGACAGCTCGCCGTCCTTCATCTTGCGGCTCATCGGGCCCAGGGTTGCGGTGCCCTCCGTCAGAGCGGGTGGCGCGGTGGACGAGCCGGCGGCCTGAATCTGGATGTTGACCGTCGGGTATTCCTTTTTATAGGCCTCGGCCCACAGGGTCATCAGGTTGGCCAAGGTGTCCGAACCGACGCTCGACAGGTTGCCGGAAACCCCGGAGGTTTTGGTGTAAGGCTTGATCGCCGGGTCGACGGCTGCAACAGCTTGCACGGTGGCGACACTGCTCGCCACCAGAGTAAATGCGGTCATCCAACGCTTGAGTGTCATGCCTGGCTCCTGGCGAGGTCGAAAAGGTCGGCCGCAACAATGATGGCCATGTGACTACTCTATGAATGAAGTGTGACAAAAAGATTAAAGGCCGCCCCTCAATCCGAGGAGCGGCCTTTATTTTGACCGGTCATTTGCAACAAGGCATTGCAGTCGGTCAGGCGATTTTCTTCTTCAGCAAATAGACGCCGATCAGCATGCCCAATCCGCACAGGATCGCCACATACCAGGCCGGCCCCATCGGGTTGGCCTTGAGCATGAGCGTCACCACCATCGGGGTCAGGCCGCCGAAGATCGCGTAGGCCAGGTTGTACGAGAACGACAGACCGGAGAAGCGCACCACCGGCGGGAACGCCTTGACCATCACGAACGGCACCGCGCCGATGGTGCCGACGAACAGCCCGGTCAACGCGTACAGCGGATAGAGCAGATCCGGGTGGGTGCCGACGGTGTGATAGAAGGTCCAGGAGCTGAGCAACAGGCACAGCGAGCCGATCAGGAACACCAGGCCCGCGCCGATGCGGTCAGCCAGGGCACCGGAGGCGATGCAGCCCAGGGTCAGCATGACAATCGCGAAGCTGTTGGCTTTCAGGGTCACCGCCGGGGTGAAACCGTAGCCGGTCTGCAGCAGGGTCGGGGTCATCAGGATCACCACCACGACACCGGCCGACAGCAGCCAGGTCAGCAGCATCGACAACACCACGGCACCACGATGATCACGCAGAACGGCCTTGAGCGGCACTTCTTCGGCCAGTTGCTTGCGCAACTGCAATTCAGCAAAGACCGGCGTCTCGTGCAGCCAGCGGCGCAGGTACACCGACATCAGGCCGAACACGCCGCCGAGCAGGAACGGAATCCGCCAGGCGTAATCAGCGACTTCGGCCGGGGTGTACAGGCTGTTGATCCAGGTGGCGACCAGCGAGCCGAGCAGAATTCCGGCAGTCAGGCCGGAAGTGAGGGTACCGCAGGCGTAACCGACGTTACGTGAGGGAACGTGCTCGGAAACGAATACCCACGCACCCGGCACTTCGCCACCAATGGCAGCGCCCTGGATGATCCGCATCAGCAGCAACAGAAGCGGCGCCCAGATACCAATCTGCGCATAGGTCGGCAGCAGGCCCATGATCAGCGTCGGCACGGCCATCAGGAAGATGCTCAGGGTGAACATCTTCTTGCGGCCCAGCAGGTCGCCGAAGTGCGCCATGACGATGCCGCCCAGCGGGCGAGCCAGATAACCGGCGGCAAAAATGCCGAAGGTCTGCAGCAGACGCAGCCATTCAGGCATGTCCACCGGGAAGAACAGCTTGCCGACCACGGCGGCAAAGAACACGAAGATGATGAAATCGTAAAACTCCAGCGCGCCGCCCAGGGCGGAAAGCGACAGGGTTTTGTAATCGTTGCGGGTCAACGGCCGTTGCGGCTGCGCGGCGCTGGAAGACACAGAGGACATGACGGAGGCTTCTCTTGATGCGTGCTTGAGACAAGGAAATCGGCGACGAACTCGGCTGCGGATAGCAGCCCTGCACGCGATTTATCGACTCGAAGGTGTAATCGGGCATCAAAATTGCGTGACAAAATATGGCGGGATGCGCCAGATCGGTCCGGCAAGATAGCAAATTGTGCCCACAAGCACATGAATGTAACCGGCAACCGGTCAAAATCGCAGCCCGACGGTCGAAGCAGGAGGCATCGCCCGATATACTTGCCGGCCGCGACTCGCCCGGTCATTCAGGGAATTTGTGCGAAACCATTTGCCCAAGTCGATTTCGCAGAGTTTCCCTTTTTAACGTGAAGACTATGAGAGTCATGGGTCAGACATGATAGAGCTCGAACAGGAAGATCCGATCCCGCAAGGCGATCTGGCATTGCAGATCACTGCCTTGCCCCGCGAAACCAACGGTTTCGGCGACATTTACGGCGGTTGGCTGGTGGCCCAGATGGACCTGGCCGGCACGGCCATGGCCAGCAAGGTGGCAGCCGGTCGCGTGGCGACCGTGGCCATCGACCGCATGGCGTTTCTGGTCCCGGTGGCCGTGGGCGCCCAGCTGTCCTTCTATACCCAGACCCTGGAAATCGGTCGCAGCTCGATCCGCATGATGGTTGAAGTGTGGAGCGACGATCCGCTGTCCAGCGAATGGCGCAAGGTGACCGAAGCGGTGTTCGTCTTCGTCGCCATCGACGGCAGCGGTCGCACCCGCTCGGTTCCGGCCCGGCGCTGAACCGTCCGGCCGTCTGCACCGCGGTACTTGGCTTTGCGCAGTAAACTCATCAAGCTTGGCGCAGTCTGATTTCGTCACTGTCCTTAATGAGTCGAGAACCCTTATGCCAACGCCAGAAGTCGAATCCATTCAGCTCGGTGAGCTCAATTGCTGGCGCATTCGCCACGGCAAGGCCGAATTGACGGTCGCCCAACAGGGCGCGCACATCGTCAGCTTTCAGATCGACGGCGAGGAGCCGCTGATCTGGTCCAATCCGAGCGCGGTGTACAAGCACGGCAAGGCGATCCGTGGCGGCATGCCGATCTGCTGGCCGTGGTTCGGCAATTTCCAGCGCAACCCGCAAAGCGTGCAGGCCATGCGCCAGAGCAACGAGCCGGCCAACGCTCATGGCGAAGTCCGCGCCATCGACTGGGAATTGACCAACATGGCCGAGGATGGCGATGCGCTGATCATCGAATTCATCCAGCTCAAGGCCGAAGGCCATCTGCCCGGCTGGCCGCACACCGTTGGCCTGAAACTGAGCATTCGCCTGGAAGGTGAAGCGCTGCACGTCAGCCTGCTCAGTTTCAACGCGGGCGACCACGACGTGACCCTGAGCCAGGCGCTGCACAGCTATTTCGCCGTCAGCGACGTGCATCAGGTCAGCATTCAGGGCCTGGACGGTGTGAGTTATCTGAACACGCTGGAAAGCTGGGACACGCCGCAGGTGCAGGCCGGCGATATCACCTTCAGTGGCGAAACCGACCGCATCTATCAGGACACCCCGGACCTGATCAGCATCGTCGACCCCGAGTGGAAGCGTCGCATCCAGATCCAGACCCACGGCTCGAAGTCGTCGGTGGTCTGGAACCCATGGATCGAAAAGACCAAGACCTTCAGCGACATGGACGCCGATGGCTGGAAAGGCATGGTCTGCGTCGAAACAGCCAACGTGCTGAGCGACGTCGTCACCCTCAAGCCGGGCGACATGCACGGGATGAGCGTGAGCGTGTGGGCGGAGCCGCTGACTCAGGAATAACGCGGCTTTCGATTCTGGCCAACGGCCGTGGGAGGGAGCCCTGCTCGCGAATGCATTAGTTCAGTCAATGCTTCTATGACTGACACCGCGCTTTCGCGAGCAGGGCTCCCTCCCACATCAGACGCTCATGTACCCATCTCGAACGGTTTGCCTTACAAATCCGCCTCGGTCACCACCCGTACCTTCGACGCATCCAGTGCGTAGGCCGCATCGGCCAGATCGTTGCTGACCTTCTCGATCTTCAACGGCCCGGTCACCCACAGCGGTGTATAGATGTCGTCGATCTTCAAACCCTTCGGATAGCGCACCAGCACCAACTGGTTCGGCGGCGGTGGCGGCACGTGGATGCAGGCGCCCGGATACGGGACCAGGAAGAACAGCGTGCTGCGGCCTTTGGCGTCGGTTTCCAGCGGCACCGGATAGCCACCCAGACGGATGTTCTTGCCATCCATCGCGGCCACAGTCTTGGTCGAATACATCACAGCCGGCAGGCCCTTGCTCTGTTTCAGGCCGCCTTTGCTGTCGAACGTGCCCTGGGCTTCCGGCGAGTTGTGGTCGATCTCCGGCATGGCTTCAAGGGCCTTCTGGTCGGACTTGGGCATCAGCTCCAGCCAGTCGGTTTCAGGAAGATCAGCGGCGCGTGCCAGTCCGCAGACCAGCAGCAGGGAAATGAAAAGAAGACGGCGCATCGAGAGCTCGGCAAGAAGGGTGGGAAATGCCGCGCATTCTAGCCCTCTGCGCGGCAATCGCGCAGAGGGCAGAAGGGGAGTTTCAGTTCTTTTTGACCATGCTGTAGATCACCAGCAGGATGATCGCGCCGACCAGAGCGCCGAGGAAACCTGCGGCCTGCCCCGCTTCGTAGATCCCCAGCGCCTGACCGCCATAGGTCGCGACCAGCGAACCTGCGATCCCCAGAATGATGGTCATGATCCAGCCCATGCTGTCGTCGCCTGGCTTGAGAAAGCGCGCCAGCAGACCGACGATCAGGCCGATGAAGATGGTTCCTATGATTCCCATGCCACTTCCCTCTGATTGAGTGCCTGAACCAAAGCCTAGTCGGCTATTGGCAACACGCTATGAGAGGGGGTGTAGGGGGGAATGGTTCCGCTGGACCATTCAATGCCCCAATACAACTGTAGGAGTGAGCTTGCTCGCGATTGCAGAGTGTCAGGCAATACATTCGTCGCAGGCCGACAGCAATCGCGAGCAAGCTCACTCCTACAAAAGATCAGCTGGCCTGATCAATTCTTGATCAACGCCTCAACCAGCTTCACCTGACGATCCAGGGTCGCGCGGTCCTTGCTGCGCACGGTGGCGTGACCCACTTTGCGCCCGACCTTGAAGGCCTTGCCGTAGTGATGCAGGTGGCAGTCGTCGATGGCGATGACCTTGTCCACCGGCGGTACTTCGCCAATGAAGTTGAGCATTGCGCTCTCGCCCACCTTGGCCGTCGAACCCAGCGGCAGGCCGGCCACGGCGCGCAGGTGGTTTTCGAACTGGCTGCACTCGGCGCCTTCGGTGGTCCAGTGCCCGGAGTTGTGCACGCGCGGGGCGATTTCGTTGGCCTTCAGGCCGCCGTCGACTTCGAAGAACTCGAAAGCCAGCACGCCCACGTAATCCAGCTGCTTGAGCACACGACCGGCGTAGTCTTCGGCCAGCGCCTGCAACGGGTGATCGGTGCTGGCGATGGACAGACGCAGGATGCCGCTGTCGTGGGTGTTGTGTACCAGCGGGTAGAAACGGGTTTCACCGTCGCGGGCACGCACGGCGATCAGCGAGACTTCGCCGGTGAACGGCACGAAGCCTTCCAGCAGGCACGGCACGCTGCCCAGCTCGGCGAACGTGTCGACCACGTCTTCCGGCTTGCGCAGGACTTTCTGGCCCTTGCCGTCGTAACCCAGGGTGCGGGTTTTCAGCACGGCAGGCAGGCCGATGCTGGCGACAGCGGCGTCGAGGTCAGCCTGGGACTGGATGTCGGCGAAGGCCGGCGTCGGAATGCCCAGGTCCTTGAACATGCTCTTTTCGAACCAGCGGTCGCGGGCGATACGCAGGGCTTCGGCGCTCGGGTAGACCGGTACGAATTGCGACAGGAAGGCCACGGTTTCCGCCGGCACGCTTTCGAATTCGAAGGTGACCAGATCGACTTCGTCAGCCAGCTGACGCAGATGGTCCTGATCGCCGTAATCGGCGCGCAGATGCTCGCCCAATGCAGCGGCGCACGCATCCGGCGCTGGGTCCAGGAAGGCGAAGTTCATTCCCAGCGGAGTCCCCGCCAGAGCCAACATGCGACCCAACTGGCCGCCACCGATTACGCCGATCTTCATGGGAACCTCAGGCCTCGCGCGGGTCTGGATTGTCCAGAACGCTGTCTGTCTGCTCGGTACGGAACTGCTTGAGTACCGCGTGGAATTGCGGGTGCTTGGCGCCCAGGATGCTCGCCGACAACAGCGCGGCGTTGATCGCGCCGGCCTTGCCGATAGCCAGGGTGGCGACCGGAATGCCTGCCGGCATCTGCACGATGGACAGCAGCGAATCGACGCCCGAGAGCATCGACGACTGCACGGGCACGCCCAGCACTGGCAGGTGAGTCTTGGCAGCGCACATGCCTGGCAGGTGAGCAGCACCGCCGGCACCGGCGATGATCACTTCGATGCCACGGCCTTCGGCCTCTTCGGCGTACTGGAACAGCAGGTCAGGCGTACGGTGCGCCGAGACCACTTTGACTTCGTACGGAATGCCGAGCTTTTCCAGCATGTCGGCGGTGTGGCTAAGGGTGGACCAATCGGACTTGGAGCCCATGATCACGCCAACCAGTGCGCTCATCGTCGTGCCTCTTCATCGGGCGCCCGCAGGCGCGTCTAAAAACAACAAGCCACGCGGGAGGACCGGCGTGGCTTGTTGTACGAATAATGACCAGTGCAACCGGTCAAAGGCCGCGCAGTATACCGCAAAGTGTTGCGTTTGACAGAACGCTGAAGACCTCCTGTCAGCCGATCGTTCATGGCGCCAGCCCTTGTGTTTACTGACTTCGAGGTCAGACCGCCGCTTGTGCCGCGCCCCCCTCCAGCTTGCGCCACAACAGGCGCACGTTGGCCTTGCGCACCAGCGCGCAGCGGTACAGGCGAATCTCCAGCGGCACATGCCATTGCGGGCCACCGCAGATCACCAGCTCACCGCGCTCCAGCTCGGCTGTGACACTCAGTCGCGGCACCCAGGCGATGCCCAGGCCCTGCAGCGCCATGCCCTTGAGGCTGTCGGCCATCGCCGTCTCGTACACCGTGGTGAAACGCAGGTTGCGCTGACGCAGCAGCAGGTTCACCGAACGACCGAGAAACGCCCCGGCGCTGTACGCCAGCAGCGGCACACTGTTGTCGGCCTCAAGGTCGAACAGCGGCTGGCCGGCGGCGTCCACCGAGCACACCGGCAGCATTTCGGTCACGCCCAGGTGCATCGACGGGAAGATTTCCGCGTCCATCTGCAAGGCGGCGTCCGGGTCGTAGAACGCCAGCATCAGGTCGCAACCGCCTTCACGCAGGGCATGTACGGCGTCACCGACGTTGGTCGCGACCAGCCGCGTGGCGATGTTCAGGCCTTCGTTGCGCAGTTGCGCGATCCAGCGCGGGAAGAAGCTCAGCGCCAGCGAGTGCGCGGCGGCGATCTGCATGACCTCGCCCTGGCCGCTTTCCAGATGGTGCAGGTGGCGCATCACTTCGCCGAGTTGTTCGACCACGGTGCGCGCGGTGACCAGGAACAGTTGCCCGGCAGCGGTCAGTTCCACCGGCGTGCGCGAGCGATTGACCAGCGTCAGGCCCAGCGCCGCTTCGAGGCTGCGAATACGGCGGCTGAACGCCGGTTGCGTGACGAACCGGCGCTCCGCCGCCTGGGAAAAACTGCGGGTGGCGGCCAGGGCGCTGAAGTCTTCCAGCCATTTGCTTTCCAGGTTCATCGTGTCCTCCCAGGGACAGGGACTGCGTTATTTCTTGGGGCTTGGCTCCCTGTAGGAGCGCGGCTTGTCCCGCGACCGGCGGGGAACCCGTCGTAAAACCTGTGCACGCGGTGTGCCTGACACGGCCAATACGCATGGTTTTACGACTGCTTCGCAGCCGGTCGCGGGACAAGCCGCGCTCCTACAGGTGAACGACAACTCATCACTGCTCATTCATACGCTCGACACAATCCGAACGTCACATCGGCATTATGCCGTTTGTGCATGGGGCAGTGTTTAACAGCATTGGTCCAGAATAGCCCACAAGCCTAGTATTAAAGGCGTTCCGGCTTAGTCCGTGTCTCTCCTGAGAGTTTCTCTATCATGTCCTCCGCTGCATCATTTCGCATCGAAAAAGACCTGCTTGGCACCCTCGAAGTACCTGCCGATGCCTACTTCGGCATTCAGACCCTGCGTGCGGTGAACAACTTTCACCTGTCTGGCGTTCCGCTGTCCCACTACCCGAAACTCGTGGTGGGCCTGGCGATGGTCAAACAGGCCGCCGCTGACGCCAACCACCAGTTGGGTCATCTGAGCACCGAGAAGCACGCAGCCATCAGCGAAGCCTGTGCCCGTCTGATCCGCGGTGATTTCCACGAGCAGTTCGTGGTCGACATGATTCAGGGTGGCGCCGGTACGTCCACCAACATGAACGCCAACGAAGTCATCGCCAACATCGCGCTGGAAGCGATGGGCCATGCCAAGGGCGAATACAAGTACCTGCACCCGAACAACGACGTGAACATGGCGCAGTCGACCAACGACGCCTACCCGACGGCCATCCGCCTGGGTCTGCTGTTGGGTCACGACGCCCTGCTCGCCAGCCTCGACAGCCTGATCCAGGCGTTCGCGGCCAAGGGCCAGGAATTCAGCCACGTTCTGAAAATGGGTCGTACCCAGCTGCAGGACGCCGTGCCGATGACCCTCGGCCAGGAATTCCGCGCCTTCGCCACCACCCTGACCGAAGACCTCAACCGCCTGCGCACCCTGGCGCCGGAGCTGCTGACCGAAGTCAACCTGGGCGGTACCGCCATCGGTACCGGCATCAACGCTGACCCTGGCTATCAGCATCTGGCGGTGCAGCGTCTGGCGACCATCAGCGGCCAACCGCTGGTTCCGGCAGCCGACCTGATCGAAGCGACCTCCGACATGGGTGCTTTCGTACTGTTCTCCGGCATGCTCAAGCGCACCGCCGTGAAGCTGTCGAAGATCTGTAACGACCTGCGCCTGCTGTCCAGCGGCCCGCGCACCGGCATCAATGAGATCAACCTGCCGCCGCGTCAGCCGGGCAGCTCGATCATGCCAGGCAAGGTCAACCCGGTGATCCCGGAGGCGGTGAACATGTGTGCCTTCGAAATCATGGGCAACGACTTGGCCCTGACCGTGGCGGCCGAAGGCGGCCAGCTGCAGCTGAACGTGATGGAACCGCTGATCGCTTACAAGATCTTCGACTCGATTCGCCTGCTGCAGCGCGCCATGGACATGCTGCGCGAGCACTGCATCGTCGGCATCACCGCCAACGAAGTGCGCTGCCGCGAACTGGTCGAGCACTCGATCGGTCTGGTCACCGCGCTGAACCCGTACATCGGCTACGAGAACGCCACCCGTATCGCCCGCGTTGCGCTGGAAACCGGCCGCGGCGTACTGGAACTGGTGCGTGAAGAAGGACTGCTCGACGAAGCCATGCTCGCCGACATCCTGCGCCCGGAAAACATGATTGCCCCACGATTGGTGCCACTGAAGGCCTGATCACGCTGCTCCCGCTTGACTGCAACACGATCACCAGGCTGAGGGCCTAGACACCCCTCACCCTTTTGAGGGCCTGAAGCGCATGCTTCCGGGCCCTTTTTTTTGCCTGAGACAAACCGAGCGCAAGACACATCCCGTGGGAGGGAGCTCTGCTCGCGATAGCGTCCCATCAGACAACACTGCATTGACTGAAGAAATGCCATCGCGAGCAGAGCTCCCTCCCACAGGATCGTGTTGCCAGATCCATTTCGTTCCGACGTCGGACTGCGACATGCCGCGCGAGGCGGTTTTGAGTATCCTGCACATCCGCCCTCATCACTCAAAACAGCCCAGGGAGACAGGCATGAATCGCCAGAACCACGCACCGGCCCGCAATGTAATGGTGCTCTACACCGGCGGCACCATCGGCATGCAGGCCAGCGCGAACGGCCTGGCCCCCGCCTCCGGCTTCGAGACGCGCATGGCCACGCAACTGGCCGAGCAACCGGCGCTGGTCTTGCCAGCGTGGCAGTTCCGCGAGATGTCGCCGCTGATCGACAGCGCCAACATGACGCCGGCCTACTGGCAGCGCCTGCGCGAAGCGGTGGTCGATGCGGTCGAAAGCAAGCGCTGCGATGCCGTGCTGATCCTGCACGGCACCGACACCCTGGCCTACAGCGCCGCCGCCATGAGCTTTCAACTGCTGGGCCTGAATGCCCCGGTGGTGTTCACCGGTTCGATGCTGCCAGCCGGTGTGCCGGACAGCGACGCCTGGGAAAACGTCAACGGCGCCCTGCTGTCGCTGGGCAATGGCCTGGCGGCGGGCGTGCATCTGTATTTCCACGGCGAACTGCTGCAGCCGACCCGCTGCGCGAAGATCCGCAGCTTTGGCCGCCACCCGTTCGCGGCGCTGAACCGCGCACGCGGCGGCGAAGCGGCTGCCGAGCTGCCCGCTGCGCTGGACTACCGCCAGGCGAAACAGCTGGCCAACGTCGCCGTGCTGCCACTGTTCCCCGGCATCGGCGCCGCACAACTCAATGGCCTGGTCGACAGCGGCATCCAGGGCCTGATTCTCGAATGCTTCGGCATCGGCACCGGCCCAAGCGACAACCCGGCCTTCCTCGACAGCCTTGAGCGCGCGCGCCAGCAAGGCATCGTCGTGGTCGCAATCACCCAATGCCACGAAGGCGGCGTCGAACTGGACGTCTACGAAGCCGGCAGCCGCCTGCGCGGCGTCGGCGTCCTCTCCGGCGGCGGCATGACCCGCGAAGCCGCCTTCGGCAAACTGCACGCCCTACTCGGCGCCGGCCTGCCGCTGGACGACGTGCGCCGGCTGGTGGAGCTGGATGTGTGTGGGGAGTTGCGCTGAGGGCGTTGCGCCCCGATCAGATGATCGCCTGCAAACCTTTGTCGGCGATCACGTTCAACAGCTTCAAAGCCGGCCCCGCAGGTCGGCTGTCCCCTTGCTCCCATTTGCGGATCGTCGATGCCGTGGTGTTGAGGTGCAGCGCGAACACCGGCTGGCTGAAATTCAAGGCCAGACGCAGATCACGAATATCCGCTGCGCTAAACGCCCGAACCGACGTAGGGCAAATGGCCTCGAACTCGCGCATCGTAACCTTGCTGACCGCGCCCGCCTGGTACAACTCGGCGATGTCCTCGCGCAAGGATTCAATGATTTTGCTGGTCACAATGAACCTCCTCCAGTGTTCCGGCTTGCAATGCGAGCGCCAGAGCGTCACCTGACAGACTCAGAAACAGCTTGCCTGCATAGCGCATCGCTTTCTTTTCTTCAGTGGAGACGTTGGCCCGGGCGCTCTTGGCGAAACCAAATAAAAACACATACCGGTCGCCCGACCTTGCCGAGAGCAGCGTGCGGTATCCGGCACTTTTGCCACTCCCCGTTCGGGCGATTCGCTTCTTGTAGAGGCATCCGCCCAGATCAGCATCGATCAGACCGCTCTCCATCTCCCTCACTGCATTGCATAGCGCACCGTCAGATAAATCTTCACTGACCTGCCATCTGGCGAAGTCCCTTCGCTTTAAAACTACCATCCACTCACCCGCCCATATATACCCGCAACGGGTACGATTTGAAAGCTGACGACTCGACGGTATCCGATCGAACGAGCGGGCAGGCGTTACATACGTGTTCATGGATTTATCCCTCGGCACAGCTCTTGCTCCCCCTTTCCGATCCAGAACCATCGGAAGGTCACCATGCTGCATTCCCACCTCACTACCCTCAACGCCGTGTCGCTGGTGCTGGAGACGTTCGCTGCCGAGGGCTGGGGCAGTGAGGCGTTGCTGGCCGGGAGCGGGATCAGTGAGGCGGACCTGAGCCGGCCGGATATCCGCATCACCACCTTCCAGGAAATGCAGGTCTGCGCCAATGCCGTGGCGTTGCGGCGGGAGATCGGTTTGCCGCTGGGGCGGCGCATGCACGTGTCGTCCTACGGGATTCTCGGTTACGCCCTGCTCACCAGTGCCACTTTCGGTGACGCCCTGCGACTGGCGCTGGCCTATCCTGCGTTGCTCGGCACTTTGTTCGAGCTGCAATTGGTCGAGGACGGCGAGCGCATCTGGTTCAGCGCCAGCGACTATCGCGATGAAGAAAATCTGCGGGTGTTCAACGCCGAGCTGTGCATGGCTTCACTGAAGGTGATTTGCGATGACCTGCTGGGCAAACCGTTGCCGCTGCTGGGGGCGCGCTTCGCCCATGCCGCGCCGGATTACCAGGCCAGCTACCGCGAAAGCTTTCCCTGTCCGTTGCACTTCGATGCTGCCGACAACGCGTTTGCCTTTGAACGTCGCTGGCTGGAACAGCCGCTGACGCTGGCCGACCCGGTCACTCACCGTGACATGCGTGAACGCTGTCGACGGCAGAACATCGAATTCACCGGGCGGCAAGTGTGGCTGGGTCGAATCCGGCAACTGCTGGCCAGCCAGCTCGACCAGACGCCCAGCCTCGGTGTGCTTGCACAAAAAATGAACTGCTCCGAGCGCACCCTGCGCCGCCACCTGCAAGCCACCGGCAGCAGCTATCAGCAATTGCTCGACGAGCTACGCTTCGAGCGCGCCAAGCAGTTGCTGCATGAAGACCAATTGCCGATTCATCGCATCGCCGAAGCATTGGGCTTCAGCGAAACAGCGAGCTTTCGCCATGCATTCATTCGCTGGAGCGGTGTGGCGCCGAGCCAGTTTCGGGTTTGAAGGATCGCCCTGTCGGTCACCGAGAAACCTTGTGGGAGCGAATTCATTCGCGATGGTCCGTACATTCGATAGCGACTCTTCGCCTGTACTACCGTCTCGCGAATGAATTCGCTCCCACAAAGGCGGTGGCGATTGAAAGGACGTATTCGCGAGCAGGGCTCCCTCCCACAAAAGCAACATCACACCAGCCCGCTATTAACAGATCGCCTCGAAACAGGGCGTTCGCGCCTCATTAAAGGGCGATTTACGGACAGTTTTTATGGCCGGATAAATCCCCTTTTGGCCGTTCCCGCCGTTCTCCGATTAGCCCACAAACCTCAAGAATGGCGAACGTCTTAGCTGAGGAGAACAAGAAATGCTGACGATCTATTCAGACGATCACCATCTGCATCACGGCCGCTGCGAGTTGATCGACGGCAAGCTGATGCCCTGCTTCGAAATGCCGTCTCGCGCCGACCACGTCCTGCAACGGGTCAAGGACCGCGAGCTGGGTGCCGTGGAAGGCCCGCAGGATTTCGGCATCGAGCCGATCAAGCGCATTCACACCGAAGCGTTTCTGGAATTCTTCAAGGGTGCCTGGGCACGCTGGGCCGCGACCAACCCGGAAGGCGACCTGCTGCCGTACACCTGGCCGGCGCGCACGCTGCGCTCGGTCATCCCCACCAGCCTGCATGGTCAGCTGGGTTATTACACGTTCGACGCCGGCGCGCCGATCACCGCTGGCACCTGGCAGGCCGCTTATAGCGCTGCTCAGGTCGCCCTCACCGCTCAGGCCGCGATCCAGAACGGCGCACGCAGCGCCTTCGCCCTGTGCCGACCACCGGGGCATCACGCCGCCAGCGACGTCATGGGTGGCTATTGCTACCTGAACAACGCCGCCATTGCCGCCCAGGCGTTCCTCGATCAGGGCCACAAGAAGGTCGCGATCCTCGACGTCGATTACCACCACGGCAACGGCACGCAGTCGATTTTCTACGCGCGCAGCGACGTGCTGTTCACCTCGATCCACGGCCACCCGGAAGCGGAATTCCCGTTCTTCCTCGGCTACGAGGACGAGCTGGGCGAAGGTGCTGGCGAAGGCTTCAACTTCAACTATCCACTGGCAGCCGGCAGTGACTGGGCGACCTGGAGCGCCGCACTGGAAAAGGCCTGCGACGAAATCGATCGTTTCGGCGCCGACATCGTCGTGGTGTCGCTGGGTGTGGACACGTTCAAGGATGACCCGATCTCGCAGTTCAAGCTCGACAGCCCGGACTACCTGCGCATGGGCGAGCGCATCGCGCGGCTGGGCAAGCCGACCCTGTTCGTGATGGAAGGCGGTTACGCCGTCGAGGAAATCGGCATCAATGCCGTGAATGTGCTGGAAGGTTTCGAACGCGTCTGACCCTGCGAATCAGAAGAAGAGAGAAAAACCATGAACAGACTCAAGCGTTTCATCGCACCCGCGCTGTTGGCGGCGTCCTGCGCGGCCATGCTCGCCGGCACGGCGCAGGCCGACGAGCCAAAGACCCTGCGCGTCTACAACTGGTTCGACTACATCACCCCGCAGACCCTGGAAAACTTCAAAAAAGACACCAAGATCCCGCTGATCTACGACATCTTCGACACCAACGAAGCGCTGGAAGCCAAGCTGCTGACCGGTAACTCCGGCTATGACGTGGTGGTGCCGTCCAACGTGTTCCTCGCCAAGCAGATCGAAGCCGGCGTGTTCCAGCCGCTGGACAAGAGCAAGCTGCCGAACTATTCGCACCTCGATCCGAGCCTGATGAAGCTGCTGGAGGCCAACGATCCCGGCAACAAGTTCGCCGTGCCTTACATGTACGGCACCATCCTGATCGGCTTCAACCCGGACAAGGTCAAGGCCGCGCTGGGCGACAAGGCACCGGTGGACAGCTGGGATCTGATCTTCAAGGAAGAGAACATCAGCAAGCTCAAGCAATGCGGTGTGGCCCTGCTCGATTCGCCGTCGGAAATCCTGCCGCTGGCCCTGCAGCACCTGGGGCTGGACCCGAACAGCAAGAACCCGAAGGACTACGAGAAGGGTGAAGCGCTGCTGCTGAAGATCCGTCCGTACATCACCTACTTCCACTCGTCCAAGTACATGGCTGACATCGCCAACGGCGACATCTGCGTGGCCGTGGGTTACTCGGGCAGCTTCTCCCAGGCTGCCAACCGCGCCAAGGAAGCCAAGAACGGCGTGGTGGTGGACATGCGCCTGCCCAAAGAAGGCGCGCCGATCTGGTTCGACATGCTGTCGATTCCGAAGGGCGCCAAAGACCCTGAAGACGCCTACACCTTCATCAACTACCTGCTGCAACCGAAGGTGATTGCGCCGATCAGTGACTTCGTCGGCTACCCGAACCCGAACAAGGACGCCACCGACCTGGTCGACCCGGCGATCCGTAACAACCCGAACCTGTACCCGACCGCCGAAGCGATGAAGACGCTGTACACGCTGACGCCGCTGCCCCGCGACGCCGAACGCGCGCGGACGCGGGTGTGGACCAAGATCAAGGCGGGGACGTAAGCAACACTGCAGTCCCTTTGTAGGAGCTGGCTTGTCCTGCGACCGGCTGCGCAGCAGTCGTGAATCCATACGCATTGGTAGTGTCAGACACACCACATACGCAGATTTTACGGCGGGTTCCCCGCCGGTCGCAGGACAAGCCAGCTCCTACAGGTCCGCGCTGTGTGCGTGCTGTCAGCGCTGCTTCTCGGTCGCGTCCTGCAACATCGAATTCAGATTCCCCGAGATGTTCGCGCACAGTGCCTTCATCTGGATCTCATGCTCGGAAGCCTTGAACGGGCTCTGCAAATCGGTGCCGATCTTTTCGATCGCCAGCAGCATGAAGCCCACCACGGTCGACGCCAGCGGCGTGAACCAGCCCAGTGTTTCCACCAGCCCGATCGGCACGATGATGCAGAACAGGGTGATGAACAGCCGGGGAAAGGTCACGTACGGGTAAGGCAACGGCGTGTTGGCGATCCGCTCCATGCCGCCCTGGCAATTGGAGATGTCCACCAGCGTCGACTCCAGCCGCGCCAGGCGGATGCTGTCCAGCCGCCCTTCCTTGTATTCCTGGGCGATAACCGCCGCCGATTCGTTGAGAATCGCGTTGGGAAAATTGTTGGTGCGCTTGCGCCGTTCGTATTCCTCGCGGGGAATCATGGCCGTCACGTCCTCGCCACAGTCACCGCCCTTGAGGTGCGCCGACAGACATTCCACGTAGGCCACATGCCGACGCAGCAACACCGCCTTGACCGGGTTCAGCTCGTGTTCGTCATCAATCAACGTCAGCACCTGCCGGGCAAAGCTGCGCGAATTGTTGACCAGCGCGCCCCACAACGTGCGCGCCTCCCACCAGCGGTTGTAGGCACTGGAATTGCGAAAGCTGGTCAGTACCACCAACGCCGAACCCAGCAGCGTCAACGGCATCGACGGCAAAGTGATCTGCGGCTCCAGAAACAGCATGAAATCCACCGTGACGATCACATCCCAGATCAACAGCCAGAACAGCGACCAGCCGATGTAGGTGAAGGTCCTGATCATGGCCCGGTATTTCTCGACGATCATCTTCTGCAATGGCCACCCCCCGTTTGCAGCATGCGTGGAAAGGCCCGGCGGTACGCCACACCCAAATGGGTTCGAATGCATGGGGGGCAGATCGTTCTGCCTCGCATCATTTTGTCGATAAATGAAATCCTGTAGGAGTGAGCTTGCTCGCGATGGCATTCGCCCAATGCCAGATGTATCAGCTGACCAGACGCTATCGCGAGCAAGCTCACTCCTACAGTTGGCTGGCCAACCAGCCCGTCACGTCACCGATATTTCATGGAACGAACCCGCCCTCCCCGCGCTCAACCCTGTCTGATGCTTCAGCCGTACGTCACGAGGAGAACACCATGGGCTCACCTGCCACGTCGAACGCCAACGAACGCGACCAACTGACCATCAACACGATCCGCACCCTGGCGATGGATGCCGTGCAGAAGGCCAACTCCGGCCACCCCGGCACGCCCATGGCGCTGGCGCCGGTCGGCTACACGCTGTGGAAGGATTTCCTGCGCTATCACCCGCAGCATCCGGACTGGCCGAATCGCGACCGTTTCGTGCTGTCGGTGGGTCACGCCTCGATGCTGCTGTATTCGTTACTGCACCTGGCCGGCGTGGTGGAAATCGACGAACGCGGCCAGCCGTCCGGCAAGCCTGCCGTCAGCCTCGATGACATCAAACAGTTCCGCCAGTTGGGCTCGAAAACCCCTGGCCACCCGGAATACCGCATGACCACGGGTGTGGAAACCACCACCGGCCCACTGGGCCAGGGCTGCGCCAACAGCGTCGGCATGGCGATGGCCGAGCGCTGGCTGGGCGAGCACTTCAACCGCCCCGGCGCCACGCTGTTCGATTACAACGTCTACGTGCTCTGCGGCGACGGCGACATGATGGAAGGCGTGACCGCCGAGGCCGCGTCGCTGGCCGGCCATTTGAAGTTGTCGAACCTGTGCTGGATCTACGACAACAACACCATCAGCATCGAGGGCCACACCGAACTGGCCTACAGCGACGACGTGCAGACCCGCTTCGAAGGCTACGGCTGGAACACTCTGCACGTTGCCGATGCCAACGATGCGGAGGCACTTGCCCGGGCGCTCAAGCTGTTCCGGCAGACCAACGATGCGCCGACGCTGATCGTGGTCGACAGCGTCATCGGCTACGGCTCGCCGAACAAGCACAACACCGCCTCGGCCCACGGTGAGCCGCTTGGCGAAGAAGAAATCAGGCTGACCAAGAAGGCCTATGGCTGGGACGAAAACAGCCAGTTCCTGGTCCCCGAAGACGCCCGCCACGCCTTGCGTGACGCCCTGCTGGAACGCAACGGCGACGATTACGAAGCGTGGCAGCAAACCGTCGCCCGCTTCGAAAAAGACCAGCCGGCCCTGGCCGACGAACTGCAACGCATGCGGGCCGGTGAAATGCCCGAAGGCTGGCGCAACACCGCGATCAGCTTTGAAGCCGACGCCAAAGGCATTGCCACCCGTGCTGCGGGCGGCAAGGTGCTGAACGGCTTCGCCCAGCAGATTCCGTGGCTGATCGGTGGCTCGGCGGACCTTTCGCCCTCGACCAAAACCAACCTGACGTTTGAAGGTGCGGGTAGCTTCGAAGCTGGCAGCTACAGCGGTCGCAACCTGCATTTCGGGGTGCGCGAGCATGCCATGGGCGCCATCGCCAACGGTCTTGCGCTGTCGTACCTGCGCCCGTACACCTCGACATTTCTGGTGTTCAGCGACTACATGAAGCCGCCGATCCGCCTGGCCGCGATCATGGAGTTGCCGGTGGTGTTCGTCTTCACCCACGACTCCATCGGCGTCGGCGAGGACGGCCCGACCCATCAGCCCATCGAGCACCTGACGCAGCTGCGCGCCACGCCGGGCCTGCTGACATTGCGGCCGGGCGATGCCAATGAAACCGCCGAAGCGTGGAAGATCGCCCTGGCTCAGACGCACCGGCCAAGCTGCATCGTGCTGTCACGCCAGCCGCTGCCGACGCTGGATCGTTCGGTCTACGCCAGCCCTGAAGGCCTTGGCAAAGGCGCCTATGTGCTGGCCGACGCCAGGCCCGGCAAGGTGGAGGTGATCCTGATCGCCACCGGCAGCGAAGTCGGCATGACCGTCGAGGCGTTCGAACGCCTGAAAGCTGAAGGCGTGGCGGCGCGGGTGGTGTCGATGCCCAGTTGGGAGCTGTTCGAGGATCAGGACAAGGCCTACCGCGACAGCGTACTGCCGCCGGATATCACGGCGCGGGTCGTGGTGGAACAGGCCGGCCCCGTGGGCTGGGACCGCTACGTCGGGCAAAGCGGCGCGAAGATCGTGATGAACACCTTCGGCGCCTCGGCGCCCATCGACAAGCTACAGGCCAAGTTCGGGTTTACGGTGGAGAACATCGTGAAGGTGGCGAAGGTACAGCTGAGTTGAAGCAGGCACTGTAGGAGCTGGCTTGCCCTGCGACCGGCGACGCAGTCGTCGCAAATCCGGTAAACGCGGTACACCAGAAAGACCGCATTCACCAATTTTACGACTGCTGCGCAGCCGGTCGCAGGACAAGCCAGCTCCTACAGGGTCACGCGATCAATGCCTTAACAACCGCTCAACACCACCGGACGGCGCTCACCCTCAAAGAAAAACGGCCGGATCCGCACGCCCACCGCATTACCGGCAAACGCTGCGATCAGCCACAACCAGCCATGCAGGCTGCCCGAGGCGATGCCGCTGAAATACGCGCCGATGTTGCAGCCATAGGCCAGACGCGAACCGTAGCCCAGCAGCAGACCGCCAATCACCGCCGCCACCAGCGAACGAGTCGGGATTTTCAGGCTTGGCGCGAAACGACCGGCCAGCCCTGCCGCCACAGCGGCGCCGAGCATGATGCCGATGTCCATGACCGTGGTGATGTCTTCCCACACCGGGGCTGCCAGCGCCTTGGCGTTGGCCGGCATCTGCCAGAACGCCCAGCTGCCGACGTCGACACCCAGACTGCCCGCCGCCTTGGCGCCCCATAGCGCGAAGGCCGAGGTGATGCCCCACGGACGACCGGCCAGCGCCAGGGTCGCGTAGTTGAGCAGCGCCAGCGCCACCGCACCCCACACCAACGGCCACGGGCCGCGCAGGAAACGGCGCAGGCCGACGTGCTCGCTGGTGACCGGCGCTTCAAGTTCGCCGTGGCGGCGCTTTTCCAGCTTGACGGTGACCAGCGCGATCACCGCGAACACCGCCAGGCTCATGGCCAGCGCCGGCAGCACGCCGAAAGTCTTGACGATGGACGTGGCCGGGAACGACGGCAGCGAGAACCACCAGTCGACGTGGTGGGTAGCGATCAGCGAGCCGATGATGAAGAACAGCAGCGTCACCAGCATCCGCGCGTTGCCGCCGCCGACGGTGAACAGCGTGCCCGAGGCGCAACCGCCGCCCATTTGCATGCCGATGCCGAAGATGAAGGCGCCGAACACCACTGACACACCTGCAGGCGCGACCAGCCCGGTGACCGGCGTGCCGAACAGCGTGCCAGCGCCCAATGCCGGGAAGAACAGCAGCACGGCAATCGTCAGCATGACAATCTGCGCACGCAGACCGGCGCCACGGCGCTCATTGATGAACACCCGCCAGGCCGAGGTAAAACCGAACGCGGCGTGGTATAGCACCAGACCCAGCGCAGCGCCGACGATCAGCAACAGCACCTGCTTGCCGCCAACGGCCGATTGCAGAAACAGCGCGCCGAGCACCAGCAGCACAAAGGCGATCAGCGGCGTGCCGAGCTTGCGCTGCGGCGCCGCGGAGAGAGGAAGACTCATGAACGTATCTCGGAAAAATTGCGATGGGCGCGAGTATACGCCCCTCAGGCGAGGGTGAAATGCGATCGATTGTGGGAGCGAATTCATTCGCGATCGCCCGGCGCATCCAATAAATCTCTGTCGGATGTACAACCGCATCGCGAATGAATTCGCTCCCACAGGGGTTAGATGCTGCCTGTAGGAGCTGGCTTGCCCTGCGACCGGCTGCGCAGCAGTCGTAAAATCGGCCATCACGGAGTGTCAGACAGACGCGAGTCGTCAGGTTTTACGGCCGGTTCCCGGCCGGTCGCAGGACAAGCCAGCTCCTACAAAGGAGTTACTGCCAGACCCTGCGCAACCTCTCCAGCGCCGACGCGATATCCGCCTCCGGCACCGTGGCAAATCCCAGCACCAGTCCTGCGCGGTTATCCACAGGGGTGTCGGAATCCGGCAGCCAGTAATCACTCAACGGCGCCACCTCGACCCCGACGCTCTCGGCCTTGCTCACCAATTCCTGCTCCCGCGCCAGACTTTCCACACTGACCGACACATGCAACCCGGCAACCGGCCTAGGCATCGGACTGCACCCGCGCAGATCGTCCGGCCACCCTGCCAGCAAGGCGTCGCGGCGGCTTAACGCGGCCCGGCGCATGCGGCGAATGTGTCGCTGAAAATGCCCGGCGGCGATGAACTCGGCCATCACCGCCTGAGTACCGACCTCCGAATGGCGCATGTCCACCGCGCGCCGCTGGCTGAACGGCTCGACCAGATTGCGCGGCAACACCAGATACCCCAGGCGCAACGCCGGAAACGCCACCTTGCCGAAAGTACCGACGTAGAGCACCCGACCGTGACGGTCCAGCGCCGCCAGCGGTGCCAGCGGCACGCCGCTGTAACGGTATTCGCCGTCGTAGTCGTCCTCGACGATCCAGCCGCCACTGCGCTCGGCCCAGGCCAGCAATTCCAGGCGCCGCGCCAGGCTCATGGTCACGCCCAGCGGGTACTGATGGGACGGCGTCACATAGGCCAGCTTGCAGTCGCCGTCGTTGGCCTCTGGAGGACACATGCCCTCGGCATCCACTGGCCGGCCACGCAGGGTCGCCCCGGCCACGGCGAAGGCATGACCGGCAGCGCGGTAGCCGGGATTTTCGATGGCGACCCCATCGCCGTCGTTCAACAGCAACTGTGCACAAAGGGTGATTGCCTGCTGTGCGCCACTGGTGATCACAATTTGCTCAGGGACACAGTGCAAGTCACGAGATGTTCTTAAATACACCGCGATCAGCTCACGCAGACGCCACTCCCCCGCCGGGTCGCCATAACCGAGCTGGTGCAGACCCGGTTTTCGCCAGAAAGCCGCATGCAGCTTGCCCCATACGTCGAACGGGAACAGGTCGAACGCCGGTAAACCGACCCTAAACGCCCTTGGCAGACTGCCTTTCGGTTGCGCCAGATGATGCTTCTGCAAGCGCTCAAGCGCATCACTGTGGATAACTTTACTGGATGAAAATCCAGTCTCATTTAGCGATTTTGTGGATAAACCTGTCGATAACCCTGGTGATAAGCCTGTGGACAGTTTTGTGGATATTTTTTTCGCCGGCAGCGTTTTGTCCGGCAATTGAGCCACATAGGTGCCGTCCCCCACTCGTGCTTCGGTAAAACCCTCGGCGTAGAGCTGGTCGTAGGCACGCATCACGCTGTTGCGGGAAATCGACAGAACCAGCGCCAGATCGCGGCTGGCCGGCAAGCGCGTGCCGCTGCCCAGCCGACCGTCAAGAATGCGCTGGCGCAAGGCCTGATACAGCTGACGGCTCAGGCCATGGCGGCGATCCAGCTCGATGCCGGCGAAATCGAAGGTCAGGGATGGCGTGACAGGAGGCATGGATTGGTCCTATGAAATCGACCATTAATGGTTCTTACAACAGGCCAATAAGCTGCCCTAGGATGAGGCCAATCGCCAAGGAAAATCTCATGTACACACCCGGCTACTTCAAAGATGACGACCTCGCCAGCCTGCACCGGCAGATCGAAGGCACTCGCCTGGCGACGCTGGTCACGTTTGACGAAAGCGGCCTGCAGGCCAGCCATATACCGCTGCTGCTGAACACCGACGAAGGCCCCAACGGCACGCTGTACGGGCACCTGGCCAAAGCCAACCCGCAATGGAAGGCGCTGGCATCCGGTCAGGCGCTGCTGATTTTTCAGGGCCCCGACGCCTACATCAGCCCGTCTTTCTATGCGGCCAAGGCCGAGCACGGCAAGGTGGTGCCGACCTGGAATTACCTGGCCGTGCATGTCTACGGCCACGCCGAGGTGTTCACCGACGCCGAGCGGCTGCTCGCGGTGGTCAGCGGCCTGACCGATAAACACGAAGCCGCCCGCGCCGAACCGTGGGCGGTGAGTGACGCACCGAGCGACTACATTGACGCCATGCTGCGCGCCATCGTCGGCTTTGCGATTCCCATCGAACGCATCGAAGGCAAGCGCAAGCTCAACCAGAACCGCAGCGCCGAGGATATCGCCGGCGTCGCCCGAGGACTGGCCGCCAGCCAGGATCAAACCGATCAGCAAATCGCTCGCTTGATGAGCTCTGGAGAACCCCGTGCCTGACGTTCACATCCGCCCCGTCACCGCCGACGACTACGCCGCCTGGCTGCCGCTGTGGAAGGCCTACCTGACCTTCTACAAGACCGAACTGCCCGAGGCGGTGATTCAAAGCACTTGGCAACGCTTCCTCGACCCCGTCGAGCCGACCAACGCGGCGCTGGCCTGGCAGGACGGCAAGGCGGTGGGCATGGTGCATTTCATCTGGCACCGGTCGAACTGGAGCATCAACTGGTCGTGCTACCTGCAAGACCTGCTGGTGGCCCCGGAACAGCGCGGCACCGGCCTCGGCCGCAAGCTGATCGAACACGTCTACGCCAGCGCGAAGCAGTATGGCGCCGACAAGGTTCACTGGCTGACCCACGAAACCAACGCTACGGCCATCCAGCTCTACGAGCGCATCGCCGAACGCCCTGGCTACATTCAATTTCGCAAAATGCTGTAACGACCGGGAAGCCTGAACATGTCCAACCTCGAACACTGGCAAGCCGCCAGACTGCCTGACACACGTACCCTCGACGGGCGTTTCATCCGCCTGGAAAAGCTCGACGCCGCCCGTCATGCCGAAGGGCTGTGGGCTGCTTTGCAAGGCCCGGGCAGCGATCCGAAACTGTGGGACTACCTGGCCGTCGGGCCGTTTACCGAACGCGGCGCGTTTGACGATTACCTGATCGGCCTGCAAGCGTCGACCGATCCGTGGTTCTACACCGTGATCGACCAGCAGACCGGCGCCATCGACGGTTTTCTCAGCCTGATGTCCATCGTGCCGAGCCAGGGCCGCATCGAGATCGGCCACGTCACCTTCGGCGCGTCGATGCAGCGCACGCCGAAAAGCACCGAGGCGGTGTATCTGCTGGCGAAAGAGTCATTCGCCCTGGGCAACCGTCGCCTGGAATGGAAATGCAATGCCGACAACGCCCGCTCGATGCGCGCCGCCGAGCGTTTCGGTTTCAGCTTCGAAGGCACCTTCCGCCAGCACATGGTGGTCAAGGGCAAGAACCGCAACACGGCGTGGTTCTCGATCATCGACAGCGAATGGCCGGAAATAGAGCCCGCCTTCACTGCCTGGCTGGCTGTGGATAACTTCAAGGATGGGCAGCAGATCTGCACGCTGGAGCAACTGCGCCAAGTGTGAACGCGACTCTCCCGGATAACAGCAGCCCTGTGGGAGCGGGCTTGCCCGCGAAAGCGGCGTGTCATTCGGCACTGCAATTTCTGACACACCGCCTTCGCGACCCTCGTAACCTCGGATCCCTCCCACAAAGGCGGATGTGCCGCGCTATCTACAGGGGCCAGGCGCATTCCTTCAGACAACATCAACCCTGTGGGAGGGAGCTCTGCTCGCGATAGCATCAGCTCAGACACTTAAATGCTGACTGACACGACGCCATCGCGAGCAGAGCTCCCTCCCACGGGGTTTTGTGTTGTTCACAAAGGCAGCGACTCAGCCTCAAACCACGGACAAAAAAAGGGGAGCCACGAGTGCTCCCCCAGAGGTAACTGTCAGCCGGTCCCGCGTCTGTGCACGGGCGGCTGTCTATTTTTGTAACGTCGCGATCACTCGATCTCGACGAGAATCTCGCCCGGATTGACGCGGTCGCCCTTGGCGACGTGGATCGCCACGACCTTGCCGGAAACGGCGGCCTGCACCTCGGTTTCCATCTTCATCGCTTCGGTGATCAGCACCGCCTGACCGGCCTTGACCGTGTCGCCTTCCTTGACCAACACATCGACGATGTTACCCGGCATGGTGGTGCTCACATGGCCCGGCTTGTTGGCCTGACCGCGCTTGCCGACGCCACCGCTGGCGACGAAGTCGTTGAGCGGTTCGAACACCACTTCTTCCGGCATGCCGTCGATGGACAGGTAGAAGTGACGCTTGCCTTCGGCTTTGACGCCCACACCGGTGATGTCGACGCGGTAGCTCTCACCGTGGACGTCGATGACGAACTCGGTCGGTACGCCCTCGCCAGTGGCCCTGGCGACCGCACCCGGCTCGGGGATCGGCAGCAGCGGCTCGGGAGCCAGAGTACCGGCAGCACGTTCTTCGAGGAACTTGCGGCCAATGTCCGGGAACATGGCGTAAGTCAGTACGTCTTCTTCGGATTTCGCCAGTGCGCCGATGTCGGCACGCAGCTTGGTCATTTCCGGCTTGAGCAGGTCAGCCGGACGCACGTCGATCAGTTCTTCGTTGCCGATGGCCTGACGACGCAGCTTCTCGTCGACCTGACCCGGCGCCTTGCCGTAACCACCGGTGAGGTACAGCTTCACCTCGTTGGTGATGGTCTTGTAGCGCTCGCCAGCCAGCACGTTGAAGAACGCCTGGGTGCCGACGATTTGCGAGGTCGGGGTCACCAGCGGCGGGTAGCCCAGGTCCTTGCGCACGCGCGGGATCTCGGCCAGCACCTCGTTCATGCGGTTCAGCGCGCCCTGCTCCTTGAGCTGGTTGGCGAGGTTGGAGATCATCCCGCCCGGCACCTGGTTGACTTGCACACGGGTATCGACAGCGGTGAATTCGCTTTCGAACTGGTGGTACTTCTTGCGCACGGCATAGAAGTACAGGCCAATTTCCTGCAACAGCTCCAGATCCAGACCGGTGTCGAACTCGCTGCCTTTCAGCGCCGCGACCATCGATTCGGTGCCCGGATGGCTGGTGCCCCAGGCGAAGCTGGAGATGGCGGTGTCGATATGATCGGCGCCGTTTTCTACCGCCTTGAGCTGGCACATGGCGGCCAGACCGGCGGTGTCATGGGAGTGGATGAACACCGGCAGCGACTGCTCGGCTTTCAGCGCCTTGACCAGCTCGCCGGTGGCGAACGGGGTCAGCAGGCCGGCCATGTCCTTGATCGCCACCGAGTCGCAACCCATGGCTTCCATCTGTTTGGCCTGAGCGACGAAGGCTTCGATGGTGTGCACCGGGCTGGTGGTGTAGGCGATGGTGCCCTGGGCGTGTTTGCCGGCGGCTTTCACCGCTTCGATGGCAACGCGCAGGTTACGCACGTCGTTCATGGCGTCGAAGATGCGGAACACGTCGATGCCGTTGACCGCCGCCTTGGCCACGAAGGCACGGACCACGTCGTCGCTGTAATGGCGATAGCCCAGCAGGTTCTGACCGCGCAGCAACATTTGCAGACGGGTGTTCGGCAGCGCCGCACGCAACTGGCGCAGGCGCTCCCACGGGTCTTCCTTCAGAAAGCGCACGCAGGCGTCGAAGGTCGCGCCGCCCCACACTTCCAGCGACCAGTAGCCGACTTTGTCGAGCTTCTCGCAGATCGGCAGCATGTCTTCGGTGCGCATGCGGGTGGCGAGCAGCGATTGGTGACCGTCGCGCAGGATGGTGTCGGTTACGAAAATCTTCTTGGACATTATTGTGTTCCTCACAGGCCTGCGTGGGCGGCAATGGCGGCGGCGATGGCCAGAGCCAGCTCTTCGGGTTTGCGCTTGATCGAGTAGTTGGTCAGTTCAGGGTGGCTTTCCACGAAGCTGGTGTTGAACTGGCCGCTGCGGAATTCCGGATTGCGCAGGATTTCCTGGTAATAGGCGGCAGTGGTCTTCACCCCTTGCAGGCGCATGTCGTCCAGCGCGCGCAGGCCGCGGTCCATCGCCTCTTCCCAGGTCAGCGCCCAGACAATCAGCTTCAGGCACATGGAGTCGTAGAAGGGGGGAATGGTGTAGCCGGTATAGATCGCCGTATCCGTGCGCACACCCGGGCCGCCGGGGGCGTAATAACGGGTGATCTTGCCGAAGCTGGGCAGGAAGTTGTTTTTCGGGTCTTCGGCGTTGATGCGGAACTGCAACGCGAAACCACGGTGGATGATGTCTTCCTGCTTGACCGAGAGCGGCAGGCCCGAAGCGATGCGGATCTGCTCACGAACGATGTCGATGCCGGTGATTTCTTCGGTGATGGTGTGCTCCACCTGCACCCGGGTGTTCATTTCCATGAAGTACACCTCGCCCTCGGCGAGCAGGAACTCCACGGTGCCGGCGTTCTCGTAACCGACCGCCTTGGCCGCACGCACCGACAGGTCGCCGATGTAGGCACGCTGTTCCGGGGTCAGTTGCGGGCTCGGGGCGATTTCGATGAGCTTCTGGTTGCGGCGCTGGATCGAGCAGTCACGCTCGAACAGGTGCACGACATTGCCGAAGCTGTCACCGAGGATCTGCGCCTCGATGTGCTTGGGGTTGACGATGCATTTTTCGAGGAACACTTCGGCCTTGCCGAACGCCTTGGTCGCTTCCGAGATGACCCGTGGAAACGCCTGCTCCAGTTCTTCGCGGCTGTTGCAGCGACGGATGCCGCGACCGCCACCACCGGAAGTGGCCTTGAGCATCACCGGGTAACCGATGCGGTCGCCTTCGGTCAGCGCTTCGGCGATGTCGGCGACGTTGCCTTCGGTGCCCGGCGTGACCGGTACGCCGGCCTTGATCATGCTGCGGCGCGCTTCGGTCTTGTCGCCCATACGGCGAATGACTTCAGCGGACGGACCGATGAACTTGATCCCGCGTTCGGCGCAGATCTCTGCCAGTTCGGCGTTTTCCGACAGGAAACCGTAACCGGGATGCAGCGCATCACAGCCGGTTTCCACGGCCAGGTTCACCAGCTTGCGCGGGTTCAGGTAGCCCTCGAGCGGTTCGGAACCGATCCCGTAGGCTTCGTCTGCACGTTTGACGTGGAGCGCGTGGCGGTCCGCGTCAGAGTAGATCGCCACCGAGCGAATGCCCATTTCGGCGCAGGCGCGCACGATCCGGACAGCAATTTCTCCACGGTTGGCGATCAGGATTTTTGTTATCACAGGCGTTTCCTCGACCGGTCTGTACGGAGCGACATTCAGTAACTGCATGTTGCGTCGCAGCGATGTGGGCACCCTATGACGAATCAGCAATTAACAAAAATGAGTAAAAATTGGGTTAAGCATCAGGAAAACCTTATAGTCAGCTTTTCAGCCATGTCCGGAGCGATTGAAAAGTGCGTAAGTCATTGATGCGTATGACATTGCGTCAGTTGCGAATTTTCAATGAGGTGTGCGACCTGCGCTCCTACAGCCGCGCCGCCGAGGAAATGTCGCTGACCCAGCCTGCCGTCAGTCTGCAGATTCGCCAGCTCGAAGAGCTGATCGGCCAGCCGCTGTTTGAATACGTCGGCAAGAAGCTTTACCTCACCGAAGCCGCCGAAGCGCTGCAGCAGGCCAGCCGTGATGTCTTCGGCCGGCTGGAAAGCCTCGACATGCAACTGTCGGACATGCAGGGTTCGTTGCAGGGGCAGTTGAAGCTGGCGATCGAATCCAGCGCCAAGTACTTCATTCCCCACTTGTTCGCCGCCTTCAAGCGCCAGTTTCCGGAAGTCATGCTTAACCTGACCGTGGTCAATCGCGCTCAGGTGATTCGCCGTCTCTCCGACAACCGCGACGATCTGGTGGTGATGTCCATGGTCCCGCAGGACATGGGCCTGGAGTTTCTACCGTTCCTCAACAACCCCATCGTTGCCGTGGCGCGGCCCGATCACCCGCTGTGCCAGCTGGAAAAGCCGACGCTCAAGGACCTGGAAGCTTCGACGCTGGTGATCCGCGAGCCGGGCTCAGGCACCCGCAAGGCCTGTGAGGAATACTTCAAGGAAAAGCGCGTGCATTTCGAGCACACCCTGGAGGTGTCGTCGGCTGAGGCACAGCGCGAATGCGTGGTGGCCGGGCTGGGCGTGGCCCTGCTGACACGGCATGCGTTGAGCCTGGAGCTGGCCACCGGCACGCTGCGCGAGCTGCCGGTCGCCGAATTGCCGCTGTACCGAAGCTGGTGCGTGGTGCAGGGACGGGACCGACGACTGTCGCCGGTCGCTCACGCCTTCCTGGCGTTCATCCGCACCGAACGCGCGCAGATCAGTGATCTGGTCACGCGCTTTGACGGCGTCCTTCCGAAACCCTAGCGCTTTGCCAGAAAGCGTCAGTGACATCCAGATAGTCATCAAATTCGAGGGTCAGGCGCCGGTCTTCGAACCGGGTTTCGATAGCGCGGCGAAACGCCATGCGCCGCTGGTCTTCCTGCTGACGCCGGGTCTTGGCGCTGGAGCTGTGCGAGTCATCGTAGTGCCGAGGCATATCCTGTCTCCCAGTGCATGTGCGGGAGTACAGGATGGCCTTGAGGCATGACGAACAGGCGGCGGACCGATGACAAGTTGGTGACGATGGCCACCAGGCCAGTCAGTCTTCGTGTGTTTTGACCGACTTGGGTGACAACCGCAAGCTGCGCAAGCTGCGCTTCACGCTCTTGAGGTGATTGACCAAGCTCGGGCCGCGCGCCATGGCAACGCCCATCGCCAACACATCGATCACCACCAGATGGGCAATTCTCGACGTCAGCGGCGTATAGATTTCGGTGTCTTCGTGCACATCGATCGCCAGGTTGACCGTGGACAATTCGGCCAGCGGGGTCTGACTTGGGCACAAGGTGATCAGGTTGGCACCGCTTTCACGCACCAGGTTGGCAGTGATCAGCAGGTCCTTGGAGCGCCCGGACTGGGAAATGCACACGGCCACGTCAGTCGGCTTGAGGGTCACGGCAGACATCGCCTGCATGTGCGGGTCCGAGTACGAAGCTGCGGTCAATAGCAGGCGGAAGAACTTGTGCTGCGCGTCCGCCGCAACTGCACCCGATGCCCCGAAACCGTAGAACTCGACACGGTGGGCCGCCGCCATGACGGTCACAGCCGCCTGCAGGGCGTGAGGGTCGAGTTTCTCGCGCACTTCCATCAACGTGTGCAGCGTGGTGTCGAAAATCTTCAGGCTGTAGTCGGCAACCGAATCGTCTTCATGGATGGCGAACTGACCGAAACTCGCGCCCGCTGCCAGACTCTGGGCCAGCTTGAGTTTCAGGTCCTGAAAGCCGGTACAGCCGATGGCGCGGCAGAAGCGCACGATGGTCGGCTCGCTGATGCCTACGCTGTGGGCCAGATCGGCCATTGAGCTGTGCATCACGGCCGCCGGATCGAGCAGCACGTGATCTGCTACTTTCAGCTCCGACTTGCGCAAGAGGTGGCGTGACTGGGCGATGTGCTGCAACAGATTCAAAGGACAGGACTCAATAGGAAGGATGGCCGGGCTGTAGCTTTCTTGTAGTTATACTACATGACCTGCAAACCGCACAGCTAAACGAGCTTGCTGTTGGCAATCGATGACCGCCTGCGGACTGATCGAGCTCAAGTGTAGGACTTTTCATGCGCGACTCCAGACATCACTGACGCGATTACGCAGGATGTCGCCCATGGCCTTCACCTCGACCGGCCGGCTGATCAGATAACCCTGCACTTCATCGCAGCCATGGGCTTCGAGAAACTCCAGCTGCGCTGAGGTTTCCACGCCTTCGGCGACCACCTTCAGCTCCAGGCTGTGGGCCATGGCAATGATTGCCCGAGTGATCGCGGCATCTTCAGTGCTGTCGTTGAGCCCGCGAATGAATGCCTGATCGATCTTCACGTAATCCACCGGAAAACGCTTGAGATAGCTCAGCGACGAGTAGCCGGTGCCGAAGTCGTCGATCGCCAGCTTCACACCCAGCTCACGCAATTGGCGGAAGGTGCTGACGATGTGTTCGACGCTGTCGAGCAGTTGGCTTTCCGTGAGCTCCAGTTCGAGGCATTCGGGCATCAGCCCGGTTTCGTCGAGTACTTGCTGCACCAGCCCGACCAGCGTGCCCTGTCGTAATTGATGCACGGACAGATTCACCGACACGCGGATCGGCGCCAGCCCGTCGCGCTGCCAGGCAAACGCCTGCCGACAGGCCTGACGCAGCACGAATTCACCGATGTCGGCGATCAGGCCGGTTTCTTCCGCCAGGCCGATGAACTCGCCCGGCGGCACCATGCCACGCTGCGGATGGCGCCAGCGCACCAGCGCTTCGGCCGAATTCAGCCGACCGCTGGCCAGCTCCAGTTTCGGTTGGTAGAACACCTCCAACTGACCTTCCTCGATGGCTCGGCGCAGCTGGATTTCCAGTTGCAGCCGTTCCAGCGTGCGCGCCTGCAGGCTCTCGGTGAAGAACTGCATGTTGTTGCCGCCAAGGTGTTTGGCATGCTGCATCGCCGAATTGGCCTGGCTGACCAGCGCTGCCGTGTCGCCGGCCGAGTCGGACAATAGCGCAACGCCAATGGAGGCGCTGACCACCAGTTCGTGCCCGGACACCTGCATTGGCGAGCGTAGCTTGGCCAGCAGGCGGGTGGTCATGCGCGTCAGGGTGGCGAGGTTGCTGTGGCTGTCCAGCAGCACGGCGAATTCGTCGGCAGACAGCCGCGCGACGGTGTCGGCGTCCGCCAGTTCCGCGCTCAGCCGCCGCCCGACCTGGCGCAGCAACTGGTCGGCAACGTCGTGGCCGAGACTGTCGTTGAGCAATGTGAAACGGTCGAGGTTGATATGCAGCAACGCCAGCGTGCCGCCGTTCTCGCGCACATGCTGGTTGGCTTCGCGCAAGCGTTCGTTGAACAGCGCGCGGTTGGCAAGGCCAGTCAGTTCGTCGTAATGGGACAGGTAGCGCGTGCGCTCTTCGTACTGGCGGGCCAGTTCGCGGTTCAGCTCTTCGCTGCGCGCCTGGGCCTGTTGCAGGTGTTCGATCAGCGCCTGGTTCTGGAAGCGCCGGGTCAGCCCGCGCTGGATCAGTCGGTTGACCTGCGCGGCCACCACAATCAGCGCCAGCAGCAGAATCAGCCCCAGCCAGCCCCAGCCGCGCAACGGCACATCACCGCCCCAGAACAGGTAAACGATGGGCGGCAACAGACACGGCACGGTAAAGGTCAGAAACGCCGGAATGCTCGCGGCATAGGCCACGCTGGCCGACAACGTGGCCGCACCGATCAGGCCGAACACCCAGGCCTGCTGGACGAAGCTCTCCACCGGCACCAGTATCAGCGCCGCACTCGACAGGGTGAAACCGCTGACACAGGCGCCGGCGAGAAACATCCGCCGCCAGATCGGCTGCGCCTGACGTTCCGGCGGGGCGGCGCGAAATGCCGCCACTTGCAGAATCCGCAGGCAGACCAGCACCGACAGCCAGCCCAGCCAGACGCTGACCAGCACATAGCGCTCCGGGCTCCAGAGCAGCCAGGCGCAAAGCAGACCATTGATGAACATGAACAGGGTCGGCAGCAGCGACCCTTGATAAAGAAGACGGGTGCGCTCGACGGCAAGCTGGGTCGCGTACTGTTTGCGGATGACACGGCGTGTCGCCACAGAGTCGGCCGGGGCTTCTGAGCTGGTGGTCATGGCAATTCTTGTAATTAGTGGGCCTTGATCGTCAACGGAGCATACACAAGCCGCCAGAGAGACCAAACAGTCACAAACATAAAATTGCGCGGGCATGACTCGCGCCTCTCTGTAGCAGTCCGGCTTGCCGGCGGTGGCGCGATCGAAATCAACACCACCGGCAAGCCAGGTACCTGATCAGTGGGAGGGAGCTCTGCTCGCGAAAGCGTCGATCCAGACGATGCCGTGTCGACCGATACGCCGCCTTCGCGAGCAGAGCTTGTGTCTTTAGCTGAGGTAATGTCAGAGGTGAGAGGGGTGGATGGCAGCTGATGAGCAGCGGTGCCTTTTGAGCACGTGAGGGAGCCAAGCTGCCATCCACTCTTTTCACTCTGGTTCCAAGCTCGAACAGTTGACTGAGTCCGACCTCGAACAACAAGCGTGAGCCAGACCAGAGTGACCTCTCTCCCCTAAGCCTAGAGGTTTTGCTCATGACTGCCTACGCCGGAATTGATGTATCGAAGGCCACTTTGCAAATCGCGTTATTTCCCCAGGCAGGCGAACTGAGCGTGCCCAACACCGCCGAAGGGCTAGCCATACTGTCTGACTGGCTGGGTGAGAGACAGGTGGTGCGTGTTCTGATCGAAGCCACTGGCGGCTACGAAAAGCTGTCGGTGCGACTGCTGGCCAAGACCGGTTTCAAGGTTCAGCGAATCAACCCGTTTCGCGCTCGCCAGTTTGCACAGGCCATGGGCAAGCGCGCCAAAACCGATCCGATTGACGCGCGAATGCTGGCGACGTTTGCTTCGGCCCTGGAGGAAAAAGACTTCGTGCTCCCCGATGGGGACCGCGACAAGCTGACCGAGCTGGTGAATCAGCGTGATGCCTTCATCCAGCAGCGAGACGATAACCGGCGCCGTATTCAACAG